>NZ_JBFBJO010000007.1:0-335123 GCF_040702165.1 Streptomyces sp. NPDC086147 | reverse complement strand
GGCGCCGAGGCCTCCTTCGTCGCCCGCACCGTCGACTCCGACCGCAGACACCTCACCGACGTCCTGCGCCAGGCCGCCGACCACAACGGCACCGCACTGGTCGAGATCTACCAGAACTGCAACATCTTCAACGACGGCGCCTTCGAAGCCCTCAAAGACAAACAGCAGGCCCAGGAAGCCGTCATCCGCCTGGAACACGGCCGGCCCATCCGCTTCGGCACCGACCAGGCCAAGGGCGTGATCCGCAACCCGGCCACCGGCGACCTCGAAGTCGTCGAGGTGACGGCCACCAACGAGGGCGACATCCTCATCCACGACGCCCACGCCACCACCCCCACCACCGCCTTCGCCCTCTCCCGCCTCGCCGACCCCGACACCCTCCACCACACCCCCATCGGCGTCTTCCGCTCCGTCGACCGGCCCGTCTACGACACCCTCATGGCCGGCCAGCTCGACACCGCCGTCGAACAACACGGCAAAGGCGACCTCACCCAACTCCTCACCGGCAACGACACCTGGACCGTCACCACCTGAGACAGGAACGCGGAGGGAGGGCGGGCCCTCACGGGCCCGCCCTCCCTCACGTCTTCTTCGTCCTCTTCGCCTCCGCCACCGCCGCGTCCGCGAACTCCCCCAGGAAGTGCGGCTTCCCGTTCCTCACCTGCCAGAGGAAGAGGCCGACGAGGCTCGCGGTGACGCTCTCCCTGCCGTCCGAGGAGTACGTCTTGGCGAGGCCCTTGTACGGGGTCTGGCGCAGGCCGTTCGCCACTCCGGAGGCCACCGACTCGGAGTGGTTGCCGACCGTCGTGCCCAGGGCCTGGAGCGTCCAGTTGACGGCGTCGTACGCCTCCGTGGCGTACGGGTCGACGGGGGTGGTGGCGGGCAGTCCCCAGCGCTTGCGGTAGGCGGCGGTGAAGGCCTTCGCCTGCGGGAGGCCGTCCGGGTCGACGTGGGACGTGCCGAAGTACCAGCCCTCGGCCGCCGGACCCGCGAGGTCGAGGAACTCCTGCGCGAAGGGCTGTTCGACGCTGCCGCAGGGGCCCCGGAAGCCCTGGTCGCGCAGGGCCAGGGCGCAGAGGGCGGCCCGGCGCGGTGAGGTCCCCACGTACATCACGCCCTGCGGGTCCGTCGCGAGGGCGGCCCGTACGGCGGAGGCGAAGTCCTCGCTGTCCGCCTCGACCGGGTGGGAGGTCGCCCGCCCGCCCTGGGCCTGCGAGGGCGGGGTCTTCTTGAGGCTGTTGACCGCGAACCAGGTGGACCGGCCGCCGTCGCGGTCCTCCACGACGGCGGTGCGGACGACCTCGCGCTCGGAGAGGTAGCGGGCGAACGGGACGACCATCGAGTCCGGGGAGGGGCGGGGTTCGAAGTAGGTGCGCTTGGTGGTCTGGCCGTCCACCGAGATGCCGTTCGGGACGGCGGCGAGGACGCTCACCAGGGGGACGGAGTGGTCGACGAGTTCGGCCACGGCGGCGGCGACGCTCGGGACGGTCGTCGGGCCGACGACGCCGACGAGCCTCTCGTCCTTGAGGAGGGTGCGGGCGGCGGTCGTGGCGCGCGCGCCCTGACCACCGTCGTCCAGCGTCCGCAGGACCACGTCGAAGGTGCGGTCCGGGCGGGCGTTGAAGGTCTCCACGGCCAGCCGGGCGCCGCGTTCCTGCGCCCGCCCGGCCGCCTTGGTGGGGCCGCTCAGATCGGTGAGGACGCCGATCGTGTACGCGGGGAGGGCGGCTCCCCCGCCCGTTCCCGTGCCCTTCCCGGCGGGGCCCCGGCCGAGGAGCCAGGCGGTCAGGCCGCCCGCTCCGGCGACGGCCGCCGCCGAGCCGGCCGTCAGGACGCGGCGGCGCGAGACCCCCGTGGGGGGTTCGGGGGCCGCGAGCAGGGTCGGTTCGGGGACCGGCAGATCGAGGACGCGCGAGGACCGCTGCGCGATGAGCGCGGGCAGACCGGGCGGCAGCCAGTCCCCCGCCGGTCCTCCGGCCTCCCCGAGGGCGGCCCGCACCTGCGCGGCCGTGGGGCGGGCCGCCGGGTCCTTGGCCAGGCAGGCCGCGACCAGGGGCGCGATCGTGTCCGGGACCTCGCGGAGGTCCGGCTCCTCGTGGACGGTGCGGTAGACGACGGCGGCCACCGCGCCCGTACCGAAGGGGCGTTCCCCGGTGAGGGCGTACGCGAGGACGCAGCCGAGCGAGAAGACGTCGGCGGCCGGGCCGACCTCGTCCGCGGCGCCGACGCGGGCCTGTTCGGGGGCGAGGAAGCCGGGGGTGCCGATCATCGCGCCCGTGGCGGTCAGCGCGGTCGCCCCGGCGGAGCGGGCGATGCCGAAGTCGATGAGGCGGGGGCCGTCGAGGGCGAGGAGGACGTTCCCCGGCTTGACGTCCCGGTGGACGAGTCCCGCCGCGTGCACGTCGGCGAGCGCGGCGGCGAGCCGGGCGCCCAGCGCCCGTACGGTCGGCTCGGGCAGGGCGCCGTGCAGCCCGACGGCCTCGGCGAGCGAGGGGCCGGGGACGAACTCGGTCGCCAGCCAGGGCTCCCGGGCCTCCGGATCGGCGCCGAGGACGCGGACCACCCAGCGGCCGGTGATCCGCCCGGCGATCCGGGTCTCGCGGCGGAACCGCTCCCGGAAGCCGGGGTCGGCGGCGTGCTCGGCGCGGATGAGCTTGAGCGCGGCGAGCGTTCCGCCGGCGGTACGGGCGAGATAGACCACGCCCATGCCGCCGGCGCCGAGGCGCCCGAGGAGCCGGTGGCCCGCGATCGAGGAGGGGTCGGCCTTGCGGAGCGGCTGCACGGGCGGTCAGGCCTTCGGTGTGTTCTGCCGGGGGACGGGTTGGCCGGGCGCGACGCCGATCGACTTGTAGGCGCCGTTCTGCACGCCGTGCACGAACGTGCCGACGCCGGCGAGGTCGCCGTCCTTGTCGAAGGAGTAACCGCCCATGACACCCGTGTACTTCTTGGCCCGGAGCTGGGCCCAGAGGCCCTTGCGGGCCGGTGGCCGGCCGGCCTTCGCGTTCGTGGCGAGCTGGTCGAGGACCATGTTCACGACGTCGTACGACTCGCCCGTGTAGTACGCGGGAGGGGCGCCGTAGCGCTTGCGGTACGCGGTGACGAATCCGGTGGTCCGCTTCCGGTCCGCGTCCTTGAGCTGGGGGTCCTTCTCGCGGGCCACGGGGTCGAGGACGGGCGCGCCGAAGAACCAGTTCTCGGCGGCGGGTCCGGCCTCCTTCAGGAAGGCGGGGCCGAAGGGGTGCTGGCCGCCGAAGCGGGGCCCGGTGAAGCCGAGTTCGAGGAGGGCGCGGGCGGCGAGGACGGCGGTCTCGCGGACCCCGCAGTGGACGTACGCGTCCATGCCGGCGTCGATCATCTCGCCGAGGATCCGGCGGTAGTCCCGCGTGCGGGCGGGGACGACCCGGTAGAGCGGGTCGATCTTCGCCTGTCCGAAGCCGAACTGGACGCCGCGTACGAGGAGCCAGCTGTACTGGTCGTCCGTGCGTTCCTGGAGGACGCCGGGCTTCTTGACGGTGGGCAGGAGCGTGACGGAGAAAGCGAGGTGCGCGCCGCCCATGGGGTGGTTGGGGATGGCCCGGAGGACCGTGGCGTTGGGCGGGCTCTGCTTGTCCCGCAGGGTGAACAGGTTGAACCCGGCCGAGGTGGTGAGCAGCGGGAGGCCGGCCTCCTCGAAGGCGGGGAGCGCGGCCTGTCCGGTGGCGTCGGAGGTGGGGCCGAGGACGGCGACGACGCCGGGGTCGGTGGTGAGCCCGCGGGCCGCCGCGAGGGCGGCGTTCCGGTCGCCCCGGTCGTCGGAGACCGCGAGTTCGAGGGTGAACGGCTTGTCCTCGCGGGCGTTGAACTGCTCGACCGCGAGGCGGGCGCCGCGCTCCTGGGCCTGTCCGATCTCCTTGGCGGGGCCGGAGAGGTCGGCGAGGACGCCGATCTTCCAGGAGGTGCGGGGAGGGGGGTTCTTGGCGTCGTCCTCGCCCTCGTCGCCCCGGAGGGCCGACCAGGCGGCGACGGAGCCGCCGCCGA
Organism: Streptomyces sp. NPDC086147; assembly: GCF_040702165.1. NCBI lineage: Bacteria > Bacillati > Actinomycetota > Actinomycetes > Kitasatosporales > Streptomycetaceae > Streptomyces > Streptomyces sp. NPDC086147. The sequence goes on along the minus strand of NZ_JBFBJO010000007.1, from coordinate 331,106 downwards.
CGGCGAGGGCGGCGACGCCGGAGGCGAGGAGCAGGAAGCCGCGCCTGCTGCGCTTCGGCGGCCGTGCCGTTCCCGTGCCGGACGCGGTCGCGTCGATCTCGGGCAGGGCGAGCATCCGGGCGGAGCGCTCGGCGATGGTCCGGACGACGGGGGCGGGCAGCCACTCGGCGGTGTCGCCGGGGGCGTCCTCGACGAGCCGTACGCCGATCCCGGCGGCGGTCGGCCGGGCGGCGGGGTCCTTGGCGAGGCAGGCCCGGACGAGGTCGAGCAGCCCCTCGGGCACGCCGGTGAGGTCGGGCTCGTCGTGGACGGTCCGGTACAGGAGGGCGTCCGGGGCGCCGGTGCCGAAGGGCGGGCGTCCGGTCGCCGCGTACGCGAGGAGGCAGCCGAGGGCGAAGACGTCGGCGGCGGGGCCGATGGCGTCGGCGCGGGCCTCGGCCTGCTCGGGGGCGAGGAAGCCGGGGGTGCCGACGACCATGTCGGTGGCGGTGAGGGCGGTCTCGCCGGTGGAGCGGGCGATGCCGAAGTCGATGAGGCGGGGGCCGTCGACGGCGAGGAGGACGTTCCCCGGTTTCACGTCCCGGTGGACGAGGCCGGCCGCGTGCACGGCGGCGAGGGCGCGGGAGACGGCCCAGCCCAGGAGCCGGACGCTCCGCTCGGGGAGCGCGCCGTGCGCGGTGACGGCCTCGCCGAGGGAGGGCCCGGCGACGAAGGCGGTGGCCATCCAGGGCTCGGGGGCGTCCGGGTCGGCACCGGTGACGGGGACGGCCCAGGGGCTGGAGACCCGGCGGGCGGCCTCGACCTCGCGGCGGAACCGGGCCCGGAAGTCGGGCTGGTCGGCCTGGTCGGCGTGGGTGACCTTGACGGCGGCGAGCTCGCCGTTGGCCGTACGGCCCAGGTAGACGACCCCCATGCCGCCGGCTCCGAGCCGCCCGAGCAGCCGGTAACCGGCGATGAGGGAGGGGTCGGAGGGGAGGAGGGGGTGGAGGTCGCCGGGGGTGGTGCTGGCGGGCGGCGGGGGCGGGTTCCCTGCCGGGGGTTGGGACGGGAGCGGGGGTTCGGCCGGCGTCCCTGCCGGGGGCTGGGGCGGGGGCGGGTTCCCTGCCGGTGCGCCTGCCGGGGGCTGGAGCGGGAGCGGGGGTTCGGCCGGTGCGCCTGCCGGGGGCTGGAGCGGATACGAAGGTTCGGCCGGGGACGGGTTTCCTGCGGGTGCCCCTGCCGGGGGCTGGTGCTCCTGGTGCCCGGTCCCGGGCGGGGTCGGGCGCCCGGCGCCGGGCGGGGCCTCGTCCCCGGTCCCGGGCCGGTTCCGGTGGTCGGTGGCGGGCGGGGCTTCGCCTCGGGCCTGGTGGCCGGGTCCGGCCTGGGCCGCGCCCTGGGGCCGCCGCCTGGAGCCCGGCCGGACCGGGGCGCTCGGCAGGGGGCCGATCCGGGGGTCGCGCGGCGCCGGGGGCTCGGCGCCGTTCCCCGGCTCACGGCCGGCCTGCGGCCCATGACCGGCCGCCGGTCCCCGGACGTCCCGCGGCTCCCGGGTCGGCTCCGGCCCTTGGCCGGCCTCCGGTCCTCGGACGTCCTCCGGCTCCCGGCCGTCCTCCGGATCGTGTCCGTCTCTCGGGTTCACAGGGCTCATGACTGGACCTCCAGCTCGTCCTTGACGCGTTCGAGCATGGTGACGAGGGCCTGGACCTGGGCGGTGACGGTGCCGATCGTCGTGTCGGTCGTCTCCTCGCTGTAGCCCGGGGCGCCCTTGACGACGGTGGCGACGGTGACCTGGCCGATCCTCGACTGGTACCAGCCGTAGAACTGCTTCCCGGGGAACTCGGCGTTGTGGTAGCCGCCGCGCTCGCCGAGGGAGTCGGCGGCGGTGTAGTTGCCGCCGAGGCCGAAGGGGTTGCCGAGGGAGATGAGCCCCTCGATGCGTTCGCCGTCGCGCAGCTTCTGGTCCGGGCAGCGGAGCGCCTCCTCCAGGGTCCCGGCCATCTCCCAGTCGGCGTCGTCCTCGGTGCGGTGGACGGTGACGGTGGCGGCGACCCGGAGGGTCCCCCGGCCGTCGACGGCGGGGACCTCGCTGTAGGCGGTGACGCTGTGCAGGACGGTGGAGGGCCGGGTGCCGGTCTCCCACGAGCAGCCGTCCCCGAGCACGGGCCAGTAGTCGGGGTCGCTGAGGTGCGGGGTGCGCTTCACGTAGTCCGGGCCCCAGGCGTCCGGCCCCGCGACGACGGCGAGGGCCAGCCTCCGGGCGTCGGCGGCGTTCTTCGGCGCGCGCTTCGGGTCGGGGGTGAAGTCGAGCGCGGTGGGCGTGGGCGTGGGGGCCGGGGTCGTGCCGGCCCGGGTCGGCGTCCCGCTCGTACTCCCCTTGCCGTCGGGTTTCGCCCCGTCGCCGCGTCCGTCGGCGCACCCGGTCGCGATCAGCCCGCTCACCAGGACGGCACAGCAGGCACGCAGCAGTCTTCGGTCCCCGTACGCCACAGTTCCCCCACGGTCCCTACACGGATTGCCCGAACGGCGATCAGATCGTACGACCTGACGGGTCAACCCACCGTGGCTACAACCTCATTGGGACAAAGCGGTGGCACTCTCGCGACGTGCCTCGTCGTACCGCTCGCGGGCCTCCTGGACCGCGGCGACCTGCTGCTCGCTCCAGTGGGCGAGCTCCCAGACCTGGCGGGCGGCCTCGGCGCCGAGCGGGGTGAGGGCGTAGTCGACGCGGGGCGGGATGACGGGCTTGGCGTCGCGGTGGACGAAGCCGTCCCGCTCCAGGGTCCGGAGGGTCTGGGCGAGCATCTTCTCGCTGACGCCCCCGATGCGGCGGCGCAGCTCGCTGAAGCGGTACGGCCGCTCCAGGAGGGACGCGAGGACGAGCACGCCCCAGCGGCTGGTGACGTGCTCCAGGACGGCGCGCGAGGGGCACATCTGCGCGAACACGTCGGGCAGCGGGGGCACCACGCCCACTTCTTCACTTACTCCCATGCCAGTACCTTACTTCAAAGTGGGCACTGTCGAAAAGTTAGTGCCCCCCGTACGGTGAGTACGTAGCCCACCGCACCCCACGCAGAAGGAAGCACCATGAGCATCGTCGTCACCGGAGCCACCGGACAGCTCGGCCGCCTCGTCGTCGACGCCCTCCTCGACTCGGTCCCCGCCGAGCGGGTCGTCGCCCTCGTCCGGAACAAGGAGAAGGCGGCGGACCTGGCCGGGCGCGGGGTCGAGCTGCGGATCGCCGACTACGGCCGCCCCGAGACCCTCGCGGGCGCCTTCGGGGCCGGCGACCGGGTGCTCCTGATCTCCGGCAGCGAGGTCGGGCAGCGCGTCGCCCAGCACGCCGCCGTGATCGACGCGGCGAAGGCGGCGGGCGTGGCCCAGCTCGCGTACACCGGCGTCCTCGGCGGCGACGACGCCGACTTCGAGCTGGCCGCCGAGCACAAGGAGACCGAGAAGCTGGTCCTCGCCTCGGGCCTGCCGTACACCTTCCTCCGCAACGGCTGGTACAGCGAGAACTACACCGCCAACCTCGCCCCCGTCCTCGCCCACGGCGCCGTCGTCTCCAACGCGGGCGAGGGCCGGATCGCCTCCGCCTCCCGCGCCGACTACGCCGCCGCCGCGGCCGCCGTCCTGACCGGCCCGGCCGAGGAGCACCTGAACAAGGCGTACGAGCTGAGCGGCGACACCGCCTGGTCCTTCGCCGAGTACGCGGCCGAGGTCGCCGCCCGGTCCGGCCGGGAGGTCGCGTACACCCCCGTCTCCGCCGAGGCGCACCTGGAGATCCTCACCGGCGCCGGGCTCCCGCGCCCCTTCGCCGAGATCCTGGTCGACGTCGACCGGGCCGCCGAGCACGGCGCGCTCGCCCTGCGGACCGGTGACCTGACCCGGCTGATCGGCCGCCCGACCACCCCGGTCGGCGTCTCGGTCCAGGAGGCCCTGGACGCCTCCTGAACGCCGGAGGGCGCCTCCCGGGCCCCGCACGGAACAGCACGTGACCGTCATGACCGTATAGCGGTACGGGCATGACAACCCGCCCCGTGCGGCGCTACCGTCGACGGAACGGCCGACAGGACGGCGCGGCACAGGGCGGGAGGTCCGGTGAAGACGGAGAACGAGGGACGAGCAGGCCTGCTCTACGGGATCGGCGCCTATGCCATGTGGGGGCTCGTCCCCCTCTTCTGGCCGCTCCTCAAACCCGCCGGGGCGATCGAGATCCTCGCCCACCGGATGGTGTGGTCCCTGGCCTTCGTGGGGCTCGCCCTGATCGTCCTGCGCCGCTGGGGCTGGATACGGGAGCTGGTGCGCAGCCCGCGCAAGCTCGGCCTGATCACCCTCGCCGCCACCGTCATCACCGTGAACTGGGGCCTCTACATCTGGTCCGTGAACACGGGCCACGTCGTCGAGGCCTCCCTCGGCTACTTCATCAACCCGCTGGTCACCATCGCCCTCGGCGTCCTCGTCCTCCAGGAGCGGCTGCGCCCGGCGCAGTGGGCGGCGGTCGGCATCGGCTTCGCGGCCGTGCTCGTCCTCGCGGTCGGGTATGGGCAGCCGCCGTGGATCTCGCTCGTCCTCGCCTTCTCCTTCGCGCTCTACGGCCTGGTGAAGAAGAAGGTCAACATCGGGGGCCTGGAGTCGCTGGCCGCCGAGACCGCCGTCCAGTTCCTGCCCGCCCTCGCGTACCTGGTCTGGCTCGGCGGGCAGGGGACCCTGGCGTTCGGCTCGCACGGCGCCGGCCACACCGCGCTGCTCGTCGCCACCGGCCTGGTCACGGCGATCCCGCTGGTCTGCTTCGGCGCGGCGGCGATCCGCGTCCCGCTGTCGACGCTCGGCCTGCTCCAGTACCTCGCGCCGACCTTCCAGTTCCTCCTCGGCGTCCTGTACTTCCACGAGGCGATGCCGCCGGAGCGCTGGGCGGGCTTCTCCCTCGTCTGGCTGGCCCTGACGATCCTCACCTGGGACGCCCTGCGGACGAACCGGCGCAGCCGGGCGGCGATCGCGGCGGCGACGGCGGCGGGAGCGGCCGAGGCGGCGGGTCCGATCGAGACGGCGGGTCCGATCGGGACGGCGGGTCCGGCGGAGGCCGCCGAGGTCACGGGTCCCGCCGGGGCCGCTCCCACCGCCGGACGCTGACCGCGCCCGCGCACGCGTGCGCGGGGCGGGGCCGGAGGGTCAGGCGCCCGGCCGGACGACGTCGAAGACCTGCTTCTGGAGGCCGTTGGCGTAGACCTCGTGCTCGACCAGCGCCAGCTTCTGGGCGTCCTTGTCCGTGGCGCTGAAGAGCCGCTTGCCCGCCCCGAGCAGGAGCGGGAAGACGAGCAGGTGGTACCGGTCGATCAGGCCCGCGTCCGACAGGGCCCGGTTCAGCGCGGCGCTGCCGTGGACGATGACCGGGCCGCCCTCGGTCTCCTTGAGGGCGGCGACCTCGTCGAGCGAACGCAGGATCGTGGTCTCCCCCCAGTTCGGGACCAGGTCGTCCTCGGCGAGGGTGGTGGAGACGACGTACTTCGGCATCACCTTGTAACCCGCGAAGTCCTCCATGTCCGGCCACACCGGGCTGAACGCCTCGTAGCTGACGCGGCCGAGGAGCATCGCCGCGGCCTCCTTCTGCTCCCGGTCCTTGATCTCGAACGCCTCGGGGAGGAACGCGACGTCCTTGAACGTCCATCCGGAGTTCCGGTAGCCGGGCTCGCCGCCGGGAGCCTCGACGACGCCGTCGAGCGAGACGAAGGCGGTGCTGATCAGAGTGCGCATGGGAGGCTTCCTCGGTCTCTCGTGTCCGGTCGGCAGGGGTTCCTTCGGTGCGCGCCCCGTCCTCGTTCGCGGCCGTCGCGCGCCTGCCATGTTCCATGACCGCGGATCTTGAGGAAACTCATCGGTCGTCGCCGTGACGGAGACACCCGTAATCGGTTCGCGTGCGGCGGGCGGGCTCCGCAGAATGGGCCGGATGGAACGCCTGAAGGAGATCGCCGCCCGTCTGTCCGGGGTCGAGGGGGTCGTCGGGGTGTGTCTGGGCGGCAGCCGGGCGCGGGGGACGCACGCCCCGACGTCCGACTACGACCTCGGCCTGTACTACCGGGCGCCGCTGGACACCGACGCCCTGCGCCGGCTGGCGGCCGGGCTGACCGGCGGTCCGGTGGAGGTGACCGAGCCGGGCGGCTGGGGGCCGTGGGTGGACGGCGGCGGCTGGCTGACCGTCGACGGCCACCACGTGGACTGGATCTACCGCGACGTGGACCGGGTGGACCGGATCCGGCGGGAGTGCGCGGAGGGCCGTTTCGAGATCGGCACCCAGCCCGGCCACCCCCTGGGCGTCTACTCGCCCTCCTACGTCGGCGAGTTGGCGCTCGGACGCGTCCTGGCCGATCCCTCCGGCGAACTCCGGGACCTCCGGGAGCGGTGCCGCGCCTACCCGGACGCGCTGCGCGGGGCGCTCGTCGGGAACGCGCGCTGGGAGGCGCCGTTCATCCTGGCCGGCGCCCGGAAGGGAGCGGCGCGCGGGGACTCCTTCTACGTGGCGGGCTGTCTCTTCCGCGCGGTCGGCCTCCTCGTCCAGGCCCTGCACGCGCACGCGGGGAGCTGGGTGCTGAACGAGAAGGGGGCGGTACGGGAGGCGGGTGCGCTGCCCTCGTCGCCGCCGGACTTCGCGGACCGGGCCCACTCCCTGCTCGCCGCCCTCGGCACCTCCCCGGACACCCTGGCGGCGGCGCTGGACGCGGCGGACGCCCTGACCGCCGAGGTGTGCGGGGCGCTGGAGTAGCGGGGGATAACCGGTGGTGGCGCGGCGGGGGCCTCCCCCACCCTGGGCCCATGGAAGAACCGAAGTACCGGATCCGGGCGCTCCACACGGAGCGCACGGTCACCGTCTACCAGGCGTACCGGCCCGGGATCGGGCTGCCGGCGGCGCGCGAGGGCCGGTTTCCGGCCGTCTGGAAGCGGGACCGGATGACGTGGATCAAGCCGTCGTTCCTGTGGATGATGTACCGCTCGGGCTGGGGCCTGAAGGAGGGTCAGGAGACCGTCCTCGCCGTGGAGATCACCCGCGAGGGCTTCGAGTGGGCCCTGCGGAACGCCTGCCTCTCCCACTACGCGCGCGGCTTCCACCCCGACCGGGAGGCGTGGAAGCGGGAGTTGCGGAGGTCGCCGGCCCGGGTCCAGTGGGACCCGGAGCGCGACCCGCGCCTGAACCCCCTCCCGTACCGCTCGCTCCAGCTCGGCCTGTCGGGCGAGGCGTCCCGCCGGTACGCGGACGAGTGGACGGTCTCGATCGCCGACGTGACCCCGCTCGCCCACCGCGTCCACGCCCTGGTCCGGGCCGGCGACACGGACGGCGCCCGGGCCCTGCTGCCCCGGGAGGAGCCGTACCCGGAGCCGGAAGGGCTCCTGGACCACCTGCGGGCGGAAAAGGAGGCCGTTCCGGCGGAAAGGTCCGTTCCGGTGGCACGGGGGGAGCGGGAGCGTTAGAACCGGTGGCATGAGACCCCTGCACTGGAAGCTCGTCGTCGACGCCGCGGACCCGCACGCGCAGGCCGCCTTCTGGGCCGCCGCCCTGCGCTACCGGGAGGAGGACCACAGCCCGCTCGTGCGGCGGCTGCTCGGGATGGGGGCCGTGCCCGAGGAGGTGACGACCACCGTGCACGCGGGCACGGAGGACGAGCGGCTCGGCTGGCGCGACCTCGCCGCCGTGCGGCACCCGGACGAGCCGTACGACGAGGACACCGACGCGGGCCTGGGCCACCGGATCCTCTTCCAGCGGGTCCCGGAGGCGAAGACCGTCAAGAACCGCGTCCACCTGGACCTCCACGCGGAGGAGGGCGACCGGGAGAAGGAGGTCGCCCGCCTGATCGGCCTCGGCGCGACGGTCCTGCGCGAGGTGGACGAGCCGTCGGGGTCGTGGGTGGTCATGGCGGACCCGGAGCGGAACGAGTTCTGCGTGCAGTGAGGGCCCTTCCGCCCCGGCCCGGCCCGCGCCGTGCGTGACCGTCCCCGGGGTGCCCCGCGCACCCCGGGGACGCCGCCGTGCCACCGGGGTGCGCGAGGACCGGCCCGGGGGCCGTTCCGTCGTGAACGGGCTTCTCCGTCAGGCGCGTCGGCGCGCCGCCGGGCTCATCGGCCCGCCCCTCCCCTGAGGGAACCCTCGGGAGAGCCACCGGGAGGGCCTTCGGAAGAGGCCCCGTAGGAGCCGCCCCCGGGAGAGGCCAGCGCCCGGTCGGTGAGGACGCCCGCGGCGCCGGTGTAGGCCGCCGGGTCGAGCAGGCGGGTCAGCCGCTCCTCTCCCAGGCCCGCCGACACGACCCGGTCGTCCGCCGCCAGGACGGCGACCAGTGGTCGTCCGCCGGTCCGGGCCGCCCTCGCGGCCTCGGTCAGCACCTCCTTGGCCGCCGCCTTGCCCAGCGCGCCGGCCAGGTGGGCGGTGAGGCGTTCGGTGACGAGCTGGCCCCCGGTCAGCGCGAGGTTCGCCCGCATCCGCTCCGGGTCCGGCCGCAGCCCGCCGGCCAGTTCCACGGCGCACTCCGCGGCCCCGCCGACCAGCCGCAGCGCCTCGCGGAGCGGCTGCCACTCGGCGTGCCAGGCCCCGGCCGACCGCTCGTCCTCCGACACCAGGGACTGGGTGAGGCCGGCCGCCAGGTGCGGGACCTGGAGCGCCGCGCTGCGGATCAGCGTGGCCAGCACCGGGTTGGCCTTGTGCGGCATCGCCGAGGAGACCCCGCGTCCCGCCGGGGCCGGTTCGGCCACCTCTCCGGTCTCGGTCCTGGCGAGCAGCTGGACGTCCACGGCGAACTTGCCGAGCGCGCCGGCGGCGAAGCCGAGGGCCGCCGCCAGGTCCGCGAGCGGCGTCCGCAGCACGTGCCACGGGAGGGTGGGCTCGGCGAGTCCCGTCTCGTCCGCGTACGCGGCCACCAGCCTCCGTACGTACTCCTCCACGTCGGTCACCCGGGCGTCCACGGCCGCGTATTCGAGGTATCCGGCCAGGGTGCCCGCGGCGCCGCCCAGCGCGACGGGCAGCCCCTGGTCCCGCACCCGCCCGAGGCGGTCGCGGGCGTCCAGGACCAGCCGCCGCCAGCCGGCCGCCTTCAGGCCGAACGTCGTCGGGACCGCCTGGAGCGCCAGCGTGCGGCCCGCCATCGGCGTGTCCCGGTGCTCGCCCGCCAGCCGCGCCAGCGCGCCGGCGCAGGCGTCCAGGTCGTCGCAGACCACGGTCAGCGCGCGCCGGGCCACCAGCATCGCGCCCGTGTCGAAGACGTCCTGGCTGGTCGAGCCCCGGTGGACGTACTCGGCGGCGGCCGGGTCCTGCCGCGCCACCACCGCGGTGAACGCCGACACCAGGGCCACCACGGGGTTCGCGGTCTCCCGCGCCGCCAGCGCGACGGCCCGTACGTCGAGCTCCTCCGCGCGCGCCAGGCTCGTGATGACGGACGCCGCGCCGGGGGGCACGGTGCCGAGCCGTGCCTGCGCCCGCGCGAGCGCGGCCTCCGCGTCCAGCATCGCCTGGAGCCAGGCCACGTCGCCGACGACGGCCTCCACCGCGCTGCCCGCCCGCACGGGCGAGAGCAGTCCCAGATCCGCCACCCCGTGGGTGGTCCCGTCCGGCGTCACGCCGACACCTCCATCAGTTCGTCGTCCGAGGGGTCGTGGGTGCGGGCGTGCCCCAGGGTCAGCGCCGCGCGGGCGATGGCGTCGGAGTCGCCCAGCGTCACCGAGTCCACGCCGGGCCTGATCCCGGCGGCGGTCACCCAGTGGACGCCCTCCGTCGGCACGCCGTACGCGAAGCGGCGCGGATGGGCCGCGCCCCGGAGGTCGACCATCCGGTAGGGCCGGTCCGTCACGGCGAGCCCGCCCGTCTCGTGGTCGCCGGACGCGGAGGGCACCCGGTGCGCCCGGATCTGGCCGACGGCGAGGAGCCGCCGCAGCAGCGGGTCGGCGGTGCGCCGCAGGTCGTGGTCGGGGAGCCGGGCCTCGACCAGCGTCGCGGCCCGCACCACGGGTCCGGGCACCGCGTCCGACCAGGCCGTGAAGGCCGGTTCGGGGCCCGCCTCGTCCAGCTCCACCCGCAGCCGCGGGCCGATGACGTCGAGGACGCCCGCCTCCATGAGGGCGCGCATCTCCTCGATCCGGGAGGGCGGCGGCCCGATCGACAGGAAGGCGTTGAGGGGCGTGTACCAGCCGTCCAGGTCGTCGCGGTGCGAGGCGCCGTCCAGGCCGCGGTGGTCGACGGCCAGCCGGATCTCGTTGCGCAGGTCGCGCAGAACGTCCAGCGCGGCCTTCACCGGGCCGTCGACGTTGCCCTGCCTGGCCGACGCCAGGTCGTCGGCCAGGTGGCCGAGCAGCCAGGTCCTGAAGGCGTCCCGGTCGGCGAACGCCGTCCGTCCGTAGGGTCTGGCCACGCGGTCCCAGTCCCAGCGCAGGTCCTCGGGGACGGCGTGGCGGTCCAGGACGCCGGCCTCCTCGCCGGGGTTCCTCGCGGCCAGGTAGGCGCCGGTCAGGGCCGCCCGCTCGCCGGGGCGTCCGAGGCTCGCGATCAGCGCGCCGTAGTAGACGCCCTCCACCTCCTTCGCGATCAGGGGCCAGAGCTGCCGGCGGAAGTCCAGGCCCTGGTCGCCGCTCTCCTTGCGCAACTGCTTGATCATCTGCTCGGTGAGCAGGCGGGGCATGTACCGGCCGTGGGCCCCCTTCTGGTTCTCGCCGCGCGCCGCGTACGGGACGCCGCGCCGGGAGCCGGCGTACAGCCGCGGCTCGTCGCCGGAGGGCACGTACACCAGGGAGTCCGTCGCGTCGCGGACGAAGCGTCCGCCCCGGCCGGTCGTGAACAGGGCCGTGTAGTCGAAGAAGTTGAGGCCGAGGCCGCGCAGGACCACCGCCGAACCGGGTGCGACGCCCGTCAGGTCGACGTCCGCCGGGTTCGCGGGCCGCAGGTAGCGCAGCCCGTGCCGCTCCGCCGCCCGGGCCGTGTCGTCCTCCTCCCGGGAGGGGCGCACCTCCATGTGTCCCTGGGCGCTGATCACGGCGTCCAGGCCGTCCAGGACGGTGCCGTCCTCCAGCCACACGCGCTGCGGGCCGCCCGGCACCACTGCGTCGTCCAGGGACAGCGCCCGGCAGCGGTGCACCCGCACGGTCACGTGACCGGGCGCGCGGGCGACGACGCGGTCGAACGCCTCGCATAAATAAGCCCCGTACAGCGCCCGGGTCGGGTAGCTGTCGGGGCCGAGGGCAGCCGCCTCCTCCCGTATCGGATCCTCGACGGCGTCCCCGCCCGCGCCGTGGGCGAGGGCGCGCGCCCACTCGTAGAGGCTGGGGCCGGTCTCGATCGGGCCCGCGACGTCGACGCTCTCGTCGGTGTACACCGTCACCTGCGAGGCCACGGTGTTCATGAGCAGGTGCCGGGGCTGGTCGGTGCGCCACACGCGGCCGGCACCCGCCGGGTACGGGTCGACGACGTGGACGGTCACCGCGGCGTGGCGGGGCGCGACGCGCTCGTTGGCGCAGAGCCGTTCGAGGACGGACAGGCCGCGCGGCCCGGCGCCGATGACGCACAGGTGTGTCTCACTGGCAGCGAATGCCATGGAAGGGACCTCCGGAGCAGGGGGAAGGGAGAGGGGCGGAGGGACGAGGCGTCCCCGCCCTCGCGGAGAAGCGGCCCGCCACGGGTCACGCCCGTGGCACGCCGCCTTCCGGCGAGCCTGCTCCGACAGGTGGGACGTGGTCCCGTCCGCGACGAACAGCTCGGTCACCGACACCTGTTGCCTCCCCCTGCCGGGACCGCCGCCGGATCCCGCTACCGCCGATCATCGATCGGGACGGCGCACCGTCCGCCTCCGGAGCCCCGGCATGCCCGATTCGGCACCCGCAACGTCCGAGAAGGCACTGTTGCGCGACCGGCGGGAACCGTGAGCGGCGTTCCCGGCCCGCGGTCCCTCCGTCAGGGGCGCCGGACCTCGAAGTGGAAGCAGCCGTACTCGACGGCCCGGACGTGGACCAGGGCGACGGCGGGGTCCGCGAAGGCCTCGGCGAGGGCCCGGTCGAAGCCCTCACCGGGGTTCTCGGGGAGTTCCAGGAGCCGGCCGCCGACGATCCGGCCCTCCGCGTCGTACCGGCGGAGGGTGCGCAGGGCCCCGAGCCGTGCGAAGGGGTACTCCTCCGAGGGCGCGGGTCCTCCGCACTCTCCGGCGTGCACGAAGACGGGGCCCTGCTCGTCGTACGCGCCGGGTTCGGCCCCCGTCTCCGCCGCCCAGCGCCGCAGCGGCGCGTACGAGACGAGGGCGATCCGCTCGCCGGGGGCGGCGGGGCGCAGACAGCAGCGGAGAGGCTCCCCGCCCTCGGTGGCCGGGTACGGGACACAGGGGCGTCCGGCGTCGTCGACGGCGCGCAGCTCGGCGAGGGCGGCGGGCGGGACGGCCCGGGGGGCGTGGGTGGTGGTGGGGATGCTCATGCCTCCAGCGTCGGTCCGGCGCGGCCCGCCCGCTGGCGGTATTCGGACGTGACGGCCGGGACCCGATGGCGGATGGGGCCTCAAGGGGCGGCGGAGGGAACGGAGTCGTCGAAGACCTCGACAGACGCTCCCGTCCGGTGAGCGAACGCTCCTGACCGGTTTCCGCTCTTGACGTGAACACATCCCGTCACTGAACATTCAGCACGCCCAACAGAACGCACGTGCACCAGAACACCTGCGCAACGGAACACCTGCGCGAGTGAACGCACGCGCAACGCAACGCCCGCACGGCGGAACACCCGTGCACCGCACAACTGAACACCGCACACGCACACGTACAGCTCCAACGCCTCGCGGCCTCCCGAGCCCGGGGCGTCTCGCACGTTCCGTCCCATCCCCGTTCGGAATCCGGAGCCCCCACATGAACATCTCCGTGCCCAGACGCGTCACCGCGGTCGCCGCCCTCGCGGCGCTCGCCCTCGGCGGCCTCACCGGGACCAGCGCCACCGCCCGGCCCGCCGAGGCCGCCGGTGCCGCCGCCGCGCCCGACATCTCGCTCACCGCCGTCAAGCAGCACTTGACGGACCTCCAGTCCATCGCCACCGCCAACGGCGGCAACCGGGCCCACGGCCGCACCGGCTACAAGGCGTCCATCGACTTCGTGAAGGCGAAGCTGGACGCCGCCGGATACACCACCAGCCTCCAGACGTTCACCACCAGCGGCGCCACCGGCTACAACCTGATAGCCGACTGGCCGGGCGGCGACCCGAACCAGGTCCTGATGGCCGGCTCGCACCTCGACTCGGTCTCCTCGGGCCCCGGCATCAACGACAACGGCTCCGGCTCCGCCGCGATCCTGGAGACCGCCCTCGCCGTCTCCCGCGCCGGCTACCAGCCCTCCAAGCACCTGCGGTTCGCCTGGTGGGGCGCCGAGGAGCTGGGCCTCGTCGGCTCGAAGTACTACGTCAACAACCTTCCGACGACCGAGCGTTCGAAGATCAAGGGCTACCTGAACTTCGACATGATCGGCTCGCCGAACCCGGGCTACTTCGTCTACGACGACGACCCGGCGATCGAGCAGACCTTCAAGAGCTACTTCTCCGGCCTCGGCGTCCCGACCGAGATCGAGACCGAGGGCGACGGCCGCTCCGACCACGCCCCCTTCAAGAGCGCGGGCGTCCCCGTCGGCGGCCTCTTCACCGGCGCGAGCCGCGTGAAGACCAGCGCGCAGGTCTCCAAGTGGGGCGGTACGGCGACGGCGTTCGACCGCTGCTACCACTCCTCCTGCGACACCACGTCGAACATCAACGACACCGCCCTGGACCGCAACAGCGACGCCGTCGCCCACGCGATCTGGACGCTGTCCGCCGGTTCCACGAACCCGCCCACCGGCAAGGTCTTCGAGAACACCGCCGACGTCGCCGTCCCGGACAACGGCGCCGCGGTCACCTCGACGGTCAACGTCACCGGCGTCACCGGCAACGCGCCCGGCAACCTCTCCGTCGGCGTGGACATCGTCCACCCCTACAAGGGCGACCTCGTCGTGGACCTCGTCGCCCCGGACGGCTCGGTCTACAACCTGCACAACCAGACCGGCGGCAGCGCCGACAACATCGTCCAGACCTACACCGTGAACGCCTCCTCGGAGGTCGCCAACGGCGCCTGGAAGCTCCGCGTCCAGGACAGGGGCCCGGCCGACGTCGGCTACATCAACGCCTTCAAGCTGACCTTCCCGTAGCGGACGGTCCGACGAAACGCCCGGGCGGGTCGGTGACCACAGCCCCCGACCCGCCCGGGGTCCCAACGAGATCGGCGGCTCTTACTTGCCGGCGTTCGCCGCGTCCACCAGCGCGTCCTTCGTCACCGCGCCGACGTAGACCTTGCCGTCGTCGGTGAGCAGCGCGTTCACCAGCTTCGTCTTGAAGACGGTGCCCGAGCCGAACTTCCCGGTGACCTCGTCGCCGAAGGAGTCCAGGAAGCCCTGGATCTCCTTCGGCGCCTCGTCCGTCTCGGGCGCGGGGGCGCCGGTGTCGAACCTCGCGATGGTCGTCCAGCCCTCGCCGATGACGTTCAGGCCCTTGCCGAAGTCCTCGAAGCCCTTCCCGAAGTCCTTTCCGAACTCCTTCTCGAAGTCCTTCCCGAAGTCCTCGGGGAGCTTCTCCTGCTTCCGTGCCTCCTCCGCCGCGCCCTCCGTCACCTTCGCGCCCTTCGGCGCCTCGAAGGCGAAGACCGACGCGTCCGGCCGGGCGAAGTCGACCTTCGTGAAGCCCGCGTCCACGACCGGCTTGCCGCCCTCCACCGAGGAGAGCGTGAACTTCAGCGGGGTGCCGTTCGCCGCGTCCACCGCGATCTTCACCGACGCGACCGTCGAACCGGCCTGCTTCGGCTTGATCAGGAGCTGGTACGCGTCCCGGCCCGCCACCTTCGCCGTGCCGTCGACCGTGATCGACGTGGTGTCGCCGGCCGCCTTCAGGACCTCGTCCGCGAGCTCCTTGGGCGTCGCGGGCAGCTCCTTCTTCTCCTTCTCCCCGGCCGCCGGGCCATCGGAGGCGTCCTTCTCGTGGAAGACCTCGTTCGACTTGCTGTCGTAGGCCCAGAGGTCGTCGCCGTTGTGGATCAGGCTGTACTCGTCGGAGCCGTCGAGCAGGGTGAGCCGCTGGCGCTCGGGGCCGTCCGCCGCCAGGCGCAGCGTGTGGGTGCCCGAGGCGAGTTCGGTGAGCTTCTGCGAGGGGTCCGCCGTGGAGGAGACCGCACCGCCGCCCAGGCCCCCGAGGCCGGAGGCCAGACCGCCGAGGGCCGGCAGGCCCAGGTCGGTGGAGACCTTGAAGGTGCCGGAGAGGGTCTGGGTCTCCGAGCCCGCGATCTTCTCGATGAGCTGCTGGGCGGTGATCTCGGGAAGGTCCGGGTCGCCGGACGCCGCGAGCGCCGGGACCAGACCGATGGTCGCCGCGGCCACACCGGCCACCGCGACGGGGACGACGTACCGGCTCGCCTTGCGACGGGCCCCGCCGCGCGCCTCGTCGCGGCTCTCGCCGACGGTCTCGCCGGGGACTTCGTTCGCTGCCATGGTCTCCGCTACCTCCGTGCGCCCTGGAGAGGCCCCGAACGGCCTCATGTGGTCGATGTACCCCATCTCACCAAACGGGGGAACGGAACGCGTCAGCCCCCGGGATCAACCTCGCCTACCCCTTGGGGATGACCCGACCCCGAGACGGCCGGGGACCCGCACATGCGGAACTCCCGGTTCCGCGAAGGCGGGGCCCGTGCTCCCGGGCGAGACTGGCTGGAGGGGGACGGGGCGAGAGGAGCCGTCATGGCCGAGGGGCTCTCCGCGGTGGCGCGCACCGGGCGCCACGCCGCGCACGTCACGGCCGCGACGGCCGCCGGGTTCTATCCGGCGCTCTACCTCCTGGACCGGCCGGTGGCCGGGATCTACGCCCTGTTCACCCCCATCGCGTTCGGCATCCTCTCCCCGCTGCCCGGGGCGGGCCGGGACCGCGCCGCGACCGTGCTGCGGGCGGTGCCGGCCGCCGCCGTGCTCGTCGTCCTCGGGACCGTGCTCGCGGTCGGGACCTGGCCGGCCGTCGCGGGCATGCTGGCGGTCGGGTTCGCGCTAGCCTTCGGGGCGGCCTGCGGGCCCCGGACCGCGGGCGCCGCCCCCGGGCTCCAGCTCTTCTACATCCTGGCCTGCTTCCCGCCGTACGAGCCGGGGACCCTGCCGCAGCGGCTCGTCGGACTCGCCGTCGGCGGGGCGCTCCTGGCCCTGGCCGAGGCGTTCCTCTTCCCGGACGCGCCGGAACCCTCGTACCGCGGGCGGATCGCGGACGCCCTGGACGCGGCGGCCCTAGCCGCCTCCGGGGTCGTACGCGGGGAGGGGCCGGATCCGGAGACCGCCGGGCGGCTCGGGGCGGCCGGGCGGGAGCTGCGCCTGTCGCGGCTGCCCGCCGGGGCCCGGCCGACGGGCGCGGGCCGGACGGACCGGGCCCTGGCCCAGGCGGGGGCCGCGACCCGCCGGCTCCTCGACCAGCTCGCCCTGCTCGCCGCGCACGTCCCGGCGCCCGGCGACACGGTCTCGGCGGACCTGCTGCGGGGGATCGCGGCGAGCTGCACGGAGACGGCCGGGGCCCTGCGGAGGGGCGACCGGGGGCGCCGGGGCCGGACCCTCCCCGGCCCGCAGCTCCTCGAAGAGATGGTCGCGGACTTCCTGAAGGCGCGCGGCGGGGCCGCCGCCGGGCCGGAGCCCGCCCCGCGCGCCGTCCTGGTCCGGCGGTCGACGGTCCTGACGGCGGCGGTGTCGGCGGTGACCGTCCGCACGGCCGCCTCCCTCGCGCTCGGCGGGCGCGAGCGGCTCCACGGGCTGCCCCGCGAGCAGTTCTGGTACGCGGCGGAGGGGCCGGCCCGGCTGCTGGCCGTCCGGATCAGGGGCAATCTGACCCGGCGCTCCGTCGTCTTCCAGAACGCGCTGCGCACCGCGCTCGGCCTGGCGCTGGCCCGGCTGGTGGCCGGTTCGCTCGACCTGTCGCACGGCTTCTGGGTGCTGCTCGCCGTCCTGACGCTGGGACGGACCACGGCGGGCGCCACCTGGTCGGCCGTGCGGTCGGCCGCCGCCGGGACGCTGGCGGGGGCGTTCGCGGCCGGGCTGCTGATCGTGGGGGCCGGGGGCGCGTCCGACGTGTACGCGGCGCTGCTCGTGCCGATGATGCTGGTGGCCTTCACGCTGGGCCCGCTCGGCGGCCCGGCGTGGGGCCAGGGGCTCTTCACGCTGGTCGTCGCCACGGCCTTCGCCCAGATCGCGCCGGTGACCTGGCGGCTCGCGGAGGCCCGGCTGGTCGACGTCCTCACCGGCAGCGCGATCGGCCTGCTGTGCGGCCTCCTCGCCTGGCCCGCCGGGGCCCGCGCCGAGATCCGGTACGCCATGTCGGCCCTGCTGCGGTCCGCCGCGCCGTTGGTGCGGGCCACTGCGACGGCGGTGACGGACGGGAGCGGGCGGGTCGCAGCCCCGGCCCTGGCTCAGGCCCAGGCCGGACCGTCCGCGTCCCCCGAAGAGCCCGGGGACCCCGGACCCCCCTCCCCCGGCGTACGGCTCACCCTGCACCGGCTCCGGATCGCCGAGGCGGCCTACGCGCAGTACCGGACGGAGCCCGCCGCCTCCGCCGCCGAGACCGCCCACGACTGGCTCGCGGTGCTCGACCACGGGTCGCGCACGCTGGTCGGCGCCTACTGGCTGCCCCGTACGGACGGCATGCCGGGGCTGCCGCCGGAGGCCCGGCGCTGGGCGCGGGAGGCGGCCGAGGAGGTGGTCGCGGCGACCGTGCGGGCGGCGGGGTTCCCCCCGGACGGCGTACGGACCGGGCCCGCGCCCCTGCCGCCGGAGGTGGCGGAGCGGGTCCCCGCGCCGCTCCTCGCCCCGCTCACGGACGTGGAGGTCTGGCTCCGGGCCCTCGCCCGGGACCTGGAGGCGGGTGCGGCCCCGCAGGCTCCTCAGGCTCCTCAGGCACCACAGGCACCACAGGCACCGCAGGCCCCGCAGGCACCACAGACCCCGCAGGCCCAGGACACGTCCTAGCCCGCCCGGTACACCACCGCGTCGCACAGCTCCGCGAGCGCCGACTTGGCGTAGCCGTCGGGCAGCGGGGCCAGCATCGCGCGGGCCTCCTCCGCGTAGCGCACGGTGTCCCGGCGGGCCTGCTCCAGGGCCGGGTGGGCGCGCAGCCGGCGCAGGACCTCGGCGTGCCGGGCGTCGTCGGTGAGGTCGCCGTCGACGAGGGCGACGAGTTCGACGTCCTCGGGGCGCCCGTGCGCGGCGGCCGCGGCCCGCAGGTGCAGGACGGGCAGGGTCGGGATGCCCTCGCGCAGGTCGGTGCCGGGGGTCTTGCCGGACTCGTGGGAGTCGGAGGCGATGTCGAGGACGTCGTCGGCGAGCTGGAAGGCGACGCCGAGCCGCTCGCCGTACTGGGTGAGGGTGCCGACGACGCTCTCGTCGGCGCCGGCCATCATGGCGCCGAAGCGGCAGGCGACGGCGACGAGGGAGCCGGTCTTGCCGCCGAGGACGTCGAGGTAGTGGTCGACGGGGTCGCGGCCGTCGGTGGGTCCGGCGGTCTCCAGGATCTGGCCGGTCACCAGGCGCTCGAACGCCTCGGACTGGATGCGGACGGCCTCCGGGCCGAGGTCCGCGAGCGTGTGGGAGGCGCGGGCGAAGAGGAAGTCGCCGGTGAGGACGGCGATCGAGTTGCCCCAGCGGGTGTTGGCGCTGGGGACGCCGCGCCGGACGTCGGCCTCGTCCATGACGTCGTCGTGGTAGAGCGTGGCGAGGTGGGTCAGCTCGACGACCACGGCGGCGGGCACGATGCCGGGCGCGTGGGGGTCGCCGAACTGGGCGGCGAGCATCACGAGCAGCGGGCGGAAGCGCTTCCCGCCGGCCAGGACGAGGTGCTGCGCGGCCTCCGTGATGAAGGGGACGTCGCTCTTGGTGGCGTCCAGGAGGCCCGCCTCCACGGCCGCCAGACCGGTCTGGACATCGGCCTCAAGAGCCTGGTCCCGCACGCTGAGGCCGAACGGCCCGACGACGGTCACGAAGGGGTCTCCTGTCTGCTGACGCCTGCTGTCGATCACATGGTCGGCAGCGATCACACGGAACGATCAGGCGGATTGTCGATGTGTCGCCGGATTCACTCAAGCCAGCGTATCCGGTCACCTTTCGATCACCGTGGGCGCCTTCCCGTCACCCCCGGTATGTTCGAGATCGGCCGATACCTTCAGGAGTGGGCGTTTTGTCGCGAACGAACATCGACACCGACCCGGACGGCGAGCAGCCCCCGCCGGAGGACGACCGCGCCTTCCTCGGGCACCCGAAGGGCCTGCTGACCCTCTCGGGCCTGGAGGTCTGGGAGCGGTTCTCGTTCCTCGGCATGCAGGCGATCCTCGTCCTCTACTTCGCCGCGGCCGTCTCCGACGGCGGACTCGGCATGGCCCCGGGCACCGCCGCCTCGGTCTCCGCCGCCTACGGCACGCTGGTCTACCTGGTCTCGGTGGCCGGCGGCTGGCTCGCGGACCGCGTCCTCGGCTCGTACCGCGCCGTCCTCTGGGGCGGGATCCTGATCGCCTGCGGCCACTACGCCATGGCGGTCCCCACGGCCGCCATGACCTGGGTGGGGCTCGGCCTGATCAGCGCCGGCACCGGCCTGCTCAAGCCGAACGTGGCGACGATGGTCGGCAAGCTCTACCGCACCGACGACGACCGCCGCGACGCCGGTTTCGCGCTCTACTACATGGCGATCAACATCGGCGCCTTCGCCGGTCCGCTGATCACCGGCTGGCTCGCCGACCACGAGGGCTACCACTGGGGCTTCTCGGCCGCCGCGATCGGCATGACCTTCGGCCTGGTCCAGTACGTGGCGGGCCGCCGTCACCTGGCCGGACGCAAGCACGCCGCCGAGTTCGCGCTCGCCCCGGACGCCCTGCGCCGGGCGGTCCGGCTGATGGTCGCGGGGGCGGTGGCCGTGGCGGTCGCCGCCACGGTCCTGGCCCTGGCCGGATGGCTGACGATCGACCGGTTCGTGGACGTGCTGACCCTGATCTCGGTGGTCGCGCCGGCCGTCTACTTCTGGGTGATGTTCACCAGCCCCCGGGTCACGGCCGAGGAGCGCGGCCGGCTGCGGCCGTACGTCGTGCTCTTCCTCGCCTCGGTGGTGTTCAACTTCATCCTCTTCCAGGCGTACTCGACGATGATCCTGCTGGCCTCCACCAACGCCCGCACCACCATCCTCGGCTTCGACTTCCCGGCGAGCTGGTACGCCTCCGCCCTCGGCGCCTTCGAGGTGGCCCTGGCGCCCGTGGTGGCCGCCGTCTGGTCCCGGATGGGCCACCGCCAGCCGCACGTCTCGAACAAGATCGCGTTCGGGACGGTCCTGGGCGGCCTGTCGTTCCTCCTGATGGTCCTGCCGACCTCCGGGCACGCGGACGACGCCTACCGGATGGCCGCGTGGTGGATCGTCGGCTCGTACGTGCTGCTCGGCCTCGGCGACGTCCTCGTGGAGACCTCCGGGATGTCCGCCACCAGCAAGCTCGCCCCGAAGGCCTTCTCCAGCCAGACGATGTCGCTCTGGTTCCTCTCCCTCGCCCTGGCCAACGGGATCCAGGCCCAGACCGTGAAGCTCTACGACGACGTCTCCAAGCCCGTGTACTTCGGCGTGAACGGCGCGGTGGCCGTCGCCGTCGGACTCGTCGTGATCGCCCTGGCGCCCTGGCTGCGCCGCACCATGCACCCCGTCCACTGAGCGCCGCGCCCGCCCTCCGCCCCGAGGTGACCCGATGCCGAAGATCCGCACCGACTTCCCGTACGAGACCCGCCGCGAGGACGTCCGCGTCCCGATGCCGGACGGCACCCCGCTCTACGCGCGCGTGTGGCGCCCGGTCACCGAGGAGCCCGTACCGGCGCTCCTGGAGTACCTGCCGTACCGCCTGAGCGACTGGACCGCGCCCCGCGACCACCAGCGCCACCCCTGGTACGCGGGCCACGGCTACGCCTCCGTACGGGTGGACGTGCGCGGCCACGGCAACAGCGGGGGCCTGCCGGGCGACGAGTACGACGCGACCGAGCTGGCGGACGGCGTGGCCGTGGTGAACTGGCTCGCCGAGCAGCCCTGGTGCACGGGGAGCGTCGGCATGTTCGGGATCTCCTGGGGCGGCTTCAACTCGCTCCAGATCGCCGCCCTCGCCCCCGAACCGCTGAAGGCGGTCGTCACCGTCTGCTCCACCGACGACCGGTACGACAACGACGTGCACTACATGGGCGGCTCGGTCCTCGGCGTCGACATGCACGCCTGGGGCGCCACCATGCTCGCCTTCTCCTGCCGGCCGCCGGACCCGGAGCACGTCGGCGACGAGTGGCGGTCGATGTGGCTGCGGCGCCTGGAGGCCGTGGAGCCGCTCGTCGACACCTGGCTCTCCCACCAGACCCGGGACGCGTACTGGAAGCACGGCAGCGTCTGCGAGGACTACGGCGCGATCGGGGCCGCCGTCCTCGCCGTGGGCGGCTGGCACGACCCGTACCGGGACACCGTGCTGCGGCTCGTCCGGCACCTGCCGGCGGACCGGGTGCGCGGGATCGTCGGGCCCTGGTCGCACCAGTACCCGGACCGGGGGCTTCCGCCCGGGCCCGCGATCGGCTTCCTCCAGGAGACCCTGCGCTGGTGGGACCACCACCTCAAGGGGGCCGCGAACGGCGTCATGGACGAACCGCCGCTGCGCTCCTGGATCAGCGACTCGCACCCGCCGGCCACCGTCTACGAGGAGCTGCCGGGCCGCTGGGTCGCCGACCCCGCCTGGCCGTCCCCGAACGTCACCCCCGTCGCGTACGGCTTCCAGGGCTCCCCGGTGGTCGTCGACTCGCCCCAGCAGACCGGGATCGACGCGGGCCGCTTCTTCCCCTTCGGCAACGACGCCGACCTGCCGCCCGACCAGCGCGAGGAGGACGCCCACTCGGCCTGCTTCGACTTCCCCGTGCCCGAGGACGGCGATCCCGTCGAGATCCTGGGCCGCCCGTCCGTGACCCTGTCGCTGCGCGCGGCCGCGCCCACCGGGCAGGTGATCGCCCGGCTCTGCGACATCGCCCCGGACGGCTCCTCCACCCTCGTCACCCGGGGCGCCCTGAACTTCTCCGCCCGCCACGGCCGCGACCGGGCCGAGCCGGCCAGGATCGGGGAGACGGAGGCGTTCACCTTCGAACTGAACGGCATCGGCCACGCCTTCGCGCCCGGCCACCGGGTGCGGCTCGCGGTCTCCTCCACGTACTGGCCGTGGATCTGGCCCCGGCCCGACGCGGCGGGCTTCACGCTCGACCCGGCGGGCTCCTCCCTCACCCTGCCGGTCCGCCACCGCACCGAGGACGCGGTCACGTGGGAGGAACCGGAGCAGGCCGCGCCCCTGGAGGTCGTGTACCCGGCCTCACCGGAGGAGCGGCGCCCGGAGCGGGTGGTGGTCCGGGACGTGGCCAAGGGCGAGTGGCGCCTGGAGGTGGACCCCAAGTACGGCGGCACGCGCGTGTACCCGGACGGCCTGGAGTTCACCGAGGACGCCCTGGAGACCTACACGATCGAGGAGAGCGGCCCGCTGACCGCCCGCACCCGCTCGGACTGGACGATCCGGCTGCACCGCCCCGACCGGGACTGGGACGTCGGCGTGGAGACCCGCTCGGAGATCACCTGCGACGCGGAGGCGTTCCACACCTGGAACGAGGTGGTGTGCAAGGAGGGCGACGAGGTCGTCTTCCACCGCACCTGGGAGAAGCGGATCCCCCGCACGGCGGGCTGAGCGCCGCCGTACGGGGGATCCGGACCCGCTTACGCCTGCGAACCGGCCTTGCGGCGGCGGGCGACGAACACCGCGCCGGCGCCGAGGGCGACGGCCCCGGCGGCGGCGAGGCCGATCATCGGCAGCGCGTCGTTCGAGCCGGTGGCGGCGAGGTTGCCGTCGGTCACCGGGGTGCTGGACGAACCGCCCTGCTGGGTGGTGCCGGTGTTGCCGGTGGTGGGCACCGGGGCGGGCGTCGTGGTCGACGACGGGGTGGGGGTCGGCTTCGGCTTGTCGCCCTTGGCGGCGAGGATGTCGAACTCGGCGGTCCCGGGCTCCTCACCGATTCCGCAGGAGCCGTCGTTGTTCTCGTACGCGCCCATGGCGAAGACGACGCCGGGGCCCGCCGGGGTCTTGGGGGCGACCGTGAGGCGCAGCTTCACGTCGTAGTGGCCGCCCTTGAGCAGCTCGCCGATCTCGATGGCGTTCCCGTCGTCGCTGAGCGGCGTCCACTCCAGGACGTCGGCGGAGGACCACTCGACGGTGATGTACTCCTCGAAGAAGTCCTCGTCCTCGATGCTGTCGGGCATCGCGGCGGCGAAGGCGTAGGCCTCGACCTCGTCGAGGGTCCTCTGCGAGGTGTTGGAGACGCGCAGCGAGAAGAGGGCGCTGGTGCCGGCGGTGATCTTCTCCGGACCGTCGAGGGAGACCTTGACGGTCTTGTCGTCGGCGCACTCCTGACCGATCTCCTCGAAGAGCTCCAGCTCCTCCTTGGCGGCGGCGAGTTCCTTGGCGGCGGCCTTCTCCACCTTCCGGGCGAGGTCGAGCGTCGTGAAGGCCGCGACGCGCGCCTCCTCCAGGGCCTTGGCGGTGTCCTTCGCCTTCGTGTCGGCGGCGGTCTTGGCGGTGGTGGCCGCCTCGGCGGCCGCCTTCGCCGTCGCCACGGCCTCGTCGGCGGCCTGCTTCTCCTCGTCGGGGGCGTCCTCGGCCAGCTTTTCGCGGGCCTCCTCTGCCTTGGCGAGCTCCGTGTCGGCGGCGGTCTTGGCGGCGGCGGCCGCCTCGGCGGCCTTCTTCGCGTTGGAAGCCGCCACCACCAGCGGGTGGTCGGCCTTGTCCAGTGCCTCGATGGCGGCGTTGGCCTTGGCGACCTCGGCGACAGCCGCGTCGTACTCCTTCTGCGCCAGCTCGACCGCGGCCTTGAGCTCCACCAGCGTGGGCGGCTTCTCGTCCTCGCCGGCCGTCGGCTTCTGCGTGGAGGCGGGCGACGGCTTGGTGTCGGCGAAGGCGGGGGCGGCGGACAGGAGGACGAGCGGCGTGGTGACGGCGGCGGCCACGGCGGTCGCGAGCATGCGGCGGATCTTCACGTTGTGGACCTTTCCCTGGTCAGGGGGTCGAAAGAAGAACGGGACGCGCTCCTGCGGCTACTTCACGCGGCGCGTCGCCACGGCGATCGTAGGCGCCCGGGGCCCGCCCCGGCAGGCCCGTTCCCGCGACCCGGACCCGGCGGGAGGCACCGGCCGGCACCCAAAGGGAGCGAACGCGGACAGTTGCCCACGGAGGCCGCACTTTCCGTGTGATCCATGTCATCAGCGCCCGGCGGCCCGACCCGTAACGTGTCCCCCACACCCGTGGAAAGCGAGGCAGGTACCGATGTCCGAGCACAGCCCGCTCGACCTGGCCGAGGGCGATCCCTTCGGCCCGCACAACCTCCCGTACGGCGTCTTCTCCACCGCCGAGGAGCCCGACCGGCGCCGGCTCGGCGTCCGGATCGGCGGGTACGTGCTGGACGCGGGGGCCGCGGCACACGCGCTCGGCTCCCCCTACGCGGCGCTGCTCGCGCAGCCCAGCCTCAACCCGCTGCTCGCCGCCGGGCGGACCGCCTGGCGCGACGTCCGCCGGGCGCTCACCGCCTGGGTGACGGTCCCCGCGCACCGGGCGGACGTCGAGCCGCTCCTGCACCCGCTGGACGCGGTGACGCTGCACCTGCCGTACGAGGTCGCGGACTACGTCGACTTCTACGCGAGCGAGCACCACGCGACCAACGTGGGCCGGATCTTCCGCCCCGACGGCGACGCGCTGACCCCCAACTGGAAGCACCTGCCGATCGGTTACCACGGACGCGCGGGCACGGTCGTGGTCTCCGGCACCGACGTCGTGCGCCCCTCCGGGCAGCGCAAGGCGCCGTCCGACCCGGCCCCGGTCTTCGGGCCGTCGGTGAAGCTGGACATCGAGGCGGAGGTCGGCTTCCTGGTCGGCACCCCGTCGGAGCTGGGCCGGCCGGTGCCGCTCGCCGACTTCCGGGAGCACGTCTTCGGTCTGACGCTGCTCAACGACTGGTCGGCGCGGGACGTGCAGGCCTGGGAGTACGTGCCGCTCGGCCCGTTCCTGGGCAAGTCGTTCCAGACGTCGGTCTCGGCGTGGGTGACGCCCCTGGAGGCCCTGGACGCGGCCCGCACCGCCCCGCCCGCGCGGGACTTCCCGCTCCTGCCGTACCTGGACGACGCGGACGAGGAGGAGCAGGGCGGCTTCGACCTGCGGATCACCGTCGAGATCAACGGCGAGGTGGTGGCCGAGCCGCCGTTCTCCTCGATGTACTGGACGGCGGCCCAGCAGCTCGCCCACATGACGGTGAACGGCGCGTCCCTGCGCACCGGCGACCTGTACGGCTCCGGGACGGTCTCCGGGCCGGAGGTGGACCAGCGCGGTTCGCTCCTGGAGCTGACCTGGAACGGCCGTGACGCGCTCGAACTGTCCGGCGGGAAGCGGACGTTCCTGGAGGACGGCGACGAGGTCGTCCTGACGGCGTGGGCGCCGGGCCCGGACGGCACCCGGGTCGCCCTGGGCGAGGTCCGGGGCCGGATCGCCCCCGCCGTCTGACCGTCAGGCGGCCCGCCAGAGGGCGGGGACGTTCGGCGGCTGCCAGCCGGGCTGGGCGGTGTGGGCCTGGAGGCACACGTAGCCCGTCCCGCCGTAGGTGACGGCGTCCCCGGCCCGGTAGGCGGTGCCGACCGCCCAGCTGCCCCCCGGCGGCTGGGTGGTCGGGGTGGGCGTCGGCGTCGGGCCGGGGTTCTGCGGCACGTTCAGGACGAAGTCGAAGGCGGCCTCGCGCGCCCCGCCCGCGTCCCGCACGGTCATGAGCAGCCGCGGGTCGAAGAGGGTGTCGGTGTTGTTGCGGGGCTCGCCCGGGAAGTACAGCTGGGTGGTGAGCACCGGGCGGCCGGGGGCCTGGACCTTGACGTGGAGGTGCCGGGTGCGGCCCGGGTAGAGGCCGGGCACGATCGTGGTGAGCTTGAAGGAGCCGTCGGCGCCGGTGAACTGGTGGCCGCGGAAGCGGAACCCGGTGTTGTCGTAGGCGCCGTTGGTGTCGGCCTGCCAGAAGTCGAGCAGGACGCCGGATATCGGCCGGCAGGCGAGCCCGAAGACGTACCCGCCGACGGTGAGCCGGACGCCGGGGGTGTTGGACTCCAGCAGGCTGGAGCGGAGCGGGGAGTTGGGCTTGAAGTACGGGCCCTCCATCTGCTCCGGGGTGGGGTCGTCGCCGTCGTCGCACGTGGGGGTGAGGGCGGGCGCCTGCTCGCCGCCGGTCAGGGTGCGGGCGAGCGCGGGGACGCCCATGAGCACCGCGGGGGCCGCCATGCCGGCCGCGAGCGCGGCCCGCAGGACGGTCTTGCGGCTGACGTGCCCGGTGCTGGTCTCGTGGTCCATGTGCCTGGCTCCTCGGGTGGGGGCTGGGATCGGCAACGAACCTAGGGGCCCGCGGCACCGGGTTCGATGGACGGAACACGGCGGTCGTGGTCTTTTCGGAAGCGCCCGGGGCTGCGGCCGACCTCCCGCCGGAAGAACCGGCAGAAGTAGGCGGCGTCGTCGAACCCGACCCGGGCGGCCACCTGCCGCACGGGCAGCCCGGTGGCGACGAGCAGCCGCTGCGCCTCCCGCACCCGCTCCTGGCGCAGCAGCGCGGCGGGCGTGCGGCCGGTGGCCGCCCGCACCACCTCGGTGAGGTGTCCGGGGGTCACCCCGATCCGCTCGGCGCACTCCCGTACGGAGAGCCCGGCGGTCCCGGCGGTGCGGGCGAGCCGCAGGAACTCCTCGGCGAGGCCGCGCGGCGGCGGCAGGTCCCCTCCCCCTCCCCCGCCGCCGGGCAGCCGGACGGCCCGTACGAGGAGGACGTGGAGCAGGGACCGCAGCACCCCGGCGAACCCGTCGGCCCCGTGCCGGTACTCCTCGGCCAGGTCGCCCATCAGCCGGGCCGTGCGCTCGTGGGTGGCGGCGTCGAGGTCCGCCCAGGGCCGCTCCCCGAGCCGTCGCAGCAGCTCCTCGTCGTCGGGCCCGCCGACCAGGAACTCGGGCGTGAAGAGGGCGAGCGACCCTTCGAGCCCCCGCACGCCCTCCCAGTGGTGCACCTGTCCGGGCAGGATCACCCCGAGCTGCGGCGGCCGCACCTCGTACCGCTCCAGGTCGAGCACGTGGACGCCGCTGCCCTCGGTGACGTGCACGATCTCGTAGAAGGTGTGCCGGTGCGGGTACGCGGCCCGCGACATCGGCCCCATCGCGTCGAACCCCCCGGCGGCGAAGGGCACCTGGTCGGGCAGCCGCAGTTCGAGCCGGTGCACGGGCGGGTCGCCGGGCCTCGGGGCGTCGCAGGGGGTGCCTGGTAAGACGGTGGTGCCGCGCATCGTGCCGCTTCCCTTCCGACGACTGGTACAGACCATTCGGGGCGGCTTCCACGATGGCACGGCGTCCGCCGGGGGTGAAGTGCGCCGAAGGGCCCGGCTCCTGGAGGAGCCGGGCCCTTCGTGCGCGTCCGTCCGGCGCTACCGCACGAACACGCTCGCCTGGTTCGCCAGGTCCAGGAAGTACTGCGGCGCGAGGCCGAGGACCAGGGTGACCGCCACGCCCGCCGTGATGGCGACGGTGGTGAAGGCCGAGGGGACGGCGACCGTGGGGCCGTCCGCCTTGGGCTCGCTGAAGAACATGAGCACGATGACCCGGATGTAGAAGAAGGCCGCGATCGCCGAGGAGAGCACGCCGACCACCACGAGGGCGCCCGCGCCGCCCTCCGCCGCCGCCTTGAAGACCGCGAACTTCCCGGAGAACCCGGAGGTCAGCGGGATGCCGGCGAAGGCGAGGAGGAAGACCGCGAAGACCGCCGCGACGAGTGGCGAACGGCGCCCGAGACCGGCCCACTTGGAGAGGTGGGTGGCCTCGCCGCCCGCGTCCCTGACCAGGGTGACGACGGCGAAGGCGCCGATCGTCACGAAGGAGTACGCGCCCAGGTAGAACAGGACGGAGGAGATGCCGTCGGGGGTGGCGGCGATGACGCCCGCGAGCAGGAAGCCCGCGTGCGCGATGGACGAGTACGCAAGGAGCCGCTTGATGTCGGTCTGGGTGATGGCGACGATCGCGCCGCCCAGCATGGTGAGGATCGCGACGCCCCACATGACCGGCCGCCAGTCCCAGGTGAGGCCCGGGAGCACCACGTAGAGCAGGCGGAGCAGCGCGCCGAAGGCGGCGACCTTGGTCGCGGCGGCCATGAAGCCGGTGACCGGGGTCGGGGCGCCCTGGTAGACGTCCGGGGTCCACATGTGGAACGGCACGGCGCCGACCTTGAAGAGGAGGCCCATGAGGACCATGGCGAAGCCGATGAGGAGCAGCGCGTCGTTCCCCATGGTGTCGGCGAGCGCCGGGTTCACCGAGGCGACCGCCCCGTCGACGACGTCGGCGATCGTGGCGTACGAGACGGAGCCCGCGTAGCCGTAGAGCAGGGCGATCCCGAAGAGCAGGAAGGCCGAGGAGAAGGCGCCGAGCAGGAAGTACTTGACGGCCGCCTCCTGCGACATCAGCCGCTTGCGGCGGGCGAGGGCGCACAGCAGGTACAGCGGGAGGGAGAAGACCTCCAGGGCGATGAAGAGCGTCAGGAGGTCGTTGGCCGCCGGGAAGACCAGCATGCCCGCGACGGCGAAGAGGGCGAACGGGAACACCTCGGTGGTGGTGAACCCGGCCTTGACCGCCGCCTTCTCGTGGTCGCTGCCGGGCACGGCGGCGGCCTCGGCGGCGAAGGAGTCGACCCGGTGGCCGTGGTCGGCCGGGTCGAGCCTGCGCTCGGCGAAGGTGAAGACCGCCACGATCGACGCGAGCAGGATGGTGCCCTGGAGGAAGAGGGCGGGTCCGTCGACCGCGATGGCGCCCATGGCCGCGATGTGGGCCTTGGTGGAGCCGTAGCCGCCGGCCGCCAGGCCGACGACGGCGGCGAAGGAGGCGGCGAGCGCGAGGACGCTCAGGAAGACCTGGGCGGTGTAGCGGCCCCTGCGGGGCACGAAGGCCTCGACGAGGACGCTGAGGACCGCGGCGCCGACCACGATGAGCACGGGCGCGAGCTGCGTGTACTCGATGTGGGGCGCCGGGATCTTCTCCAGCGGCTCGGCGGCGGTCGCCCACAGGGTGTGGACGGAGGATGCGACAGCGGGAGTGCTCACTTGGCCGCCTCCACTTCTGGCTGGGGGTCCTTCTGCTGGACGTCGGACATGGTGTGCCGCACCGCCGGGTTGACGACGTCCGTCAGCGGCTTCGGGAACACCCCGAGGAAGATCAGGAGGGCGATCAGCGGGACGACCACGGCCAGCTCGCGCGGCCGCAGATCGGGCAGCTTGCCGACCCCCTCCTTCACCGGCCCGGTCATCGTCCGCTGGTACAGGACGAGGGTGTAGAGCGCGGCGAGGACGATGCCGGTGGTGGCGACGACGCCGGCCACCGGGTAGCGGGCGTAGGTGCCGACCAGGACCAGGAACTCGCTGACGAACGGCGCGAGTCCGGGCAGCGACAGGGTCGCGAGGCCGCCGATCAGGAAGGTGCCGGCGAGCACCGGCGCGACCTTCTGCACGCCGCCGTAGTCGGCGATGAGCCGCGAGCCGCGCCGGGAGATCAGGAACCCGGCGACCAGCATCAGGGCGGCGGTCGAGATGCCGTGGTTGACCATGTAGAGCGTGGCGCCGGACTGGCCCTGGCTGGTCATCGCGAAGATGCCCAGGATGATGAAGCCGAAGTGCGAGATGGACGCGTAGGCGACCAGGCGCTTGATGTCCCGCTGGCCGACGGCGACGAGCGCCCCGTAGACGATGCTGATCAGGGCGAGGACGACGATCGCGGGCGTGGCCCACTTCGAGGCCTCGGGGAAGAGCCCGAGGCAGAAGCGGAGCATCGCGAAGGTGCCGACCTTGTCGACGACGGCGGTGATGAGGACGGCGACCGGGGCGGTGGCCTCCCCCATCGCGTTCGGCAGCCAGGTGTGCAGCGGCCACAGCGGCGCCTTCACCGCGAAGGCGAAGAAGAAGCCGAGGAACAGCCAGCGCTCGGTGCTGGTGGCGATCTCCAGGGAGCCGTTGGCCCGGGCCCCGGCGATCTCGGTGAGCGAGAAGTTCCCCGCGACCACGTACAGGCCGATGACGGCGGCCAGCATGATCAGGCCGCCGACCAGGTTGTAGAGGAGGAACTTGACGGCCGCGTAGGAGCGCTGGGCCGCCGCGTTCTCGTCGGAGCCCGCGTGGGCCCGGTCGCCGAAGCCGCCGATGAGGAAGTACATCGGGATGAGCATGGCTTCGAACAGGATGTAGAAGAGGAAGACGTCGGTGGCCTCGAAGGAGAGGATCACCATCGCCTCGACCATGAGGATCAGGGCGAAGAAGCCCTGCGTCGGCCGCCACCTCTTCGAGGAGGTCTCCAGGGGGTCGGCGTCGTGCCAGCCGGCCAGGATGACGAACGGGATCAGCAGCGCGGTGAGCGCGATCAGCGCCACCCCGATGCCGTCCACGCCCAGCTCGTAGCGGACCCCGAAGTCCTTGATCCAGGCGTACGACTCGGTCAGCTGGTACCGCTCGCCGCCGGGCTCGAACCGTACGAAGACGGTCCCGGCGAGGACGAGCGTGGCGAGCGAGACGAGCAGCGCCAGCCACTTGGCGGCGGTGCGGCGGGCGGCGGGCACGGCGGCGGTCAGGATCGCACCGACCGCCGGCACCGCTGCCGTCACCGTAAGGAGCGGGAAGGACATGACAGTTACACCGCCCTCATCAGCAGGGTCGCGGCGATCAGCACCGCCGTACCTCCGAACATGGAGACCGCGTACGAGCGGGCGTAGCCGTTCTGGAGCTTGCGCAGCCGGCCGGAGAGCCCGCCGACGCCCGCCGCGGTGCCGTTGACCACGCCGTCCACCAGGGAGTGGTCGACGTAGACGAGCGAGCGGGTGAGGTGCGTGCCGCCCGTGACGAAGACGGCGTGGTTGAAGTCGTCCTGGAGCAGGTCGCGGCGGGCCGCCCGGGTGAGCAGCGAGCCGCGCGGGGCGACCACCGGGACGGGCCGGCGCCCGTACTGGAGGTAGGCAAGGCCGACGCCGATCACCATGACGGCGACGGTGCAGGCGGTGACGGCCGCGGCGCCGATCGGCGGGTGGCCGTGCTCGTAGCCGGTGACCGGCTCCAGCCACTCGACGAACCCGGCGAACTCGAAGACCGCGCCTCCGGCGACCGAGCCGACGGCGAGCAGCACCATCGGGATCAGCATGGACTTCGGCGACTCGTGCGGGTGCGGCGCGTTGCCGTTCTCGTCGGGCTGCCAGCGCTTCTCGCCGAAGAAGGTCATCAGCATCACGCGGGTCATGTAGTACGCGGTGATGGCCGCGCCGAGCAGGGTAACCGCGCCGAGGATCCAGCCCTCGGCGCCGCCCTTCGCGAACGCCGCCTCGATGATCTTGTCCTTGGAGAAGAAGCCGGACAAACCGGGGAAGCCGATGATCGCGAGGTAGCCGAGGCCGAAGGTGACGAAGGTGACCGGCATGTACTTCCGCAGGCCGCCGTACTTCCTCATGTCGACCTCGTCGTTCATGCCGTGCATGACCGAACCGGCCCCGAGGAAGAGCCCGGCCTTGAAGAAGCCGTGCGTCACCAGGTGCATGATCGCGAAGACGTAGCCGATGGGGCCGAGGCCGGCCGCCAGGATCATGTAGCCGATCTGCGACATCGTCGAGCCGGCCAGCGCCTTCTTGATGTCGTCCTTGGCGCAACCGACGATCGCACCGAACAGGAGCGTGACGGCGCCGACGATGGTGACGACGAGCTGCGCGTCCGGGGCCGCGTTGAAGATGTCGGCGGAGCGGACGATCAGATAGACACCGGCGGTCACCATCGTGGCCGCGTGGATGAGGGCCGAGACCGGGGTCGGGCCCTCCATCGCGTCCCCGAGCCAGGACTGCAGCGGCACCTGGGCCGACTTGCCGCAGGCCGCGAGGAGCAGCATCAGGCCGATCGCGGTCAGCGTCCCCTGCGAGGCCTGGCCGGTCGCCTCCAGGACCGGCCCGAAGGCGAAGGTCCCGAAGGTGGTGAACATGATCATGATGGCGATCGAGAGGCCGATGTCACCGACCCGGTTGACCAGGAACGCCTTCTTCGCGGCGGTGGCCGCGCTGGGCTTGTGCTGCCAGAACCCGATGAGGAGGTACGAGGCGAGGCCGACGCCCTCCCAGCCGAAGTACAGGAGCAGGTAGTTGTCGGCGAGGACGAGCAGCAGCATCGCCGCGACGAACAGGTTCAGATAGCCGAAGAACCGGCGGCGCCGCTCGTCGTGCTCCATGTATCCGATGGAGTACACGTGGATGAGGGTGCCGACCCCGCTGATCAGCAGGACGAACGTCATGGAGAGCTGGTCGAGCTGGAAGGCCATGTCCGCCTGGAAGCCCTCGACGGGGATCCAGGTGAAGAGCCGCTGGTGCAGGGCCCGCTCCTCGGCCCCCTTGCCGAGCATGTCGGCGAAGAGCGCCAGGCCGATCGCGAAGGAGACGGCCGCGAGGAGCGTGCCGATCCAGTGGCCGACCCGGTCGAGCCGCCGGCCGCCGCAGAGCAGCACGGCCGCGCCGAGCAGGGGCGCCCCGACGAGCAGAGCGATGAGATTTTCCACGGTCAGCCCCTCACAGCTTCATCAGGCTTGCGTCGTCGACCGAGGCCGAGTGGCGGGCACGGAAGACGGACACGATGATCGCGAGCCCGACGACGACCTCCGCGGCGGCGACGACCATCGTGAAGAAGGCGACGATCTGGCCGTCGAGGTTGCCGTGCATGCGGGAGAAGGTGACGAACGCGAGGTTGCAGGCGTTGAGCATCAGCTCCACGCACATGAAGACCACGATCGCGTTGCGCCGGATCAGCACCCCGGCCGCGCCGATGGTGAACAGCAGGGCGGAGAGATACAGGTAGTTGACGGGATTCACCGGTTGGCCTCCTCTTCGTCCCGGTCCCGGCCGAGCCGTTCCTCGGAGCGCTGCTCCAGGGCCTTGAGGTCGGCCATGGCCTCGGCGGACACGTCCCGGATCTGGCCCCGCTTGCGCAGGGTCCCCATGACGGTGAGCTCCGCCGGGGTGCCGTCGGGCAGCAGGCCCGGGACGTCCACGGCGTTGTGCCGGGCGTAGACGCCGGGCGCGGGCAGCGGCGGCACGTGCTTCCCCTCCCGCACGCGCTGCTCGGCGAGCTCGCGCTGGGTGCGGGCGCGTTCGGTGCGCTCGCGGTGGGTGAGGACCATCGCGCCGACGGAGGCGGTGATGAGGAGCGCGCCGGTGATCTCGAAGGCGAAGACGTACTTGGTGAAGATGAGGGCGGCGAGGCCCTCGACGTTTCCGCCGCGCGCGCTGTTCGCGGCGCCGAGGCCGGCGAACTCGGTGATCGAGGCGTTCCCGATGCCGGCGGAGAGCAGGACGCCGAAGCCGAGGCCGCAGGCGACGGCCCACCAGCGCTGGCCCTTGAGCGTCTCCTTCAGCGAGTCCGCGGCCGTGACGCCGACCAGCATGACGACGAAGAGGAAGAGCATCATGATCGCGCCGGTGTAGACGACGATCTGGACGACGCCGAGGAAGTACGCGCCGTTGGCCAGGTAGAAGACCGCCAGAATGATCATGGTTCCGGCGAGGCAGAGCGCGGAGTGGACGGCCCTGCGCATCAGGATCGTGCACAGCGCGCCGATGACGGCGACCGTGCCGAGGACCCAGAACTGGACGGCCTCGCCGGTGGAGGTGGCGTACGCCGCGAGGGTCTCGGCGGCGAGCGGGGCGAGGTGCGCGCTCACGCGTCCACCTCCTCGTCGGCGTCGTCCTTCTCCCCCTTGGACACGGCGGCCTGGCGGACGGTGCCGGGCGCGGCCCCGGTGACCAGGCCCCGGTAGTAGTCCTGCTCGTCCGTGCCCGGGAAGATGGCGTGCGGGGTGTCGACCATCTCCTC
This sequence comes from Streptomyces sp. NPDC086147, assembly GCF_040702165.1. Classification (NCBI taxonomy): domain Bacteria; kingdom Bacillati; phylum Actinomycetota; class Actinomycetes; order Kitasatosporales; family Streptomycetaceae; genus Streptomyces; species Streptomyces sp. NPDC086147. The sequence goes on along the minus strand of NZ_JBFBJO010000007.1, from coordinate 297,161 downwards.
CTGAAGGCCGGCGAGGAGCTGCTCCTTGGTGTAGATCAGGTTCGCCCGGGAGGAGTCGGCCAGTTCGAACTCGTTGGTCATCGTCAGCGCGCGCGTGGGGCAGGCCTCGATGCACAGGCCGCACAGGATGCAGCGGGCGTAGTTGATCTGGTAGACGCGGCCGTAGCGCTCGCCGGGCGAGTAGCGCTCCTCGTCCGTGTTGTCCGCGCCCTCCACGTAGATGGCGTCGGCGGGACAGGCCCAGGCGCACAGCTCGCAGCCGACGCACTTCTCCAGGCCGTCGGGGTGACGGTTGAGCTGGTGCCGGCCGTGGAAGCGGGGCGCCGTCGTCTTCTGCTGCTCCGGGTACTGCTCGGTCAGCCGCTTCTTGAACATGGCCTTGAAGGTCACGCCGAAGCCGGCCACCGGATTCTGGAAGTCAGACACCGTCCGTCTCCTTTCCATCACTCGCAGTAGCAGTATCGGGGGCGCCACTGACAACGAGGTCCCGGTCGTGCCGCGGCCTGCGCCGGGGCACGGGCGGCAGGGACTGTCCGGGCTTGGGCGGTACGGGGAAGCCTCCGGCCATCGGGTCGAAGGCGGGCTCGTCCCCGGGGGCGGGCGCCGCCGCCTTCCCCTTCCGGTCGCGGAAGAGGTCGACCACGAAGGAGAGGAGGAGCAGGGCGAGCACCGCCCCGGCCACGTACAGGACGATGTTCGTGAACGCGATGTTCTCGTTGCGCAGCGCCCGGACGGTGGCGACCAGCATCAGCCAGACCACGGAGACCGGGATGAGGACCTTCCAGCCGAGCTTCATCAGCTGGTCGTAGCGGACGCGGGGCAGGGTGCCGCGCAGCCAGATGAAGAAGAACAGCAGCAGCTGCACCTTGATCACGAACCAGAGCATCGGCCACCAGCCGTGGTTCGCGCCCTCCCAGAAGGTGGAGACCGGGTACGGGGCCCGCCAGCCGCCCAGGAAGAGGGTCACCGTCACGGCCGAGACCGTCACCATGTTCACGTACTCGGCGAGCATGAACATCGCGAACTTGATGGACGAGTACTCGGTGTTGAAGCCGCCGACGAGGTCGCCCTCGGACTCCGGCATGTCGAAGGGGGCGCGGTTGGTCTCGCCGACCATCGTGATCACGTAGATGATGAACGAGACCGGCAGCAGGATCACGAACCAGCGGTCCGCCTGCGCCTCGACGATCGCCGAGGTCGACATCGACCCGGAGTAGAGGAAGACGGAGGCGAAGGCCGCGCCCATGGCGATCTCGTAGGAGATCATCTGCGCGCAGGAGCGCAGTCCGCCGAGGAGCGGGTACGTGGAGCCGGAGGACCAGCCGGCCAGGACGATGCCGTAGATGCCGACGGAGGCGACCGCGAGGACGTACAGCATCGCGATCGGCAGGTCGGTGAGCTGCATCGTGGTGCGGTGGCCGAAGATCGAGACCTCGTTGCCCGCCGGGCCGAAGGGGATCACGGCGATCGCCATGAAGGCGGGGATCGCGGCCACGATCGGGGCGAGGACGTAGACGACCTTGTCGGCCTTCTTGACGATCACGTCCTCCTTGAGCATCAGCTTGACGCCGTCCGCGAGGGACTGGAGGAGGCCCCAGGGGCCGTGCCGGTTGGGGCCGACGCGCAGCTGCATCCAGGCGACGACCTTGCGCTCCCACACGATGGAGAAGAGCACGGTCACCATCAGGAAGGCGAAGCAGAAGACGGCCTTGACCGCGACGAGCCACCAGGGGTCCGTGCCGAACATGGACAGGTCTTCGGCGGCGAGCGGGACGCTCATGCCTGCACCTCCGTGACGTCGGCGGGGCGCGGGGCCGCCGGGCCGATGCGGACCAGGTCGCCCGGGCGGGCGCCGGTGTCGGAGAGGACGCCGTGCCCGGTCGAGTTCAGCGGGAGCCAGACGACGCGGTCGGGCATCTCGGTGACCAGGAGCGGGAGGGCGACCGAGCCGGCCGGGCCGGTGACATCCAGGAGGTCGCCGTCCTTGACCCCGGTGTCGGCGGCGGTGTCGGCGGAGAGCCGGGCGACGGCCGCGTGCCGGGTGCCGGCGAGGGCGGTGTCGCCCTCCTGGAGGCGTCCGAGGTCGAGCAGGAGCCGGTGTCCGGCGAGGACGGCCTCGCCGTCGCCGGTGCGGGGCGCGGGCCGGCCGGGCTCGGCGGGCTCGGTGGCCCGCTCGTGGTGCCGGCCGCCGAGCCGGTCCAGCTCCCGGCGTACGGCCCTGAGGTCGGGCAGGGCCAGGTGGACGTCGAGGGCGTCGGCCAGCATGTGCAGGACGCGGGCGTCGGTCGGGGCGAGCGGCCGGGTCATCTGCTCCGGCTTGAGCGCGGCCTCGAACATCCGGGCCCGGCCCTCCCAGTTCAGGAAGGTGCCGGACTTCTCGGCGACGGCGGCGACCGGCAGGACGACGTCGGCGCGGTCGGTGACCTCGCCGGGCCGCAGCTCCAGGGAGACCACGAAGGCCGCGTCGAGCGCCTCGCGCGCGCGTGCCGGGTCCGGCAGGTCGGCGACCTCGACGCCGCCGACGAGCAGGGCGGCGAGTTCGCCGGTGGCGGCGGCCTCGACGATCTGGCCGGTGTCGCGGCCGTAGCGGGCGGGGAGGGCGCGGACGCCCCAGACGGCGGCGACCTCCTCGCGGGCGCGGGGGTGGGTCGCGGGCCGGCCGCCGGGGAGGAGCGCCGGGAGCGCGCCGGCCTCGACGGCGCCGCGTTCGCCGGAGCGGCGCGGGATCCAGACGAGCCGGGCGCCGGTGGCGGTGGCGGCGCGCAGGGCGGCGGTGAGCGCGCCGGGCACGCCCGCGAGGCGCTCGCCGACGGCGAGGACGGCGCCCTCCTGGCGGAGGGCCTCGGCGGCGGCGAGTCCGTCGCCGGTGAGGCCGACCCGGGAGGTGAGGGCGTCGAGCCACTCGGTCTCGGTGCCGGGGGCGGCGGGCAGCAGGGTGCCGCCGGTCTTCTCCAGGCCCCGGGTGGCGAACGCGGCGACGGCGTAGGTCTTCTGGCCGTGCTTGCGCCAGGCCTTGCGCAGCCGCAGGAAGACGCCGGGGGCCTCCTCCTCGGACTCCAGGCCGACGAGGAGGACGGCCGGGGCGGCTTCGAGCGAGGTGTACGTGACGCCCGACCCGTCCAGGTCCCGGCCGTGTCCGGCGACGGCGGAGGCCAGGAAGTCGGCCTCCTCGCCGGAGTGGACCCGGGCCCGGAAGTCGACGTCGTTGGTGTCGAGGGCGACCCGGGCGAACTTGGCGTACGCGTAGGAGTCCTCGACGGTCAGCCGGCCGCCGGCCAGGACGCCGGTGCGGCCGCGGACGAGTCCGCGGGCGGCGGCCTCCAGGGCCTCGGGCCAGGAGGCGGGCTCCAGCTCACCGGTCGCGGCGTTCCGCACGAGCGGGGTGGTGAGCCGGTCGCGCTGCTGCGCGTACCGGAAGCCGAAGCGGCCCTTGTCGCAGATCCACTCCTCGTTGACCTCGGGGTCCTCGGCGGCGAGCCGCCGCATGACCTTGCCGCGCCGGTGGTCGGTGCGGGTGGCGCAGCCGCCGGAGCACTGCTCGCACACCGACGGCGAGGAGACCAGGTCGAAGGGGCGGGAGCGGAAGCGGTAGGCGGCGGAGGTGAGGGCGCCGACCGGGCAGATCTGGATGGTGTTGCCGGAGAAGTACGACTCGAAGGGGTCGCCCTCGCCGGTGCCGACCTGCTGGAGCGCGCCGCGCTCGATCAGCTCGATCATCGGGTCGCCCGCGACCTGGTTGGAGAAGCGGGTGCAGCGGGCGCAGAGCACGCAGCGCTCGCGGTCCAGGAGGACCTGGGTGGAGATCGGGATCGGCTTCTCGTAGGTGCGCTTGACGCCCTCGAAGCGGGACTCGGCCTGTCCGTGGGACATGGCCTGGTTCTGGAGGGGGCACTCGCCGCCCTTGTCGCAGACGGGGCAGTCCAGCGGGTGGTTGACGAGCAGCAGCTCCATCACGCCGTGCTGGGCCTTCTCGGCGACGGGGCTGGTGAGCTGCGACTTCACCACCATGCCGTCGGTGCACGTGATGGTGCAGGAGGCCATCGGCTTGCGCTGGCCCTCGACCTCGACGATGCACTGGCGGCAGGCGCCGGCGGGGTCGAGGAGGGGGTGGTCGCAGAAGCGCGGGATCTCGATGCCGAGCTGTTCGGCGGCGCGGATGACCAGGGTCCCCTTGGGGACGGAGACCTCGATGCCGTCGATGGTCAGCGTGACGAGGTCCTCCGGCGGCACGGCCGGGCTGCCGCCTCCCGCCGGTCCGGACTCGGTGACGGTCATGCGGTCACCTCCTTGTGGTTGTCCGCCCAGGCGGTCGACTTGGCCGGGTCGAAGGGGCAGCCCTTGCCCGTGATGTGCTGCTCGTACTCCTCGCGGAAGTACGTGAGGGAGGAGAAGATCGGCGAGGCGGCGCCGTCGCCGAGGGCGCAGAACGACTTGCCGTTGATGTTGTCGGCGATGTCGTTGAGCTTGTCGAGGTCGGACATGGCGCCCTTGCCTGCCTCGATGTCGCGCAGGAGCTGGACGAGCCAGTACGTGCCCTCGCGGCACGGTGTGCACTTGCCGCAGGACTCGTGGGCGTAGAACTCGGTCCAGCGGGTGACGGCCCGGACCACGCAGGTGGTCTCGTCGAAGCACTGGAGCGCCTTGGTGCCGAGCATGGAGCCGGCGGCGCCGACGCCCTCGTAGTCGAGGGGCACGTCGAGGTGCTCGTCGGTGAACATCGGGGTGGAGGAGCCGCCGGGGGTCCAGAACTTGAGGCGGTGGCCGGGGCGCATCCCGCCGCTCATGTCGAGGAGCTGGCGCAGGGTGATGCCGAGCGGGGCCTCGTACTGGCCGGGCGAGGCGACGTGCCCGGAGAGCGAGTACAGCGTGAAGCCCGGGGACTTCTCGCTGCCCATGGAGGTGAACCAGTCCTTGCCCTTGTTGAGGATCGCGGGAACGGACGCGATGGACTCGACGTTGTTCACCACGGTGGGGCAGGCGTAGAGGCCGGCGACCGCGGGGAAGGGGGGCCGCAGCCGGGGCTGGCCGCGGCGGCCTTCGAGCGAGTCGAGGAGCGCGGTCTCCTCGCCGCAGATGTACGCGCCGGCGCCGGCGTGCACGGTGAGTTCGAGGTCGAGTCCGCTGCCCAGGACGTTCTGTCCGAGGTAGCCGGCGGCGTAGGCCTCGCGGACGGCCTCGTGGAGGCGGCGCAGGACGGGGACGACCTCGCCGCGCAGGTAGATGAAGGCGTGGCTGGAGCGGATCGCGTAGCAGGCGATCACGATGCCCTCGATGAGGGAGTGCGGGTTGGCGAAGAGGAGCGGGATGTCCTTGCAGGTGCCGGGCTCGGACTCGTCGGCGTTGACGACGAGGTAGTGCGGCTTGCCGTCGCCCTGCGGGATGAACTGCCACTTCATGCCGGTGGGGAAGCCGGCGCCGCCGCGGCCTCGGAGGCCGGACTCCTTGACGTACGCGATGAGGTCGTCGGGGCTCATCGCGAGGGCCTTGCGCAGGCCCCGGTAGCCCTCGTGGCGCTCGTAGGTCTCCAGGGTCCAGGACTCGGGCTGGTCCCAGAAGGCCGAGAGGACGGGAGCGAGGAGCTTCTCCGGGCTGCTGTGGTTGATCTCGGTGGCCAAGGTCATCACTCCCCCTCCTGACCGGAGGTCTCACCGCGCGGGTGGACGATTCGACGGTGCGGCTGCTCGCCCTTGGCCAGTCGGAGGCCGACGAGGGAGGCGGGGCCCGCGCCGCCGGTGGCCTCGACGGCGCCGGGGCGCTCGTCGGGGAAGCCGGCGAGGATGCGGGCGGTCTCCTTGAAGGTGCAGAGCGGGGCGCCGCGGGTGGGTTCGACGGTCCGGCCGGCCCGCAGGTCGTCCACCATCTTCTTGGCGGACTCGGGGGTCTGGTTGTCGAAGAACTCCCAGTTGACCATCACGACGGGCGCGAAGTCGCAGGCCGCGTTGCACTCGATGTGTTCGAGGGTGACCTTGCCGTCCTCGGTGGTCTCGCCGTTGCCGACGCCGAGGTGCTCCTTCAGCTCGTCGAAGATCGCGTCGCCGCCCATGACCGCGCACAGCGTGTTGGTGCAGACGCCGACCTGGTAGTCGCCGGAGGGCTTGCGCCGGTACATGGTGTAGAAGGTGGCGACGGCGGTGACCTCGGCTGTGGTGAGGCCGAGGACGTCGGCGCAGAACGCCATGCCGGTGCGGGTGACGTGGCCCTCCTCCGCCTGCACGAGGTGCAGCAGCGGCAGGAGCGCGGAGCGGGAGTCCGGGTAGCGGGCGACGACGGCCCGCGCGTCCTCCTCCAGGCGGGCGCGGACGTCCGCCGGGTAGCCGGGGGCGGGGAGCTGGGGCATGCCCAGGCTGATCTGCTCGGTCATCGGTCGACGCCTCCCATCACGGGGTCGATGGAGGCGACGGCGACGATGACGTCGGCGACCTGGCCGCCCTCGCACATCGCCGCCATGGCCTGGAGGTTGGTGAAGGACGGGTCGCGGAAGTGGACCCGGTAGGGGCGGGTGCCGCCGTCGGAGACGACGTGCGCGCCGAGCTCGCCCTTGGGGGACTCGACGGCCGCGTAGGCCTGGCCGGGCGGGACCCGGAAGCCCTCGGTGACCAGCTTGAAGTGGTGGATCAGAGCCTCCATGGAGGTGCCCATGATCTTCTTGATGTGTTCGAGGGAGTTGCCGAGTCCGTCGGTGCCGAGCGCGAGCTGCGCGGGCCAGGCGATCTTCTTGTCGGCGACCATGACCTCGCCGGGCTCCAGGCGGTCGAGGCACTGCTCGACGATCCGCAGGGACTGGCGCATCTCCTCCAGGCGGACGAGGAAGCGCCCGTAGGAGTCGCAGCTGTCGGCGGTGGGGACCTCGAAGTCGTAGTCCTCGTAGCCGCAGTACGGGTCGGTCTTGCGCAGGTCGTGCGGGAGGCCCGCGGAGCGCAGGATCGGTCCGGTGGCGCCCAGCGCCATGCAGCCGGTGAGGTCGAGGTAGCCGACGTCCTGCATGCGGGCCTTGAAGATGGGGTTGCCGGTGGCGAGCTTGTCGTACTCCGGCAGGTTCTTCTTCATGGTCTTCACGAACTCGCGCACGGCGTCGACGGCGCCGGGCGGGAGGTCCTGGGCGAGGCCGCCGGGGCGGATGTACGCGTGGTTCATGCGCAGGCCGGTGATCAGCTCGTACAGGTCCAGGATCATCTCGCGGTCCCGGAAGCCGTAGATCATGATCGTGGTGGCGCCGAGCTCCATGCCGCCGGTGGCGATGCAGACCAGGTGCGAGGAGAGCCGGTTGAGCTCCATGAGCAGGACGCGGACGACGCTGGCGCGGTCCGGGATCTGGTCGGTGATGCCGAGGAGCTTCTCCACGCCGAGGCAGTACGCCGTCTCGTTGTAGAACGAGGTGAGGTAGTCCATGCGCGTGACGAAGGTGGTGCCCTGCGTCCAGGTCCGGTATTCGAGGTTCTTCTCGATGCCGGTGTGGAGGTAGCCGATGCCGCAGCGGGCCTCGGTGACGGTCTCGCCGTCGATCTCCAGGATGAGGCGGAGCACGCCGTGGGTGGAGGGGTGCTGGGGCCCCATGTTGACGACGATCCGCTCGTCGTCGGCCTTGGCGGCGGACCGGACGACCTCGTCCCAGTCGCCGCCGGTCACCGTGTAGACGGAGCCTTCGGTGGTCTCTCGCGGAGACGCGTGGGGAGTGGTCACGAGTAGGACCTCCGCTGGTCCGGAGCCGGGATCTGGGCGCCCTTGTACTCGACGGGGATGCCGCCGAGGGGGTAGTCCTTGCGCTGCGGGTGGCCCGGCCAGTCGTCCGGCATCATGATCCGGGTGAGGGCGGGGTGGCCGTCGAAGACGATGCCGAAGAAGTCGTACGTCTCGCGCTCGTGCCAGTCGTTCGTCGGGTAGACGGCGACGAGGGACGGGATCCTCGGGTCGGTGTCCGGGGCCGAGACCTCCAGGCGGATCATCCGGCCGTGGGTGAGCGAGCGCAGGTGGTAGACGGCGTGCAGCTCGCGGCCCTTGTCGTGCGGGTAGTGCACGCCGGAGACGCCGGTACAGAGCTCGAAGCGGAGCGCCGGGTCGTCGCGCAGGGTGCGGGCCGTGCGGACCAGGTGCTCGCGCTCGACGTGGAAGGTGAGCTCGCCGCGGTCGACGACCGTCTTCTCGATCGCGTTCCCGGGGAGGAGCCCCTGCTCCTCCAGGGCGCCTTCGAGTTCGTCGGCGACCTCGTCGAACCAGCCGCCGTAGGGGCGGGCGGCCGGGCCGGGGAGCCGGATCGAGCGGACGAGGCCGCCGTAGCCGGAGGTGTCGCCGCCGCTCTGGGCGCCGAACATGCCGCGCTGGACGCGGACCTCCTCGCCGTGGTCCCCGCGCTGGCCCGGCAGGTTCTGCGCGCTGAGGTCCTTCTCGGGGTTGGGTGTCTCGTCGCTCACCGGAGCAGACCCTTCAATTCGATGGTCGGCAGTGCCTTGAGCGCCGCCTCCTCCGCCTCGCGCGCCGCCTCCTCGGCGTTCACGCCGAGCTTGGAGGCCTGGATCTTCTGGTGGAGCTTGAGGATCGCGTCGATCAGCATCTCGGGGCGCGGCGGGCAGCCGGGCAGATAGATGTCGACCGGCACGATGTGGTCGACGCCCTGGACGATCGCGTAGTTGTTGAACATGCCGCCCGAGGAGGCGCAGACGCCCATGGAGATGACCCACTTGGGGTCGGGCATCTGGTCGTAGACCTGTCGCAGGACGGGCGCCATCTTCTGGCTGACCCGGCCGGCCACGATCATCAGGTCGGCCTGGCGCGGCGAGCCGCGGAAGACCTCCATGCCGAAGCGGGCCAGGTCGTACCGGCCGGCTCCGGTGGTCATCATCTCGATGGCGCAGCAGGCGAGGCCGAAGGTCGCGGGGAAGACGGACGCCTTGCGCACCCAGCCCGCGGCCTGTTCGACCGTCGTCAGCAGAAAGCCGCTCGGGAGTTTCTCTTCGAGTCCCATTAGGTGCCCCTCAGCCCCTCAGTCCCATTCCAGGCCGCCGCGCCGCCACACGTAGGCGTAGGCGACGAAGACGGTGAGCACGAAGAGCAACATCTCCACGAGCCCGAAAAGCCCCAGGGCGTCGAAGGTGACGGCCCAGGGGTAGAGGAAGACGATCTCGATGTCGAAGACGATGAAGAGCATCGCCGTCAGGTAGTACTTGATCGGGAAGCGGCCGCCTCCGGCGGGCGTGGGGGTGGGCTCGATGCCGCACTCATACGCTTCCAGTTTCGCCCTGTTGTACCGCTTTGGCCCGATGAGCGTGGCCATGACCACGGAGAAGATCGCAAACCCCGCACCCAGGGCACCGAGCACGAGGACGGGCGCGTACGCATTCACGCTCCTCGCTCCTTCCAGTCGTCCTTGACCGTTGGACCGCACCGCCGCGCCGTGAAAGATCGCCCCCATGTGAGGCAGTTCACAAGCCCGGCTGCCCCGCATCTTATGCCTGCCCCTCTGTGATCTGCGACACGGGGTGCAGCACGTAGTTTGTGATCTCCACCACCTGACGAAGGATCATGAAGTCGGATGAGCGGTGATCTTGTCGCGCGAAGCGCCCAGGTGATCACCAGATGTGACATCCGTACCGGAAATCGCTGCTCGAAGGGGGTGTCGCACTATCAAGTGTTGGCCACTACAAGCAAATTGGCGGTGGATGCGGACGGGTGATAAAGGGTCCGCCCGTCGCCCGGTCGGGGGGTCGCGCGTACGGAGGTGGACACGTGCGCGTTTTCACGAGCTCGAACGTGAGGTGCATCACACCGCTATGGTTCGAAAAGAAGGGGGCTTGGCCAAGGGTGTCAAGGAGTGGTAAGCGTCGGGCAATTCGGGCTTTTCAATGAAAACCCTTGATCAAGGCCCGGATGACTCATGCCCGATTTGCCCGTTACGGCGTCAATAAGGGCGCTAAAGAAGCGGATTCACAGGTTCCGAACGTAACTGTGGCGCAACCCACGTTTCTTGAAGGAAACCGTCAAGCCCTGATAGCGGTTGTTCCCATGTCCCAGACCGCTCACATACCCAGCCACCGGAAGCCCCGCCGCAGCGCTTCGAAGCTCGCGCTCCGCGCCGGAGTCGCCGGTGGCGTCCTCGGCACCATCGCGGTGGCCGGTGCCGCCGGACCGGCGAACGCCGAGCCGGTGACCGAGACCATCGAAATGCCCACCCTGGGCTCGCTCGACGTCGGCACGAACCTCGCGAGCGCGGTCGCCGCCTCCGCCGAGGCGTCCCAGCAGGAGGCCCTCGACCAGAGCCTCCAGAGCCTGGAGCAGACCGCCTTCCAGAAGGCCTCCCAGGAGGCCAAGAAGGCCAAGGCCGAAGCGGACCGCAAGGCCGCGGCCGAGCGCGCCGAGAAGGCCCGCCTGAAGGCCGAGAAGGAGCGCCAGGAGGCCGCGGAGGCCGCCGAGCGCGCCTCCCGCACCAGCACGCGCACCCAGCTCGCCTCGGACTCGTCGAACGACGGCGGCTCGTCCTCGTCGTCCTCCGACAGCGGTTCGCGCGCCTCGGACAGCGGCAGCCGGTCGGAGGCCCCCAGCGGCTCCGCCGCCTCGATCGTGGCCTTCGCCCGCGCCCAGGTCGGCGACGCCTACATCAGCGGCAGCACCGGCCCCAACGCCTGGGACTGCTCCGGCCTCGTCCAGGCCGCCTACCGCGCGGCCGGCATCGACCTGCCCCGCATCTCGTACCAGCAGTCGAGCCGGGGCAGCTCCGTCTCCCTGAGCGACCTCCAGCCGGGCGACATCCTGTACTGGGGCAGCCGCAGCGGCTCGTACCACGTCGCCATCTACGTCGGCGGCGGCAAGTACGTCGGCGCGCAGAACTCCTCCACCGGCGTCGTCGAGCGCTCCCTCGACTGGGACCCGCCGTCGGGCGCCGTGCGCATCCTCTGAGCGCTCCCGCCCGGGCACTCACACGGAAGGGCCGTCACTCCTCGGGGGAGTGACGGCCCTTCGCCGTGCGCGGGGCCCGTCAGGCCTTCGGGCCACCTTGGTTCCGCTGAGGTAACCATCGGACGAGAAATTTCCTACCGCCGGTGGTACGTTTCAGGTATGAGCAGTCACGTGGCACCCCAGGCCGTCGAGCGGGCCGGCAAGAGATCCGTGTCGCTCGCCCAGTCCTTGATCAAGGAAGTCGAGGAGCGCACGGGCAAGAGCGGGTTCTCCTCCGTCGTGGCCGAAGCGCTGGAGGAGTGGCTCGCCGCGCAGAAGCTCCGCGAGGTCGTGACCGCCGACCGCAAGGCGTTCGGCCCCGTCTCCGCCGAAGCGCGGCGGCAGGCGGAACAGGAGTGGTAAGCAAGCGCCTCAAGATCAAGGCGAAGAGCGAGGGCACACTCGTCCTCGACGCACAAGGGCTTTCACTGCACGTCGACGGTGACGAGGGGATGCGCGCGCGCATCGAGGTCGCTCAGCAGAGCGGCCGACGTGTGGCGCTGTCCGCACTCACGCCCCTGGAGGTGCGCCGGACGGGAGAAGCCGCCAAGCGACTCCAGTTCCTGCTTTCGCGGTTCGATGTGAAACCGGTCGACGACGCGGTGACGGAAGCCGCAGCAAAGTTGCTGGACACCACGGGCCTTGACGGGCACGAATGCCTCGTGGACGCACTCGTGGTCGCCACGGCCGCACTCTGCACTCCCCCGGTGCTCCTCGTGACTTCCGACACGTCGCACATCCCAGCGCTGTGCAAGGCTGCCGAGGAACTTCCAGGCTCACCGAAAGTGAAGATCGTCAACGTCTGAAGGCCGAGTGCTGCCGAGAGCCTGGCCGCTCAGCTCTCCACCGAGCGGCCAGGGCTTGAATGATCAGGCCTTCGGCGCCACCTTCGACAGGCCGTTGATGATGCGGTCCATCGCGTCGCCGCCCGTCGGGTCGGTCAGGTTCGCCAGCATCTTCAGGGTGAACTTCATCAGGAGCGGGTGGGTCAGGCCGCGCTGGGTCGCGATCTTCATGATCTTCGGGTTGCCGATGAGCTTCACGAAGGCGCGGCCGAGCGTGTAGTAGCCGCCGTAGGTGTCCTTGAGGACCTGCGGGTAGTTCCGCAGGGCCAGTTCGCGCTGGGCCGGGGTCGCGCGGGCGTGCGCCTGGACGATGACGTCGGCCGCGATCTGGCCCGACTCCATGGCGTACGCGATGCCCTCGCCGTTGAACGGGTTGACCAGGCCGCCCGCGTCGCCGACGAGCAGCAGGCCCTTGGTGTAGTGCGGCTGCCGGTTGAACGCCATCGGCAGGGCGGCGCCCCGGATGGTGGTCGTCATGTTCTCCGGGGTGAAGCCCCAGTCCTCCGGCATCGAGGCGCACCAGGCCTTGAGCACCTCGCGCCAGTCCAGCTCCTTGAACGCGGAGGAGGAGTCGAGGATGCCGAGGCCGACGTTCGAGGTGCCGTCGCCCATGCCGAAGATCCAGCCGTAGCCGGGCAGCAGCCGGTCCTGCGGGCCGCGCCGGTCCCACAGCTCCAGCCAGGACTCCAGGTAGTCGTCCTCGTGCCGCGGGGTGGTGAAGTACGTGCGGACCGCGACGCCCATCGGCCGGTCGTCGCGCCGGTGCAGGCCCATGGCGAGGGAGATGCGGCTGGAGTTGCCGTCGGCGGCGACGACCAGCGGGGCGTGGAAGGTGACCTCGCGCTTCTCCTCGCCCAGCTTGGCGTGGACGCCGGTGATCCGGCCCGTGCGGTCGTCGATGATCGGGGCGCCGACGTTGCAGCGCTCGTACAGGCGGGCGCCGGCCTTCTGCGCCTGCCGGGCGAGCTGCTCGTCGAAGTCGTCGCGCTTGCGGACGAGTCCGTAGTCCGGGTACGAGGCGAGCTCCGGCCAGTCCAGCTCCAGGCGGACGCCGCCGCCGATGATCCGCAGGCCCTTGTTGCGCAGCCAGCCGGCCTCTTCGGAGATGTCGATGCCCATGGCCACGAGCTGCTTGGTGGCGCGGGGGGTGAGGCCGTCGCCGCAGACCTTCTCGCGCGGGAACGCGGTCTTCTCCAGGAGGAGGACGTCCAGGCCCGCCTTCGCCAGGTAGTAGGCGGTGGTCGAGCCGGCCGGGCCCGCTCCGACGACGATCACATCTGCGCTGTGCTCGGAGAGGGGCTGCTCGGTCACGACGGATCTCCCTAAGGGGTCGAGGGAAGGACGGGGAAAGTCTAGGGGCGGGGCGGAAGGGCGGCGGGGTTACGGCTTGAAGCCCCGGTGCAGGGCGACGATGCCGCCCGACAGGTTCCGCCAGGCCACCTTCGACCAGCCGGCCTTCTGGAGCAGGCCCGCCAGGGCCGGCTGGTCCGGCCAGGACTGGATGGACTCGGCCAGGTACACGTACGCGTCGGGGTTGGAGGAGACGGCACGGGCCACCGGCGGCAGCGCGCGCATCAGGTACTCCTCGTACACCGTGCGCAGCGGCGCCCAGGTCGGGTGCGAGAACTCGCAGATGACGACCCGGCCGCCGGGCTTCGTCACCCGGTACAGCTCGCGCAGCGCCTGCTCGGTGTCCTGGATGTTCCGCAGCCCGAAGGAGATCGTGACGGCGTCGAACACGTCGTCGCGGAAGGGCAGCTTCGTGCCGTCGCCGGCCGTGAACGGCATCCACGGGTGGTTCTTCTTGCCGACCCGCAGCATCCCGAGGGAGAAGTCGCACGGGACGACGTACGCGCCCGCCCGCGCGAAGGGCTGCGAGGAGGTGGCCGTGCCGGCGGCGAGGTCGAGGATCTTCTGCGCGGGGCGGGCGTCGACCGCCTTCGCGACCTCCTTGCGCCAGCGGCGGTCCTGGCCGAGCGAGAGCACGTCGTTGGTGAGGTCGTAGTTGGCCGCCACGTCGTCGAACATCGACGCGACTTCGTGCGGCTGCTTGTCCAGGGTGGCGCGGGTCACGGGAGTTCGGCCTCGCAGAATCGGAGACGGGCGGGCGGTCCCATTGTCTCAGGGCCCCGCGCGCCCCGGTCGGCAGGGCGCGCTCGACGGCGCCGGGCGCGCCGGGCGTTCAGCGGGCCCGGTGGACCAGGCGCCCGCCGAGGACGGTGGCGACGCAGGTCGACGCGCCCAGGCGGACCAGGGAGGCCCGGTCGGGCACGTCGAAGACGGCGAAGCGGGCGGGGCCGCCCGGGACCGGCGCGGGCAGCAGCACCAGCGGGACCGGGGAGAACGACGGCGGGCCGGGCAGCCGCTCCGGGCGGCGGCCGACGGCGAGGCCGGCCCGGCGCACCGCGTCCGCGGCGGCCCGGCCGCGCAGCTCGCCCGCGACCGCGACCGTCCCGTGGGCCAGGAGCCGCTGCACGCCCCGGCGCGCGGAGGCGCCGCGGCGCGCGGGATCGGCCCGGAAGATCCGCTGCGCCCGCTCCCCCGTGATCGGCTCGGTGCCGAACCCCTCGGCCTCCCGGGGGTCCGGGTGGTACATGCCTTCGAGCAGCTCGGGGGCGTACGGGTTGAGCAGGCCCGGGGTGAGGATGCCGGGCCACCGCCGCACCCGTGCCCCGGGGCGGACGGCGGCCAGGTCCTCGTAGGGGCCGACGGCGGCGACGAGGGCGCCGTCGACCAGAACGGCGCTCTCGGGGGTCGCCTCGGCGACGTGGATCGTCAGCACGGCGTGATCAGTTCGCGTCGAGGAGCTTCAGTTCCGGGTGGGCCGTGCCGCCCTCGATCGCGATGGACGAGATGTGGGAGACGACGCGCTCGTCGACCGGGTCGTTCGCCGGGTCGTCGTGGACGACCAGGTGCTCGTACGTGGTGGAGCGCTGCGCCGGGACCCGGCCCGCCTTGCGGATCAGGTCGATGATCTCCAGGCGGTTGGAGCGGTGCCTGGCGCCGGCGGAGGAGACGACGTTCTCCTCCAGCATGATCGAGCCGAGGTCGTCGGCGCCGTAGTGCAGGGAGAGCTGGCCGACCTCCTTGCCCGTGGTCAGCCAGGAGCCCTGGATGTGGGCGACGTTGTCCAGGAACAGCCGGGCGATCGCGATCATGCGCAGGTACTCGAAGAGCGTGGCCTGCGTGCGGCCCTTGAGGTGGTTGTTCTCGGGCTGGTACGTGTACGGGATGAAGGCCCGGAAGCCGCCGGTCCGGTCCTGCGTGTCGCGGATCATGCGCAGGTGCTCGATGCGCTCGGCGTTGGTCTCGCCGGTGCCCATGAGCATGGTGGAGGTGGACTCCACGCCGAGGCCGTGGGCGATCTCCATGATCTCCAGCCAGCGCTCGCCGGACTCCTTCAGGGGCGCGATGGCCTTGCGGGGGCGCTCGGGCAGCAGCTCGGCGCCCGCGCCGGCGAAGGAGTCGAGTCCGGCGGTGTGGATGCGGCCGATCGCCTCCTCCACGGAGACGCCGGAGATGCGGGCCATGTGCTCGATCTCGGAGGCGCCGAGGGAGTGGATGACGAGCTGCGGGAACTCGGCCTTGATCGCGGCGAAGTGCTTCTCGTAGTACTCGACGCCGTAGTCCGGGTGGTGGCCGCCCTGGAACATGATCTGGGTGCCGCCGAGCTCCACGGTCTCCGCGCAGCGGCGCAGGATGTCGTCGAGGTCCCGGGTCCAGCCCTTCTTGGTGTCCTTCGGGGCGGCGTAGAACGCGCAGAACCGGCACGCCGTCACGCAGACGTTCGTGTAGTTGATGTTCCGCTCGATGATGTACGTCGCGATGTGCTCGGTCCCCGCGTA
This sequence comes from Streptomyces sp. NPDC086147, assembly GCF_040702165.1. Lineage (NCBI taxonomy): Bacteria > Bacillati > Actinomycetota > Actinomycetes > Kitasatosporales > Streptomycetaceae > Streptomyces > Streptomyces sp. NPDC086147. Next base: position 281,545 of record NZ_JBFBJO010000007.1, on the reverse strand, counting down.
CCGGCGGCGGCGCACGGCGTCGGCGGCGGCGCCGAGGGCGTGCAGGGGCGCCGAGCGGTAGAGGTCGAGCGCCTCCTCGGGGGTGATCCGGCCGCCCGCGGCGGCGCGGTCCAGAACGGACTGCAGTTCGGCCTTCTCGGTCACCGGGTTCGTCCCTTTCGGAGGGGTACTGACAGACCGAACCAGCGTACGCCAGGGGCCCGGGGCGCCTCCGGCGGGGAGCGGCCGGGGAGTCGCCGGGAAGCCGCCGGCCCGGGAGGCGGACGGCGGAATGACGGACGGCGGAATGAACGGGCGGGAAACCCTTATCCCCTTTCGGGCGGCTTCGGGGCGTCCGTCGGGGCGTCCGCATTCCGTCCGGCCGTTCGCGCGCGTCTCCGGAATGGGTCCGGGGCACGACGGGAATTACATCGGTGTGAATATCCGGGTGCCCGCTCGGAGGGCCGCGCGGTCAGCCGCGCGGAGGCCGGAGGAGTTCCACCTCGACGTCCGCCGGAAAACCGGTCGAGGGGCCGGTGCGGCGGGCGAACTCACGGGCTCCCGCCAGTTGTTCGGGGCCGAATCGGAAGTCGAGGGTGCGGAAGTACCGCTCCAGGAGTTCGGCGTCGAAGGCCTCCCAGCGGGCCGCCTGCTCGGCCACCTTGGTGACCTCCTCCAGGGAGAGGTCACGGGAGGCCAGGAACGCCTGGTGGACCTCGTGGACGGTCTCCGGCTCGCGCGCCAGGTAGTCCTTCCGCACCGCCCACACGGCGAAGACGAACGGCAGGCCCGTCCACTCCTTCCACATCAGGCCCAGGTCGTGGACCTGGAGGCCGAGCCGGGGCGCGTCGTGCAGCGAGGCCCGGAGCGCGGCGTCGCCGATGAGGACGGCCGCCTCGGCCTCCTGCATCATCAGGCCGAGGTCCGGCGGGCAGGTGTAGTAGTCGGGCGACACCCCGTAACGCTCGGCCAGGAGGAGCTGGGCGAGGCGCACGGAGGTGCGGGAGGTGGAGCCGAGCGCCACGCGGGCGCCGTCGAGCTCCTCCAGGGGCCGCTGGGACACGATCACGCAGGACATCACGGGTCCGTCGCAGCCGACGGCGATGTCGGGGAGGGCCACCAGGCCGTCCGCGTTGCGGAGGAACTCGACGAGGGTGACGGGGCCGATGTCCAGGTCGCCCCGGACGAGCCGCTCGCTGAGCTTCTCCGGGGTGTCCTTGGTGAGCTCCAGGTCCAGGAGCGTCCCCGTGCGCGCCAGGCCCCAGTAGAGGGGGAGGCAGTTCAGGAACTGGATGTGCCCGACGCGGGGCCGGCTGCGCTGGTCGTCGGTTGCTTTGTCCACATCGTGAGGCTAGACCCGTCTCACGGACCGGGCATCGTCGGGGCACGCGCGTCAGCACGGAAGAGGCGTTCAAACACTCGGGTGACGTGATCTTTCCCTCTACCCTCCCGAGCGTTCTGCGTGCTACGCTCAACGCAAGTTGCAGTTTGGTTTCCCTTGCAGTACAGAGCCTGCGGAGCATGTGACCCGCAGGCTTTTGTAGTTTTCAGACTTGTTTGCAGGTTCTGGAGCAGGGCAACCCTTTGGCCCAAGGAGGGCTTATGGCTACCGGAACCGTCAAGTGGTTCAACGCTGAAAAGGGCTTCGGCTTCATCGCCCAGGACGGCGGCGGCCCGGATGTCTTCGTCCACTACTCCGCGATCAACGCGAACGGCTTCCGTTCGCTCGAGGAGAACCAGCTCGTGACCTTCGACGTCACGCAGGGCCCGAAGGGCCCGCAGGCGGAGAACGTCTCCCCGGCCTAAGTTGCCCGGGTCGGCGATCGCGCACGACTAGAGCAGTACCCAAGGAGCCCCGCTCCGTGCCTCGCGGCACGAGCGGGGCTCCTGCCCTTTTCCGGGGCCCGCCGGGTCTCCGGGCCCGCCGGGCGGATCAGCAGGTGGGGATCACGGCCCCGTTGTTGTCGCGGGCCTCGTCGTTGCCCCAGCGGGACAGGTAGTAGGCGGAGACGTGGGCGTTCCGCCCGTTCTTCCCCGCGTACACGGTGTCGAGGTCGGTCCGCAGCCACCAGTGGTTGTAGTTGCCGGAGGCGTCGCGGATCTCCTGGCCCCAGACCTTGCAGTAGACGTAGTTCGTGCCGGCGTTCAGCACGCCCTGGGCGTTGCCCGTGTTGGCCTGGGCGTAGCCGACGGCGTTGGCGAAGGTGTCGACCCAGTACTTCCCGCCCCCGCCGGAGCAGCCGTTGTCGCTGGTCAGGTGCCTGGAGCCGTAGGAGCCGGGGTAGGGCGCGAGGGAGGCGCCGTTGATCACGATGGGCTGTCCGACGCCGTTGTAGAGCTGCTCGTAGTGGATGTGGGCGCCGGAGCTGTTGCCGGTGGAGCCGGTGGTGCCGATCTGCTGGCCCTGGGAGACGGCGGCGCCGTGGGCGACCGAGTAGGCGTTGAGGTGGAAGTAGTACGTCTTCCAGCCGCCGCCGTGCTCGATCACGATGTAGTTCCCGGCGCCGGACGGCTGGGAGTAGCGGTAGGCGGTGCCGGACGCCGAGGCGAGGACCGGGGCGCCGGCGGTGCCGCCGCCGTCGGAGCGGACGAAGTCGAGCGCCTGGCGGACCTCGGCCGAGTGGTGGCTGTAGGTCCACTTCTGGCCGCAGGCGAAGGGCGCCTTGAAGAGCGGCGCGGCTTGGGCGGGGGTCGCGGTGGCGAGTGCGGTGAGCAGGCCCGCGACGAGCGCGAGCAGGGTGCCGAGAGGGGTGATCCGTGCACGCATGCGTCCTCCGGTACGTGGGGTGGCGGGACGTGGTGGAGCGTGGTGGGACAAGGGTCGACGCGCGTTGAACGGACCTCAGCGTGCCGGAAGATCGCGTGTCGCAGTAGACCGCGTGGGCCACACCCGGACGGGGCCGGTTACGTAGTCTGGACACATGACCGAACGCAAGCCGCCGGGAGTGAGCTTCGAGTCGTTCGTGGACAAGCAGATCCGCGAGGCGGCGGAACGGGGCGAGTTCCGGAGCCTGCCGGGCTTCGGGAAGCCCCTCCCCGACGACTCGGCGCCGTACGACGAGCTGTGGTGGATCAAGGGCAAGATGCACCGCGAGGGCGCGTCCGTGCTGCCGCCGGCGCTCGCCCTGCGCAAGGAGGCCGAGGACGCGGAGGCGGCGGTGGCCGGGGCCGTCTCGGAGAGCCAGGTCCGCCGGATCCTCGGCGAGATCAACACGAAGATCGCCGAGGCCCTGCTGCGCCCGCCGGCCGGGCCGCCGCTGAACCTGCGGCCGTTCGACGTGGAGGCGATGGTGGAACGGTGGCGGGCGGGCCGTTCCTGACCCTCGGCACCGCCCGTAAGGCCCTACGGAAGGAGTCCGCATGAACAGCGCCGCTCTGCTGGTCGACGCGTTCGGCCGGGTGCGCGAGGCCGTCCACGGGGCCGTGGAGGGCCTCACGGAGGACGAGTTGACCGCCCGGGTCGATCCGGAGGCGAACTCGATCGCCTGGCTCGTCTGGCACCTCACCCGCATCCAGGACGACCACCTGGCGGGCGCCTTCGGCATGGAGCAGCTGTGGACCAGCGAGGGCTGGGCGGACCGCTTCGGACTTCCCTTCCCCGAGAAGGCCACCGGGTACGGCCAGACGAGCGCGCAGACGGGGCAGGTCCGGGCCCCCTCCGACCTCCTCCTCGGCTACCACGACGCCGTGCACGACCGGACGGCGGAGCTGGTCGGGGCGGTGACGGACGCGGATCTGGACCGGGTCGTGGACGCCGCCTGGGACCCGCCGGTCACCCTCGGCGTGCGGCTGGTGTCGGTGATCTCGGACGACCTCCAGCACGCGGGGCAGGCGGCGTACGTGCGGGGCGTGGTGGAGCGGGGCTAGGGCGTGTGTCGAAAGTCCCGCCCGGCGGCGAACCCGTACACGGGCGGGACGACCGGGTTCGCCCCGGCCTCGCGGGAAGGCCGCACCGACGCACAACCATTCGCCCTCCCCATGGGTCCCCTCCGCGACGGCGGACCACCGCCGCACCACGCCTTCCGGGAGAGGGACCCCTTTGATCCACACGCGTACGCCCCGGCGGCGTCTCGCCGCGGCCGTCGTCGCCGTGCTCGCCGCCACCGGCACCGGCCTGACGGCCCCGGCCGCGGCGGTCGGCGCGCCGGCCGCGGCTCCTTCCGCCGCCCCGGCCACGGCCACCGCCCCGGCGGTCGTGCCCTACCCGGTCGGCCGGGCGGATCTCGTCGGAGCCGGCACCACCGGGTTCATGACCTGGACCCTGGACGACCGGGGCCACCACGCCGTCTGGACGCGGTACTCCGACGGCAGGAGGCAGGAGCCGTGGCCGGGCGACGACCTGGTCACCGTCGCGCACGCCTCCGACGTGGCCGTGCGCGTGACACCGAACGAGTACGTCACGCTCCGGGACATGACGACCGACCAGGACGTCCTGTCCTTCTCGTCCGGAGTCGCCGGCCGCGACGGCCGCTACGTCGGGGCCGTCGGCCGGACCGCGTTCGTCAAGGTGCCCCACACCTCGGGCGGACACGACGTGCACCTGCTCTCCCGGGGCGACGGGGGCGTGCTCGCGGACCGGACCGTGACCGGCCTGCCGAAGGACGCGAGGGACCCGGTGGTCCGGCAGGGCACGTCCGACACCGCCCTGCTCACGTACCTCACCGGTACGGGCGCGGGTGCGCGGCTGCACTGGGCCACCGTGGACCTCGCCACCGCCGCGCTCACGAAGACCGCGCCCCTCCCGGGCGCTCCGGACCGGCAGCCCTCGATCGCCCTGTCGGGCGGGCACGTCGCCTGGCTGGAGTCCGGCGCCGGGGGCGCGGCCACGGCGGTCGTCACCGAGCGGGGCCCCGCCACCGGCACCCGGCGGATCGCCCTGCCCGCCGGCGTCGACTCCGTCGGCCTGGCCGGCGACTGGCTGACGTACGCGCGGAGCCGCGGCTACGAGGAGCGCAACCCGTCCCCGGCGTACGCCGTGACCGCGCGCCACCTGGGGAACGGCACGACCCGGAAGCTCATGGACGACATGACGCTCTCGGCCGTGGCCCCCGACGGCGCGCTGGTCGTGCAGGGCGGCACGATCGACGGCGGCGAGGGCCTGTACCGGATCGTCCCCGGCACGGGCGGCGTCCCGGCCGTCACCCGGGTCGCCTCCTCCGGCCTCTCGACCAAGGTCACGCTGCTCGGGCACGACGTCCCTAAGGTCGTCGACCTCGACAGGACCGGCGGCCGGTTCACCATGGTCTGGCGGCTCAGCCGGTCCGAGGTCGAGATGCGGGTCAAGATCCGCAACACCCGGACGGGCGAGACCCTGTCGGACGACGTCCTGCCGCTCAACGTGCCCGAGTACGACCCGCACGCGGCGCCTTACACCTGGGAGGGCCGGCTCGCCTGGAACGGGACCCGCGACCTGTGGACGGGCGCGTCGGACGGCCCGTACACCTGGGAGATCACGGCGAAGCCGCTCAACGGCATCGGGCCCGAACTGCGGTCCTCCGGCTCGTTCACGGTGACCCGCAGGCCCGGTCTCCACGACTACGACGCCGACGGCTCCCCGGACGTGCTGTCCCGGGACGCGGCGGGCCGCCTGTGGATCGGCGACACGCTCTTCTCGCCGTACGCGGACCAGCTCGACCAGAACCCGGGCCTGCTCGTCGGGGGCGGCTGGCAGGTCTACGACCGGATCGAGGCGGCCGGGAACCTCGGCGGCTCGGCGGTGTCCGACGTGGTGGCCCGGGACCGCTCGGGCGCCCTGTGGCTGTACCGGGGCACGGGCGACGGCAGGGCCCCGCTCGGCGGGCGGACGTGGATCGGCGGCGGCTGGGGGACGTACGACACGTTCACCGGCGGCTCCGACCTGACCGGCGACGGCCGCCCCGACCTCGTGGCCGCCGACCGCACGGGCGTCCTGTGGCTCCACCCGGCCACCGGCGACACGAGCGCCCCCTTCGGCGCCCGCAAGAGGATCGGCGGCGGCTGGGGCGCCTACAACCAGCTCACCGCCACCGGGAACATCGGCGGCGGAACCGCCGGGGACCTCGTCGCCCGCGACAAGGACGGCGTCCTCTGGCTGTACCTCGGCAAGGGCGACGGCACGTTCGCGCCCCGCGCGCGGATCGGCGGCGGCTGGAACACGTACGGCCACCTGGTCGGCATCGGGGACGCCGACCGCGACGGACGGCCCGACCTGTACGCCTCGCGCACCGACGGCAACCCCGCGAATGTCGTCCTCTACAAGGGGACCGGGGACTGGAAGCGACCGTTCCGGCCGGCGTCGACGGTCTCGGTGTATTCGACGACCGGAAACGATCCCGCCCGCAACCTCTACCTCTGAGGGGTCAGCGGGACGGTCGCCCAGACCGTCTTGCCGACCTCCCGCTCCTTCACGCCCCACGCCGTGGCGAGGGCGGCGACGAGCAGCAGCCCGTAGCCGCCCTCGTCGGGCGTCGCGGACGGTAACGGCCGCCGCTCGCCGCGCGCGTCGGACAGCTCGATCCGTACGTGGTCGTCGCCCCGCTCCATCCGCACCTCGAAGTCCCTCCCGGGCACCCGCCCGTGGAGGGCCGCGTTGTTGGCCAGCTCGGCGAGGACCAGCTCGGCGGCCTCGGTCGCCGGGCCGGTCACGCCCCAGTCCCGGAGCTGCTGCGCGCCCAGCAGACGCGCCAGGCGCGCGCCCCGGCGCGTCGCGGAGAGACGGAGCACGAACTCACCGGTCGGGGTGGTGGTTTCTGACTTCATGCCCCGAGCGTGGGCCCCCGCCCCTACGCTGACCAGCAGCGACGCGACGACGCTGCGTAACGGTACGGGCACGCCAAGAGGGCGGTACGGATGTCGGGAAACGAGGAGGAGAGGCCGGAACGGCCCTCCGAGGTGGACGGTACGGCGCACCTTTTCCAGGCGCTGGGCAAGATCCTGAAGGTCCTGCGCCGCAACGCGGGCCTGAGCCAGGCGGAGCTGTCCGACCTGGCGCATTGCAGCGAGGACCTGATCTCGTCGGTGGAACGGGGCGTACGGACTCCGCAGCCGGATTTCCTGGTGCGGGTGGATCCGCTGGTGAAGGCGGGCGGGGCGCTTGCCGCGACGGCGGACGACGTACGGGAGGCGCTGGCGAAAGCGCGGGTACGACACCCTGACTGGTTCCGGGACTTCGCCCACGAGGAGGCGAAGGCGGTCGCGCTGCACTACTACGAGGTCCAGGCGGTGCCCGGTGTCCTACAGACGCCCGCGTACGCGCGGTCGCTGTTCGAGCACCGCCGTCCCATGCTGGACGAGGACACGATCGAGAAGCGGGTGGCGGACCGGATCTCGCGGCAGGTACTGCTCGACCAGTGGCCCGCCCCGACGATCAGCTTCGTCCTGGAGGCTGCCGTCCTCCTCCGGCCGTTCGGCGGCCCGGAAGTACACCGCGAGCAGTTGCTGCGCATCCTCGAAGTGGCCAGGCGGCGCACGATCGAGCTCCAGATCATGCCGCAGGACAAGGACGAACACCCCTATCTGGAAGGCGCCTTCACCCTGCTCACCGCGAAGGGGCGGCGGGAGGTCGCGTACACCGAGATCTACGGGCACTCCCGGCTGATCACCGACCCGGAAGAGGTGCGCGCGTACACCGAGCGCTATGGGATCATCCGGGCGCAGGCACTCACCCCGCGCGAGTCCCTGGACTGGATCGAGAAACTGCTGGGAGAACGGTGAACACCATGGAACTGGCCTGGTTCAAGAGCAGCTACAGCGGTCCCGAGGGCGGCAACTGCGTCGAGGTCGCCTATGACTGGCGCAAGTCCAGCTACAGCAGCTCCGAAGGCGGCAACTGCGTCGAGGTCGCCACCCACCCCACCACCGTCCACGTCCGTGACTCCAAGGTCCCGCACGGCCCCCAGCTCGCCGTGGCCCCCGCCGCCTGGGCCGCGTTCGTGGGCGTGGCCTCCGCCGTGGACGCCTGACCCAGGCGTAATTCACGTGCCCCGGGCTCCTGATCCCGGTTACGCTCCTGCCGTCCCCGGGTGCTGACAAGCTCGGGGAACCCACCGGCGACCGCGTCCGCCTAGCTCCTCCTCGGAGCGGGGTCCGTCTCATGACGGGCGGTCGCCGGCACCTTTTCCCGAACCGGTCACCGCGATCTCGGTGGAACGACGTCGGCCGACCTCGGGGCCGGAGCCGCCTGTCACGCCGCCCACCTGGCCGTGCACCACGCTCCGGTCCGGGTCGACGCCGTGGACGCCTGGTCTTCTCCCCGCTCGCGCACCACCTGTCCGGGGCACCCGCGCAACCGAACGTCACGGCGGTCGGCATCCCGGTGAAGACCCCCGGGCCGCCGCCGCCTTTCTGATCGCCGCCGAGCACCCTTCCGCGCGGGCCTGACGCGGTCGTCGCCAGGTGCTTTCATCGCCTCTCCATCGTTTCTTCAACAGCCTTGCATCAATGAGCAGTTGGAGGACACCCGGTCGGCGAACCGCTCGGTTATCGTGGCGCGCATGCAGGGGGAACCGAACAACAATTCCAGTGCGGGCGGTCTGAGCGGCAGCGGAGCGATGCCGCTGGACGCCGAGGATCCCCGAAGGATCGGGGCGTTCAGGCTGCTCGGCGTGCTCGGGTCCGGCGGCATGGGGCGGGTCTACCTCGGCGCCGTGCCGGGGAAGTTCGCCGCCGTGAAGCGGGTGCTGCCGATCCTCGCGGAGGACGCGGACTTCCTGAGCCACTTCGGGCACGAGCTGGACAACCTGGCCCGGCTGCCCGGCGGCGCCAACACCAAGCTGCTCGCGAGCGACCGCACCTCGAAGCCGCCGTGGTTCGCGACCGAGTTCATCCCCGGCGTCACCCTCAACGAGGCCATCCGGCTCAACGGCGGCCCGCTGTCCGGCGGGGCCCTGTGGCGGCTGCTGCGGGGCGCGGCGACGGGCCTGCGGGTCGTGCACGGCGCCGACATGGTGCACCGCGACCTCAAGCCGTCCAACGTGATGCTGACCGGGGACGGGCTCTCCCTCATCGACTTCGGCGTCGCCCGCGCCGCCGACCAGAGCCGGCTGACCAGGACCGGCATGGTCATCGGCACCCCCGCCTACATGGCGCCCGAACAGGCCGTCGCGGAACGGGTCCTGACCGGCGCGGCCGACGTCTTCGCGCTCGGCAGCCTCCTGCTGTACGCGGCGAACGGGCGGCCTCCGTTCGGTGACGGTTCCGGCCCCGACCTGCTCTACCGGGTGGTCCACGGCGAGCCCGACTTCGGGGGCCTGGCCGAGGCCGACCCCGCACTCGCGGAGCTCGTACAGAAGTGTTTCTCCAAGGACCCGGCGGACCGGCCGACCGCCGCCGAGCTGGTGGAACTCACCGAGGAGCGGGCGGCGGGGGCCGTCTGGCCGGACGCCGTCGCCGCGCGGATCGGGGAGCGGGCGGCCTTCGCCGCCGGGGCGCCCACGGCCGAGCAGCTCGCGGAGCTGGAGGCGGCCGATCCCGCCCGGGACGTGCCGACGGCCTCGCTCACCCCGCAGGCCGGGAAGGAGCCCGCGACGGCCTCGCCGGACGTGCTCGCCGTGACCGCCGCCGCCGGGCCCGGGAAGCCGGAGCGGCGGCGCAACCGTTTCGTCATGCTCGCCGTGCCCGTCGTCGTCGCGACCGGCACCACCCTGACCGTCGCCCTCGGGCCGTACGAGGTCGGGCGGCTCGGCGCGGCCCCGCAGGACTCCGCGCCTCCGTCCACCGTGGCCTCGCAGCCGGCGGCGGTCCCGTCACCGGTCGGGCCGTCGGCCGGGTCCTCCGCCGCTCCTTCGGCGCCGAAGCCGTCGTCGGGAGCGCCGTCGGGGGTGCCGTCCGGGGCTCCGTCCGGGCAGCAGCCGCCGGGGGCGGTTCCGCCGCCGCCGGGTGATGGTGGCGGAGGTGTCCTGCCGGGCGGCTCGGGGTCGGGGTCGGGCGGTTCGGGCGGCTCGGGGTCTGGCGGCGGGGGGACGGCTCCCACCACGCCCTCCGGCGGCACGAGGACGACCCGGCCCCCGGCCCCGAAGCCGACGACCCAGAAGCCCGCCCCTCCCCCGTCGACCGGTGGCGGCAGCGGCGGTTCGACGCCCTCGGGGACGTACTCCCTGGAGAACGGGAGCAGCGGGAACTGCCTGGCGGAGTACAACTCGGGGTTCGGCCACGTCATCACGGCCGCCGCCTGCGGCTCCAAGAACCCCAATGGCACCCCCTACTGGTACTCCTGGACCTACCGGTCCGGGGCGAACGGCACGTTCCGTCTGGTCAACCGGACGAGCGGGCGCTGCCTCCAGCCCACGGGCGGCATGGGGCTCACCACCAACCCCTGCGACGGCTCCTCCGCCCAGTCATGGAAGGTCCTCTCCTCCACGTCCTCGGGGCGGACCATCAGGAACACGGGCGACGGGATGTGCCTGACGGCCGGGTCGATGGCGCTGACCTACACCTGCGGCGGGGCCCAGGGCAGCCAGGTGTGGCGGAACGTCAGGGCGTTGTAGCTCGCACGCGGGCGCGTGTATACCGATTCGCAACCGAAACCCCGCCCGGTCGAGACCCACTACGTGTACACGTCATTACGCTCGGTTCTCATGGTCACCACCCCGCACGAGCCCCCCGCCCACCCCGCCCCTCCGGTGTACGTCGTCGGCGGCGGCCCCGGCGGGCTCGCGGTCGCCGCCGCCCTGCGCGGGCGGGGCGTCCGGGCGGTCGTCCTGGAGAAGTCCGACGCCGTCGGCGCCTCCTGGCGCGCCCACTACGACCGGCTGCGGCTGCACACCACCCGGCGGCTCTCCGGGCTCCCGGGCCTGAGGATGCCCCGCTCGTTCGGCCGCTGGGTCGCCCGCGCCGACGTGGTGCGCTACCTGGAGAAGTACTCGGAGAAGCACGAGCTGGAGGTCGTGACCGGCGTCGAGGTCTTCGGCATCGAGCGGTCCGGCGCGGAGTGGGTCCTGCACGCGACCGGCGGGCGCCGGCTCGTCGGCAGCGCGGTGGTCGTGGCCACCGGCTTCAACCACACCCCGAACCTGCCCGAGTGGCCCGGTCTGGACGCGTACGGGGGCGAGGTGAGCCACGCGCGCGCGTACCGCGCCCCGGAGCCGTACGCGGGCAAGGACGTCCTGGTCGTGGGCGTCGGGAACACCGGCGCCGAGATCGCGGCCGACCTCGCCGGGGGCGGCGCGAAGCGGGTGCGGCTCGCGGTGCGGACGGTCCCGCACATCGTGCGGCGCACGACGGCCGGGTGGCCGGCCCAGCGCACCGGCATCCTGATCCGGCGGCTGCCGGTGCCGGTGGTCGACCGGCTGGGGGCCGTGATGGCCCGCGTCGCCGCGCCCGACCTCACGGCGTACGGACTGCCCCGGCCCGACACCGGCCTCGCCACCCGGCAGCGGCAGGGCGCGATCCCGGTGCAGGACGTGGGCCTGGTCGACGCCGTGCGGTCCGGGAAGGTCGAGGTCGTCGCGGCCGTCGAGGGCTTCGAGGGTGACGAGGTGCTCCTCGCGGACGGCACCCGGATCACCCCGGACGCCGTCATCGCCGCGACCGGCTACCGCCGCGCCCTGGAACCCCTGGTGGGCGACCTGGGCGTCCTCGACGCCCGGGGCCGCCCGGTCGTCCACGGCCCCCGCTGCTCCCCCGGCGCCCCGGGCCTGTACTTCACGGGCTTCACGAACCCGATCAGCGGCATGTTCCGGGAGCTGGCGATCGATGCGGAGAAGATCGCCCGCGCGATCGCGCGCCGGTCGGCGAAGGCGAAGGCGAAGGCGGCATGAAGACGCTCACCCTCCCGCCGGAAGCCCCGACTCCGTCCGGGGCCGGCTGATGACCAGGGCCATCAGGGCCGCCGCCGCGCACAGCGCGCCCGAGGCGTACCAGACGACGTCGTAGGTGCCGAAGACGTCGCGGGCCAGGCCGCCCGCGAAGGCGACGACAGCCGCGCCGACCTGGTGGGAGGCCAGGACCCAGCCGAAGACGATCGCCGAGTCCGCGCCGAAGTGCTCGCGGCACAGGGCCATCGTGGGCGGGACGGTGGCCACCCAGTCCAGTCCGTAGAAGACGATGAAGAACAGCATCGGCGGGTGCACGGACGGCGCGAGCAGGATCGGCAGGAAGCAGAGCGAGATCCCGCGCAGCGCGTAGTAGACCGCCAGCAGGCGGCGGGCGGAGAAGCGGTCGGTGAACCAGCCGGAGGCCACCGTGCCGACCACGTCGAAGACCCCGATGACGGCGAGCAGTCCGGCCGCCGCCGTGATCGGCATGCCGTGGTCGTGGGCGGCCGGCACGAAGTGGGTGCGGATCAGGCCGTTGGTGGAGGCGCCGCAGATCGCGAAGGACCCGGCGAGCAGCCAGAAGGGGCCGGTGCGGGCCGCCTTGAACAGGACGGTGACGGCCCGGCGGGCGGCGCCCGTGACGGGCGCCGGCTTCTCCACGTACTCCCCGCCGTACGGGGCGAGCCGGACGTCCGCCGGGTGGTCGCGGAGCAGCAGCCAGACGAACGGGACGACGGCGAGCGCGGCGAGGGCCACGGTCACGGCGGCGGGCCGCCAGCCGTGGCGCTCGACCAGCCAGGAGAGCAGCGGCAGGAAGATGAGCTGGCCCGAGGCCCCGGCGGCGGTGAGGACGCCGGTCACCAGGCCCCGGCGGGCGACGAACCAGCGGTTGGTGACGGTCGCGGCGAAGGCGAGGGCCATGGAGCCGCTGCCGAGGCCGACGAGGATCCCCCAGTAGAGGACGAGCTGCCAGGCGGCGGTCATCCACACCGTGAGGAGCGAGCCGAGCGCGATGACGGCGAGGGCGACGGCGACGACCCGGCGGATGCCGAAGCGGTCCATGAGCGCGGCGGCGAAGGGGGCGGTCAGGCCGTAGAGGGCGAGGTTCACCGAGACCGCGAACCCGATCGTGCCGCGCGACCAGTGCAGTTCGCCGTGGAGCGGCTCGATCAGGAGGCCGGGCAGGGAGGCGAAGGCCGCGGCTCCGATGATCGTGACGAAGGTGACCGCCGCGACGGACCAGGCGCGGTGGAAGCGGGGGGTGCGGACCGGTCCGCCGTCGGGTGTGCGGGCGGGGGTCTCGGTTGTCTGAGCCATGCCACCGAGCATCCCGGCCGCTCCCGCCCCCTGCCATTGGCCCGGACGACAGCTTTCCAACGGATCGGGCCATCCCCTGCCGGAAGGACGGCTCAGTCGTGCGCGCCGTCCGCCAGCGCCCGCGCCGCCTCCGCCCAGTGCTCCTCGTCCGCGTCCGCCGCGAGGCCGAGGACGACGCCCTGGCCGAGGCCGGCGAACAGGGCCCGGAGCGCGACCGCGAGGCGCCGCGCCCGCTCCGGTCCGACCGTGCCGCCCCGGTGGGCCCGCCCGGAGAGCAGCGCGATCAGGTGCTCCTCCCCCGCCCGGACGGACGCGGCGAGCCGCTCGCCCAGCTCCGGGTCGCGCAGGGCCATGTCGAGCAGGGTGACCTGGAGCGCGACGGCGGCGCGGGCTCCGGGGGCGTCGCAGTCGCGCCGCTGCCGGCGGGCGAGCGCGTCGACCGCTCCGAGCAGGTCCGCGCCGGCGGGCACGGCCCGTTCGATCTCCTCGTAGTGCGGCGCCAGATGGTCGGTCACCAGGGCGACGACCAGGCCGTTCTTGCTGCCGAAGAGCGAGTAGACGGCGCCGGTGGTCAGTCCGGCCCGCTCGGTGATCTCGGCCAGCGCGGCACGGTGCCCGTCCCGGGAGACCACGTGGAACGCCGCGTCCAGCAGGGCCCGCCGGTTGCGTTCCTTCGTCTCGGCCCTCGTCATTCGCATAACTTCATTATTACAGTAATCGAGTTACGAGAAAGAGGACGCCCGTACGAGGAGGAACGCCCATGGACCGCCACGCCGACACCACCGGAGCCACTGCCGCCGGAGCCCCCGCCACCGGAGCCACCGCCGTCGGCATCGTCGCCGACGGCGGCTTCAAGGTGCTGCTCGGCGCCGCCTTCGCCCTCGGCGCCGCCCCGCTCTCCCGGCCGCTCGGCGTGCCGCTCTGGCTGCTCGTCGTCTCCGGCGCGGCGCTCCTCGCCGGCGGCGCGGCGGAACTCGCGTACGCGCGCGTGCGCCCGGCCCGCGCGTACGTCCGCCTGATGATCGGCTACGACACCGGCTGGGCCCTCGCGACCCTCGTCGGCGTCCTGGTGGCGGCGCGGGGCGGCACCGCCGGGAGCGAGGTCTGGATCGGCTACCAGGCGGTCGCGCCCCTCCTGTTCACCGCGCTCCTGGCGAGCGCCGCCCCCGCGCGCCTCACGCCCTCGGCGGCGTCCTGACCGGGCGTACGCGGAGGTTACGGTTTCAGGACAGCCACCGGAAAACGGTCCGGACCACCACCGGTCCGCACCGCCGCCGCTCTCGGAGGGAGCACCGCCCGTGCCGTCGCCGCACCGCGTCGCCGTCCTCGCCCTGCCCGGCATCCTCCCCTTCGAACTGGGCATCCCGCACCGCATCTTCGGCGGCGCCCGGGACTCCGAGGGGCGGCGCCTGTACGAGATCGTCACCTGCGCGACGGCCGCGGGCCCGGTCCGCACCGACGCCGACTTCGCCGTCCAGGTGGAGCACGGCCCGGAGGCCCTCGCCACCGCCGACACGGTCGTGGTGCCCGCCTCGTACGAGCTCGGACCGGTCTACGAGGAGGGCAGGCTGCCCGCCGAACTGGCCGCCGCCCTCGCGCACATCCGGCCCGGCACCCGGCTGGTCTCCATCTGCACCGGCGGGTACGTGCTCGCCGCCGCGGGCTTCCTCGACGGGCGCCCGGCCACCACGCACTGGACCTCCGCCGAGCACTTCCAGCGCCTCTTCCCGAAGGTGCGGGTCGACGCGGACGTCCTCTTCGTCGACGACGGCGACGTGCTGACCTCGGCGGGCGTGGCCGCCGGGATCGACCTGTGCCTGCACCTGGTGCGCCGCGACCACGGGACGGGCGTCGCCAACGAGGTGGCCCGCAGGACGGTCGTGCCGCCGCACCGGGACGGCGGCCAGGCGCAGTACGTCGCGCGGCCCCTGCCGCAGGCCGGGACGCACACCACGACCGCGGCCCGCGCCTGGGCGCTGGCCCGCCTCCACGAGCCGATCCAGCTGCGGGACCTGGCGGAGCAGGAGGCGATGAGCGTACGGACGTTCACCCGCCGGTTCCGCGACGAGGTCGGCGTCAGCCCCGGCCAGTGGCTCACCCAGCAGCGCGTCGAACGCGCCCGGCACCTCCTGGAGTCCACCGACCTGCCCGTCGACCGGGTCGCGCGGGACGCCGGCTTCGGCACGGCCCAGTCGCTGCGGACGCACCTGATGAGCGCGATCGGGGTGACCCCCACCTCCTACCGGCGCACGTTCCGCGTCACGGGCGCGGAGGCCGTGTCGGGGGGCTGAACGCCCGCGCCCCGAAGGTCCGGAGGGAGAGGACACCCGCGCCCCGAAGGCCCGGAGGGAAGGGCGTCCGGACGGACGGCACCGGCCCCCGGGGCCCCACGGCCTCCCGCCGTCAGGCGGGCACGCGCCCCGGCGAGACCACACCCGTCGGCGTCACCGCGGGCGCGGGCTCGACCGGGATCCGGTCCACCTCGCACCAGATGCTCTTGCCGCGACCCTCGGGCTGCCAGCCCCACCGGTCCGCGAGGCCGTCCACCAGCTCCAGGCCGCGCCCGTTGGTGTCGTCGCCGTGCGCGTGCCGGGGCTTCGGCGGGCGGTCGCTCGCGTCGGCCACCTCCACCCGTACCCCGCCCTCCGCCGCGAACAGCATCCGCAGCACGGCCGGGCAGCCCGTGTGCACCACGGCGTTGGTCACGAGCTCGGAGATGATCAGCACCAGCGTCTCGGCCAGCGGTTCGTCCTCCCTTATGCCCGAGCCGGCGAGCCGCGACCGGGCCCACCTCCGGGCTCGCCCCACCTCCGCCGGGTCCGGCCCGACCTCCAACTGAACCTGAAGCACCTGCACCGTTCACACCATCCGAACCGGCGGACACATCGCCTCGCGCCCCACAGCCATCGACGCCCTTACGGAACGTGATTCCCTTGCGAGACAGCATGGTTGACGTACAGTCACCGCAACAAGCGCTTCGGGCATATTCCAGCGCGAAGGAGTACGCATGGTCCATACTGTGCGACGCACGCTGCGGGGAGTCGAACAGGAGGGCGCGGGGCGCCTCCAGGGGGCGCGAGCGGGGCGCATTCCGGGGCGCGGAGTCACCGCAGGGGCGACACCGGGACGATCCGGGTCAACGTGCGCTCGCATCCCACGCAGAGTACCGGAGCCGGAGGCCGACTCCGGGCCGTGACGGCCCCGCCGCGGGACACGACCCGGTATCGACGTTCCGTCACGCGGTGAGACCGCCGGACCGCGGGCCGGAGAGCGGCGCCTCCCTTATCACCCGGGCCTCCGTCAAGGGCGCACTTGCGGCAAACGGGGGTGCGCCGTCGGCACGGCGCATTACTTTGGAGGGGAACCGGAGGGTCGGCACGGGCGGAGGGTCGGATGGCGAAGGACACACCACCGCGCTGGGACCGCAGGATGCAGCAGCGGCTGGCGCGCGGGGAGGCCGCGGCCCTCGGCGAGCTGTACGACCGGTTCGCCTCGCTGGTGCACAGCCTCGCGCACCGGGTCCTCGACGACGACGCGGCGGCCGACCAGGTCACCCGCGAGGTCTTCGGCTACATCTGGGAGAACCCCGACGCGTACGACCCCCGTCAGGGGAACATGCGCGCGTGGGTGGCCGGGCTCGCCCAGCGGCAGGCCGTGCACCGGCTGCGGCTCGCGGAGGCGACGGCGTACGCGGAGACGGGGATCGGTTCCGCCGAGGAACTGGAGCAGAAGGTGCGCCGGGCCTCGATCGCGGCCCGCGCCGACTACATCGTGACGTCGATGCCCGCGCCGCTGCGGGCCGCGCTCGAACTCGCCCACTTCCAGCGGCGGGACTACCGCCAGACCGCCGCCGACCTCGGGGTCACCGAGGACGAGGCGCGCCGGCGCCTCCGGCTCGGCCTCCAGCTCCTCTCCACGGCGAACACCCGGCCGCTCGAAGGGACCTCCCCGCCCGGCTACGGACGGGCCCTGTGACCGGGGCGGACGACGACGCGGACGGCGTCGCGCGCACTCCCCGGATACCGGGCCCCCACCGGTCCGCGGACGACCACGCGGACCTGACGGCGCGGCCGGGACCGGAGGAACCGCGGCAACCGGACGAACCGGAGGGGGGTGGACCGGTGGAGGAGCCGGAGGGGGACGGATCGGTGGAAGGACCGGTGGAGGAGCCGGAGCCGGACGTGCCCGTCCTCGGCCACGGAGTGCTCAAGTCCCTGCTCGGGGCCTGGGCGCTCTCCGCGTGCTCCGCCGGGGAGACCGCGGCCGTCGAGGCGCACCTCACCGAGTGCGGCCCGTGCGCCGACGAGGCCCTGCGGCTGCGCGACGCCGTCGCCCTGCTCCACCGGGACCGCGACCTGGACCTCGATCCGCTGCTGCGCTCCCGGGTCCTGGAGAACTGTCTGGGCCGCCGCCCCGCCCGCATCCCGGTCCCCGACTGGGTTACGCCGTACGACGCGGAGACCGCCCGGCTCGACGCGCTGCTGCGGGACATCGGCGACTCCGAGTGGCACGCGCCGGTACGGCTCAAGTGGTACGAGGAGGACCGGCCGGTGCGCCGCAAGGCGACCGTCGCCGGGGTCATCGGCCACCTCTTCGCCGTGGACGGCCTGGTGGCCGGTGCCCTCGGGCTCGACGACCCGCTGGGCGCCGGCACGCCCGAGCTGTCGCCGTCCGAGCGGACCGAGGCGTTCTGGTCGGGCCTGGGGCGGCCGCCGGGCCGGGGGCTGCGGGAGCCCTGGCGGGACCAGAGCCACACCCTGATCCGCACGGTCTCCTTCGCCGGGCGCGGGGTGGCCGACCTCACGGTCACCTACAAGGACTTCGCGCTGCCGCTGCGGGACTCGCTCCTGGAGCGGGCCTTCGAGTGCTGGCTGCACGCGGACGACATCGCGAACGCGGTGGCGTACCCGTACGACCCGCCCTGCGGCGCCCATCTGCACGAGATGATCGGCCTGGCGACGCGGCTGCTCCCGGCGGCCCTGGCCGGCCGTCGCCGCACCGGTCTCGCCTCGCCCGCCCGGCACCTGGTCGCGGCGGGCGCGCCGGGCCGCTCGCTGCACCTGGAGGTCGAGGGCGCGGGCGGCGGCCACTGGTACATCGCCCTGGACTCCCCGGCCGCGATCGGCGACCCGGACCAGGCGGTGGCCCAGGTCGCCATGGAGGGCGTCGAGTTCTGCCAGCTCGTGGCGGGCCGCGTCTCCCCGGAGGAAGCGGCGGCGGGCCAGGACGGCGACCGCGAGGCGATCCGCGACGTCCTGGGCGCGGCGGCCTCCCTCAGCCGGCTGTAGAACGGGCCCCGGGGCGTGTCCGGCGAATCAGGGCCGGGGATGTTTCACGCGAAGACGACCGTGCGGCTGCCGTTCAGCAGGATGCGGTGCTCCGCGTGCCACTTGACCGCGCGGGCGAGCGCCTGGCACTCCACGTCGCGGCCGATGGCGACGAGCTGGTCCGGGGTCACCTCGTGGCCGACCCGCTCGACCTCCTGCTCGATGATCGGCCCCTCGTCGAGGTCGGCCGTCACGTAGTGCGCGGTCGCGCCGATCAGCTTCACGCCCCGGGTGTGCGCCTGGTGGTACGGCTTGGCGCCCTTGAAGCTCGGCAGGAAGGAGTGGTGGATGTTGATGATCCGGCCGGAGAGCTGCTTGCAGAGGTCGTCGGAGAGGACCTGCATGTAGCGGGCGAGGACGACCAGCTCGACGTCCTCCTCGCGCACGAGGTCGAGCAGCTCGCCCTCCGCCTCCGCCTTGTTGTCCTTGGTGACGGGGATGTGCCGGAACGGCAGCCCGTACGAGCCGACCAGCTCCTCGAAGTCCGTGTGGTTGGAGACCACGGCCACGATCTCCACCGGCAGCGCCCCGATCCGGGAGCGGAACAGCAGGTCGTTCAGGCAGTGCCCGAACTTCGACACCATGAGGACGACCCGCATGCGCTCGTCGGCCCGGTCGATCCGCCACTCCATGCCGAAGGCGTCGCCGACCGCCGCGAAGCTGGCCCGCAGCTTCTCCACGTTCACCGGCGCCTCGGCCGAGAAGTGGACGCGCATGAAGAAGAGCCCGGTGTCCCGGTCCCCGAACTGCTGGCTGTCCTCGATGTTGCACCCCGTGATGAAGAGGTAGCTCGACACGGCGTGCACGATGCCCTGCTTGTCGGGGCACGAGAGGGTGAGGACGTACTGGTCGGTCATCCCGCCAGCCTGCCACACCGGGGCGGGGGCGAGACGCACCGTCCGTCAGGCGGAACGGTTCAGGACCGCGTCATGATACGGAGCAGGTCGAGGGAGCGCGGGGGCGTGTCGGGGTCCTCGCCGTCGGCCAGCGCGAGGCGCACGTGGGCCTCGCGGGCGGCCCGTACGGCCTCCGGCCAGCCCTGGTGCTCCAGGTAGGCGGAGACGGGCGCGTCGGGTCCGACCTGGTGCAGGATGCGCAGCACCCGCAGGACGGCGACGTCGACGAGGGCGGCCTCGCCGGAGTCCCGGAAGATCGCGCCGACGTACTTCTCGGCGGACCAGCTGTCGAGCCAGGTGTCCTCGACCAGGCGGTAGACGGCGTCGGTGACGTCGCCGTATCCCTCCCGGCCGGCCAGCCAGGTCGTCTCGTGGAACGCGGGGTCGGAGAGCATGTGCAGCGCCGAGCGCACGTTGCTGCGCCAGCGCCACCACGGCATGTCGTTGAGCGGCATGCCGCCCATGGTGGAGGAGCGACGGCCGCGACGGGAAGGGTTCCCCGAACCGGGGCCCGGACCGGTGGTGGGGTCGATGGCTGGACTGGACACGTTTCGATCGTACGTTCCCCTGTCCGGCGGGCGGACCCGCCCCCGGCCGACCCCCGTAATTCACCCTCCCGTCACCCACCGTCGATCCGCGCTCACTCCCGCGTTACCCCTGGGGAGGAAATGTGCGTGTCCATGACCGGCAGGCGACTGACCCCACTCCTCGCGTACGTCACGGCCACGGCGGCCGGTGCGTCGCTGCTCACCGGATGCGGTGTGATCCCCGGGGCCACGGGGGGCTCCAGGGAGCCCATCACCGTGATGACCTGGGCACCCGACCGCACCAAGGCCACCAACATGCCCGGCATGCCCGCCATGGCGCAGGCCTTCGCCCGCTGGGTCAACTCCCAGGGCGGCATCGACGGGCACGAACTGCGCGTCCTCACCTGCAACGAGCGCAACACCTCCGAGGGCGCCGCCGACTGCGCCGGCCGGGCCATCGACGAGAAGGCGGTCGCCGTCGTCGGCTCGTACAGCCAGCAGGGGCGGATCTTCATGAACTCCCTCGAAGCGGCCGGCATCCCGTACATCGGCGGCTACGGCGTCACGGACGACGAGTTCACCAGCCCGCTGTCGTACCCGGTCAACGGCGGGCAGGCCTCGCTGGTCGCCGGGCACGGCATGCAGCTCGCCGACGCCTGCGAGAAGGTCGCGCTCGTCCGGCCCGACACCGTCGGCGGGGACAGGCTGCCCGCCCTCCTCGACTCCGGCCTGCGCGGGGCGAAGCACGGCGGGGCCCTCGACGTCCCGGCCGCCGAGGACGCCGCCGAGTACACCCGGCCGGCCGGGCGGGCCAGGGCCGGGGCGAAGGGCGCGGGCGGCTGCGTGGCCGCCGTCCTCGGCGAGCGCACCCAGACCTTCTTCGACTCCTTCCGGCGCCTGCCGGAGAAGGAGGGGCGGAGCGGGAGCGGGAAGGACGGGAAGGGCGGCGGCGTCCGCATCTCCTCGGTCCTCGGCAGCGTCGACCAGCCCGTGATCGACCGCACCGGCGGCGCCCACAGCCCCTTCGAGGGCGCGTTCGTCACCGGCTGGTACCCGGAGGCGGGCGACAAGAGCTGGGCGCCGATGCGCAAGGTCGTCCGGGAGCACGCGTTCGTCGACAACCGGGTCGACCCGGCCGACACGGGCGTCCAGACCACCTGGATCGCGTACACGGTCCTCAAGGCGGTCGTGGAGTCCCTGGACCGGGACCGGATCACGGCGACGGAGATCGCCCACGCCCTCGACCGGGGCGAGCGGATCGACACCGGGGGCCTCACCCCGGCCCTGCGCTGGAAGTACACGGACCTGCTCGGCGCCTCCGGCTTCCCCCGGATCGTCAACCACCAGGTGACCTTCCAGGTGGTGCGCCAGGGACGCCTGGTGGCGCAGAAGCCCGGCTTCGTCGACGTCGGCGCGACGCTCCTCGCCGTCCCCTGATCCCGGGTCCCCGGCCCCGGGGGCAAGGGGGGCCGGGGCGGGCCCCTCAGAGCTGGTGGTAGGCGCGCTTCTCCAGGCCGTACGTGTCGGCGGTCGGGTTCCACAGCCCGGCCGCCTTCTTCTTGGCCCTGGTGGCGGTGCCGCTGTCCTTCTCGGCCGCGCCCAGGTGGTTCGTCCTGCGGGCCTTGCCGCCCTTGCAGCCGTCCTTGGCCTTCACTTGGTCGGCCCAGGCGGCGTAGTGGTCGTCGGCGGACGCGGAGGCCTTCCAGGCCTCGACGAGCGCGGCGGTCAGCCCGGCGTTGTCCGGGACCTTGTCGACCGACAGCGACTGGAGCCTGGTGATCAGGCCCCGGCGCTGCTGGGCGGCGCCCCGCAGGTCCGCGGCGGCCTTGTCCAGGTTCTTGCACTGGTTGATGGCCGCGACCGAGTTGATCACCGTGTCGCGGCTGTCGCTGCTGGTCGCCAGCAGCTTGCTCAGTTCCTGGGCCTGGCCCTCCGCCGGATCGGCCGGCTTCTCCGACGCCTGTCCGGCGGCGGGCGCGGAGGAGGGCGCCGCCGCGGTCGCGCCGCCCTTCTCGGGCTTCTTCTCGTCGCCGTCGCCGCTGAGCAGCGCTCCGGCGCCGAGGCCGACGACCGCGCAGCCGACGACGACGGCGGCGATCAGGGCGACCGGCGACTTGCGGCGCGGCGCGGGCTCCTCCTCGTAGTACGCCTCGTCGTAGCCGTACCCCTGCTGCGGGGGCTGCGGCGGCTGCTGGTGCTGCGGGGGCTGCTGGTACAGGGCGGGGGCCGGGGACGGCGTCCGGTGGCCCTGCGGCTGCTGCGGGGCGCGGGGCGCCTCCGTGCGGAAGAGGCTGTCGAACTCGGCGGGCGGCTGGCGCTCGCCGGACGCGGCCGGGGGCACGGGGTCGATGTACCGGGTCGTGTCGGAGGCCCCGGCCGGGCCGGACCCGCCCTGGTGCGACAGCGGGCCCGTGCCCAGGAACTGGGTCGAGGCCCCGCCGTCCTGCTGCGGCGGCACCGGCGCGATGTGCTGGGTGGCCTGCACGTCGGCGGCGGCGGCCGGGTGCGGGTAGCCGTAGCCCGGCTGCGGCGCCTGGGCCTGGTGCGGATAGCCGTACCCCGGCTGCGGCGCCTGGGCCGGCGGCATCGCGCCCGGCACCGGCGCGATGTGCTGGGTCGCCTGCATGTCGGCGGCGGGCCCCGGGCCCGGGTAGCCGTAGCCGGGCTGCGGGGGTATCGGCGGCAGGTACTGGGTGGACTGCATGTCGGCGGCGCCCGGTGCCGCCTCCGGGGGCAGCGGCTGCGCGGGCGGCAGCGGCTGTCCGCCCGGCTGACCGCCGGCGGGGGCCCAGCCGCCGTCCCACGACCGCGCTCCCCCGTGGGCACCGTCGTGCGCGGGGGGCACCGCCGGGTACTGCGGTTCCGGACCCTGTCCGTTCTGCGTCACCGGGACTCCTACTGATGGACCTACGGAATCGTCGGTTCACGCTACCGGGTGGGCCCGGGGGTCCGCACACACGTGTGAGGCCGGTTACAGAACTGGTTCACGCGACCGACCCGGGCGCTCCCCCCGGCCGGGCTCAGGCCGCGTACAGCTCCATCCGCACCCCGAACTCCCGTACCGCGGGCTCCCCGGAGAACGGCTCCAGGCGGTCCCTCAGGTCCTCCAGGTACTCCATGCCGCGCGACGACCGCAGCGTGCCCAGGAGTTCGAGCGCCCGCGTCCCCGTCCGGCAGGCCTGCTCCACCTCCCGCTGCTGGATCCGCGCCGCCGCGAGCAGGGCGAGGCCGATCGCCCGCCGCCGCGCGCGCGTCTCCGGGTGCCCGGCGACCGACTCCTCCGCCGCCCGCGCCGCCGCCTCCGCGCGGCCCAGGTCCCGGTAGCAGTGGGCCAGTTCGTCCGCCAGATAAGCCCGGTCGAAGTGGGTGATCCACACGGGCTCGTCGCCCGCCTCCGGGTCGGCCCGCTCCAGGGCCCGCACGGCGGCGCCCGCCGCGGCCTCGAAGGCGCGGTCGTCGCCCATCAGGGCGTGCCCGCGCGCCTCCGCCGCGAAGAACATCGCCTCCGCCCGCGGCGGCACCTTCCCGCGCGCGCCCTCCTGCGCCGCCCGCGCCAACTGGGCGATCTCCCGGGGGTTTCCGAGCTGCGCGGCGAGGTGGCTCATGGAGGCGGCGAGGACGTAGCCGCCGTAGCCCCGGTCCCCGGCGGCCTGCGCGAGCCGCAGCGCCTGGATGTAGTACCGCTGGGCGAGGCCCGGTTCGCCGGTGTCCACCGCCATGTACCCGGCGAGCTCGGTCAGTCGGGCGGCCGCCGCGAAGAGCTGTCTGCCCACCGCCTCCCGGTACGAGCCGGACAGCATCCCCGCCACCACGCTGTCCAGGTAGTGCACCACCACCGGGCGCACGTGCCCGCTGCCGAACCGCCGGTCGAGGTCGACGAGCGCGGCCGTCGTCTCCCGCACGGCCGCCACGTCCGCGACCCCGACGCGGGCCCCGGCCGTCCGGGCCACGTGCGCGTCCGGCACCGTGATCAGCCAGTCGCGGCTGGGCTCGACCAGGGCGGAGGCCGCCACCGTGGAGCCGGACAGGAACTCGCGGCGCCCCACGTCGCTGCGCCACAGCTCGCAGACCTGCTCGATCGCCCCGGGCACGGTCGGCGCGAACTGGAGGCCCACCCCGGCGGCGAGGTTCCGGCCGTTAGCCATGCCGACCTCGTCGATGGTGACCGTGCGGCCCAGCTTGCGGCTCAGCGCCTCCGCGATGATCCCGGGCGCCCGGCCGCGCGGCTGCTGCCCGCGCAGCCAGCGCGCCACGGACGTCTTGTCGTACCGCAGGTCGAGGCCGCGCTCCGCGCCGACCGTGTTGACCCTGCGGGCGAGGCCGGCGTTGGAGCAGGCCGCCTCCTGGATGAGCGACCGGAGCCGTTCGTTGACCTGGCGCGGAACGAGTGGCCTGGCTGCCATGAAGTACCCCCTGAGGCCGTGCGGGTGATCGCTGGGAAGGGATCACTGCCCGGCGGATATCCGGTCAATGCCGATGTGAACACGCGAAACCGGACACGTCGGCCGTGTGCCCCGCCGGCGCCCCCACCTGTGCGTACCCGCCCCCGCGCCCCGGCCCTCCGCGCGCCCCCGTCCGTGCACCGGTGCGCCCCGCGTGCGGAATCGTTGCGTCACCCCGCTTCCCGCCCCCGCCCGTAACTCCGGGTGGTGCCGGGAGTTGTGCTCACCGTGGAAGAGACCATCGGAGTCACGGAGGCCGCACGGGTCCCCGAGCAGCGGAGCGAGCCGCTGCTGGACAGCGCCGTGCGGTACGCGGAAGAGCGGCACTGGGACGTCGTTCCAGGGACCTGGCTGGAAGCCGCCGAGGGCCGGGAGCGCTGCTCCTGCGGCGCGGACGACTGCGCGCTGCCGGGCGCCCATCCGTCCCGGCCCGACTGGTCGGCCCAGGCCACCGGCAGCGGGGTCGGCGCCCGGCGGATGTGGACGAAGCAGCCGGGGTCCTCGATCCTGCTGCCGACCGGCCGCACCTTCGACGCGATCGAGGTCTCCGAGTCGGCCGGTTTCCTCGCGCTCGCCCGCATGGAGCGGATGGAGCTGGCGCTCGGCCCGGTGACCTGCGCCCCGGACCGCCGGATGTACTTCTTCGTCCTGCCGGGCGCCGTCGCGAAGGTCCCGGACCTCGTCCGCAGGCTGGGCTGGATCCCGTCCTCCCTCGACCTCGTCACGCGCGGCGAGGGGTACTACGTGGCGGCCCCGCCGACCCGGGTCGGCGGCCGGGGCGCCGTGCAGTGGGCCCGCCGCCCCACCCCGGCGAACCGCTGGCTCCCCGACGCGGAGGAGCTGCTCAGCGCCCTCGCCTACGCGTGCGGCCGCGAGGCGGCGGACGCGAGGACGGCCCGGGCCTCCTGACTCCTGGGCCCCCGTGGGGCCCGCCCGTAGGGTGGGCCCCACAACGACGGGGACGACCGAGGGGCTGACGAAGCATGCCTGACCAGGCATCAGAGGGAGTGTTCGAGAAGACGGGCACGGCACCGGGGGACGGTGCCGTGCCCGCCGTGCGGGTCGAGGGGCTGTGGAAGCGCTTCGGGCAGCAGATCGCGGTGCAGGGGATCGACCTGGTCCTGCCCGCGGGCAAGTTCATCGGGCTCGTGGGGCCCAACGGAGCGGGCAAGACCACCACGCTCTCCATGATCACCGGCCTGCTGCGGCCCGACCAGGGACGGATCCTGGTCGCCGGGGACGACGTGTGGGCCGACCCCGGGTCGGTCGCCCGCGTCAAGGCCCGCATCGGCATCCTGCCGGAGGGCCTGCGGCTCTTCGAGCGCCTCTCGGGCCGTGAACTCCTCGCCTACAGCGGCCGGCTGCGGGGGCTGCCCGGCGCCGAGGTCGACAAGCGCGCCGACCAGCTCCTGGACGTGCTCGGCCTGACCGGCGCGCAGCACAAGCTGGTCGTGGACTACTCGACCGGCATGCGGAAGAAGATCGGCCTGGCGGCGGCCCTCCTCCACAACCCCGGGGTCCTCTTCCTCGACGAGCCCTTCGAGGGCGTCGACCCGGTCTCCGCGCAGACCATCCGGGGCGTCCTGGAGCGGTACACCGCGTCCGGCGCGACCGTCGTCTTCTCCAGCCACGTCATGGAGCTGGTCGAGTCGCTCTGCGACTGGGTCGCCGTGATGGCCGCGGGCCGGATCCGCGCCCAGGGCCCGCTGGCCGAGGTCCGGGGCGACGCGCCCTCGCTCCAGGCGGCCTTCCTTGAACTGGTGGGCGCGAACGAGCGCGCGGCGGCGGGGGATTCGCTGGACTGGCTCGGTGGCGGCAACGGTACGGGGTCGGATACGGGTTCGGGCGGGGCCCAGTGATGAGTGCCGTCCCCTCCGCCACCGCCCCCGCGCCCCCGTCCGCCGCCGTCCCCTCCCTCACCTCCGTCTTCGTACGGCTCAAGCTGTCGCTGCTGCGCAACGGGCTGCGGCAGTCGGGCGGGCGGACCGCCGCCTACGTCGTCTCCGCCGTCTTCGGCGCCCTCTTCGCGGCGGGGATGCTGCTCTCCTTCGTCCTCCTCCGGGGCAACGGCAACGCCGGCACGGTCGCGGTCCTCCTCACCGGGATGGTCGCGCTCTCGTGGGCGGTGATGCCGCTGTTCATGCCGGGCGGCGACGAGACCCTCGACCCGTCGCGGCTCGTGATGCTGCCGCTGCTCCCCCGCCCGCTGGTCCGGGCGCTGCTCGTGGCCTCGCTCGTGGGCATCGGCCCCGTACTGACGCTGCTCCTGGCGTTCGGCGCGGCGCTTTCCGTGGCGCACGGCGTCGCCGGGACGGTCGCCGCCGTGCTCGCCGTGCCGCTGGTGACGGTCACGTGCGTGGCGCTCTCGCGGGCCGTGGCCGCCGCCAACATCCGTCTCCTCACCTCCCGCAAGGGCCGTGACCTGGCCCTCCTAAGCGGTCTGGTCATCGCGGTCGGCATCCAGGTCGTGAACTTCGCGGCGCAGCGGCTCAGCGAGCCCGGCGGGCTGAACGCGATCGAGCCGGCGGCCTCCGTCGTCGGCTGGCTGCCGCCCGCCGCCGCGATCGGCGCGGTGGACGCGGCGAGCGACGGCGACCACGCGGTGGCGGCGGTACGGCTGCTGCTCACGGCGGCGACGCTCGCCGGGCTCCTGCACTGGTGGGAGCGGAGCCTCGTGCGGCTGATGGTCGAGCCGGACGGCTCCACGATCGGCGCGTCCCCGGACGCGGGCGCCCGGGGGAAGGACGGCGGCACGGGCCTCCTCGGCCGGGTCCTGCCGGGCGGGCGGACGGGCGCGGTCATGGAGCGCAGCCTGCGGTACGTGTGGCGGGACCCGAAGACGAAGGCCGCGTGGGTGACCTCGCTCGCCCTCGGCCTGATCGTGCCGGTGTTCAACGCGCTCCAGGGCGCGGGCTCGATCTACTGGGCGTGCTTCGCCTCCGGCATGCTCGGCATGCTGATGTACAACCAGTTCGGGCAGGACACGTCGGCGTTCTGGATGGTCGCGCAGACCATCTCGACCCCGGCCGACGCGTACGCGGAACTCCGGGCGCGGACGCTCGCGCTGCTCGCCGTCACCCTGCCGTTCACGGTGCTCGTGACGGTCCTGACGACCGCCGTCCTGGGCGACTGGGCGCGCCTCGCGGAGGGACTCGGCCTGGCGTTCGGCCTGCTCGGCGCGATGCTGGCGACGGGCGCGGTGGCCTCGGCCGTCTACCCGTACTCGATCCCGCAGGACAGCGGCTACAAGAACGTGGTGCCGGGGCAGGCGGGCCTGGCCTGGATCTCGATCTTCGGCGGCATGCTGGCGGCGGCGCTGCTGTGCGCCCCGCTGATCGGCGCGGCGGTCTACTTCCACGTCGCCGACCGCCAGTCCCTCCTCTGGACCCTCCTGCCGGCGGGCGCCCTCTACGGCGCGCTCCTCGTGTGGGCGGGCCTCAGGACGGCGGCGCCGCGCACGGCGAACCGCCTGCCGGAGATCCTGGCGGCGGTCAGCAAGGGCTGACGCCGCCGGGAGAGGGGGTCAGGCCGGGACGGCGAGCCGCTCGGTGTCCGGTGCCGCGTCGCGCCGGGCGTGCGCGCCCCGGCGGTCGGCGACCAGGAGCAGGACGAGGCCGAGGGCGACCCAGGCGGCGAGGGTCAGGGCCGGGACCGCCGCGCCGGTGCCGTCGAAGAAGGCGAGGGAGCGCAGCAGGCTGCCGGAGGCGCCGGGCGGCAGGACCTGGCCGAGGGTCGACCAGCCGGAGGGGAGCCAGTACGGGCCGCTGCCGAGGCCGGTGAGCCAGTGGTTCCCGGCGAGCGACCCCGTTCCGTACTGGAGGCACCCGGCGACGGCGAGTCCGGCGAGCAGCGAGAAGAGGACGACGCCGGTGACGCGGGTGCGCAGGCCGGAGTGGCCCGGGAAGAGCCGGGTGAGGACGACGGCGGGGAAGATCCCGCCGAAGACCAGCGGGAGCCCGGCGGCAGCGAGTCCGGCGCCGCGCGGGTCGTCCCCGGGGAAGGGCACGAGGTCGTGGACGGTGGCCTTCGTCTGCTGCTGCGCCGCCGCCGCGTTGCCGAGGGCGGTCAGGGCGCCGGTGGCCGTGGGGGCTCCGGCGGTGGCCGTGTAGACGTCGATCCCGCCGGTGCCGAGGGCCAGGCCGCCCGCCACCTCGCGCTCCTGGATCGCGGTGGTGAGGGCGGCGGTGTCCTCGTAGACGGTGACGTCCCACTCGGGTCCGTCGAGCTTCTTCTCGAACGCCTGGGCGGCGGCCTGGGGGCCGGTCACCCCCAGGGGGACCTCGTGGGGGCCGCCGTTGACGCCGGGCAGGGCGAAGGCGCAGAGCATCAGGACGACCACGGCGGTCAGGCCGAGCAGGACGGCCGCCAGCTTGCGGGGCGTGCTCGGGCCCGGCCCGGGGGCGTCGGTCTCCACGGCTTCCGCCGGGGGTGTGCGGTGCTGCTCGGACATGGGGGCCTCTTTCCGGTCCGTCCGGCGACCACCCCGCACGGCGGGAGCGGACCGGACGGTCGACGGGACGGGAGTGAACGGGAGCGGGCGCGGAGGAACACCGCGTCGCGGAAGACGGCCGGGTGGAACATCCGGCATGACACACGATTACAGGGTAGACTTATCCATGTGTCAAACCTCAGTGACCCGTCGCCCCCCGGTGGCCCGCGCCTCCTCGGCGATCCGCCGCCGCACGCCGTCCCCGACGACCTGGTGCGGGCCGCCCTGCGCGTCGCGCGCGCCCGGGACGTCCCCGTCGCCGACGTCCCCCTGATCGCGGTCGCCGAGGAGGCCGGGATCTCCCGGAGCACCCTGATGCGCCGCCTCGGGGGCTCCCGCCGCGCCCTGGACGAGGCGGTGCGCGCCGCCGGAGTGGACCCCGGCGGACAGCGGCCGGTCCGCGAGCGGGCCGTGGCCGCCGCCGCCGGCCTCATCAGCGAGCACGGACTCGTCGCGGCCACCCTGGAGCGGGTGGCCGACGGCGCCGGATGCTCCGTGCACAGCCTCTACGCGGCCTTCGGCGGCCGGGACGGCCTGCTGCACGCCGTGTACGAGCGCTACAGCCCGATCCTGGACGTCGAGGCCGTCCTCGCCGCGCCGCACGAGGACCTCCAGGAGACCGTCCGCACCCTCTACCGCCTGCTGACCGAGGCGCTCGTCCGCGAACCGCGCGTCGTGCCCGCCATGTTCGCCGACGCCCTCGCGCGCCCCGAGGACCCGGCCGTCCAGGCCGTCTTCCGGCACGCCTTCTCCCGCATGGTCGACGGCGTGGGGACGTGGCTCACCGACGAGATCGCCGCCGGCCGCATCCGCGACCTCCCCCCGCTGCTCCTCGTGCAGCAGATGCTCGGCCCCCTGGCCTCGCACTTCCTCATGCGCCCGGCGGCGGCCCAGCTGTCCGTGACGGACCTGCCCACGTCCGAGGAGGCCGTGGAGCTCTTCGCGGACAACTTCCTCCGTGCGGTGGGGAGTCGGCCTCCGACCTCCTAGAGCGCCTTGTACAGGTAGACGTCCTCCGCACCGCCCGGGACCCCCGGCACCCGGCCCTTCTCCACGTAGCCGTGCCGCTCGTAGAAGGCCGGGGCCTGGAAGGTGTACGAGGACACGCAGGCGCGGTCGCAGCCGCGTCGCCGGGCCTCGGCCTCGGCGGCGCGCAGGATCCTGCCGCCCCAGCCGTCGTGACGGCTGTCCTCGCGCACCCACAGCATGTCGACGGAGAGCAGCCCGCCCCAGGTCGAGGCCGTGAGCCCGCCGACGAGCACGCCCTCCGCGTCGACGACCTTCACGGACAGCTCGCCCAGGTCGTCGGTGGTGGTGCCGGTCGCTTCGAGGTTGTACGCGTCGAGCCGCTCGCCCAGGTACGTGCCGAGCTCGGTGTCCTCGGCGCCGACGCTCAGGGCCGCTTCGCGGTGGTCTTCCGTCATGCCTCCCGAGTCTGGCACGGCCGCCCGCCGCCCGTACGGCTCGGGTGACGGCCCCGCGGGCGACCTTGGCGACCTTGCCGAAGCGATCCCGCCGGACCGCCCCTCGGCCGGGACGGCCGCCGTCGCCTCCGGCGGGCGCTCCGGGAGCTTCACCGTCAGCCGGTGCCGGAGGAACCCGACCGCCGACCGCACGCCGTCGACAACCCCACGAGCCCCGAGGCCTTCGATCTGGAGCCGGTGGCGGGACAGCCTTCAACGGGCCCAGGGCGGCGCGAGGGTGGTGCCGTCGGGCAGGGCGGCGGTGAGGCCCGTACGGGTGGTGACCCACATGTGCGCGGGCCGGTCGGTCGCGTTGGTGACCGTCAGCGCGGAGCCGGCCGGGGCCACCGCCGCGTCGCCGGCGGCGAGTTCGGCGCTCTCGCCGTCGACGGTGAAGCGCAGGCGTCCGGACAGGACGTAGAACACCTCCTCCCGGCTGATCACATGGGGCCGGCCGGGCGTACCGGCCGGGACCTCGCCGCGCCAGGCGGCCAGGTCGCGACTGCCCGTGTCCGTACGGGCGTAGGAGACGAAGCGGACGCCGTGAATCTCGTGTACGGCGGCGTCGGTGCTGCGGATGAAGGGCATCTCGACCTCACTATGGACAAGGAGCTTGCCCATAAAGACAAGCAACTTGTCGAGTTATAGTCAAGGGCATGGACGACGCCCTGGCCTTCTCCTCACTCGTACTGGCGCTCTCCGGCCACCTGGTGCAGGAGATCCACGCCCGCGTGGCCCGGGAGGGGTTCGAGGACCTGCGGCCCGCGCACGGCTTCGCCTTCGTCCGGATCTCCCGGGGGGACGCCACCACTGCCGATCTGGCCGCGCACCTGGGGGTGACCAAGCAGGCCGCAGCGCAGCTCGTCGAGGAGCTGGTCCGCAAGGGGTACGTGGAGCGGCGCCCGCACCCCCGCGACGCCCGCGCCAAGCTCCTGGGACTGACCGGGACCGGGGTGGCCGCCACGCAGGCCGCCGACCGGGCGGCCCGGGAGGCCGTCGCGCCCTGGCGGGAGGCGCTGGGCGAGGAGCGCTTCGGCGCACTCGTCGGCGACCTCGCCCGGTTCGCCCCGCCGGGGCCGGTCCGGCCCGCCTGGTGAGCCGGGCCCTACCGGGTCACGGGGTCAGAACGCCGTTCAGGAAGGGCTCCACGGCCTCGCGCCACGCGTCCGGGTGCTCGTAGTGGAGGAGGTGGCCGGCGTCGGGGATCTCCGCGTACTCCCCGTGCGGGAGGACCCGGACCATCTCCTGGGCCTCGGCGCGGCCCAGTTCGCCGTCCAGGCCCCGGACGACGAGGGTCGGGCAGCGGACCTGGGCGAGCGAGTCCCAGTGGGCGTCGTGGACCCAGGTCTCGCGGGAGGTCAGCATCTGCTCCGGGTCGAAGACCGGGCGCCAGCCGTCGGCGCGCTCGGTCATCACCTCGGCGAAGAAGGCGCCCCGGGCCGGGTTCGGGGTCTCCACCCAGGGGTCCTCGTCGCCGAACCAGCGGTGGACGGCCTCCAGGGACGGGAAGGGCGCCGGCCAGCCCCGGAACCAGTCCTGCCAGGCGCGCTGCGAGGCCGCGCCGAGGGCGGAGGCACGCATGTCGCAGATGACGAGGGCGCGGACGAGGTCCGGCCGCTCGGCGGCGAGCTGCCAGGCCGTCAGGGCGCCCATGGAGTGGCCGATCAGGGTGACGGGGCCGAGGCCGAGCTGCTCGACGACGGCGGCCGCGTCCGCCACGTACGCCTCGCGCGTGAACGGTCCGGCGGCGGGCTTCTCGCTGCCGCCGTGGCCGCGCTGGTCGAGGGCGACGAGCCGGTGCCCGCCGGTGAGCCGGCTCGCGGCGCGGGCCCAGTGGCCGCCGTGGCCCATCAGTCCGTGGAGGAGTAACACGCCGGGGGCGGTGGCCGGGGTCCGGGGAGCGGGAGGCCCCGGGACGGGACGGCCGCCCGGGCGCGGGACGGCGCCCTGGCCGGGTCCGGGCTGCGGGACGATGCCGGGGGCGGGGGCGGCGGTGCGGCCGGGGGCGCCGCTGCCCGTGGTGCCGTTCGTGCCGCCGCCCTCGGGTCCGGCCGTGTAGTCCCAGGCCGTCAGCCGGACGCCGTCGGCCCCGGTGACGTCGAGTCGTCGCGCCATGTCTCCGGCACCCCCTCTTTTCCGTCGAACCTCGCCAGAGTATCGAACTCGCATTCGAAAATGCTCTCCCGCCACACAACACCCCTCGTTCGAGTGACAGGCCTCAAGGATTGACGCCCGCGACCGAGGGGAGATCTTGAGCGGGAGGCGGACCGCTCGGGGAAAAACGGTCCGAGGGGAACGACCTTGAGAGCTCGGGGCTCCAGGTCGTAACCGGGGAGGACAGGCCCCGGCGCCCAAGGGCGCCGGGGCCCTCTGTCTTCGGTGGCGTCGTTCGCGGCCCTCACGGCCCCACCCCCTCCACGCCCGGCTCGTACCAGCGTGGCACGCCGAAGGGGCGGGCGTGGCCATTCCGACGTAAACCGGGGCGGTGTCACGGGGGCGGCGACGGAATTCCGACGGCCCGTCACGAATCCCGGGCGGCCCGGCGGGGGTCCACACACGTGTGCCGGGCGCCCGCCCCCGTACCGCCCCTCACACGGAACCCCGTACACGCACACGCGAAAGGGCCGCCCCGGCCTCTCGGCCCGGGACGGCCCCGCTTCGCGCTCCGCCGCTCTCCGGCGGAGCCGCGTCTCAGCGCTTCGCGACGAACACGTGCGCCGCGACCTCCGCGTCCAGCTCGGCGGCCTCGCCGCTGCTGCCCACCAGGATGCCGCCCGCGGACTCCGAGACGGAGACCACGGAGCCGGGCTGCACGCCCGCGCGCCGCAGGGTGTACATCAGCTGGGCGTCCGTCTGGATCGGCTCGCCGATCCGGCGCACGACCACCGTCTTGCCGCCGCTCGCGTCCAGGTCCGCGAGGGAGACCATCGAGTCGTCGAGGAAGGCCTCGGCCTCCGCCTTCTCGCCCAGCTCCTCCAGGCCCGGGATCGGGTTCCCGTACGGCGACTCCGTCGGGTGCCGCAGCAGTTCCAGGACCCGCCGCTCCACGGCCTCGCTCATCACGTGCTCCCAGCGGCACGCCTCCGCGTGGACCTGCTCCCACTCCAGGCCGATCACGTCGACGAGCAGACACTCCGCGAGGCGGTGCTTGCGCATCACGCGGGTGGCGAGGCGGCGTCCCTCGTCCGTGAGCTCCAGGTGGCGGTCGCTCGCCACGGCCACCAGGCCGTCGCGCTCCATCCGGGCCACCGTCTGGCTCACCGTGGGGCCGCTCTGGTCGAGCCGCTCGGCGATCCGGGCACGCATGGGGACCACACCTTCCTCCTCAAGCTCGAGGATGGTGCGGAGATACATCTCCGTTGTGTCGATCAGTCCGGACATACGTGCCCCTCGATGAGTCGTGCGCTGGCCCTGCCCCAATTCTGACGCATCGGACGGACAACCGGGCCTCGCCCGGGTGAGGCGGTACCGGAGGCGGTATTGACAGAGCAATGGTCCAGACCGCACCGTGATCGGCGACCACGACGAGAAGGAGCCGCCGCGATGGGCGAGAGCAAGCTGGCCGGACAGTTCTTCGACGCCGCGATCAGGCTGCTCCAGGAGGTGCGCGACGGGGACTCCGCCGAGATCGCCGCCGCCGGGGCGGCCATCGCCGAGGCCGTCGCGAACGGCAACCGGCTCTTCGCGTTCGGCGCGGGCCACTCCTCCCTCGCCGCGCAGGACGTCGTCTACCGGGCCGGCGGCCTGGCCCTCATGAACCTGCTCGCCGTCCCCGGCGTCGTCGGCGTCGACGTCATGCCGGCCACCCTCGGCTCCGCCCTGGAGCGGGTCGACGGCCTCGCGGGCGCGGTCCTCGACTCCTCCCCCGCCAAGGCCGGGGACGTCCTGATCGTCATCTCCCTCTCCGGGCGCAACGCCCTGCCCGTCGAGATGGCCATGAACGCCCGCGCGCTCGGCCTCACCGTCATCGGGGTCACCTCGGTGGCGTACGCGACGGAGACGAAGTCCCGGCACGTCTCGGGCACGTACCTCAAGGACCACTGCGACGTCGTCCTCGACTCCCGGATCGCCGTCGGCGACGCGGAGCTGACCCACGAGGGCATCGAGGCCCCCTTCGCGCCCGCGTCCACCGTCGTCACCAGCGCCCTCATGCAGGCCACGCTCGCCGCCGCCGCCGAGGAGCTCGTACGGCGCGGCATCGAGCCGCCGCTGCTGCGCTCGGGGAACGTGGACGGCGGGCACGAGTGGAACGGGCGCGTCATGACGGAGTACGGGGACCGGATCTTCTACCGGCGCTGACGGCGGGCGGCCCCCCGGCCGGAACGGGCCCGGGAGGGGCCGGGCCCTCGCCCCCTCGCCTCAGCGGAGGTCCAGGAGCTCCGTCACCCGGGTGAAGCCGTCCGTGCCGTACCCCCGGTCCACGGCGCGGCGGGTCAGGGCGGCCGTGGCGCGCATGACGCTCGCGTCGATCCCGTGGCCCTCGGCGGCGTGCACCACGTGCTCCATGGTCGACAGGCCCGAGGTGAGCGGGTTCCCCTCGCCCGAGTACGTGCGGTCGTCCACGTCCCCCGCCCACTCCTCGAACAGCGGCGGCAGGATCGCCCCGATCCCCTGCGCGAACGGCGCCAGCTCCCGGGCCGTGATCCCCTCCGCGCGGGCGAGCGCGAGGGCGTGGACGTACCCCGACATCGACGTCCAGAAGATGTCGAGCAGCGCGACGTCGTACGCGGCGGCCCGGCCGATGTCCTCGCCCAGGTGCGTGTGGGAGCCGCTCAGCGCGTCGAGCACCGGGCGGTGTTCGAGATAGAGCGGCTCCGGACCCCCATACAGGAAAACGCCCTCGGGCGTGCCGATGCTCGGGGTCGGGGTCATGATGGCGCCGTCCAGGTACCCGATGCCGTGTTCCGCGGCCCAGCGGCCGGTGTCGCGCGCCCGGTCCGGGACGTCGGCGCTCAGGTTCGCCACCGTCCGGCCCTTGAGCGCGTCCGTGACGGCCGGCCGGCGCAGCACGGAGTCGGTGGCGTCGTAGTTGACCAGGCAGATCACCGTCAGGGCGCTCGCGGCGACCGCCTCCTCGGCGCTCGCGGCCAGGACCGCGCCCCGCTCGGCCAGGTCGCCCTCCCGGCCCGGGGTCCTGTTCCACACGGTGGTCCGGACCCCGGCGTCCAGGAACGCGCCGGCCAGCGCCCGGCCCATCGGCCCGAGTCCGAGGACGGTGACGGAGAGCTGTCCGGGGTTCGGCCGGAGGGAAGAAGACATGGCTGTGTTTCCTTTGTCCGTGGTGAAGGGTGTGTCGTGAAGGGCTTGTCCGTCGTGGAGCGGACACGCGGGCGACCGAACGAGGAGAGGGGCACGCGCATGGCGAGCCGCCGGGGCCAGGAAACGAACGTCTGCGGTGTCACGGCCGCGATCTCCGTGATCGACGGCAAGTGGAAGACGTCGCTGCTGTGGCTGCTGGAGTCCGGACCGCAACGGCCCGGCGAACTGCGCCGCAGGCTCCCCGGGATCAGCGAGAAGGTGCTGACCCAGGCGCTGCGGGAGATGACGGAGGACGACCTCGTCCACCGTGAGGCGCACGACGTCCTGCCGCCGAAGACCGTCTACTCGCTGACGGACGCCGGACGCGAACTGTCCGCACTACTCGGCCCCTTGTCGGACTGGGGCCACCGGCGGCTCGACCGGCTCGCGGAAGCGCGGACCGCTTCCTGAGGCCCCGTCGCTCCCCTCTCCGTCCGGGCCCACGACCAGGTTCTCCCGGGCGCCGGGGAGCGACAAGTACCCACAAAAAAGTGGGTGTCGCGGAGCGCGCCGGGCCCTGCCGGCACCCGGGTCAGTACGCCGCGGGCCCGTCCCCGAGCGCCAGGAACGACGCGACCCCCGTCGCCACCGACTCCGCGAAGACCGCGTCCTCGCGCTCGAAGGCCGGGCGGCAGGCGGCCCGCAGGAAGGTGAGGACGCCCAGGGTCCGGGCCCGGGAGCGCAGCACCACGCACAGGGCGTGCGCCGCGTCGCCGGGCCACTGGTGGGCCTCCGCCCACACCTCGGCGGTACGGCCCGCGCTCGCCCGGACCGTGCCCGTCCGGTCCCAGGCCTGGAGCGCCGGGTGCCTCGGCCCGTACCGCAGCGGGATGCCGCCGCCCACGGGCGGGGAGGACGGGCCGGGGGCGGTCGCCGGGACGGCCAGGGCCCGGGTCAGACGGCGGTCGCCCGCCACCCGGTCCACCAGGGCGTGGTCCGCGAACCCGGCGAGCGAGAACTCCAGGAGGACCGCCGCCGCCTCCGCCGGGTCCTCGCACTCGGCCGCCGCCGCGCCCGCCCGGTGGAGCTGGCTCCACCGGAACCGCAGCCGGTCCGCCTCGCGCGCCGCGAGCCGCTCCTCGGTCACGTCCTGGAACAGCCAGGCGACCCCCAGCGGCACCGCCGCCTCCGTCATCGGGGACGCGAGCCGCAGGAAGCCGCTGCGCCAGCAGCGCCGCCGCTCCCCCGAGGGTGTCCGCAGCGTCACCCACACCTCGGCGGGCGCGGGCGGGGTGCCCTCCGCCAGGACGTGCTGGAAGGCGGCCTCCAGCTCCTCGGCCCCGTGCACGACGACGTCGCCGAGCGGGCGCCCGAGCAGGGTCGTGCGCCCGGCCCCGAAGGACCGGGCCGCGTGGGCGTTGACCATGGCGGGGCGCAGGTCGGCGTCGACCAGGACGACGCCCCAGGAGGCGTCGTCGAACAGGGCCTCGCTGAGGGCGACCGAACGCTCCAGGTCGAGCTGGACGTGGACCTCGCTGAACGCGCAGTACACCCCGGCGGGCGCGCCGTCCGCGCCCCGCACCCCGGCCGCCTGGCTCCGCACGAGCACCCGCCCGCCGTCCTTGCGGAACAGCGTGAACTCGTGGACCTGCCGCCCGGCCCCCCTCATGGCCCCCATCAGGCGCCCCAGGGTCTCCTCGGCGTCCGCGCTCCGCGCCGCCCACCCCTCGAACCCGCGCCGCCCGACGGCCTCCCCGGCGGACCACCCGAGGATCCGCTCGGCCTCCCGGTTCCAGTGGGTGACCGTCCCGTCGGCGTCGAAGGCGCAGAGCGCCGCGTCCATCCCGTCGAGCAGCGCGGCCAGCAGATCGGCCCCCGCCCCGGGAACGGAAGCGGCCTCACTCGTGGACTCCGCGAAAGCACTCACCCGACACCCCCCATGCTGTGGACCATTCAACTGGAACGTGACGCAGAGCACACCACCTTCGTCCACATTGTTTCCTGCCGGAAACGAACGGGAGCGGGCGAACGAGCCCTTTCCGGAGGCGCGGATAAATCCCTTGAAGGGCGCCGGGGCGGTGCCTAGGGTGGGGGTACACGCGAAAGGAGGTGATCCGAAAAAATGGTTTCTTTTCGGACTCGTGAGGTGACTGCGGGCTAAGGCCTGCCGTCGCACTCTGTGCACCTCGGCAGGCCAGTCTGCCGAAGACCAACGCAGTCACCCGACCCGTGAGCCGCCGGTCAGTCCGGCCGGCTCCCGTCCGACCCAGGCGCCTGGGCGGACGGGACCAAGGCTCACGGGTCGTCTGCGTTTCCGGGGCCGTTTCAGGAGGCCGGAGGTCTTACGGGTCCCCGGGGCCCTTACGGGGCCAGGCGTTCCACGCGCCAGGTGGCGTCCGGCTCGCGGACGTAGCGCAGGCGGTCGTGGAGGCGGTTCTCGTGGCCCTGCCAGAACTCGACCGTGTCCGGGACGACCCGGACGCCGCCCCAGTGCGGGGGGACCGGGACCTGGGCGTCCTCGGGGTAGCGGGCCGCCAGTTCGTCGTAGCGGGCGAGCAGCTCCTCGCGGGAGGCGATCACCGAGGACTGCGGGCTGGCCCAGGCGCCGAGCCGGGAGCCGTGCGGGCGGGTGCGGAAGTACGCCACCGTCTCGTCGCGCCCGACGCGCTCGGCGCGGCCCGTGACGACGACCTGGCGGGCCGCCGGGTGCCAGGGGAAGAGCAGCGAGGCGTACGGGTTGGCCGCCAGCTCCCGGCCCTTGCGGGAGTCGTAGTTGGTGAAGAAGACGAAGCCGGCCCCGTCGTAGTGCTTGAGCAGGACCGTCCGGGAGGACGGGCGGCCGTCGGGGGTCGCGGTGGAGACCACCATCGCGTTCGGCTCGTGGATCGCCGGGTCCTCCGCCGCCTCCTTGAACCAGCGGGTGAACTGCGCGACCGGCTCGGGCGCGAGGTCGGCCGGGGAGAGTTCCGTGGTGCGGTACTGCTCGCGCATGTCGGCGGGGTCCGGGGCGCCGCCGGTCGCCGGACGGGTCGCCGGGCGGTGCGTGGGATCGTCGCTCGCGGAATCGGTCACGGGGCCATTCTGCGGCAGCGGGCCAGTCTGCCCGGCACCGGAGGGCCCTAATCCTTCGCCGCCGGATCGGCGGAGTGTGCCGGACGTCACGCTTCCCCGCATCATCGGAACCGTACAGACTCTTCGGCTGGATGACTGTTGATTCCCGCCATCGATCAACCCACTTGATCGATCATCGATAGAGGAGCCGCCTGATGTCCGACTTCGTACCCGGGCTTGAGGGAGTCGTCGCGTTCGAGACGGAGATCGCCGAACCCGACAAGGAGGGCGGCGCCCTCCGCTACCGCGGCGTCGACATCGAGGACCTCGTCGGCCACGTCTCGTTCGGCAACGTCTGGGGCCTGCTCGTCGACGGCGCCTTCAACCCCGGCCTGCCCGCCGCCGAGCCGTTCCCGATCCCCGTCCACTCCGGCGACATCCGCGTCGACGTGCAGTCCGCGCTCGCCATGCTCGCGCCCGTCTGGGGCCTCAAACCGCTCCTCGACATCTCGCCCGAGCAGGCCCGCGACGACCTCGCCCGCGCCGCCGTCATGGCCCTCTCGTACGTCGCGCAGTCCGCGCGCGGCCAGGGCCTCCCGATGGTCCCGCAGAGCGAGATCGACAAGGCGCAGTCCATCGTCGAGCGGTTCATGATCCGCTGGCGCGGCGAGCCCGACCCGAAGCACGTCAAGGCCGTCGACGCCTACTGGACCTCCGCCGCCGAGCACGGCATGAACGCCTCCACGTTCACCGCCCGCGTCATCGCCTCCACCGGCGCCGACGTGGCCGCCGCGCTCTCCGGCGCCGTCGGCGCCATGTCCGGCCCGCTGCACGGCGGCGCGCCCTCCCGCGTCCTCGGCATGATCGAGGAGATCGAGCGGACCGGCGACGCCACCGCGTACGTCAAGCAGGCCCTCGACAAGGGCGAGCGGCTCATGGGCTTCGGCCACCGCGTCTACCGCGCCGAGGACCCCCGCGCGCGCGTGCTCCGCCGTACCGCCAAGGAGCTGGCCGCGCCGCGCTTCGAGGTCGCCGAGGCCCTGGAGAAGGCCGCCCTGGAGGAGCTGCACAACCGGCGCCCCGACCGCGTCCTGGCGACCAACGTGGAGTTCTGGGCGGCCATCGTCCTCGACTTCGCCGAGGTCCCGGCGCACATGTTCACCTCGATGTTCTCCTGTGCCCGCACGGCCGGCTGGTCGGCGCACATCCTGGAGCAGAAGCGCACCGGCCGCCTGGTCCGCCCCTCGGCCCGCTACACGGGTCCCGGCCGCCGGGACCCGCGCGACATCGAGGGTTACGCCGACATCGCCGGCTGACCCTCGGGGTGCAGCAGGAGCTCCGCGTGGTGGCGGGCCGCCACCGACGGGTGGGCGCGGAGCTTCCCCTTCAGGGCGTTGCGCCCGTACTCCGCGAACAGCGGGTTCGACGGGTCCGTGGTGACGCCCGGAGCCGTGGAGGCGTGCGGGAAGTCCAGCGGGGCGATCCGGGCGTCGAGCCGCGGGTTGTAGAAGAACGGGACGGAGAAACGTTCCGTCGCGCCGGGCGGGGAGACCACCCGGTGGTTGGTGGCGATCAGGTAGCCGTTCGTGGCCACTTCGAGCAGCTCGCCCAGGTTGACGACGAACGCGCCCGGCAGCGGCGGCACGTCGTGGAAGTTCCCGTCCTCGCGCTGCACCTGGAGCCCGCCCACCTGGTCCTGGAGCAGCAGGGTCAGGAAGCCGTAGTCCTTGTGGGCGCCCACGCCCTGCTCGTCGCCCTCGCCGCTGCTGCCCGGGTAGCGCACCAGCTTGAGCTGCGGGTGGGCGTGCGGGCCGAAGATGTCGTCGTAGAAGTCCTCGGGCGCGCCGATGGAGGCAAGCAGCTCGTGCAGCAGGCGCTCGGCGACGCCGCTGAGGCGGTCGATCCAGTGCAGGGCGGCGGTGCGCAGCTCGGGCAGGGCCCCGGGCCACTGGTTGGGGCCTTCGAGCCACCAGTACGGGGCCTCCCAGGGCGCGGGGGCGTGCGCGGGGCGCTCGGCGCCGATGTCCAGCTGGTCGCGCCAGTCCCGGGCGCCCCGCGTCCGCTCGTCGCCGATGCGGGTGTAGCCCCGGAAGTGCGGCGAGTTGAGGTTGTCGAGGGCGAGCCGGTCGGCCTCGGGCAGCGCGAAGAAGGCGCGCATGGCGGAGGTGAGGGCCTCGGTCTCGGCCTCGG
Organism: Streptomyces sp. NPDC086147; assembly: GCF_040702165.1. Classification (NCBI taxonomy): domain Bacteria; kingdom Bacillati; phylum Actinomycetota; class Actinomycetes; order Kitasatosporales; family Streptomycetaceae; genus Streptomyces; species Streptomyces sp. NPDC086147. Next base: position 240,894 of record NZ_JBFBJO010000007.1, on the reverse strand, counting down.
TCACCCCGTGCCCGACGAGCTGGAAGAAGCCCACGTCGTGGGCGGCCGAGTGGAGCTGGGCGTGGAGCAGCCTCCGGGCCTGCGGGCCGCGGTCGGCGGCGGAGAGATCCACGATGGGGAGCTGCGAGGAGTACGAGCTGCTGGTCATGAGGTGTCCGCGGGGTCTACGGGTGCCCGGGGCGGCCGCCGGGGGTGGGGCGGGTGCCGCGGGTGCCGGTCTGCTGGGGCTCGGTGACGGACCCGGAGGGGTGGGTGGAGTGGTACCCCGGAAGGTCTGGGAGGGCCGGGCGGGTCCGGAGGACCCGGGAGGCCCGGGGGCCGGAGAGGCCGGTGGCCTGCCGGGAGCCGGGAGGCCGGGGCCCGGGAGGCCGAGAGAGTCAGACGGAGCGTCGACAGCTCATGCTCGTGACGCGGACGAAGTCCACGTGGCGACGGCGTACGAGCGGAGGCATGCGAACAGAGTACTGCGGGGACCCCGGGAGGGGTGTGGCGCGGGTCACGTGACGGGGCGTCCTTCCTGATCCGGGCGCTCCTCCCGGTCGGGGCCGTACCCCTACGCCAGCGTCTCGTTCACCAGCCGTGCCCACTGGGTGACCACCCGTTCGCGGCGGGCGCGGTCGTCGGTGAGGAGGGTGGCGAGGCCGAGGCCGCGGGCCATGTCCAGGAGGCCCTGGACGGTCTCGCGGACGCCGGGGCGGGTCTCGTCGGCGCCGAGGACCTCGACGGCGATGCGGTGGGACTCGCGGCCGACGCGGGCCTCCAGCTCGGTGACGCGGGCGCGGAGCTGGTCCTCGCCGGTGGCGGCGACCCAGAGGTGGAGGGCGGCCCGGAAGAGGGGGCCGGTGTAGAGGTCCACGAGGGCGGCGACGGCCGCCTCGCGGTCGTCGGAGGGCAGCGCCCGCAGCGCCTGGGAGCGCTCCTCGGCGACGTACTCGACGGCGGCCGTGAAGAGGTCCTCGCGGGTGGGGAAGTGGTGCTGGGCGGCGCCACGGGAGACGCCGGCCCGTTCCGCCACCACGGAGACCGTCGAGCCCGCCCAGCCGTGCTCGGCCAGACAGGACACGGCGGCCTCCAGGAGCCGCTGCCGGGTGGCGCGGCTCCTGTCCTGCTTGGGTGCGGTCACAGCCGCCATGCGGGGTCCCGTCGTTCGAGGAAGGCCGTCATCCCTTCGCGCGCCTCGGCGGAGGCGAAGAGCGTGGCCGACCTCTGCACCAGGTCCTCCGCGTCGCTCTCGAAGGTCTCCAGGACTTTAGCGGTGACCAGCCGTTTCGATTCCCGCAGGCCCTGCGGGGAGGCCGCGCGCAGGGCGTCGAGGATGCCGTCGAGGGCGTCGTCGCCCGCCGTCACCAGGCCCATGGCGACGGCCTCCGGCACCCCGAACCGCTCGCCCGTCAGGTAGTAGCGGGCCGCCGCGCGCGGTTCCAGCCGGGGCAGGAGGGTCAGGGAGATGACGGCGGGCGCGACCCCGATCCGTACCTCCGTGAGGGCGAAGTCCGCCCCCTCCCCCGCCACCACCACGTCGCACGCGCCGAGCAGGCCGAGGCCGCCCGCGCGCGCGTGGCCGGTGACCCGGCCGACGACGGGCTTCGGCAGCTCGACGATCCGCCGGAGCAGGGCGACGAAGTCGTACGGGCTCGGGGGCGCCTTCAGGTCGGCGCCGGCGCTGAAGGTGGTACCGGCGTGGTCGAGGACCACGGCCCGTACGCCCGGGTCCTTGCCGCACGCGGCGAGCGCGTCGGCGAGCTCGCCGACGAGGGCGGCGGAGAGGGCGTTGCGGGTGGCGGGCGAGTTCAGCGTGAGGGTGGTGACGCCCCGTTCCTCGGACGTGGTGACGAGTGTGGTCATGCGCGTTCCCTCAGTTCCCTTCGGAGGATCTTCCCGGACGCGGCCCGGGGGACGGTGTCGACGAACTCCACGTCGCGGACCTTCTTGTACGGGGAGACGCGCGCGGCGACGTGCGCGACGACCTCCTCGGCGGTGAGGCCGGGCGCGGAGGGCTGGCGGACGACGAAGGCCTTGGGTATCTCGGTGCCCTCGGCGTCGGTGACGCCGATGACGGCGGCGTCGGCGATGCCCTCGTGGGTGAGGAGCAGCGCCTCCAGTTCGGCGGGGGCGACCTGGAAGCCCTTGTACTTGATGAGTTCCTTGACGCGGTCGACGACGAAGAGCCAGCCGTCGTCGTCGACGCGTCCGACGTCGCCGGTGTGGACCCAGCCGTCGGCGTCGATCATGGCGGCGGTGGCGTCGGGGCGGCCGAGGTAGCCCTTCATGACCTGGGGTCCCCGGATGGCGATCTCGCCCTCCTCGCCGGGCGCGGCGTCCTTCGCGGGGTCGTCCAGGGAGAGGATCCGCATCTCGGTGGAGGGCAGGAGCCTGCCGACGGTGCCGGGCGGGGGCGTCTCGGCGTCGAGCGGGACGACGTGGGTGCCCGGGGAGAGTTCGGTCATGCCGTACGCCTGCCGGACCGGCGGGAGTCCGAGCCGCTTCGAGCAGGCCTCGGCGAGGGCGGCGTCGAGCGGGGCGGCGGCGCTGACGATGTACTCCAGGGAGGACAGGTCGTAGTCGGCGACGGCCGGGTGCTTGGCGAGGGCGAGGACGATCGGCGGGGCGACGTACAGGCCGTTGATGCGGTGTTCCTGGACGGCGCGCAGGAAGGTGTCGAGCTCGAAGCGGGGCTGGACGACGACGGTCGCGCCCTGGCGCAGGGGCGCGTTCATGAGGGCGGTGAGGCCGTAGATATGAAAGAAGGGCAGCACGGCGAGGATCCGGTCGCCCGGCCCCATCGGGATGAACGGCTCCAGCTGGGCGAGGTTGGTCGCGATCGAGGTGTGCGTGAGCATCACCCCCTTGGGTACCCCGGTCGTGCCGGACGAATACGGGAGGGCGGCGACGTCCTCGTCGGGGTCGACCTCGATCTCGGGGACGGGTCCGGTGGAGCCGAGGAAGGCCTGGAGGGAGCGGACCGTCTCGCCCTCCGAGGGCTGGTCGCAGAGGAATATCTCCTCGATCCCGCCCGCGAGTTCGGCGGCCGCGCGGGCGGCGGGGAGCAGGGGCGAGACGGTGACGATCCAGCGGGCGGAGGAGTCGCGGAGCTGCTTGGCGAACTCGGCGGGGGTGGCGAGCGGGTGGACGGTGGTGACGGACGCGCCGGCGCGGGTGGCGGCGTAGAAGGCGATGGGGAAGAGCACGGTGTTGGGGCTGTGCAGGGCGAGCACGTCGCCCTTGCGGACGCCGGCCTCGGCGAGCCCGGCGGCGACGAGCCGGTGGAAGGCGTCGACCTGGGCGTACGTGAGGGTGAGCGCGCCCTCCGCGCCGGAGCCGTCGACGAGGGCCGGGGCGTCCCCGTACCCGGCGGCGCGGCCGAGCACCGCGTCGTGGATGGGGAGCGAGACGGCCCGGACGTCCTCGTACGCGCTGTGGAACACCATGTGTGACCCCCTGGAGAGGTGGAAGGTGAGCGACAGGATCGCGGGTGGGGCGGCGACTTGGGGAGACCTTGTCAGTACCCCGTAGAACAATCAAGCACGCATGCATGATTTCGGGGCGGTGCCTGTGCGGGCGCACGAGGAAACCGGTACGGCCCCGCACCGAAGCGCGGGGCCGTACCGGAACGAGTCCTCGCCGCCCTGTGAGGGCGACGCGGGAGACTTACATGCGCCCGTCCCGCACCGCGCCGGCATCTCGGCGACGACCTCAAGCCGCGGCCGACCTGGCCCGACGGCCACCGGAGCCGCGTCGAACGGCTCCCCCGGGCTCCGTCGTCGGTACGGCGGATCGCCCGGCTCGCCCGTACGCGCCCCCACCTGACGGCAAGGACGTCGTGGACGCCCATGAGCGGGGTCACCGCGCCGCGTCGTCCGAACCGGCCCGCGTACCTTCGAATTTCCGCTCCCGCCGAGGTCAACAGCCGGTTAGCCTGCCCGCATGGTCTTCAAACGTCTTCTCGGCATGGGCGGCATACCGCTCGAAATCGACACCCTCGTCCAGGCCGAGCCCGCGCTGCCCGGCGGCATCCTGAGCGGGGAGGTCGTGCTGCGTGCTCCCGACCGGCGCATCGAGGTGAAGTCGATCTACCTGCGGCTCGTCACCGACGCGCCGGTGGCCCACAAGGGCGACGGCGACGGCGACAGCGGTGACACCTTCGACTACCCGAGCGTGAGCGGCTACTTCACCCTGGAGAAGGGCGAGGAGAAGCGTCTCCGCATCCGTCACCGGCTCAAGTGGGAGACCCCGCTGAGCGAGGTGAAGGGACAGAAGCTCGGGGTCCACCTCGGCCTGCACACCGAGGTCGAGGCCGAGGGCGTCAAGGCCCAGACGGACGACGACCTCGTGCACATCACCGCGCTGCCGCTCCACGAAGCCGTCCTCGACGCCTTCGCCGCCGAGGGGTACGCCCTGCGGACCTCGCGCGTCCACAGCGGGAACATCCCCCGCACCGAGTACCACGTCTACCGGACGCAGGGGTTCCTGCTCGTCGACGAGCGGAGCTCCGGGCAGGGCCGCCCCAAGGAGCTGGAACTGCACTTCCACACCAACGCGGTCGGCTGCGAGATCTTCCTCCGCAAGGCCCGGATCGGCGAGCGCTACTGGAAGCAGAAGCCGCCGGCGCGCCGCTACGTCGCCGCCCACCACGAGGTCGGCCGGGTGGACTTCGGCGAGGCTGTCCGCCGCTGGATCGGCGAGGTCGGCCTCCTGGGCGACAGCCACGCCGCCGACGACGACGAGGACTGACCGTTCCCGTTCCCGCGGGCCGGGAACGGCAGGGCCCGCCCCGGCCCGGCCCGCGGGAGGCCCCGTCTCAGTACGACTTCGGCAGCCCCAGCGTCTGGTGGGACACGTAATTGAGGATCATCTCGCGGCTGACCGGCGCGATCCGGGCCACCCGGGCCGCCGTGATCAGGCGGGCGAGGCCGAACTCCTTGGTGAGGCCGTTGCCGCCGAGGGTGTGGACGGCCTGGTCGACGGCCTTCACGCAGGCCTCGGCGGCGGCGTACTTGGCCATGTTCGCGGCCTCGCCCGCGCCGAAGTCGTCGCCCGCGTCGTAGAGCTGCGCCGCCTTCGCCATCATCAGGCGGGCCAGCTCCAGCTCGATGTGCGCCTGGGCCAAGGGGTGCGCGACGGCCTGGTGGGCGCCGATCGGGGCCTTCCAGACCTGGCGCTCCTTCGCGTACTTCACGGCCTGCGCGAGCGCGTACCGGCCCATGCCGATCGCGAACGCGGCCGTCATGATCCGCTCCGGGTTGAGCCCCGCGAAGAGCTGGAGGAGGCCCGCGTCCTCGTCTCCCACGAGCGCGTCCTCCGGCAGGCGCACGTCGTCGAGGGTGAGCTCGAACTGCTTCTCGTCCGCGTCGAGTTCCATCTCGATGTGGCGGCGCCCGAAGCCGGGCGCGTCGCGCGGCACGATGAAGAGACAGGGCTTGAGCTTCCCCGTGCGCGCGTCCGACGTGCGGCCCACGATCAGGGTCGCGTCCGCGATGTCCACGCCCGAGACGAAGACCTTCCGGCCGTTGAGGACCCAGCCCTCCTCCGTGCGGGTCGCCGTGGTCGTGATGCGGTGCGAGTTCGAGCCGGCGTCGGGCTCGGTGATGCCGAACGCCATCGTCCTCGTGCCGTCCGCGAGCCCCGGCAGCCAGGCCCGCTTCTGCTCCTCCGTGCCGAAGCGGGCGATGACCGTGCCGCAGATCGCGGGCGACACGACCATCATCAGGAGCGGCGCGCCGGCCGCGCCCGCCTCCTCCAGGACGATCGACAGCTCGGCCATGCCGCCGCCCCCGCCGCCGTACTCCTCGGGCAGGTTCACGCCCAGGTAGCCGAGCTTCCCGGCCTCGGCCCACAGTCCGGCCCGGTCGAAGCCGGGGCCGTGGCGGTGGCCGAGCGCGGAGACGGCGGCGCGGAGCGCGGTGAGCTCTTCGGTCTCGATCATGGTGCTCATGCGGACGGGTCCTCCTGTGCTTCGGTCGGTACGGATGCCTGTGCGTGTACGACGGCGAGCAGGGCGCCGACCTCGACCTGGCGGCCGGGGGCGGCGTGGAGCGCGGTGAGCGTGCCGGAGGCCGGAGCGGTGACGCGGTGCTCCATCTTCATGGCCTCCAGCCAGAGGAGCGGCTGCCCGGCGGTGACCCGGTCGCCGACGGCGAGGCCGTCCGCGACCCGGACGACGGTGCCGGGCATGGGGGCGAGCAGGGAGCCGGGCGCGGTCTGCTCGCGGGGGTCGGTGAAGCGGGGGCGGGCGGTGAGGCGGTGGCCTCCCACGTGGACCGTTCCGTCCTCGTAGGCCGTCACGTCGAAGTGGCGGACCACACCCGCCGTTTCGAGGCTCACCCGGTCCGGGGCCGCCGCCACGACCCGTACCCCTTCCGGCGCGGTGACCTCGTACCCGCCGTCCCGTGTCGGCCGGTAGCGGACCTCGTGGTCTTCCCGGTGGCTCCCGTAGGGGTCCCCGTACGTCCGCGTCTCGTCCTGCGAGCGGAGGTTCCGCCAGCCGCCGCCGAAGCGGCCCCGGCGGGCGGAGGCGGCGGCGAGGGCGGCGGCGACGGCCGCGAGCTCCCCGCCCTCAGGGGCGGTGGTGAGGGCGGGCAGGTTGCGGTCGTAGAAGCCGGTGTCGAGGCGGTCCGCCGTCGCGTACTCCGGGTGGCGCAGGGACGCGACCAGCAGGTCCCGGTTGGTGACGGGGCCGTGGATCCGGGCCCGTTCCAGGGCGCGGGCGAGCTTGCGGACGGCCTCGGCGCGGGTGGCGGCGTGGACGGTGACCTTGGCGATCATCGGGTCGTAGTGGACGCCGATCGCGTCCCCCGAGGCGTAGCCGGTGTCGAGCCGGACCCCTTCCGGTACGTCGAAGAGGTGCAGGGCGCCCGTCTGCGGGGCCCAGCCCCGGGCCGGGTCCTCCGCGTAGAGCCTCGCCTCGATCGCGTGGCCGCGCGGCGCCGGGGTCTCCGGCGACAGCTTCTCGCCCTCGGCGACGGCGAGTTGGAGGGCGACGAGGTCGACCCCGTAGACCTCCTCCGTGACGGGGTGCTCGACCTGGAGGCGGGTGTTCATCTCCAGGAAGTGCGCCCGGCCGTCCGCGACGAGGAACTCGACCGTGCCCGCGCCGACGTAGCCGACGGCCTTGGCGGCGCGGACGGCCGCGTCCAGGAGGGAGGCCTCCAGGGCGGCGGGCAGACCGGGGGCCGGGGCCTCCTCGATCACCTTCTGGTGGCGGCGCTGGAGGGAGCAGTCGCGGGTGCCGAGCGCCCAGACCGTGCCGTGCGCGTCGCAGAGGAGCTGCACCTCGACGTGGCGGCCGTCCTCCACGTACGGCTCGACGAAGACCTCGCCGTCCCCGAACGCGCTCGCCGCCTCCGCCGACGCCGACTCCAACTCTCCTGTCAGATCGGCCAGTTCGCGTACGATCCGCATGCCCCGGCCGCCGCCGCCCGCCGCCGCCTTCACCAGGACGGGCAGGTCGGACTCCGTGACCCGGGCCGGGTCCAGGGGCTCGATGCCGAGGAGTTCCTTGGCGCGGGTCTTCGAGGCCATGGCCTCGATCGCGGCCGGGGGCGGGCCGATCCAGACGAGCCCGGCGTCGATGACCGCACGGGCGAAGCCGGCGTTCTCGGAGAGGAAGCCGTAGCCGGGGTGGACGGCGTCCGCGCCCGCCGCGAGGGCCGCCGCCACGATCAGGTCGCCGCGCAGGTACGTCTCCGAGGGCGCCGCCCCCGGCAGCCGTACCGCCGCGTCGGCCTCCCTGACGTGCAGCGCGTCGGCGTCCGCGTCCGCGTACACGGCGACGGTGGAGATGCCGAGGTCACGGCAGGTGCGGAAGACCCGGCAGGCGATCTCGCCCCGGTTCGCGACCAACAGCCTGGAGATCATGACTCGCCTCACATTCGGAAGACGCCGAAGCCGCCGCGCGCGCCCTCGACCGGTGCCGTGTGGATCGCGGAGAGGCACAGCCCGAGGACCGTGCGGGTGTCGCGGGGGTCGACGACCCCGTCGTCGTAGAGCCGTCCCGAGAGGAACATCGGCAGCGACTCGGACTCGATCTGCGCCTCGACGAGCGCCCGCAGACCGGCGTCGGCCTCGTCGTCGTACGGCTGCCCCTTCGCGGCGGCGGAGGCCCGCGCCACGATCGACAGGACGCCCGCGAGCTGCTGCGGGCCCATGACGGCCGACTTGGCGCTGGGCCAGGCGAAGAGGAAGCGGGGGTCGTAGGCCCGGCCGCACATGCCGTAGTGCCCGGCGCCGTAGCTCGCGCCCATGAGGACGGACAGGTGCGGGACCCTGGAGTTCGAGACCGCGTTGATCATCATCGCGCCGTGCTTGATGATGCCGCTCTGCTCGTACTCCTTGCCGACCATGTAGCCGGTGGTGTTGTGCAGGAAGACCAGCGGGACGTCCCGCTGGTTGGCGAGCTGGATGAACTGCGCGGCCTTCTGCGACTCGGGCCCGAAGAGGACGCCCTGCGCGTTGGCCAGGATGCCGACCGGGTAGCCGTGCAGCGACGCCCAGCCGGTGACCAGGCTCGGCCCGTACAGCGGCTTGAACTCGTCGAAGTCCGAGCCGTCGACGATCCGGGCGATCACCTCGCGCGGGTCGAACGGGGTCTTGAGGTCGCCGGGGACGATCCCGAGGAGTTCCTCCCCGTCGTACTTCGGCGGCTCGACGAAGGCCGGGTCCGGATCCGGGTGCGCCTTGCGGTGGTTGAGGCGGGCGACGATCCGGCGGGCCTGGCGCAGCGCGTCGGCCTCGTCCACGGCGTAGTGGTCGGCGAGGCCGGAGGTCCGGGCGTGCATCTCGGCGCCGCCGAGGGACTCGTCGTCGCTCTCCTCGCCCGTCGCCATCTTCACCAGCGGCGGTCCGCCGAGGAAGACCTTCGACCGCTCCTTGATCATCACGGCGTGGTCGGACATGCCGGGGACGTACGCGCCGCCGGCCGTCGAGTTGCCGAAGACGACCGCGATCGTGGGGATCCCGGCGGCGGAGAGCCGGGTGAGGTCGCGGAAGAGCGCCCCGCCCGGGATGAAGATCTCCTTCTGGGAGGGCAGGTCGGCGCCGCCGGACTCGACGAGCGAGACGACGGGGAGCCGGTTGGCGTACGCGATCTCGTTGGCGCGCAGGGCCTTCTTCAGGGTCCACGGGTTGGAGGCGCCGCCGCGCACGGTCGGGTCGTTGGCGGTGATCAGGCACTCGACGCCCTCGATCACCCCGATCCCGGTGATCAGGGAGGCCCCTACGGTGTAGTCGCTGCCCCAGGCGGCGAGCGGCGACAGCTCCAGGAAGGGGCTGTCGGGGTCGATCAGCAGCTCGATCCGCTCGCGGGCGAGCATCTTGCCGCGCTTCCGGTGCCGGGCCGTGTACTTCTCTCCGCCGCCCGCGAGGGCCTTGGCGTGCTCGGCGTCGAGGGCGGCGAGCTTGTCGAGCATGGCGGCGCGGGCGTCGGCGTAGTCGGATCCGCCGGTGTCGAGGGCGGAGGCGAGGACGGTCACGGGGATTCCTCTCGGGGGGCGCGGCGGGGTACGGGGCGGGCGGGGGTCACAGCAGCCCCTCCGGTACGTCCACGTGGCGGGAGCGGAGCCACTCGCCGAGGGCCTTGGCCTGGGGGTCGAAGCGGGCCTGGGAGGCGACGCCCTCGCCGAGGATCCCGGCGACGGTGAAGTTGAGGGCCCGCAGGTTCGGCAGGACGTGCCGGACGACGGGCAGGTCCGCCGTCTCGGGCAGCAGCGCGCGGAACCGTTCGACGGTGAGGGCGTGGACGAGCCAGCGCCACTCCTCCTCCGTGCGCACCCACACGCCCACGTTGGCGTCGCCGCCCTTGTCGCCGCTGCGGGCCCCGGCGATCCGGCCGAGGGGAACGCGGCGGACGGGCCCGTCGGCCGGCGGCTCCGGAAGCTCGGGCTCGGGCACGGGCTCCAGCTCACGGCTGTGGGCCGGTACGGGAATCCCCTGCCGGGTCCCGTCGGGGAGCACCGCCGTGTGCGGGACCTCGGCGGCGTCCACGTACACCGTCTCGAAGACCCCGTAGGGGGAACCCTTGGCGGGTGGGGCGGTGACGTGGAAGCCGGGGTAGCTGGCGAGGGCCAGTTCGATGGCCGCCCCCGTCAGGGTGCGGCCGACGGCGTCGGGGCCGGGGTCGCGGACGACGAGCCGGAGCAGGGCGCTCGCGGTCTCCTCGGTGGCGGCGTCGGGCCGGTCGGTGCGGACGAGGTCCCACCGCACCTCCGCCGGACGGGACCCGCCCCGTACGAAGGCGTCCTCGATCTGGTCCCGCACGAGCGCGGCCTTGGCCTCGGCGTCGAGGCCGGTGAGGACGAAGACGACCTCGTTGCGGAAGCCGCCGAGGCGGCTGAGCCCGGCCTTGAGGGTGGGCGGCGGGGCCTCGCCCCGGACGCCCTCGATCCGGACCCGGTCGGGGGCCTCCTGGACGAGCCGTACGGTGTCGAGCCGGGCGGTCGCGTCGGGTCCGGCGTACCGGGCGCCCGCCGTCTCGTAGAGGAGCTGGGCCGTCACCGTGCCGACGTCGACGAGGCCGCCGGTGCCGGGGTGCTTGGTGATGACGCAGGAGCCGTCGTCGTGGAGTTCGGCGACGGGGAAGCCGGGGCGGCGCAGGAGGGCGGGGTCGTGGTCGCGGAAGAAGGCGTAGTTGCCGCCGGTGGCCTGGGTGCCGCACTCCAGGACGTGCCCGGCGACGACCGCGCCCGCGAGCCGGTCGTACTCCTCCGGGCCCCAGCCGAAGTGCCACTGCGCGGGCCCGGTGACGAGGGCGGCGTCGGTGACGCGGCCGGTGACGACGACGTCGGCGCCGGCGGCGAGGCAGGCGGCGATGCCGGCGCCGCCGAGGTAGGCGTTGGCGGCGAGGGCGCCGTCCCGGGCGGGCAGCCGGTCGCCCTCGACGTGCGCGACCCGTACGGGCAGTCCGAGCTTGTCGGCGAGGGCGCGCAGGGCGTCGGCGAGTCCGGCGGGGTTGAGGCCGCCGGCGTTGGTGACGATCCGGGTCCCGCGCTCGTGGGCGAGGCCGAGGCCCTCCTCCATCTGGCGCAGGAAGGTCTTGGCGTACCCGGCGGCCGGGTCCTTGAGCCGGTCGCGGCCGAGGATGAGCATGGTCAGCTCGGCGAGGTAGTCGCCGGTGAGGACGTGCAGCTCGCCGCCGGGGCCGCCGCCGGTGAGCATCTCGCGGACGGCGTCGAAGCGGTCGCCGTAGAAGCCGGAGGCGTTGCCGATGCGGAGGACCACTAGGCCTCCCCGGGCGTGGTGCGGGCCGGGCGCCCCGCGCCCGCGGGTCCGGCGAAGGCCTGGGCGATGGTCAGCCAGTGCGCGGCGTCGAGGCCGTGGGCGACGAGGGCGGTGTCGTCGCGGTGGAGGCGCTGGGTGACGAGGAGGCAGAAGTCGAGGGCGGGCCCGGTGACCCGCTGGGCGGCGCCCTCGGGCCCGTACGTCCACAACTCCCCTCTCGGCGATACGAGTTCCACCCGGAAGGGTTCGGCGGGAGGCTGCTCGCCCCGGACGAAGTAGGCGTAGTCGCGGGCGCGGTGGCCGATCCAGGCGACGTGCCGGAGGCGGGCGGTCGGGGCGCGGACGACCCCGAGGGCGTCGGCGACGTCCTGGCCGTGCGCCCAGGTCTCCATCAGCCGGGCGGTGGCCAGGGCGGAGGCGCTCATCGGCGGCCCGTACCAGGGGAAGCGGGTGCCGGGCGGGGCGGTGCGCAGGGCCTCCTGGAGCCGTGCGCGGTCGGCGCGCCAGCGGGCGAGCAGCTCGGCGGGCGGCAGCGCGGCCCCCTCCTCGGCGCCCTCGTCGACGAAGCGGTCGGGTGCGACGAGGGCCTTCTCCGTCTCGGCGGCGAAGGCGTCGGCGTCGGTGGCGGCGAGGAGGGCGGCCCGGTCGGTCCAGGCGAGGTGGGCGATCTGATGGGCGACCGTCCAGCCGGGGGCGGGGGTCGGAGCCTCCCACTGCTCTCCACTCAACTCGCTTACGAGAAGGTCGAGTTCTTCACTCTCGTCGCGCAGGTCGTCGAGGAGGACGACGGGGTCGGACACGGTGCGCTCCCCTCGGGGACGGGCGGTCCCGGTCACGGGCCTTCGCGGAGGAGCATGGCAGCGGGGAGAGAAACAAGCAAGCGTGCTTGCTTTAGTTTTGGAAAGAGCTTGAACCGACCCCGCCCCGACCTACGCCCGGGACCGCCGCATCAACGAGGCGAGGGAGGCGGCGCCGACGACGAGGGCGAGGGAGCCGAGGGGGAGGATGGCACCGGGCCCGCTGTCGAGCACGTCGACGCCGTGGCCGACGGCGGCGACCCACCCCGCCGTCCCGACCGCCACCATCGGACCGACCTTTCGCTCCCCGGTGATCCGCATGCCGATCCACAGGACCAACGGCATGAGCAGGAAGGTGTTGACGAGGGCAGAGGTGAACGCCTGGTCGGAGGAGTAACCACCCCCGGCCCCGAGGGCGGTGGAGGCCTGGGCGGTGAACGACAAGTAGAGGGTGTCGGACAGGACCAGATGGGAGGCGGCGACGCCGACCGACGAGACGATCAGCGCTTTGAGGAGGCGGGGGAGGGCGGGGGTGGTTGCGGATGACGCCATGACACCCGACTATACGCACCATGTATACATCGAGTTTATAGACCCCGGACGTTGGTCATCGTCCGCGCGGAGGACACGCCCGTACGCCCACTCCCAGGCGGCGGCATCCGGCCGGTGGGAAGGCAGCGCGGTCCCGCCGCGCCGGAACGTTCGGCTCGCCCCGGTGAAGGGTTCGGTTCAACCGGTCCTGCGGTGTGCGTGCCAGGTCGTGGCGGCAGCCGCGAGGCGCAGGGTCCACGGGTCGGGGTCGGCGTTGCCGATCTCGGACCAGACGTTGGCGTTGGCGGCGGCAAAGGCGGTGACGCCCTCGGCGGGGGCGGTGTGCCAGGAGGGGATTTCGGCGGCCCAGCGCTCGGCGGATGCGGGGTCGTGACCGGCGGCGATGAGCCAGATGGCCGGTACCACCCTGCTGGCCGTCGGGAGCGACGAGCAGACCCGGCAAGCCGTAGGCGCTTCCCTTCGTGCCGTGGAGCTGTACCACGCCGGGCCGGAAGCCGACCGCTCCCCCGGCGATCTCCAAGCCGCCCACCTGGACCTGGCCACGGCCTATCTTGCCAGCGGCGAGGTTGAGAAAGCCGGTGCGAAGCTCTCGGAAGTGTTCACCGCTGAGGTATTCACGGCGAGCATCACCATCAGGCTCCGCAATCTGGCCGCGCTCCTCGGAAGCGAGCCGTACCGTGGCGCGCAGTCGGCAGTCGATCTCCGCGCGCACATTCACGAGGTGACCGTCCGGCCCGCTCTCGCCAGCAACCTCACGGAGGCCCGATGACCGCTCAACCCACGCCTGATCATTTGGTCACCGACCGCAGCCTCCTTTCCACCAAGGCGTACGGCACGGGTCAGCACCTGGCCGCCCGCCAATCCCTCTACCGGTGGCAGACCCCCAGCCACGACCTGCCGGGCATCGTCGTGAACGAACTGGCCGGCGTACGCGGGACGGTCGCGGACGTGGGGTGCGGAAACGGGAAGTTCGTCGCCCGGGTGCGGGAGGACCGTCCCGACCTGAACATGCTGGCCATGGATGTCTCTCACGGCATCCTCGCCGCGATCCCTGGAGCCGTCGTCGCGGACGCCCAGCAGTTGCCAATCGCGGATGGGGCCCTTGGTGCGGTCCTTGCGCTCCACATGCTGTACCACGTCGAGGACCAGGCCCAGGCCGTGCGGGAGCTGGGCCGTGTACTGGCGCCCGGCGGAATCGCGATCGTCTCCACCAACAGCAGGACCGACAAGCTGGAACTGGAGCACCTCTGGCGCCGAGCCGCGGGCGATGTGCTGGGCATCCAGGAGGGCCCGGCCCGAGTGCAGCTCTCTGCTCGCTTCACCCTGGAGGACGCGCCCGCGATCCTCGGTGCGGTCTTCGGCGAGATCCGTACGATCCCCCTGCCAGGAGTGATCGAGGTGACCGACGCCGAACCGGTCGTCGCGCACTTGGCCTCGTACGAAGCCTGGGCGGACAAGATGGGCGTTCCGTTCCGGGAGACGATCGAGCGCGCGCGGGAGCGGGTCGACGAGACCATCCAGACAGAGGGCGCCTTCCGGGTCACCTGCTTGGGCGGCATACTCGTCTGCCAGGGACCAGGTCGGTAGAAAGAGGTCACCCTCGGGCCCAGTGGGCCAGGCGTGGACCGCCATCGGCGGCGAGGGATCCCGGGGACGAGGAACCAGCAGGTCAGCCAGAGTGAAGGTGCTGCCCGCAGCACCCTCTCGAAAACCGCCGTGGACGCGATGTTCGGGACACGCGCCGACCGCCACCGCACCGGCCTCTTCCGGCGGTCACGGTGTCGTACGTCCTCACCCCTTCGCCGCAGCCGCCAACGCCCGCCCCGTCAACGAGTCCTCCCGCTCCGCCAGTTCAGCCGGCGGCCCGGCGAAGAGCAGGCGGCCTCCGTCCGCGCCCGCGCCCGGGCCGATGTCGATCACGTGATCGGCCTGGGCGACGACACGGAGGTTGTGTTCGACCACGACGAGGGTCGCGCCCGCGTCCACGAGGTCGGCGAAGAGCGCGTCGAGGCGTTCCACGTCGCTGGGGTGCAGGCCGGTCGTCGGCTCGTCGAGGACGATCCGCTCCTCGGTGAAGCCGGAGCCGAAACCGGAGCCGGAACCGGCCCCGGAGGCGGAAGCCGCGGCGCTGAGGTGGCGGGCCAGCAGCAGTCGCTGCTTCTCGCCGCCGGAGAGGGTGTCGAGCGACTGCCCGACGGCGGTGTAGCCGAGCCCGACGCGCTCCAGCCACCGCATCGGCCCCGCGATGCCGGGGTGGTCGGCGAAGAGGTCGGCCACGGGCCCCGCCGACATCCGCAGGACGTCGGCGATCGTGTGGCCGTCCAGCTCCGCCTTCAGGGTCGTGGGGTTGAAGCGCTCGCCCCCGCAGGCGTCGCAGGGGGTGGCGACGTCGTCCAGGAAGGCGAGTTCGGTGGTGATGTGGCCCTTGCCCCGGCAGGCGGGGCAGGCGCCCTTGGAGTTGAAGCTGAACCAGGACGGTTCGAGCCCGGACACGGCGGCGAACGCCTCGCGCACCCCGTCGGCGACGCCGAGGACGCTCAGCGACATCGACCGCACGCCGCCGCGCAGGGGGTCTTGTCCGACCACCGTGAACTCGCGGTGCTGACGCGGGAGTTCGTCGACGGCGAAGGAGCTCTTGCCGGAGCCGGCGACGCCCGTGACGGCGGTGAGGACGCCGATCGGGACGTCGACGTCGAAGCCGGTGAGGTTGTGCGCGGAGGCGCGCTCGACCCGGACCCGGCCGCGCGGCTCGCGGACCTCGCGCCGCAGCTCCAGCGGCGTCGAGAGCAGCCGCCCCGTGAGCGTGTCGCTCGCCCGCAGCTCCTCCGGCGTCCCCTCGAACCGTACGAGACCGCCCTCCGACCCCGCTCCCGGCCCCATGTCGACCACGTGGTCGGCGACGCGGATCACCTGGGGGTGGTGCTCCACGACGAGGACGGTGTTGCCGGCGTCGCGCAGCTTCAGCAGGAGCTGGTTGAGGCGCCGCACGTCGGCGGGGTGGAGACCGGTGGAGGGCTCGTCGAAGACGTAGGTGATGTCGGTGAGGGCGCTGCCGAGGTGCCGGACGATCTTCACGCGCTGCGCCTCGCCGCCCGAGAGCGTCGAGGACTCGCGGTCGAGCGAGAGGTAGCCGAGCCCGACCGAGAGCAGCGCGTCCAGGGTGTGGCGGACGCCGGCGAGGGCGGGCGCGACACGTGGATCGTCGAAGTCCCCCAGTACGCGGCGGAGTTCGGCGACCGACATCGCCGACCAGTCCACGATCGAACGCCCGTCGACGAGGCTGGCGCGGGCGGCCTCGTTCAGGCGCGTGCCGTCGCAGGCGGGGCAGACGCGGTGCGTGGTGAGGCGCTCCAGCTCCTCGTGGACCTGCGGGGAGATCTTGGCCGGGCGGTTCTTCACGTACACGTCGCGCATCCGGGTGACGACGCCGTCGAAGCGGGCGGTCTTGGGGAAGCGCGGGTCCGGATCCGGCAGCTTGAGCTGCTCGGCGTAGAGGAAGAGGTTCCTCTCCTCCTCCGTGTAGTCCTTCAGCGGCTTCTTCCGGTCGAAGAGGCCGGAGTAGGCGAAGCGCTTCCAGCGGTAGACGCCGGGCCGGAACTGGCTGAACCGCACGGGCCCCTCGTCGATGTTCTTCTCGGGGTCGATCAGCTCGTCCACGTCGATGTCGACGACGGTGCCGAGGCCCTCGCAGTCGGGGCACATGCCCGAGGGGTCGTTGAAGGAGTACGCGGGCGAGTACCCGGCGGAGGGCTCGCCGATCCGGGAGAACACGAGCCGGAGCAGCGGGGCGATGTCGGAGGCCGTGGCGACGGTGGACCGGGCGTTCCCGGTGAAGCGGCGCTGGTCGATGATGGCGGTGAAGGTGAGCCCGCTCATCGACTGCACCTCGGGCGCCGGCATGTGCGGGAGCCGGTTGCGCACGAAGGAGGGGTACGAGTCGTTCACGAGGCGCTGCGCCTCGGCGGCGACGGTGTCGAGCACGAGCGAGGACTTGCCGGACCCGGAGACGCCGGTGACGACCGTCAGGGCCTTCTTGGGCAGGTCGACGGTGACGTTCCTGAGGTTGTTGGCGGCCGCTCCCACGACACGGATGACGGATTCGTCTGCGACGTTGCGGGCGTTCGCGTTCATGGGCGCCATCATGGTGCGGCCGGGGGCCGGGGAGGTGCGCCACGCGCCCGGTGCGGCGAGGCCGACGAGGAAATCCCCCTACGGAACCCCTACGGAGAACGAACGGCGCGCGGCCCGTACCTCCGCCAGGTGTACGGGCCGCGCGCTCTGCTTCACCGGGCCCGCGGTACGGGGGGAACCACGGGCCCGGCGTTCTGGAGCGGTCCCACGCGCTCCCCCTCCGTGTGCCCGGGAAGCGGCGGGGCATGCGCGCCTCCACGCGAGGTTTCCAGAAAACTTTTCCCGGGCCCGGGCCCGGGCCCATCCCCGACCGACGGCCTCACCCGAGCCCGGTGAAACGGCGCGGCCGCGGGACGAGCTCGCCCCCGCAGTTGGGGCAGATGCTCCCCATCGCGTCGGCACACCCCACGCAGAAGCTGCACTCGTACGAGCAGATCCGCGCGGGCCCGTCCGCCGCCAGGACCACCGTCTCGCAGCGCTCGCACCGGTTCCGCATCTCCAGGGCCATGATCGGCTCCCCTCCCTCGTACGACTGTGACCACCCATGCTCCTCACCCGCCCCGCCCGCCTCAACAGTCCGGCGGCCAGGATTCGACGGAATCGGGCCGCCTGTTCGGCCCGTTCGGGCGGCGGATAGCGTGCGGGCATGACGACTACGGGGAAGCAGCGGGTCCTGTACCGGCAGGGCACCGGGTTCTGGCGGATGACGGCGAAGTGGGTCGTGGTCTTCGGGGCCCTGTACCTGTTGGACGGCGGGTTGGTCCGGTCGTGGGGCGACGCGCTCGTCTGGCCGCTGATCGGGATCCTGCTGTGGGTGCCGTTCGGGATCGGTGTCGTCTGGTACGCGCGGAAGGACCACCTGGTCACCCTGACGACGCGGGAACTGCGCGTACGGCGCAAGCGGCTGCCGATGGACCAGGTGAACCTGCTGCACGTGGCGCGGCTGTGGCTGGAGGGCCGGTCGACGGCGGACGAGCGGCCGGTGGCGGAGTGGACGCGGTCCGACCGGGTGGTGTGGGTGCCGCTGCACGACGGCCGGGCCTACGGCGTGGAGTTCCGCGACCCGGCCGCGTTCGCCAGGACCTTCGGCGACTTCGCGGTCACGGCGTGCGGCGGCCCGGAAGCGGTCCGCGCGAGGGCCGCGACGGCCACGTACCCGGAACCGCGCCCGATGCGGGCCCGCTCGGCCGACAACGGGTCGGGGACGGGTCTGCTGGATCTCTTCGACTGAGCACCGGAGGAATACTGAGCACCGGAGGAATACGGCAGGGGAGACGGGCCGCCGGATCGCCGGACTGACAGGCCGGCGGGCTCCGGCGGGATTCCCTCGATCCGGCCGGTACTCGGCGTGCGGGACCGCACGTGCCCACGCCGCCTCGTACGCCGTGACGTACCGCGCGGACAGGCGAACGGCCCCGTACGGTCAGGTGCCGTGCGGGGCGCCCGCCCCGGAGCGGGGGAGTTCACCGCACCGGGGCCGCGCCGCGACGCGCACGCGTCGCCCGGGTCCGGCGCGGGCGGTCACGGGCCCGTGCTTCCCTCGAACTCGCCCATGTTGATCAGGCTCACGCGATGGTCCCAGGCATCCCACCACACCTGCTTCCGCGAACCCCAGTAGTGAACGCCGTAGCTCATGAGCTCGCCGTGCGTCTTGTTCTCCCGCACCCGGTCGGGTCTGCCGAACGCGGTCAGGAGTTCCTCGTACGAGGTCAGGTGGGCGAAGTGGGACAGGTGCGGGCCGTGGAGGGCGAAGCCCACGACCGTTCCGCCACGCACCTTGTAGGTCAGCTCGTCGGCGCAGTACAGGAACCCGTCCGAGCGAACGGCGTGGTCGACGACCTCGTCGAGGGTCAGCCGCCGCCCTTCGGCGTCGAAGTACTCACTTCCGGTGGCGGTCCCCCCGCGGTACCGGGCGACCAGGGAGGACTGGGCCTGGACGATGCTCCGGCGCGGGACGTCGGTGGCCGGTGCCCCCAGGGCCGTGCCTCCCATCCCGACGGTCGTGAGGTCGATGTACGGCTGGAGCAGTACGTCGAGGTCGTCGAGGATTTCGATCACCACCGGAGTCTAATTCCCCCCGGCCCCGGAGCCGTTGAGCGCCGGACTCAGTGCCGGACCAGGCAGAACGGGTGCCCGGCCGGGTCCGCGTACACCAGCCGGCTCCGGTTTCCCTCCCCCGCGTCCAGGAGGGTCGCGCCCCGGGCGAGGACCTGGGTGTGGGCGGTGTCGAGGTCGGGGACGCCGAAGTCGAGGTGGGACCGCTGGGGGGCCGCCGGGTCCGGCCACGTCGGCGGGCGGTGGCCGGGGACGCCCTGGAAGCAGAGGACGAGGCCGCCCGGAGCGTGCAGCGTGGACCAGCCCTCGCCGAGGGCCCGGCGCCGGTCCGGGCGGTCGACCTCCCCGCCGAGCACGGCCCGGTAGAACTCCGCGAGCGCGCGGGGCTCGGGACAGTCGAGGACGAGACACCGGAGGTCGGCGATCACCTGGGGAGCCTGGGCCGTGTCCGGCGGATCAGGGCCGGGGCCGTTTCGTTCGGATCGTCCGGTCGTGCCGTCGACCGACGCGCGGTCGGCGCGGATCGAGCTCTCGCTTCCGGACCGGACGCCGAAACCGCGCACGCCGAACGCCACCGCGAGGCGGGGACGCCCGGTCTCCCGCTTCACCGGTCTCGGAAGGATCTTGGGTGATCTAATGACCGACGGCCCCGCGGGCGTCGGTCGTCATTTTTGTCATGAATGTGGCGAGATGAGGGGTCCGGCCGGGCGGGGCCCGCTCCCTACGCACCCCCGCCGAGGGGTGCGTTTTTCTCGTTCGACGTCAAGGGATGTGAAGAGCTGGATGAGGAGACCTTCCATAGCGGTGGGCTCGGTGGCGCTGTGCTTCGCTCTGCTCGGCCTGTCCACGAGCGCCGGTAGCGCGACCGCCACGCCCGGGCAACCGGCGGGGACGGCCGCGGCGTTCGACGGCGCGGCGGACACGCCGACCGGCAAGGCCGCCGGGCCGGGCACCGGTGTCCGCCACGACTACAACGGTGACGGCCGCAGCGATCTGGCCGCCTGGTACGACTACGCGGACGGGCACGACGCCGTACGCACCTTCCTCGCGGGCCCGACCGGCGCCTTCGCCGCGCCCGGGGTGGGCTGGGAGACCCCCGCGGGCAACTACTGGGCCGAGAACATGAAGCGCCTCACCGGCGACTTCAACGGCGACGGCGTGGGCGACCTCGCGGCCTTCTACGGTTACGAGGACGGCCGGGTCACCCTGCTGACCTGGCTCGGCCGGGGAGACGGCGGCTTCACGGGGCCCCTCCATTCCTGGACCGCCGCGCCGGGCAACTGGAACTTCGACGCCATGACCGCCCAGGCCGGCGACTTCAACGGGGACGGCCGTGACGACGTCGCCGTCTGGTACGCCTACGGGGACGGCAGCGACAAGCTCTTCACGATGCTCGCCCGCCCGGACGGCGGTTTCGGCGCGCACTCCTCCTCCTTCGAGCGGGCCCCCGGGGACGGCTGGCACGTCAACCGCATGAAGTTCGCCACCGGCGACTTCAACGGGGACGGCCGTGACGACCTCGCGGCGCTGTACGGGTACCGGGACGGCAGTGTGAAACTGATGTACTGGGCCGGGCGGACCGACGGCGGGTTCGCCGAGCCCGTGCACGGCTGGGAGTCCACGGGCTGGACGTTCCGGCAGGCGAGTCTGCACGCGGGTGACTTCGACGGTGACGGCCGTGACGAACTGGCCGCCTGGTACGACTACGCGGACGGGCACGACGCGGTGATCGGCTTCCGTCTCGGCACGGACGGAAGGTTCGGCGACCGGCGGGACATGCTGACCCTCCCGGCGGGCTCGTACGACCGTTCGCGCATGAAGATCGTCACCGGTGACTTCGACGGGGACGGCCGCGACGACCTGGCCACCCTCTACGGCTACGCCGACGGACGGGTGAAGACGATCACCTTCACCGCGAGGGCCGACGGTGCCCTCAACAGCCCCCTGCACAGCTGGGAGTCCGAGCCCGGCAACTGGACCTTCAGCCAGGTCCACATGATGGAGGGGTACACCAGCCCCGCCACGCTGCCCTACTGTCCCGCGGTGTTCGGGCACGGCGGGTGGCCCACGGAGGCGGACGGCTGGCGAGAGGACCAGATCCGTGCGGCGAACCACCCCAGGGGCCTCGCCCAGGAGAAGAGCTGGGGCGCGGCCGGGGTGGAGGCCGATCTGCGGCTGACCAAGGACGGCAGCAAGGCCGTGATGTGGCACAACAAAACCACCTACGGGCTGACCGGATCGTCCGCCTCCATCTCGGATCTGACGTGGTCGAACGGAACGAACCCGCTCAAGGGGCGCACCATCACGCGCGGCCCCTACCAGGGCGAGACCGTGTACACGTTCCGCGAGTGGCTCGACAGCGCCAAGTCCCTCGGCATGGTCGTGTTGGTGGAGGTGAAGGGCGAGACGAAGGAGTACCTCCTCCACAGCGACTCGTCGATCAGGGAGGCGGCCTGGAAGGAGGTGCTCGACCCGATCAAGGAGCGCATCGCGTCCCAGGAGATCATGATCTACACGAGTGACACGGACCTGGATCCGGAGCTCCGGAGCCGGGTCGGCGCCGCAGGCCTCTCCGCGACCCTCACCGGCCATCCCACGTGGGGGCTCGACACCGTCAAGTGGCAGGAGCCGCCCCTGCCGGCCTCCGGCAACTACGCCTCCTGGCAGCGGGCGCTGGACGCCGAGCCGACCCGTGTGGCCACCTCGTGGACGAAGGGCCTCACCGACTGGATGGACGGACGCTGCGTCTGACGTTCGCCCCGGGCCGTGGGGGAGGCGAGGGAGTTCGCCTCCCCCACGGCCCGGTCAGCCCGCCTCGGGCGCGTCGACGACGTTGCCGTCCTTGTCGACGGTGTGGGTGCGCCAGTACACGTCCCACTCGTCGTCCACCTTCCGCGGCACCTTGCCCTCGGGGTAGCGCGTGTAGCCCTCCGGGACCTTCTCGCCGTCCTTGACGCAGGCGGATCCGGTCCCGCCGACGGCCAGGACGGGGTACTCGCCCCCGCCGCAGACGGCGTCCTGGAAGGAGAGTCCGGAGCAGCCGGTCAGGGTCAGGACCGCGGCCGCTCCCGTGAGCGCAGTGGCCGCGAAGACGCGGATCCGGCGGCGGAGGGAAGGGGCCTTGCCGTTCAGGGGGGTGGTCACGGTGGTCTCCTGTCGGTCGTTCGGTCTGGCCCCACTCTCGTTCCCCGAAACCGCCGGAGCTTGAGTGCCGGTACTCGGACGGGCCGCCGCGCCCCTACTCAGGAGAGCCGGTATCGGCCACAGTTGGCCGGAAAGAGGCACGGCACGCGCCCGGACCCCTACCCCTTCCGGCGGGTCGTGCGGACCGCCCCGATGCTCGCCGCGATCACGAGGGCGATGGCCAGGGCGTCGACGGTCGACAGGGCCTGGCTGAGGACGAGGAAGCCCGCCATGGCCGCGATGGCCGGCTCCAGGCTCATCAGGATCGCGAAGGTCGGCGCCGGCATGCGGCGCAGCGCGAGGAGTTCCAGGGTGTACGGCAGGACCGACGACATCAGCGCGACCGCGAGGCCCAGGGCGAGCGTCGACGGCACCAGGAGCCGGCCGCCCGCCTCCGCGAGGCCGAGCGGCAGGCTGAGGAGGGCGCCGAAGGCCATGGCGAGCGCGAGCCCGTCGGCCTGCGGGAAGCGGCGGCCGGTGCGGGCGCCGAAGACGATGTACGCGGCCCACATGCCGCCCGCCCCGAGCGCGAAGGCCGCCCCCAGCGGGTCGAGGCGGTCGAAGCCGCCCCCGCCGAGCAGGACTACGCCGACGAGCGCGAGCCCGGCCCACAGCAGGTTCGCCCAGCGGCGCGAGGCGACCACGGAGAGGATCAGCGGGCCGAGGACCTCCAGGGTCACGGCGGCGCCCAGCGGGATCCGGCTCGACGACTGGTAGATGAGGATGTTCATCCCCGCCATCGCCGTGCCGAACGCGACGATCGTGCCCCAGTCCGCGCGGCCGTAGCCGCGGATCCGGGGCCGGCAGACGACGAGCAGCACGGCCGCGGCGAGCACGAGCCGCAGGGTCACCACGCCGAGGGCGCCCGCGCGCGGCATCAGGAGCACGGCGAAGGCGGCCCCGAACTGGATGGAGAGCCCGCTCGTGACGACCAGCGCGACCGGGCCGAGCCGGCGGCCCGGGCCCCCGTCCCCGTCCCGTACGGGAACGTCCCCGGGCCCCGCCGCCGTCGCGACCGGGGCCACGTCCTTGACCGGACTGTCCACCGGCTGCTCCTCAACACGACACGCGGCCACGCCGCGCACGAAGGTCCGCCGCACCGGGACCGATGCGGCACCACCTCACCGTACGGGCCCCCGCGCGGCAGCGGAAATGCCTCTTGCGCTGCGGTTATGCTCCGAGCGCATGAGCATCGAGCTACGCCACCTCCGCTGCTTCCTCGCCATCGCCGAGGAGTCCAGCCTGACCAGGGCGGCCGCCCGGCTCCACCTCACCCAGCCCGCCGTCTCCCGCACCCTCGCCGCCCTGGAACGCCACCTCGGCGTCCGGCTCGTCGACCGCTCCACCCACCACCTCGCCCTCACCTCCGAGGGCCTCGCCTTCCGGGACCGGGCCGCCGCCGCCCTCGCCGCCTTCGACGCCGCCGTCGACCCGGCCGGGCTCCGCCGCCGCCCCTTGCGCCTCGGCCACGCCTGGTCGGCCTTCGGCCCGTACACCACTCCCCTGCTCCGGCGCTGGCAGCGGGAGCACCCCGGCACCCCGCTCGAACTCCTCCGCGTCGACGACCGCACCGCCGGGCTCGTCCGCGGCGAGGTCGACGCCGCCCTGCTCCGGGGCTCCGTGGACGCCCCCGGCCTGGTCACCGAGGAACTCGCCACCGAGCCCCGGGTCGCCGCGCTGCCCGCCGACCACCCGCTCGCCGGCCGGCCCCGGCTCGCGCTCGGCGAGCTGGCCGGCGAGACGGTCGTCCTCAACACCGTCTCCGGCACCACCACCCTCACCCTGTGGCCCGCCGCCGCCCGCCCGGCGGCCACCCTGACCGTCGCCAACACCGACGACTGGCTCACCGCCATCGCCGCCGGCCGGGGCGTCGGCGTCTCCTCCGCCTCCACCGCCGCCCTCCACCCGTACCCCGGCGTCGTCTACCGCCCCCTGCCGGACGCGCCCCCGCTCCCGGTCGTCCTGGCCTGGCGGGACGCCTTCCCGCACCCGGCGACGGCGGCCCTGGCGGCGCTGGCCCGCGAGATCGCCACCCGGGAGGAGCCGGAACCGGCCGAAGAGTGAGATCCCCGAGGCCCCGCACCCCGCCGCGGCGGCCCCCGGCCCCTGCGCTCGATGCCCGGCGTGCTCATGACCACGCCGGACACGCCCCTAGGGGCCCTCAGACCCCGCTCGCCTTGTCCACCGCCTCCGCGAGCAGCTCCGCCACGTGCTGTCCCCGGCCGCCCGTCAGGTCGGCGATCTGCGTGCGGCAGGAGAAGCCGTCCGCCAGGACGGCGGCGTCCGGGGGCGCGTCCCGCAGCGCCGGCAGGAGCTGGTCCTCGGCGCAGGCGACCGAGACCTCGTAGTGGCCCGGCTCGAAGCCGAAGTTGCCCGCCAGACCGCAGCAGCCGCCCGCCAGGCCGCCGGTGAGGCCCGCGCGGGCGCGCAGCCGCCGGTCGGCCGCGTCGCCCAGGACGGCGTGCTGGTGGCAGTGGGTCTGGCCGGTGACCGGGCGGTCGACGCGCGGCGGGTCCCAGTCGGGGGCCAGCTCCTCCAGCGCCTCGGCGAAGGTGCGGACGGAGGCGGCGAGCCGGGCGGCCCGGGGGTCGTCCGGCAGCAGCTCGGGCAGATCGGTGCGGAGGGTCGCCGCGCAGGAGGGTTCGAGGACCACGACGGGCAGGCCCCCGTCCGGGGGGTCCAGCACGTCCAGCGTCCTGCGCATCACCCGCCTCGCCGCCCCCAACTGCCCCGTCGACACGTACGTGAGCCCGCAGCACACCCGCCCCTCCGGCAGCCGCACGCCCAGCCCCGCGTCCTCCAGGACCCGGACCGCCGCCCGGCCGACCTCCGGGGACAGGTGGTCGGTGAAGGTGTCGGGCCAGAGCGTCAGGGCCGGCGGGCGGTCCGAGGCGCGCTCCGCGAACCAGGACGTGAACGAGGCCGCCGCCACCCTCGGCATCGTCCGCTCCGGCGTCACCCCCGCGAGCCGCGCCGCGAACGGCAGCCGCATCGCCGCGTTCAGCCCCCGCCCGAACACGTCCAGCCAGTGCGGCAGCCTCCCCATCGTCCAGTGCGAGCGCGGCCGGCGCAGCGGACCGAGCGGGCCCGCGTAGTGCCGGTCCAGGAACTCCGCCTTGTACGCGGCCATGTCGACGCCCACCGGGCAGTCGCTGCGGCAGCCCTTGCAGGACAGGCACAGGTCGAGCGCCTCGCGGACCTCCTCCGAGCGCCAGCCGTCGGTGACGACCTCCCCGAGCGCCATCTCGTGCAGCAGCCGCGCCCGCCCCCGGGTCGAGTGCCGCTCCTCGCCCGTCGCCCGGTAGGAGGGGCACATCACGCCGGTCCCCGAACTCGGCCCCTCCACCCGGCACTTGGCCACCCCCACGCACCGGGCCGCCGCCCGCCCCACCGCCGCGACCGGAAGCCCGGCCAGGGCGAGCCCCTCCGACGGAGGGCCCTCCGACGAAGGCCCCACCACCGGAAGCCCCTCGAACCGCAGGCCCTCGAACCGCAGCCCCTCGTCCAGCCGCCCCGGCCGGACCAGCATCCCCGGGTTCAGGCCCCCGTCCGGGTCCCACACGTCCTTGACCGCGCCGAAGAGCCCGACCAGCTCCTCCCCGTACATCCTCGGCAGCAGTTCGGCCCGCGCCCGCCCGTCGCCGTGCTCGCCGGAGAGCGAGCCGCCGTGGGCGACCACCAGGTCGGCCACCGCCTCCGAGAAGCGGCGGAAGTGCCGCACCCCCTCCGGTGTCCACAGGTCGAAGTCGATCCGGACGTGGACGCAGCCGTCCCCGAAGTGCCCGTACGGGATCCCCCGGAGGCCGAAGTCGGCGAGGAGGGCGCGGAACGCGCGCAGATACGCGCCGAGCCGCGCCGGCGGCACCGCGCAGTCCTCCCACCCCGGCCACGCCTCGCCCCCGCCGAGCGCCCGGGTCGCCGTCCCCGCCGCGTCCTCCCGGATCCGCCACAGCGCCCGCTGCCCGGCCGGGTCCCGCACGACGGCCGCGTCCACCGCGTCCGCCGCCCGGACGAGCCGCCGGGCCGCCCCCTCGCCGTCCACCTCCACGAACAGCCACGCCCCGCCCCGGGGCAGCCCCACGGCGTCCGGCACGAGATCGAGGGCCATCCCCTCCACCGTCAGCGGCTCGTGCTCCAGGAGCCCCGGCGCCGCGTCCGCCGCCGCGCCCTCGTCCGCGTACCCCAGGACCACGAGCACCGGCTCGGCGGGCAGCGGCACGAGCCGTACGGTCGCCTCCGTGACCACCCCGAGCGTGCCCTCGCCGCCGCAGAAGGAGCGGACCACGTCCACGCCCCGCTCCGGGAGCAGCGCATCGAGGGCGTAGCCGGAGATCCGGCGCGGGAGCCCCTCCGGGTAACCGGTCCGCAGCAGGGCGAGGTGGCCCTCCACGAGCTCCCGCAGTCCGGGCGGCGCGCCCCGCCCCTCCCGCCCGAGCGTCAACTCCGCGCCCCGGTAGGTCACCACATCGAGGGAGCGCACGTTGTCCGCCGTGGTGCCCCACGCGACCGAGTGCGCCCCGCACGCGTTGTTGCCGATCATCCCGCCGAGCGTGCAGCGGCTGTGCGTGGACGGATCGGGGCCGAAGGTGAGCCCGTACGGGCGGGCCGCCGCCCGCAGCCGGTCGAGGACGAGCCCCGGCCGGACGACCGCCGTCCGCTCCTCCGGGTCCAGGGAGACGATCCCGCCCATGTGCCGTGTGAGGTCGAGCACGACGCCGGTGCCCGTGGCCTGCCCGCCGATGGACGTCCCGCCGCCCCGGGCGACCACGGGCGTGCCGTGCGCCCGGCAGACCTCCAGGGCCGCCGCGACGTCGGCGGCGTCGCGCGGGGCGACCGTACCGGCCGGAACGCGGCGGTAGTTGGAGGCGTCCATGGTGGTCAGGGCCCTGGCCGTGACGGAGAAGTCGACCTCTCCGGCGACGGCCGAACGCAGGGCGGCGGCGAGCTCGGACGCGTGTTCCCGGTGTCTTCCCACAACTCCAGGATCTCTCCTCGCTCGTCTCATCGGGCGGACATCCGGCGACCGTCCCCTCCCCGACCCGATACTCTCCGCCTCGTGGCTGATATCCAGATTCCCGCTGACATCAAGCCCGCCGACGGCCGTTTCGGCGCGGGCCCCTCCAAGGTGCGTACGGAGGCGCTGGACGCCCTGGCCGCCACCGGCACCTCCCTCCTCGGCACGTCCCACCGCCAGGCTCCGGTCAAGAACCTGGTCGGCGAGGTGCGTACCGGCATCCGTGACCTCTTCTCGCTGCCCGAGGGCTACGAGGTGATCCTGGGCAACGGCGGCTCCACCGCCTTCTGGGACATCGCGAC
Source organism: Streptomyces sp. NPDC086147 (assembly GCF_040702165.1). Taxonomy (NCBI): domain Bacteria; kingdom Bacillati; phylum Actinomycetota; class Actinomycetes; order Kitasatosporales; family Streptomycetaceae; genus Streptomyces; species Streptomyces sp. NPDC086147. The sequence continues at coordinate 213,649 of NZ_JBFBJO010000007.1, read as the reverse complement.
CCACGGACTGATCGAGAACAAGTCCCAGCACCTCACCTTCGGCGAGTTCTCCTCCAAGTTCGCGAAGGCCGCCAAGCTGGCTCCCTGGCTGGCCGACCCGAGCGTGATCTCCTCCGACCCGGGCACCCACCCGGAGCCGGTGGCCGAGGCGGGCGTCGACGTCTACGCGTACACCCACAACGAGACCTCCACCGGTGTCGCGGCCCCGATCGAGCGGGTCGCGGGCGCCGACGAGGGTGCGCTCGTCCTGGTCGACGCGACCTCCGGCGCGGGCGGCCTGCCCGTCGACATCACCGAGTCGGACGTCTACTACTTCGCCCCGCAGAAGTCCTTCGCGGCCGACGGCGGCCTGTGGCTGGCGGCCTTCTCGCCCGCCGCCCTGGAGCGCGCGCAGCGGATCCACGACTCCGGCCGGCACATCCCGGAGTTCTTCTCGCTGCCGACCGCGATCGACAACTCCCTGAAGAACCAGACGTACAACACCCCGGCGCTCTCGACCCTCTTCCTGCTGAACGAGCAGCTCAAGTGGATCAACGGCCAGGGCGGTCTGGACTGGGCCGTGGCCCGGACGAAGGAGTCGTCGGACGCGCTGTACTCCTGGGCCGAGGAGTCCAAGTACGCCTCCCCGTTCGTGGCGGACGCGGCGAAGCGCTCGCAGGTCATCGGCACGATCGACTTCGCGGACGAGGTCGACGCGGCGGCGGTCGCGAAGGTGCTGCGCGCCAACGGCATCGTGGACACCGAGCCGTACCGCAAGCTGGGCCGCAACCAGCTGCGGATCGCGATGTTCCCGGCGATCGACCCGGCGGACGTGCGGGCCCTGACGGCCTGCGTGGACTACGTGATCGAGAAGCTGTAACTCCCCCGACTCTCAATTCGCGTACTTCGCGTACTTCGCGTACGGAGGGCCCGGCGCCGCGCTCGCGGTGCCGGGCCCTTTCGCGCGTACGTCACCGGCTCAGGGCCTGGTAGCGGCGGACCGCGAGGGGCAGGAAGAGCGCCACGAGGACGAGCGGCCAGACGACGGCCATGAGGACGGCGTGCTGCTCGATCCAGGAGCCGCCGCCCGCGCCCGGGTTGCCGAAGAGCTCGCGGGTGGCCGTCACGGTGGACGAGATCGGGTTCCAGGCGGCGACGGGCGCGAGCCAGGAGGGCATCAGGGACGGCGCCACGTACACGCTGGAGATCATCGTGACCGGGAAGACCACGGCGTAGAGGGCGCCGGCCGCCTCCGCGTTCGGCAGCACGAGGCCGCACCAGACGCCCGCCCAGATCAGGCTGAAGCGCAGCAGCAGGATCAGCCCGAAGCCGAGGACCGCGGGGCCGGGGCCGTTGCCCGGGGTCCAGCCGATGGCGAGGGCGGTGACGGCCAGGACGGCGAGTTCGGCGGTGGCGATCATGAGGTCGGAGAGGGCGCGGCCGGTGGCGACGGCCGAGGGGGCCATCGGCATGGACCGGAAGCGGTCCACGACCCCCTTGCCGCTGTCGGTGACGACGGCCACGGCGGTGTTCATGAGCCCGAAGGCCATGGCCATGGTGAACATGCCGGGCATCAGGAACGCGCGGTAGTCGCCGCCGCCGGGCACCCGCATCGCGCTGCCGAAGACGAACCCGTAGAGCAGCACGGAGACGATGGGGAAGCCGAGCTGCCAGAGGATGGCGACGGGGTTGCGGCGGTAGTTGAGCAGGGTGCGGCGGACGAGGGTGAGGCAGTCGGCGAGGGCCCAGTAGGCGCGCCCGCCGGTGGTGGCGGTGGTGGTGGTGACGGCGGTGCTCATGCGGCGGCCTCCTGGGCGTCGGTTCCACGGGCGGCGGTTCCACGGGAGGTGGCCTCCCGACCACCGGACCGGTCGGCCTCCCGGCCACCGGGCCGATCGACTCCCTCCCCACCGGACCGGTCGGCCTCCTCCCCACCGACGCGATCGGCCTCCTGCCCCGTCAGCCGGAGGAAGACGTCGTCGAGGGCCGGGCGGCGCAGGGCGAGGTCCTCGACGGCGATCCGCTCCTCCTGGAGGGTGCGCGCGACCTCGGTCAGGGCGGCGACCCGGTCGGTGACGGGCACGTGGACGCGCCGTTCGGCCTCGTCGGTGCGGGGTTCGGCGCCCGCGACCCGGGCGAGGACCGCGCGGACGGCGGGCAGGTCGGCGGCCTCGGCGACGACGACCTCGACGCGGTCGCCGCCGACGAGGTTCTTGAGGCCGTCGGGGCTGTCGTCGGCGATGGCCCGGCCCCGGTCCACGACGGTGATCCGGGAGGCGAGCCGGTCGGCCTCGTCGAGGTACTGGGTGGTGAGCAGCACGGTCGTGCCGCCCGCGACGAGGGTGCGGACGGCCTCCCAGACCTCGCCGCGGGCGCGCGGGTCGAGTCCGGTGGTCGGCTCGTCGAGGAAGAGGACGGCGGGGGCGAGGATCATCGAGGCGGCGAGGTCCAGCCGGCGCCGCATGCCCCCGCTGTACTGGCCGGCGCCCTTGTCGGCGGCCTCGGTGAGGGAGAAGCGGTCGAGGAGTTCGGCGGCGCGGTCACGGGCGCGGCGGGCACCGAGGTGGAAGAGGCGGCCGAAGACCTCCAGGTTCTGGCGGCCGGTCAGGCCCTCGTCGACGGCGGCGTACTGGCCGACGAGCCCGATGCGGGTGCGGACGGCGCGCGGGTCGCGGGTGACGTCGATCCCGGCGACCTCGGCGCGTCCGCCGTCGGCCCGGAGGAGGGTGGCGAGGATGCGGACGGCGGTGGTCTTCCCGGCGCCGTTGGGGCCGAGGAGCCCGTGGACGGTGCCGGGCCGGACGGCGAGGTCGAAGCCGTCGAGGGCGTGGGTGGCGCCGCCCCTGCCCCGGTACTCCTTGCGCAGGCCCTCGGCGAGGACGGCGTACTCGGGGACGCGGGCGGGCGCGTCGGTGCGTTCGGGCGTGACGGCGTGCTGGGACACGGAGGCCTCCGGTCGGTGGGTCTCTCGGAACACGTAACCGGGTACACCGTACTCCATTGTGAGTACACCGTACTCAGTTTCAAAACGGAGCGTTTTAAAGTGGCCGCATGACCAAGAGCAGCCTCGACCTCCTCTGGGGCACGGGCGAACGCCCCAGCCGCGGCCCCAAACCCGGCCTCACCGTCGACCGGATCGTCACGACGGCGGTCGGCCTCGCCGACGCGGAGGGGCTCGACGCGGTCTCGATGCGGCGGGTGGCGAACGAGCTGGGCGTGGGCACGATGTCGCTCTACCGGTACGTCCCCGGCAAGACCGAGCTCCTCGACCTGATGCTCGACCGGGTCCAGGGCGAGTCCCTGCCCGACGACCCGCCGCCCCCCGTCCACTGGCGGGAGACCGTCACGGCCCTGGCCCGCACCACCCTCGGCCTCTACCGGGCCCACCCCTGGCTGCTCCGGGTCAACCAGGCCCGCTCCGTCCTCGGCCCGAGCGCCCTGCGCGGCCTGGAGCTGTGCCTCACGGGGCTCAAGGGGCCGCGGGGCATGGGACTGAGCGACCCCGAGACCATCTCGGTGATCATCACCGTGCAGGGGTACGCGGCGGGCACGGCCCGCATGGAGCTCCAGGCCTCCGAGGCCGCGCGGGAGACCGGGATCAGCGACGACGCGTTCTGGGACGCGCAGCGCCCCTACCTGGAGCGGGCGATGCTCTCGGGCGACTACCCGCTGATGGCGGGGCTCGCGGACGACACCTTCGCCCGCGAGACCGACCACTTCGCCTTCGGCCTCGAACGGCTCCTGGACGGCTTCGAGGCCCTGGTGGAGCGGCGGAAGGGGGTCAGCGGCGCCTGACGAGCCGCTTCCCGGCCACCACCAGGAGCGTGGCGCCGGCGAGGACGAGGAAGCCGACGGTGACGTTCCCCTGATCGCCGCCCCCGGGGGCGGCGGACGGCGACGCGGAGGCGCCGGGGGTGGCCGGAGCGCCGGGGGCCTTCGTCTCCCGCCCGCCGCCGCCCGACGGCGGATCCACGCGCACGACCCGGCTGTTCCTGCCCTCCGAGCCGAACATGAGGGCCGAGCCGTCCGCCGTGTACGTCACCGACTCCGCCTGCCCCTGGAAGGGCGCCCCCACGGCCGTCCCCTCCCCCTCGATCCGCCCGTCCTTCCAGGCGTACTCCTGGGCGGTGAAGTAACCGCGCAGGACGAGCTGGCCGCCGTCCGGCGAGAAGGCGCCGTCGGTCACCCACGGCACCTCGCCCACGCGCCGGAAGACGTTCGTCCCCGACGACGAGAGCCGCTCGGGCCCGGCGTACAGGCCGCCGCCGTCCTGCTTCTTGCTCGCGACGTACACCCGGCCGGTCTTCGGATGGACCATCAGGGCCTCGGCGTCGCGCGGCCCGTCGGCGTACTTCACGACGTACTGCCGCGCCGCCACCTTCTGGTCCTTCAGGACCTTCGGCTCGGGGAAGCGGTAGATCCAGACGTGGTCCCAGGTGCCGTCGCGGTTGTCGCCGATGTCGCCGACGTAGACGTCCCCGTCGGGGCCGACGGAGATCGCCTCCATGTCCCGGGGCGTGCCGACCCCCTCCAGGGTCAGGGTCGCGACCGTCTCTCCCGTACGGGAGTCGACGCCATAGATCAGGGGCGCGTCCTGGTCGTTGTGCGTCCAGTAGATCCCGGGGTGGGCGCGGCTCGCGGCGAGGCCGCTGGACTCGGTGATCCGGGCGTCCCGGATCGTGAAGTCCCGGTCGGGATCCTGCCCTTCGGCACGGGCGTGAGCGGCCGGGAGCAGCACCAGGGCCGCCGCCGCGCCGAGGGCGCACAGAGCAGATCGCATGCCCCAAGCCTGCCACGGGCGGCGAGAACCCGGTTGACCATGATCGGCGCCACTGCCAGGGTCGCGTCCATGCCCACCTTCACCGCGCCCGACGGCACGGAACTCGCGTACCACGACTCCGGCTCCGGGGCCCCGCTGCTCTGCCTCCCCGGCGGCCCGATGCAGGACTCCGCCTACCTGGACGACCTCGGCGGCCCGGCGGCCCGCCGCCGCACGATCCGCCTCGACCTCCGGGGCACGGGCGCGTCCGCGACGCCGGCCGACCCGGCCTCGTACCGCTGCGACCGGCTGGTGGACGACGTGGAGGCGCTGCGGACCCACCTCGGCCTCGACGCCGTCGACCTGCTCGGCCACTCGGCGGGCGCCAACCTGGCCGCGCTCTACGTCTCCCGGCACCCCGGCCGCGTGAACCGCCTGGTGCTCGTCACCCCGGGCACGGCGGCGGTGGGGCTCGACACGCCCCCGGAGGAGCGGCTCGCGGCGGCGCGGCTGCGGAGCGCGGAACCGTGGTTCGGCCCGGCGTACGCGGCCCTGGAGGAGGTCACGGCGGGACGGGGCGGGGCGGAGGCGTTCGCGGCGGTCGCGCCGTTCCTGCACGGGACCTGGGACGCGCCCGCGCGGGAGCGGCACGCCGAGAGCGGCCGGCGGCGCAACGACGGGGCCGCGGCGGTCTACGCGGGCGAGGGCGCCTTCGACCCGCCCGTCACCCGCGCGGCGCTCGCGGGGTTCGACCGCCCGGTCCTGGTCGTGGCGGGCGAGGGCGACGTGAACACCCCGCCGCCAACGGCCGCCGCGTACGCGGCCCTGTTCCCGAAGGCGGAGCTGACCGTCCTGCCCGGCGCGGGCCACTTCCCCTGGCACGACGACCCGGAACGCTTCACCGAGACGCTGAACACCTTCCTCGCCTGAGGACGCCCGGGTCCCGAAGGTGCCCCGGATCACAACAGGCCCCGTCACACGATCCGCGATGATACGACCATGCGTTTTCTGTTCGTCGGCGACAGCATGACCATCGGACGCGCCGGCGACTGGACCTGGCGCTACCGGATGTGGCAGCACCTGGAGGCGACCCTCCCGGGCGGGTACGAGATCGTGGGCCCGCGCACGGGCCTGTACGACCCGGACGGCACCCACGCGCCCGAGGCGTACGCCGCCCCGGACTTCCCCGCCCCCGCCCGCCGCCACCTGGCCGGCTGGGGCGAGGGCTGGCTGCACATGGCACCGGTGATCGGGGAGACGGTCGCGGCGACCGGGGCGGACGTCCTCCTCGTCTCCCTCGGCCTGATCGACCTGGGCTTCTACACGAACAGCGACCAGACGGACGAGAACGTCCGGTCCTTCGTCGAAGCCGCCCGCGCCGCGAACCCGCGCGTGCAAGCGGTCCTCCTCCCGGTCATCCCGAACGTCCGCGCCACCTACGACGCCCCCTTCGCCGCCGAGTGCGCCCGCTTCAACGACCTCCTCGCGAAGGCCGTCGCCGACCTGGACGCCCCCGCGTCCCCGCTCCTCCTGGCGACGATCCCGAACGCGTACGCCCTCCCCGCCGACACCTACGACGGCACCCACCCGGGCCCCACCGGCGAACACAAACTGGCGTCGGCCTTCGCGGACGCGATGCACCAGGCGTGGGCCCTGGGCGGCCCGTACCGACCGGCGGGACGCCTCTGAGAAGAACTACGGGATCACCAGGCGAAGGCCTCCGGCGAAGGGCCGGGCCCGGGGAAGATCTCGTCCAGGGACGCCAGGAGCTCCTCGCCCAGCTCGACCTCCAGGGCCCTCAGCGCACCGGCGAGCTGCTCGGGCGTCCGGGGCCCCACGATCGGCCCCGTCACACCGGGCCGGGTGAGCAGCCACGCCAGGGCGGTCTCCCCCGGCGCGAGGCCGTGCTTGTCGAGCAGGTCCTCGTAGGCCTGGAGCTGCGCCCGGGCGGCCGGGTCGGCGAGCGTGGCCGCCGCGCGCCCCTCCGTACGCCGCCCGCCCTCGGCCTCCTTCTTCAGGACCCCGCCGAGCAGACCGCCGTGCAGCGGCGACCAGGCGATGACCCCGAGCCCGTACTCCCGCGCGGCCGGAACGACCTCCATCTCGGCGCGCCGCTCGAAGAGGTTGTACAGGCACTGCTCGCTCACGAGCCCGACCGATCCCCGCCGCGCCGCGATCTCGTTGGCCTGGGCGATCTTGTACCCGGGGAAGTTGGACGACCCCGCGTAAAGGATCTTCCCCTGCTGGATCAGCACGTCGACGGCCTGCCAGATCTCCTCGAAAGGAGTGGAGCGATCGACGTGATGGAACTGGTACAGGTCGATGTGATCGGTCCCGAGCCGCTTGAGACTGCCCTCGACCGCCCGCCGGATGTTGAGGGCGGAGAGCTTGTCGTGATTGGGCCAGGCCTCCCCGTCGGCGCCCATGTTCCCGTACACCTTGGTGGCGATGACGGTGCGGTCGCGACGGCCGCCGCCCTTGGCGAACCAGGAGCCGACGATCTCCTCGGTCCGCCCCTTGTTCTCACCCCACCCGTACACATTGGCGGTGTCGAAGAAGTTGAGCCCCGCGTCCAGCGCCGCGTCCATGATGGCGTGACTGGTGACTTCGTCCGTCTGGGGTCCGAAGTTCATCGTGCCGAGAACAAGTCGGCTGACCTTGAGTCCGGTGCGTCCGAGCTGCGTGTACTCCATGAGTCACCAGCCAACTACTTAGAACGCACTCCAGGCAAGCACCTACTGCCCGACCACCGACGCGACGGCGACGATGACGAACATCAGCACGAGAACACCGGCCATGATCCGGTTACGAGTCTTGGGGTCCACCCTTCGAGGTTAACCCGCCCCGCCACCGTCCCGGCCCAGGGGCCACCTTCCCACCACCTCGTACCGGGGCCGCTCCCCCCGCACCCCGCTCACCGGCAACAGAGACCGCACCAGAACCAACTCCCCCACCTCCCACCGCCCCCCTTCGAACCCACCGAGCACCTCCACGAAGGGCCCCACATCGACCCCCACCCCCCGCCCCACGGTCAGATGGCCCCGATACCGCCGGTGCTCCCCCATCCCGACCCCGGCCCGGCGCGCGGCCGCGTCGGACCGCTCGGCGAGGAGCCGCAGCACGTCCAGATCGCCGGCGACCCCGGCCCACAACGCCCGCCGCCCGAAGTGCCCGCCCCCGTGCAGCCGCAACGAGAAGCCGGGCGTGCGAGCGGCGGCCCGCCCGAGCCGCACCCGCAACTCGGGCACCAGAGCCTCGTCGACCTCCCCCATGAAGGCGAGCGTGAGGTGCCACCCGCCCGACGAGGTCCACCGCACGCCACCGGCCCCGGGCAGCTCCCGCAGCCGGTCGACCACACGCCCGAGCTCGTCCAACCGCTCCGAAGGCGGCAGGACGGCAGCGAAAAGCCTCATGGAAAAAGTGTGGCACCCCCTACCCTCACCCCCATGAAGATCCGTAAGGGCGGGCCCGAGGACATACCCGCGATACTCGCCATCCTGGACAGCGCCGTGATCTGGCTGAACGACAAGGGCATCACCGCCCAGTGGGGCACGGACCCCTTCACGGCCCGCCCCGCCGCCGTACGACAGGTGGAAGAGACGGTGGCCGAGGGCGACCTCTGGATAGCGGAGATCGACGGCACACCGGCGGGCACGATGACCCTGACCCCCCACCCCGGCAAGCACGTCCCCCACGCCGAAGAACCGGAGACCTACATCCGCCTCCTGGCCACGGACAAGAAATTCCACCACCAGAACGTGGGAGCGGCCCTCCTCCGACACGCCGCCGCGGAGACCCGCCGCAAAAACATCTCGCTCCTCCGCGTGGACTGCTTCGCGGGCAGCGAGGGCCGCCTGATCGCGTACTACGAGAAGCAGGGCTTCACCCGCACGGACACCTTCGCGGTGGGCGACTGGCAGGGCCAGATCCTGGAGCAGCGGGTCTGACGACGACGTACGGAGGGGGGCGGGGCCGGAGCGGGGCAGGTGGTGTCCGGGCGTAAAAGCGTCTTGAACCCGCGAAGCGTGGTGAGACGCAGCCCGGACACCACCTCCCCCGCGGAGGCCCCGCCCCCGTCACCCCGACGGGGGCTACGCCGCAGTCGTCAGCCGCTCCCGCGCCACGAACCGAACCTGCGGATGCCCCCGCCGCCACCCCACGGCGACCTTGAGACCCCCGACCCGAGCGAGCACGAGCCCCACGACCACAGCGGCGGCGAGCGAGATCAGCCCACCCGCGGCGAACCCGACCCGAGCCCCGTACACATCGGTGACCCACCCGAGCAGCGGCGCACCGATCGGCGTACCACCGGCGAAGACCATCATGTAGAGGCTCATCACCCGCCCCCGCATCGCGGGATCCGTGGCCATCTGCACGGCGGAGTTGGCGGTGACGTTGACCGTGAGCCCGATCATGCCGATCGGCACGAGCAGCAGCGCGAACAGCCAGAACGTCGGCGACAGGGCCGCGACGACCTCCAGCACACCGAAGACACCGGCGGCGATCACCAGCATCCGCAGCCGGGTCGAGCCGCGCCGGGCCGCCGCGAGGGCGCCCACGAGCGACCCGGCGGCCATCAGCGTGTTGAGGAACCCGTACGTACCGGCCCCGACATGAAAGACCCCGTCGGCGAAAGCGGTGAGCCAGATCGGAAAGTTGAACCCGAACGTCCCGATGAACCCCACAAGGACGATGGGCCACACCAGATCGGGCCGCCCGGCCACGTACCGCAGCCCCTCCCGGAGCTGCCCCTTCCCCCGCGGAACGCGCTCCACCTTGTGGAGCTCACCGGTCCGCATGAGCAACAGACCGACCACCGGCGCGACGAAGGAAAGACCGTTCAACAGAAAGGCCCACCCACTCCCGACCCCGGCGATGAGAACACCGGCGACGGCGGGCCCGACGAGCCGAGCGGACTGGAAGTTCGCCGAGTTCAGCGAAACGGCATTACGAAGCTGCTCGGGCCCGACCATCTCGGAGACGAAGGACTGCCGCGCCGGATTGTCGACAACGGTGACCATGCCCAACAGAAAAGCGATCAGATAGACATGCCAGACCTGCACGTGCCCCGACAGCGTAAGAACAGCAAGCGCCACACCACACAGCCCAAGGGCCGCCTGGCTGACGAGAAGCAGCTGCCGCTTCGGATACCGGTCGGCGATGACACCGCCGTACAGGCCGAAGAGCAGCATCGGCAGGAACTGGAGGGCCGTCGTGATGCCGACGGCGGCGGCCGAGCCGGTGAGGCTCAGGACGAGCCAGTCCTGGGTGATCCGGGCCATCCACGTACCGGTGTTGGAGACGATCGCTCCGGTGAAGAACAGCCGGTAGTTCCGGATCTTGAGCGAGGAGAAGGTCCCCCCGCCCCGACGGGTGTAGGTATCGGGTTTGTGGACGGGTGCGGAGTCTGCTCCGGGTCCCGTACTCAAAGTGCGTCGCCTCCTCGGCTCGTGGTCTACAGGTGCGCGAGCTTCTCCAGGACGGGGGCGGCCGCGCGCAGCTTGGCCCATTCGTCCTCGTCCAGACCCTCGGCGAGCGCGGCCAGCCAGGCGTTCCGCTTGCGGCGGGACTCCTCGAGCATGGCCTCGGCCTGCTCGGTCTGGCTGACCACCTTCTGCCGGCGGTCGTCGGGGTGCGGCTCCAGCCGGACCAGTCCCTTGGCTTCGAGCAGCGCGACGATGCGGGTCATCGAGGGCGGCTGGACGTGTTCCTTGCGGGCCAGCTCGCCGGGGGTCGCGGAGCCGCAGAGCGACAGGGTGCCGAGCACCGACATCTCGGTGGGGCTCAGCGATTCGTCGACGCGCTGGTGCTTGAGGCGTCGGCCCAGCCGCATGACGGAGGAGCGGAGCGCATTCACGGCCGCGACGTCGTCGGCGGTGCCGTGGGACAGGTCAGGCATGTTCGTTAGCATAACTCATTACCCTCTCTAAATACCACCGGAGCCCCACCGACGTCGCACGCATCACACCGCACACCCCCGCGCACCACACCCCCCGCACGCCCACGCGCCCCCGCACGCCCCCCACACCCACACCCGCACGCGCACCCGCGTGCCCGCGCGCGACAACACACACCGGCCCAGATCACGCTTCGGCATCCATGTATCACCCAAACGAGTGAGTCGGATCCAGAAAGTGACGCAAAGAAGCCCCGGGTGCCCCGACCCTGACGGCATGGGATCGACAGTGCTCAGCCTGCGCATCGACGGTGAGCTGCTCGACCGGCTCAGGAGTCACGCCGCGAAAAGAGGAATGAGCGTCCAGGACTACGTGGCCCGGACGCTCATTCGCGAGGATTTCGACGAGCGGTTCAAGACCGCCGTCGACGAGACGGAGAAGTTCTACGGTGCGGAGGGGGCGGAGGGGGAGCCGCCGCAGGCGCCCGCCCCGCCCCGGGATCACGTGAGGCCGAGCGCCGGCATCGCGTAGTAGAAGACGAACACCGCCGACACGACGTACATGGCGATCGGCACCTCACGGCCCCGGCCGGCCGCGAGCCGCAGCACGCTGAAGGCGATGAAGCCGATGCCGATGCCGTTCGTGATCGAGTACGTGAACGGCATCATCACCATGGCCAGGAACGCCGGCACCGCGATGGTGAAGTCGCTCCAGTCGATGTCCCTGACCGAACCGGCCATGATCAGGAAGCCGACCGCGAGCAGCGCGGGGGTGGCGGCCTGGGACGGGACCATGGTGGCCAGCGGCGTGAGGAACAGCGCCACGGAGAAGAGGCCGCCGGTGACCACGGAGGCGAGGCCGGTCCTGGCCCCCTCGCCGACGCCGGCCGTGGACTCCACGAAGCAGGTGGTGGCGGAGGAGGAGGTCGCGCCGCCGGAGGCGACGGCCAGGCCGTCGACGAGGAGCACCTTGTTGATGCCGGGGAAGTTGCCGTCCTTGTCGGTCAGCTTGGCCTCGTCGCCGACGCCGAGGATCGTGCCCATGGCGTCGAAGAAGCAGGACAGCAGCACGGTGAAGACGAAGAGGACGCCGGTCAGGACGCCGACCTTGTGGAAGCCGCCGAAGAGGCTGAACTGCCAGAAGAGGCCGAAGTCGGGCGAGGCGACCGGGTTGCCGGGCCACTCCGGGGTGGTCAGGCCCCAGGACGGGACGTCCGCGACCGCGTTGATCACCATGGCGGCGATGGTCATGACGACGATCGAGATGAGGATGGCGCCGGGGACCTTGCGGACGATCAGCGCGAGGGTGAGCAGGGCGCCCAGGACGAAGACGAGCACCGGCCAGCCGGTGAGGTGACCGTCGCCGCCGAGCTGGAGCGGGACGGTGGTGTGGGCGGCGTCGGGGATGCGGGAGACGAAGCCCGAGTCGACGAGGCCGATCAGCATGATGAAGAGGCCGATGCCGATCGCGATGCCCTTGCGGAGCCCGGCCGGGACGGCGCTCATCACGCGCTCGCGCAGACCGGTCGCGACGAGCAGCATGACGACGAGGCCGGCGAGGACGACCATGCCCATGGCGTCGGGCCAGGACATCCGGGGCGCGAGCTGGAGCGCGACGACGGTGTTGACGCCGAGGCCGGCGGCGAGGGCGATCGGGACGTTGCCGATGACGCCCATCAGGAGGGTGGTGAACGCCGCCGTGAGGACGGTGGCGGTGACGAGCTGGCCGCTGTCGAGCTGGTGCCCGTACATGTCCTTGGCGCTGCCGAGGATGATCGGGTTCAGCACGATGATGTAGGCCATCGCGAAGAAGGTGGCGAAGCCGCCCCGGACCTCGCGGGCGACGGTCGAACCGCGCTCGGAGATCTTGAAGAAGCGGTCGAGTCCGGAGGTCGGTTCGGGGGAACCGGACGGCTCGGGGGAAGGGGCCTTGGCGGTGGCCGTGGTGCTCATGGGAGTCCTCGTAGGAGAGTGTCCATTTTGGCGGTTCATACGAAGGAAACCCGCCACAGGCAAACCGTTTCAGTATGAACACATGAACGAGCGAGCGTCCATCTCCGCGCGTAGACAAGGATTCACGTCGCCCGAACCCGCCACCTAGACTGAGCCCCATGGCGAAGTGGACACCGAAGCACGAGGCACCCGAGCCCCTGGAAGGGCCCGTCGTCGCCACCATCACCGGCGGAACGATCCTCTGGTTCGTGCTCTTCCTCGTCCAGCTCCCCTTCTACGGCTGGTTCGACGACCGGGACCTGACCTGGTGGGTGTGGACCTGCCTGGCCGGGGCCGGGCTCGGCCTGATCGGCATCTGGTACGTACGGAAGCGCGACGCGGCGCTCAAGCGGCACGCGGCGGCAACGTCGGCGTCGGCGGCAACGGGGGAAGCCCCGGAGGAGCGCCCGGCTCCGTAACCCCGCCCGGCACCGTAACCCTGCCCGGCACCGGAAACGGCACCCGGAGTAGTACCACGGGACCACCCCCCCTCCCCCCACGGTCCGATCCCACCCCCTCTCCCCCCCATATCCCCCTCTCCGGCAGGTGAACGCCCCCTTCCGGTCGTACCGTCGAGAGCATGACGCAGCGGGCGAAGATCGACACCGACAGCAGGGGGACGGCGGGGGGCGGACCGCCCGTCGAGCACCGCCCCGCCGGACTCACCTCCGCCGAGGTCGCGGAGCGGGTCGCACGCGGGGAGGTCAACGACGTCCCCGTACGGAGTTCCCGCTCGGCCGTCGACATCGTCCGGGCCAACGTCTTCACCCGCTTCAACGCGATCATCGGCGTGCTGTGGGTGATCATGCTCTTCGTCGCGCCGATCCAGGACAGCCTGTTCGGCTTCGTGATCGTCGCGAACACCGGCATCGGCATCATCCAGGAGCTCCGGGCCAAGAAGACCCTCGACGGGCTCGCCGTCATCGGCGAAGCCAAGCCGACGGTCCGGCGCGACGGGACCGCCGCCGAGCTGTCCACCTCGGAGATCGTCCTCGGGGACCTGATCGAGCTGGGGCCTGGGGACAAGGTGGTCGTCGACGGGGTGGTGGCGGAGGCCGACAGCCTGGAGGTCGACGAGTCGCTGCTCACCGGCGAGGCCGACCCGGTGGTGAAGAAGCCGGGCGACCCGATGATGTCGGGCTCGTTCGTGGTGGCGGGCGGCGGCGCGTTCACGGCCACGAAGGTCGGCCGCGAGGCGTACGCGGCGCAGCTCGCGGAGGAGGCGTCCCGCTTCACGCTCGTCCACTCCGAGCTGCGCAGCGGCATCTCCACGATCCTGAAGTACGTGACGTGGATGATGATCCCGACCGCGACCGGTCTGATCATCAGCCAGCTGATCGTCAAGGACACCAACCTCAAGGACTCGATCGCCCGGACCGTCGGCGGCATCGTCCCGATGATCCCCGAGGGGCTCGTCCTCCTCACCTCCGTGGCGTTCGCGATCGGCGTGGTCCGGCTCGGCCGCAAGCAGTGCCTCGTGCAGGAGCTGCCGGCCATCGAGGGCCTGGCGCGGGTCGACGTCGTGTGCCTGGACAAGACGGGCACGCTGACCGAGGGCGGCATGGACGTGACGGCCCTGCGTCCGCTGAACGGCTCCGACGAGGCGTACGTACGCAAGGTCCTCGGCGCGCTCGGCGCGTCCGACCCGCATCCGAACGCCTCCCTCCAGGCGATCATCGAGGCCTACCCGGACGCGGACGGATGGCGCTGCACGGAGGCGCTGCCGTTCTCGTCGGCCCGCAAGTACAGCGGGGCGACGTTCGACGAGGGCGGCGGCGAGGAGTCGTCGTGGCTGCTGGGCGCGCCGGACGTGCTCCTGGAGGCCGGCGACCCGGCGCTCGCCGAGACCGACCACCTGAACGAGCAGGGCCTGCGGGTCCTCCTCCTGGCCCGTACGGACCGCGAGCCCGGCGCCCCCGGGGCGGCGGAGGCGGCCCGCCCGGCCGCGCTCGTGGTCCTGGAGCAGCGGCTGCGCCCGGACGCCTCCGACACCCTCGCGTACTTCGCGGACCAGAACGTCGCCACGAAGGTCATCTCCGGCGACAACGCGGTCTCGGTGGGGGCGGTGGCCGGGAAGCTGGAGCTGCCGGGGGCGGAGCACACGGTGGACGCCCGCACGCTCCCGGAGGACCGGGAGAAGATGGCGGAGGTGCTGGAGGAGAACGCGGTCTTCGGCCGGGTCACCCCGCAGCAGAAGCGGGACATGGTGGCGGCGCTCCAGTCGAAGGGCCACACGGTCGCGATGACCGGGGACGGCGTGAACGACGTCCTGGCCCTGAAGGACGCGGACATCGGCGTCTCGATGGGCTCGGGCTCGGAGGCGACCCGGGCGGTCGCGCAGATTGTCCTCCTGAACAACTCCTTCGCGACGCTGCCGTCGGTGGTGGCGGAGGGGCGCCGGGTCATCGGCAACATCACGCGCGTGGCGACCCTGTTCCTGACGAAGACGGTCTACTCGGTGCTGCTGGCGGTCCTGGTGGTCTGCTCCCAGGTGGAGTACCCCTTCCTCCCCCGCCACCTGACCCTGCTGTCCACCCTGACGATCGGCGTCCCGGCCTTCTTCCTGGCCCTGGCCCCGAACAAGGAGCGGGCGAAGCCGCACTTCGTGCGCCGGGTGATGCGGTACGCGATCCCGGGCGGGATCATCGCGGGGGCGGCCACCTTCACCACGTACCTCCTGGCCCGCCACCACTACAGCGGCGCGGACGCCCTGGGGGCCGAGACCAGCGCGGCGACCCTCACCCTCTTCCTGGTCTCCCTCTGGGTCCTCGCGATCATCGCCCGCCCCTACACCTGGTGGCGCCTCGCCCTGGTCGCCACCATGGCCGGCGCCTTCCTCCTGGTCCTCGTCGTCCCCTGGCTCCAGGACTTCTTCGCCCTGAAACTGGTCGGCACGACGATGCCGTGGGCGGCGGTCGCGATCGCGGCGACGGGCGCGGCGGTCCTGGAGGTCGCGTGGCGCTGGGTGGACCGGAGGTTCCCGGCGTAGCCGTACGACCGGCACATCGACTCCACCTGGAGGACACCATGCCCCTGGAACTCTTCGCGGGCGTCCCCGTGACCGACTACGCCTCGGCGCTGCCCTGGTACGAACGGTTCTTCGGCGCCCGGCCGTCGTTCCTGCCGAACGACACGGAGGCGGTGTGGCAGGTCGCCGAGGACCGGTACGTCTACATCGTCGAGGACGGCGAACGAGCGGGGAACGCGCTGGTGATGACGTTCGTCGACGACCTCGACACCCGGGTCGCCGAGCTCGCCCGGCACGACGTCGAACCCGTGCGACGCGAGACGTATGACGGCGTGACCAAGGTGACCTACCGGGACGCGGACGGCAACGAGATCAGCCTGGGCGGCGGGGCGCTCTGAGGCCCTGCCGGGGGCCGGTGCCCTCGGGAGCGCGGTTCCGGACCGGTCTCGCGGAGCGCTTCGAGCGGGTGACCGCGGTCAGCACCCTCACGACCGCCGTCGTGGCGATCGTCGAGTGGAGGGACAGGAAGGACCGGCGACCGGCCGAGTACGCGGAGACCGCCCCCGCCGTCGGGTTCGGCACGGTGTGTCCCCAGCAGATCGGCGTCGACAGGCTCACGGTCCGCCCGTGGCCGGGGCCCGGGACGAAGGCCCCGGCGGCCCGGCGGTCAGTCGAACCACCGGTCCCGCGAAAGCTCCTCCGTGCGGGTCGGGTCCTCCAGGAGGGCCGCGACCTCGAAGCGGCGGGGCCACTGGCCGGCGGCCCAGGCGAGGCCGGCGGCGACGCCTTCGAGGGTGGCGGCGTGGACGGTGCCGTCGGGGGTGCGGCGCCAGTCGAGCTCGACGCCGCCCGCGCGGAGTTCCTCGTGCTCGACGTAGAAGCCGGGGGTGGCGGGGCCGAGGAGGGCCGTCACGGAGTCCGGGACGCCGTGCTCCTCGCCGGTCGTCGTGACCTCCGCCTCCACCGTCTCGCTCAGGCGGCGCACCTGGAACAGGTCGGCCAGGTCCACCGCGCGGGACGGGGAGACCGGGAGGAGGGGGAGCCCGGCCGCCAGGGGCAGGAGGTCGGGGGTGTCCGCCACCACCGCGTCCGCCGCGTCGACCACGGTCACGACCCCGTCGACGACCGCCCGCAGCTCGTCCGGGAGGGTCACCTGCTCCGGGTCCAGGTCCGCGAGGGCCGTGTAGAGGGCGTGCAGCTGCGGGGCCGTCACCACGCGGTCCGGGTCCGCCAGGCGGCCGAGCAGCTCCGCCGCGCCGCCCGGCTCGTCCAGGAGCGCCGGGACCGAGGTGCGGACGCCGAGGGCCCGCAGGACCTGCTCGTCGTCGAAGCCGGTCGCGTCGGCGGAGTCGTACAGGCCGATCAGGAGGGGGTCGGTGCCGGCGGCGCGCAGTCCGGCCGGGCGGCGGCCGTCCAGTACGGGGTGGTCGCGGAGCCACCAGGCCGTGTACGGGCGGACCGTCTCCGTCGCGCCGTCCGGCAGGAGGACCCGTACGGGCTGGATCAGGGCGTCCCTCAGGGGCGGCACCGCGAGCAGGGCGAGCGCCCGCGGCCAGGCGTCGTCGTCGACCAGGTCCAGGTCCCGTACGGCGACGATCTCCGTCGCCACCGGCGGCACCGGGGTCTCCGGGAGGCGGTCGAGGACGTCCTCGCACCACACGTCGACCGCGTCGAGGAGCCCGGCGTCGTCCGGCTCCGGATAGTCGCCCTCGCGGGGCTCGACCTCGTCCGGGTCGAGGACGAGGTCGCTCGTGCGGACCAGGGCGAAGGTGGCGAGCACCCCGCACGCGGTGAGGGGCTGCTCGCCCCAGCGGGCGGCGAGGCCGGCGTCCACGAAGGCGATCTCGTCCTCGCGGACGACGGCGGCGAAGGGCGAGCCGGGGAGGACGAGTTCGCTGGCCGGGGCGAGCTCGCCGTCCTCGTCGGGAAGGGCGAGCGCGCCCAGCCACGGCTCCTCGCCCGGGGCGAGGTCCGCGTCGCGGGCCAGGCCGAGGACGGTCTCGGCCAGCTCCTCGGCGTCCAGGGCGTCGACGTCCTCGTCCCAGATCTCGCCCACGTCGAGGGAGGCGGCGACCGCGAGCCGCACCTGGTGGGTCGTCAGGATCGCGCGGGGCGTGGCGGGCAGGGCGCCCAGCTTCTCCAGGAGCGGGTGGGCGGCGTCCGGGTGCGCCACCTTCAGGCCGAGCCGGGCCAGCTCGGGCGGGGTGCCCTCCTGCGGCAGGAGGACCTGGCGGGGGCCGATCACCGTGCGGGACCGGGTGCCCTCCGTCTCCTCCGCCAGCGGCACCGGCAGGCCCGTGAGCCGGTCCGGGTCGACGCCCGCGAGGGAGTCGTACAGGCGCCACCACCAGCCGGCGGGCCGGTCGACCCCGGCCAGGCGGTCGATCGCCTCGGTCAGCGGCACCCGGCCGACGCCGAGCGTGCGCAGTTCCGGGCGGCGCTCCAGACCGGCCGGGAGGAGCGTCGGAAAGACCTCCGCGAGCACGTTCACGGTGTCCGCGCCCGCGCCCTCCACGACCTCCGCCTCGATCGGGCGGAGCGCGGGCAGCTCCTCGGTCGGGACGGCGGGCGCCAGGAACCCGACGCGCGGCAGCCGGTCGAGGATCGCCTCGCGCAGCGCCCCGTCGAGCGGGCCCTTGCCGAACGGGCCGGGCACGAGGTCGAGCGCGGCGGTCGTCACCGGCCGCCAGTCGGCGAGCAGTTCGGCGTACGCGTCGGCCGCCCGCTGCACCAGGAAGTCGGTGAGCGGCCCGGGCGCCGGGTGGCGGCGGGCGGTGTCGAGCGGCAGGGAGGCGATGAGGAGGGCGGGGATGCCCAGGGGTTCGTCCGTGGGGGTCGGGGCGTGCACGACCGGGGTGGTCTGCGGGTAGCGCGGAGCCCCCGCGTCGTCCACGGGCACGGCCCAGGTGACCGACCAGTGGGGGCGCAGGCGCTCCTCGACCGGGCGGTCCCTGAGGAGTTCGGGGTCGAGCGGGCCGGCGTGGCCGACGGTCCGCCAGCGGTGCGCGCCGCTCGCGGAGTCCTCGATACGGACGTAGCCGTCGGCCTCGGAGCGGCGGAGCGTTCGTACACCTTCGGGTGTCTCCACGACGACCTCGGACAGACCCGGAAGAGTGAGCAGCAGGGCGTCGTCGATCGAGGAGAGGAGCCGCTCGGTGAGGTCGTGGGCGGCCGCGTCGCGCAGCGGCAGGACCACGACGCTGTCGTACCCGTCGGGCGCGGTGCCCTCGGCGGGCAGCGGGAGGCGGAGCAGCGGCACGTGGCCGTCGCGGCGGCGCAGTTCGTCGCCGAGGCCCGGGCTGTGGCGGGCGGCCTCGGCGGCCAGTTCGCGGGCCTCGGCGAGGGACCAGCGGACGCCGCCGTGGCGGCCGAGGAGGGCGGGCTCGTCGGTGACGGCGAGGACGGCGGCGAAGCCGACGCCGAAGCGGCCCACGGCCCCCGTGTCCCCCTCGCCGCCCTGCTCGCGCTTGGCGGAGGCGCGGAGGGTGGACAGCGACTCGACGCCCGTGGCGTCCAGCGGGGCGCCGGTGTTGGCGGCGGCCAGGACGGCCGGGCCCTCGTGGTCCGCCGGGTGCAGGGTGAGGCGGAGGCGGCCGGGGACTCCGGCGCGGCGGGCGGCGTCGGCGGCGTTCTGGGCCAGCTCGACGACCAGCCGGTCGCGGTAGCCGCCGAGCGCGAGGTCCTCCTCGGCGTTGGCGTCCTCCCGGAACCGGGCGGGCGAGGCCCCCCAGGCGTCGAGGACGCCGCGGCGCAGTCGTGCGGTGCCGAAGGGGTCGGTTCCGTCGGTCGTCGTCCGGACGCTGACGCTCACGTCTGACTCCACTCTGCGGTGCGGTGAATCGGGGCGGGACCGGTACGGTGCCGTTCCGGAGGTCCCGGGGCCCGAAGGTACCGCGCCGCGCGGTACGGCCTTCCCGGCGGAGGGGCCGCCCCTACGAGTGGCCCAGGTCCTCCAGGACCTCGTCCGGTTCCGTCGTGGAGCCGGAGTCGCCGGAGGGGCGGAGGGGGAAGGCGTCGACGGCCGTCGAGTCGTGGACCGGGGGCGCGGGGCGCGGCGGCTTCGGCATGACGGCGGCCTCCGAGTGGCCCCCGCAGCCGTACGCCAGGGAGACGACCCGGCCGTCCGCCGGGGAGAACTCGTTGGCGCAGATGCCGAAGGCCTGCTTCAGGGAGCCGTCCAGCGGCACCAGGAAGGCGCAGGACTCGCAGGTGGCGGGGGCCGCCTGCGCCATCGGCGTCTTGGCGCCGAAGGCCTCGTCCCAGCGGTCCGCGGCCACGTGCAGGCCGTAGCGGGACAGGACCCGGGCCCGGCGCATGCCGAGCTCGTCGGCGACCGACGCGATCGCGCCCCGCGAGGGGGTACGGGTCACGATCTCGGCGTCCTCGGCGTCGAGGTGGTCCGCCAGCTCCTCCGAGACCGCGGAGTTCGGCGGCGGCGCGTCCTCGCCGGTGTAGCCGGGCTCCAGGCGCGGGTCGTCCTGCTCGGTCGGCAGCAGGTCGCCCGGACCCATGTCGCCGGGGCGCAGCCGCTCGCTCCACGGCACCCACTCGGGGGCGAGGAGGGAGTCGGGTCCCGGCAGCAGGACGGTTTCGTCAAGCGTGACGTTCTTGGCGCGGGAGGCGCGCGTGACGGTCACCGCCCAGCGCCAGCCCCGGTAGCCGGGCTCCTTGCACTCGAAGAAGTGGGTGACGACGCGGTCGCCCTCCGCGAGGACCTCCACGTGGGCGCCCACGATCCCCGGCGCGGCCGCCTCCTCGGCGGCCTCCCGGGCGAGTTCCACCGCCTCGGCGCACAGGCGGTCGGGGGTACGCGTGGCTCGCGGGGCACGCGGGGTACCGCTTCGCGTCGTCGCAGCACTCACAGGTATCGCTTCTCTCCTACGCCGTCTCACAGGTGCGCCGGCCGGGAGGCGGGAGCGAAGCAACGGGCGGCGGGCGGAGCGGACCAGAGGGCCGCATCGACGTCCGCACCCGACGTGTCTCGCGCGTCTCGGGCACACCTAACGCCATCCATTCTGCGGTATGCCGAAGAGGCGCGCGGCCGAGAGCTTCCGCCGGTGACGCGCTACGCACGCTACCCCGTTCGCGGGCCTCCGCCCACCTGCCCGTCCCAAGAGGGCCGCATCACGGACGACCGGGCCGGTCACGGAGCCCCGGGAACGGCCGGACGGACCGCGTGCGCGTCCGGTGGCGGAGGCCGGGAACGACGGGGCGGATCATGTACGCGCCCGGTCGCGGAGGCCCGGAATCACCGCGTCGGCCGTACGGTCCACGGGCTGCGGGCCCCGGCCGCCCGCACCGACCAACGGCGCGCCCGCGACACGCCCGGCGTGCGGGCCCGTTCGAGCGGGTCTCCGGCGCGCCTCCGGGTCCTCCGCCGGGCCGCGGGCGGCCCGGTCGGTCCGGATGTATCCCGCGTCACGCCACGGTTCGGGACCCGACCTTGGGGCACTATGACGGGGTGGCAGCCGCACGGTCCCCCGCACGATCCGAGGATCAGGCCGGGCCGCTCCGGAGAGCGGGCCGGGCGGTCGGGCGTGCCCTGCACCTGCCGTTCACCGGCACGGCGAAGGGCATCCGGAAGGCCACCCACGCGCACGGCGCGGGCGAGTCGGGGCTCGGCAAGCTGATCGAGCTGCACGCCGTGAACGGCGCCGGGGACGTCATGATCACCGTCGCCCTCGCCTCCACCGTCTTCTTCTCCGTGCCGACCGACGAGGCCCGCGGCCGCGTCGCCCTCTACCTCGCCATCACCATGGCCCCGTTCACCCTCCTCGCCCCCGTGATCGGCCCGCTCCTGGACCGCATCCCGCACGGCCGGCGCGCGGCGATGGCGGGCGCGATGGGGACCCGCGCGGTCCTGGCGATCATGATGTCCGGGGCCGTCGCGACCGGCGGCATCGAGCTGTACCCGGCCGCGCTCGGCGTGCTCGTGGCCTCCAAGGCGTACGGGGTGGTCCGCAGCGCGGTCGTGCCCCGGCTGCTGCCACCGGACTTCTCGCTCGTGAAGGCGAACTCCAGAGTCACCCTGGCCGGGCTGCTCGCCACCGGGGTCGCCGCGCCCGTCGGGGCGGGGCTCCAGATGATCGGGCCGGGCTGGCCGCTGTACGGCGCGTGCGCGCTGTTCCTGCTCGGCGTGTTCTGGGCGCTGCGGATGCCGCCGAAGGTGGACTCCGCGAAGGGCGAGCGGCGGGCGCACCTGCTGACCCACGGCGAGAAGAAGCCGAGCCTGCGGACGGTCGGCCCGGCGGTCCTGCACGGCCTGGCGGCCAACGCGGCCCAGCGCATGCTGTCGGGCTTCCTGATCTTCTTCCTGGCGTTCCTGCTGCGCGAGCACCCGCTCTCGGGTCAGAGCGCCGCCGTCTCCCTCGGCATCGTGGGCGTGGCGGCGGGCGTCGGCAACGCGTGCGGGACGGCGGTCGGCTCGCTGCTCCGGGACCGGGGCCACGGTCCCGAGGTGATCATCGCCACGATGATCAGCGTGGTCCTCGGCACCGCGATCTGCACGGCGATCTTCTTCGGCGGCGTGATGGTCGCCGTCCTCGGCGCGGTCGCGGGCCTCACCCAGGCCCTGTCGAAGCTGTCCCTGGACGCGCTGATCCAGCGGGACGTGCCGGAGGTGGTGCGGACCTCGGCGTTCGCGCGCTCCGAGACCGCGCTCCAGATGGCGTGGGTGGTGGGCGGCGCGATCGGCATCGCGCTCCCCCTGAACGGCACCCTCGGGATGTCCGTCGCCGCCGCGATCCTGGCCCTGGGCGCCTTCCT
Organism: Streptomyces sp. NPDC086147; assembly: GCF_040702165.1. NCBI lineage: Bacteria > Bacillati > Actinomycetota > Actinomycetes > Kitasatosporales > Streptomycetaceae > Streptomyces > Streptomyces sp. NPDC086147. Next base: position 191,290 of record NZ_JBFBJO010000007.1, on the reverse strand, counting down.
GGCCGTCCGCGGCCTGCTCTCGGCCGCCCGCCGCCGCCCGGGCCCGAAGAACCGCCCGAAGACCCGGGTGGCGTGACCGGGCGGTGGCCCCGGCGGCGTGGCCGGGTAGCGGCCCTCGCGGCGCGGAAGGGGCCTCCGGGCGTACGGATGGCCCAGCCCGTCCGGTACCGGGAGGCGGCACGCCGTACCCCCGCGTGGCGCGGAAGCGACGGCCCGATAGCCTTCGGCTCATGACCGTTGCGTTCTTCTCCGGCTCGCGCCGCCGGACCGCCGTCGCCCTCGGGGCCGTCTCCGCCGGGCTCCTCGTCCTCTCCGCCTGCGACAAGCCGACCCCGATCGCGACCCTGACGGTCGGATCCGACTCGGTCCACTCCGAGGCCGCCTGCTACAACGACGGCGACGCCATCAAGGAGTCGCAGGTCCAGGAGTGCCTCAACAAGAAGGCCGAGAAGACCATCACCGTCGCCCCGGACGACCGGATCCGCTTCGGCGTGGACCCCGAGATCGCCGACAACGGGTGGACGATCTTCCTCGGCGGCCAGCAGGCCGAGGCCGAGCCGTACAAGAAGACCTACCGGACCATTCCGGCCAGCGCCTTCTTCTCCAGCCAGCAGACCGGCGAGACCCTAGACCAGGCCCAGGTGACCATCGTCGAGAACACCGGCAAGAAGCTGACCGGCGTCTGGCACTTCCAGCTGAAGAAGGAATCCTGATCCGCCGGTGGTCCACCGGATCCTGATCGTGACGGCCGTGGCGGCGGAGGCGGACTCCGTCACCGCCGGCCTCGCCGCCGTCGCGACCGCCGCCCCGGAGCACGTCCCGCTGCCCGGGGGGTTCGCCCTGCGCCGCCACACGGACGGGGACCGCGCGCGCGTCGACGTCCTGGTCGGCGGGGTCGGCCCCGCGGCCGTCGCCGCCGCGACGGGAACGGCCCTGGCGCACGCCTCGACGAGGGCGACGGGCGCGGACCACCGGGAACGTCCCTACGACCTCGTCGTCTCCGCCGGGATCGCCGGCGGGTTCCAGCCGTCCGCCCCGCTCGGGACCCTCGTCGTCTCGTCCGCGATCGTCGCCGCCGACCTCGGGGCGGAGACCCCCGACGGGTACCTCGCCGTCGACGAGCTCGGCTTCGGGCGGTCCGTCCACCCCGTGCCCGAGGCGCTGACCGGCCGCCTCCGCGCCGCCCTGGCCGCCGAGGGCCTGCCGTGCGCCGTCGCGCCCGTCCTCACCGTCTCCACCGTCACCGGCAGCGCCCGGCGCGCCGCCGAGCTGGCCGAGCGGCACCCCGGGGCCGCCGCCGAGGCGATGGAGGGCTTCGGCGTCGCCGAGGCCGCCGCCGCGTACGGCGTGCCCGTCCTCGAACTCCGTGCCGTGTCGAACGCCGTCGGCCCCCGCGACCGCGCCGCCTGGCGCATCGGCGACGCCCTGGACGCGCTCCGCCGGGCCGCCGGGGCACTGAGCCGCACCGTCCCCGTGGAGACGCCGTGAAACTGAAGATCGCCTACTCGCCCTGCCCGAACGACACCTTCGTCTTCGACGCCTGGGCCCACGACCGCGTCCCCGGCGCCCCCCGGCTCGACGTGACCTTCGCCGACATCGACGTCACCAACGGCTGGGCCGAGAGCGGCACCGACGCGCACGACGTCCTCAAGGTGTCGTACGCCGTGCTGCCCTGGATCCTCGACGAGTACGCCCTGCTGCCCTGCGGCGGCGCGCTGGGCCGGGGCTGCGGGCCGCTCGTCCTGACCCGGGACGCCGGGACGGGCGCCGACCTGGCCGGGAGGACCGTCGCCGTGCCGAGCGAGCGCTCGACCGCGTACCTGCTGTTCCGGCTGTGGGCGGCCGAGGCCGTGCCCGGCGGGGTCGGCGAGGTGGTCGTGATGCCGTTCCACGAGATCATGCCCGCCGTCCGCGACGGCAAGGTCGACGCGGGGCTCGTCATCCACGAGGCCCGCTTCACGTACCAGGAGTACGGGCTGCACCGGCTCGCCGACATGGGCGAGCACTGGGAGTCGACGACGGGCCTGCCGATCCCGCTCGGCGCGATCGTCGCCCGCCGCTCGCTCGGCGCGGAGACCCTCCGGCTGCTCGCCGACGCGGCCCGCGCGTCCGTGCGGATGGCCTGGGACGACCCGGCCGCCTCCCGGCCGTACGTCATGGAGCACGCGCAGGAGATGGACCCGAAGGTGGCGGACCAGCACATCGGCCTGTACGTGAACGAGTTCACGGCCGACCTCGGCGAGCACGGCTACGCGGCGGTCCGCGGGCTGCTCACCCGCGCCGCGGCCGAGGGACTCGTACCGCCCCTCGGCCCGGACGCGCTCGCCTTCCCCTGAGAAGGTTCAGACGTCGAGCTGGTCCGCGACCGCCCGCAGCAGGCCGGCGATCTTCTTGCCCGCCGTCTTCTCCGGGTAGCGGCCGCGCTCCAGCATCGGCGTGATGTTCTCCAGGAGCGTCGTCAGGTCCTGCACGATGGAAGCGAGTTCGTCGGGCTTGCGACGCTGGGCCGCGGCGACGGACGGGGTGGGGTCGAGGATCACGACGGACAGCGCCTGGTCGCCGCGCTGGCCCGCGACGACGCCGAACTCCACCCGCTGGCCCGGCTTCAGCGCCTCGACTCCGGCGGGGAGCACCGACGAGTGGACGAAGACGTCGCCGCCGTCGTCACGGGAGAGGAAGCCGAAGCCCTTCTCGCTGTTGAACCATTTCACCTTGCCGGTAGGCACGTCCGTCCTCGTCCTCGTCGATGGGGATGGCGAACGGCGGGTCGACCGACCCGCCGGCACCAAGGCTAATGGTCCGGAGGCCGGTGACAAGACGTCGCCGATGTGTTCCTACGGCCTGGGAACTACCCTGGTCGAATGCGTAGTGAAACCCGCGCCGTGCCGGTGGACGACAGCGCCCCGGGCGACGGCCTCGTCAAGGCCGGCGGCATCCTCTTCGTGATCGGCGCGGTCGCGACGCTGGTCACCGTGGCTCCGCTGTTCCTCGGGACGGACCCGTTCCCCACCGTCGCGTACACCGTCTCGATGCTGATGGGGGTCGGATTCCTCGTCGCCGCCGCCGGCGTGATGCGCTCGATCGCGGCCCAGCGGCGCCAGGCCAGGGCCGGTACGGGCACGCCCGCTCAGCCCCGGTAGGCCTCCCACCAGGCACGGAAGTCCGTCAGGTCCGCCAGGACCACGTCCGCGCCGGCCTCCCGCAGCTCCTCGGCGGGGCAGGGGCCGGTCGCCACGGCCACCGAGAGGGCGCCCGCGGCGGCGGCGCCCCGGACGTCGCCGGTGTGGTCGCCCACGTACACCCGGGCGCCGTGGGCGCGCAGGGCCTCCGCCTTGCCCTCGGCCCACAGGCCGCCGACGACCGCGTCGGGCTCGATGCCGAGGTGCTCGAAGTGCAGTTCGGCGTGGGGGCCGTTCTTGGCGGTGACGACGAGCGTCCGGCCGCCCGCCTCGCGGACGGCCCGGAGCGCGTCCTCGGCGCCCGGCATCGGGACGGTGGGCCCGATCGCGTACTCCGGGTAGAGCGCGCGGTAGCGGGACACCATCTCCGGGACGCGCTCCTGCGGGAACCAGTACGCCATCTCGTGTTCGAGCGGCGGCCCGAGGCGGGTCACGACGAGGTCGGCGTCGATCGCGACCCCGGTCTCGGCGGCGAACGCCTCCCACGTGGCCTTGATGCCGGGGCGGGTGTCGAGGAGGGTCAGGTCGAGGTCGAAGCCGACGGTGAGCGGCGCGTCCGGAGAGGTCATGGCTCCCATTCTGGGCCAGGCGGTCAGGCGTTCGGGGGGCGGGCGGTCCGGGTGTTCCGGGGCGGGGCCGTGCCCGGTGAGTGGTGTCCCGGCCCGCGGTCCGGTGCCTCAGTGCTTGCGGGAGCGCCACAGCAGGAACAGGGCCGACGCGACCGCCGCCCCCCGCAGGACCCACGGCCAGGTCTCGGCGACCGCCGCGCCCATCGCCTCGCCGCCCGGGACCACCGGGTCGCCCCAGCGGCCCTGGACGCGGCCCCACAGCCAGAGCGTCCCGGAACCGGCGGCGAGGCCCGGGATCACCAGGACCGCGCCCTTGACCTCGCCGGGGGTCAGCCGGCGGGAGGCGTACGCGAGGAGCCAGCCCGCGGCGAGGGCGAGGAGCGAGCCGAAGACGGCGCCGCCGAGCAGGAGCAGCGCGGCGAGCAGTACGAAGGGGTTGGCGAGGCGGGCGCGGGGCGGGGCCTCCGCCACCGGCGCCTCCGCCTCGGGGGCCGGGACCAAGCCCTTGCGCCGGCGCAGGATCCGGGCCAGTACCCGGCGCTTCCCGGACGCGGAGGCTCCCGCCTCCTCCTCTTCCTCGTCCTCCTCGGGGGCGGGCGGCGTGAAGAGGTCCGGGCGTTCGATCCCCCCGAAGAAGCCGGGGACGCCGTCGGCGCCCTCCGTCCGCCACCAGTCGGGCTCCTCCGGACCGTCGAAGGCGCCCCGCTCCGCCCCGCCGTGGAACAGCGGCCGGTCCGGGCCCGACACGCCGGGACGCGGTGCCGGGATTCCGGGCTTGTCGGGGACGGCCCCCTCGCGGGGTGACCGGGTGTCGCGGTCCGCGCGGGCGTCGGAGCTCGTACGGGCGTCGGAGCCCTTGCGGATGCCGGAACTCGTACGGCTGCCGGAGCCCTTGCGGCCGTCCGGGGCCGTCCGTCCCGTTCGGCCCTCGCGACCTGCCCTTTCGCCCGTCCCGTCGCCCGCCGGAGCGTCCCCGGGCCCTCCCGCCGTACGGTCCTTCCTGCGCGTACGGGAGGAGTCCCCCCGCTCCGGGCCGCCCCCGCGCGGCTGCGGCACCGGGCCCCGGGCTTCCCCCGGTTTCCCGGCGCCCCCCGGCGCCCGCGCCCCCGCGCGGTCCACGACCTCGTCCGGGGTGCCCAGGGCGCCGAGGATGCCCCGTACCGCCGCGGGGGTCTCCTCGCCGTGGGTGGCGCGCCGGCGGTCGATCTCGTTCCGGAGCGTCGACACGAGCCGCATGCGGTCGCCCGCCGGCAGGTGGCGCTGCTGGGCCAGATCGCCGACCCGGCTCAGGTAGTCGTAGACCAACTGGTCGCTCTCGATGCCCACGGTGCCCCTCCACGGCCGGTTCGCCCGGTACGGCCCGACGTTAGCGCCTGCGCAGCGGTTAACGTGGTCCGGATGGGGATCGGTGGGCTCGACCGGGAGGCGCACGTGGCCGAGGGAACAGGCGCCGCCGCGGCGCCCCGCACGCTCGCGGAGGCGCTCCGCGCCCGGGGGGACGAGGGGCTCACCGCGCTGCTGCGCGCCCGCCCGGACCTGCTGAACCCCGTGCCGAACGACCTGACGCAGCTCGCGACCCGGGCCGGGACGCGGGGCTCGGTGGTGCGGGCCCTGGAGCGGCTCGACCGGTTCGCGCTCCAGACGGCCGAGGCGCTCGCCGTCGCCCCCGACCCGGCCCCGTACCCCGTGCTCCTCGCCCTGCTCACCGGCGACGAGGGCGATCCGGTGATCGAGGACGCGCTGCCGGGCGCGGTGGCGCTGCTGCGCGAACAGGCGCTCGTATGGGGCGAGGACGACCGGCTGCGGCTCGTGCGGACCGCGCGCGAGCTGCTCTCGCCGTCGCCGCAGCACCCCTCCCCGACCGGGCTCGGGCCGACGGTCGCCGAGGCGACGTCCGGCATGTCGCCGGGCCGGGTGCAGGAGATCATCGCGACGGCCGGGCTCGCCGCGACGCACGACCCGGTGTCGGCGGTGGCGGCCCTGACCGGGCTCTTCACCGACCGGGACCGGATGGGCGCGCTCCTCGACGAGGCGCCGCCGGAGGCGCTGGCCGTCCTGGACCGGCTCGTGTGGGGGCCGCCGTACGGCGAGGTGACGGCGAACCCGGCGCCGCCCGTGCGCTGGCTGCGCGACCGGGGCCTGCTGCTCCCGGTGTCGGCGCGGACGGTGGTGCTGCCGCGCGAGGTGGCGCTGCACCTGCGGGGCGGGCGGGCGCACCGGGTGCCGGAGCCGGTGGCGCCGGAGGTGGCCGTGCTGCGCGAGCACCGTCCCCAGGTGGTGGACGGCGCGGCGGCCGGACAGGCGTACACGGCGCTCGCGACCGTCGAGGAGCTGCTGAAGTCCTGGGACAAGGGGGGCCCGCAGGTGCTGCGGGCGGGCGGGCTCTCCGTGCGGGACCTGCGGCGGGCCGCCGCCGCCCTGGACGTGACGGAGCAGGTCGCCGCCTTCTGGCTGGAGCTCTGTCACGGGGCGGGGCTGCTCGCCTCGGACGGGGAGGCGGACGAGCGGTACGCGCCGACGCCCGCCTACGACGACTGGCTCGACCTGCCGCCCGCCGAGCGCTGGGCCCGGCTCGTCGCGCCCTGGCTCGCCTCGACCCGCACGCCGGGCCTGGCCGGCGGCCAGGACGCGAAGGGGCGTGCCCTCTCGGCGCTCGGTCCTGACCTGGATCGGGCGGCCGCGCCCGAGGTGCGGCACCGGGTGCTCGGCCTCCTGGCGACGCTGCCGCCGGGTGCGGCGGCCGACCCGGAGACGCTGTTCGCGCGGCTGCGGTGGGAGCGGCCGCTGCGGGGCTCCGCCGCGGGTCCCGGTGACTCCGGTTCCGGCTACGGCTCCGGGGACGAGGGTGCGGGCGCCGCCCTCCCCGACGACCTGCGGTCCCGGCTCGCGCGCTGGTCGCTCGCGGAGGCCGAACTCCTCGGGCTCACCGGCCGGGGCGCCCTGGCGGCCCCGGCGCGGGCGCTGCTCAACCTGCCGCTGGCCGAGGCCGCGTCGCCGGCCGACGAGGGCGGCGGGGTCGAGGAGTCGGTGGCCGCCGAGCGGGCGGCGACGCTGCTCGCGCCGCTGCTGCCCGAGGCCGTCGACCACGTACTGCTCCAGGCCGACCTGACGGCGGTCGCGCCCGGCCCGCTGCGGCGGCCCCTCGCGGACGCGCTCGCGGTCCTCGCGGACGTGGAGTCGAAGGGTGGCGCGACGGTCTACCGGTTCACGCCCGGCTCCGTGCGGCGGGCCCTCGACTCCGGCCTCGCCGCGTCCGACGTGCACGCCTTCCTCGTCGCGCACTCCCGCACGCCGGTGCCGCAGCCGCTCGCGTACCTCGTGGACGACGTGGCCCGGCGCCACGGGCACCTGCGGGTGGGGGCGGCGTCCGCGTACGTGCGCTGCGACGACGACACCGTCCTCGGCGAGATCCTGGCCGACCGGCGCTCCGCCGCCCTCGGCCTGCGGCGCCTGGCGCCGACGGTGCTCGCCGCGCAGACGGACCCGGCGGCGCTGCTCGAAGGGCTGCGGGCGATGGGGTACGCGCCGGCCGCCGAGTCGGCGGAGGGGGACGTCCTGGTCACCCGCGCCGACGCGTACCGCACGCCCGCGCGTACGGCCCCCGTTCCCGTGCCGGACGGCCCGCCCGCCCCGGACGCGACCCTGCTGCACGCGGCGGTGAAGGCGATCCGGGCGGGCGACCGGGCGGCGACGGCGGTCCGCCGGGAGCCGGCGGCCCCGGCTCCGGCCGGGACCCTCCCCCGCACCTCGTCCGCCGAGACCCTGGCGACCGTCCAGGCGGCCGCGATGACCGGCTCGGCGGTCTGGATCGGCTACGTGAACGCGGACGGCGCGGCGAGCCAGCGGGTCATCGCCCCGGTCCGCGTGGAGGGCGGCTTCGTGACGGGCTACGACCACACGGCCGACGAGATGCGCACGTACCCGCTGCACCGGATCACGGGCGTGGCGGAACTGGCGGACGACCAGGTGTGACGGGGCCGACGGGGCCGGGCCCGTCCTCAGCGGCGCGGGGCCACCAGGACGCCGGGGTCGAGCTTCAGCGGGAACGGCGCCTCCAGGGCCGTCTCGCGCCCGGCCTCGGCGACGAGTCGCTCCACGTAGTGGCCGTCCCGCAGCTCGGAGACGACGAGCGCGGGCACGGGCTCCAGTTCCAGGCGCCACAGGTGCTCGATGCCGGCCTCCGCGTAGTACGGCGGCTTGAGCAGCCGGTCCGTGCGGCGGCCGGAGGACGACGGGGAGACGATCTCGACGACGAGGAGCACGGCGTCGGCGTCGCACGTCACCGGGTTCTCGGCGGCGGCAGCGGCCTCGACCACCACGATGTCGGGGATGAACAGTCCGTCGGGAAGGACCACGTTCACGGCTTCGAGCACCTCGGCGGACGTACCGGCAGCCTGGACGGCGGAGTCGAGCAGACTCCACAGCCGCGACGAAGCCCGCTGGTGCAGGAATCCCGGAGCCGGTGACATCAAGAGTGCTTCCCCCATCAATTCGCGACGTTCACCAAGGTCCTCCCCCAGAGCCAGGACCTCCTCTATCGTCCAAGGCCCGTAATGCGGATCGTGAGCCACGCTCATCTCTCGCCACCTCCCTCGCGCGGAAACCGGTGCCTCCAGTGTGGCAGCCCCTGCCGACATCGGCCCCGTATCAGGCAGACTGGAGGATTGGCCGTCGTCGGAGCGGCCCGGGAAGGATCTGATCGCGCGTGAACGGACCACTGATCGTCCAGAGCGACAAGACGCTGCTCCTGGAGGTCGACCACGAGCTGGCCGAGGCCTGTCGGCGGGCCATCGCGCCCTTCGCGGAGCTGGAGCGGGCGCCGGAGCACATCCACACGTACCGCGTGACGCCGCTCGGACTGTGGAACGCGCGGGCCGCCGGGCACGACGCCGAGCAGGTCGTGGACGCGCTCGTCGAGTACTCGCGCTACCCCGTGCCGCACGCGCTGCTCGTCGACGTCGCCGAGACGATGGACCGGTACGGGCGCCTCACGCTCTCCAAGCACCCCGTCCACGGGCTCGTGCTCACCACCACCGACCGGCCCGTCCTGGAGGAGATCCTCCGGTCGAAGAAGGTGCAGCCGCTGGTCGGGGAGCGGATCGACCCGGACACCGTGGCCGTGCACCCCTCCGAGCGCGGGCAGATCAAGCAGACCCTGCTGAAGCTGGGCTGGCCGGCCGAGGACCTCGCCGGGTACGTGGACGGGGAGGCGCACCGGATCGACCTCGCCGAGGACGGCTGGAGCCTGCGGCCGTACCAGAAGCAGGCCGTGGAGGGCTTCTGGCACGGCGGCTCCGGCGTCGTCGTGCTGCCCTGCGGCGCGGGCAAGACGCTGGTCGGCGCCGGGGCGATGGCCGAGGCCAAGGCGACCACGCTGATCCTGGTGACCAACACCGTCTCCGCCCGGCAGTGGAAGCACGAGCTGGTGAAGCGGACCTCGCTGACCGAGGACGAGATCGGCGAGTACTCCGGTACGAGGAAGGAGATCCGGCCCGTCACCATCGCCACCTACCAGGTGCTCACGACCCGCCGGAAGGGCGTCTACCCGCACCTGGAGCTGTTCGACTCCCGCGACTGGGGCCTCATCGTCTACGACGAGGTGCACCTGCTGCCCGCGCCCGTCTTCAAGTTCACCGCCGACCTCCAGGCCCGCCGCCGCCTCGGCCTCACCGCGACCCTGGTGCGCGAGGACGGGCGCGAGTCGGACGTGTTCTCGCTGATCGGGCCGAAGCGGTTCGACGCGCCGTGGAAGGAGATCGAGGCGCAGGGGTACATCGCGCCCGCCGACTGCGTCGAGGTCCGGGTGAACCTGACCGACTCGGAGCGGCTCGCGTACGCGACGGCCGAGCCGGAGGAGAAGTACCGCTTCTGCGCGACGACGGCGACGAAGCGGAAGGTGACGGAGGCGCTGGTGAAGAGGTTCGCCGGGCAGCAGACCCTCGTCATCGGGCAGTACATCGACCAGCTCGACGAGCTGGGCGAGCACCTCGACGCGCCGGTCATCAAGGGCGAGACGTCGAACAAGGAGCGGGAGCGGCTCTTCGACGCGTTCCGCACCGGCGAGATCGGCGTGCTCGTCGTCTCGAAGGTCGCGAACTTCTCGATCGACCTGCCCGAGGCGACGGTCGCCATCCAGGTGTCCGGCACCTTCGGCTCCCGGCAGGAGGAGGCCCAGCGCCTGGGCCGCGTGCTGCGGCCGAAGGCCGACGGCCACCAGGCGCACTTCTACTCGGTGGTCGCCCGGGACACCATCGACCAGGACTTCGCGGCGCACCGGCAGCGGTTCCTGGCGGAGCAGGGGTACGCGTACCGGATCGTGGACGCGGACGAGCTGCTGGCGCCGTAGCGCGCCGCTCAGTCCAGGGCGGCGAGGAACGGGCCCGCGAACGCCAGGGCGTACTGGGCGGCGACGAGCGCGCGGCGTGGCACGGCGAGGGCGGCCGCGCCCGCGGCGGCTCCGAGGGCCAGGGCCCAGAAGCCGGCGGCGAGGAAGCCGTCGTCCGCGCCGTCGCCCTCGATGGCGTCGGTGAGTCCGAGGACGGCGGTGAGCACCAGGCACCCGGCGAGGAGGAGGAACCCGCAGAGCGCGAGGACGCGCGGGGCGCGGGTGCTCGGGGCGGTGGGGGTGGCGGGGTGGTCGGTGGTGGCGGACTCGGTGGTGTGCGGCGTCGTCATGCCCCGATCCCATCAGGGGGCGCGGGGGCCGCGTCAGGCGTCGGGGTACTCAGCCGGGCGGGGCGCGTACTCAGAACGGCGCACGCGCTCAGACGGACGTGCGCCCGGGCGCGTACTTCGGGCGCGGGTCTCTGACCCCCGCCTCCGGCGGGCCGTAGTCGCCGAGCAGGACGACCCCGGCCGCGGCGCCGCCGAAGGCGCGCAGCGCGCGGAGGGCGAGGCCCACGCGGTGGAGGCGGGGGAGGGCGGCCGTCTGGGTGAACGTCGTCGCGGACATGTTTCCATGATGGAATCCGGACATTGCGAACACATCGCCCTGAGGTGCGATCCGGGACGCACCCGGGGTCGGTCTCACGTCGGACCCCGTCCCCTACGGGATGGACGCGGGCGGAAAGCGTTCGCCCCGCCCGGCCCGCAGGGTCTACACTCGCCAGCTTCCCCGCCTCCCCCGTGGAGAGCCGCCGCCCGGTCGGAAACCGGCGGCCACCTCGACGTGTCCGCGTATCCGCGCATCCGCCCCGGAGGCTCCGCCGTGTCCGTGCCCGTGTCCGTGCCCGATCAGCCGCTGTCCGACGACGATCCGCTCGCGCGCGAACGCGCCCATCTGACCGCATCCCGCACCGCCCTGCGCGCGATGCGCGAGGACGTGGAGGCGCTCGACATCAAGGACGTCACCGCGAACTGGGTGAACGCCGTCGTCCTGGAGCGGCAGATCGAGGACCGGATCAAGGCGCTGGCCGACCTGGCCGGGACGCCGCTCTTCTTCGGGCGGCTCGACTACCTGCACACCACGCAGGAGGGACAGCGGTTCTACATCGGGCGGCGGCACGTCCACGACGCCGGCGGCGACCCGATGGTGATCGACTGGCGCGCCCCGGTGTCGCAGCCCTTCTACCGGGCCTCGCGCAAGGACCCGCAGGACGTGGGGCTGCGGCGCCGCTTCGGCTACACGGGCGGCGAGCTCACCGCGTACGAGGACGAGCACCTGTCCGACCCGGAGGAGCTGGAGCGCACCAGCCGGCTGCTCCAGACGGAGATCGAGCGGCCGCGCGTGGGTCCCATGCGGGACATCGTGGCGACGATCCAGCCCGAGCAGGACGAGATCGTCCGGTCGGACCTCTCGGGGTCGGTGTGCGTGCAGGGAGGGCCCGGGACCGGCAAGACGGCCGTGGGCCTGCACCGTGTCGCGTACCTCCTCTACGCGCACCGGGAGCGGCTCGCCCGCACCGGGACGCTGGTCATCGGGCCGAACCGTTCCTTCCTCCAGTACATCGAGCAGGTCCTCCCCGCGCTGGGCGAGCTGGAGGTCAGGCAGGCGACGGTGGACGACCTGGTGGCGCACGTCGAGGTGCGCGGGACGGACGGGGCGGCGACGGCGGTCGTGAAGGGCGACGCCCGGATGGCGGAGGTGCTGCGGCGGGCGGTCCGCTCGCACGTGAGGCTGCCGGAGGAGTCCCTGATGGTGGTGCGCGGCTCGCGCCGCTGGCGGGTCCCGGCGTACGAGATCGAGGAGATGGTGCGGGAGCTGCTCGACCGCGACATCCGGTACGGGGCGGCCCGCGAGGCGCTTCCGCAGCGGATCGCGCACGCCGTGCTCGTACGGATGGAGCAGGCGGGCGAGGCGCCGGACGACCGGGTGCAGAACGCGGTCGCGCGGAACGCGGCGGTGAAGGCGGTCGTGAAGGAGTGCTGGCCGCCGGTGGACCCGGCGAAGCTGGTGCTGCGGCTGCTGAGCGACGCGGAGTTCCTGGCGGAGCACGCCGAGGGGGTGCTGACGGAGGACGAGCAGAAGCTGCTCCTCTGGGAGAAGCCGGGCCGGAGCGTGAAGTCGGCGAAGTGGTCGGCGGCGGACGCGGTGCTCGTGGACGAGGCGAGGGACCTGGTGGAGCGGACGCACTCGCTCGGGCACGTGGTCCTCGACGAGGCGCAGGACCTGTCCCCGATGCAGTACCGGGCGGTGGGCCGGCGCTGCACGACCGGTTCGGCGACCGTCCTGGGCGACCTGGCGCAGGGGACGACGCCGTGGGCGACGGAGAGCTGGGCGCAGGCGCTCGGGCACCTGGGGAAGCCGGAGGCGGTGGTGGAGGAGCTGACGGCCGGTTTCCGCGTGCCGCGCGAGGTCATCGCGTACGCCTCGCGGCTCCTTCCGCACATGTCGCCGGGGCTCGCGCCGGTGGAGTCGGTCCGTGAGAACCCCGGTTCGCTGGCCGTCCGGCACGCGGCGGGCCCGGAGGACCTGGACGCGGACGTGGTCGCGGCCTGCGTCGAGGCGCTGGGCCACGAGGGCTCGATCGGCCTGATCGCCGCCGACGCGCGGATCGCGCCGCTCGCGGAGGCGCTGACGGCGGCGGGCCTGCCGCACCTCTCCCCCGGCGAGGAGACGACGGCCGCCTCCCGGCTGACCCTGGTCCCGGCGTCGCTCGCCAAGGGCCTGGAGTACGACTACGTGGTCCTGGACGAGCCGGCGGCGGTCGTCGACGGCGAACCCGACGAACGCACGGGCCTGCGCCGGCTGTACGTGGCGCTGACGCGCGCGGTGTCGGGCCTGACGGTCGTTCACTCCGCGCCCGTGCCGGAGCAGTTGGGGGAGATCTGATCCGGGGCGGTCAGGTGAGGTCCGCCAGGGCCTCGGTGCGGGTGCGGCGGGCGACCGACGCCAGGACCGGGTTCTTCTCCCGGTAGTACGCCTCGGTGACGACGCCCCAGCACAGGGCCCAGCCCCGGCCCCGGGCCCAGGTGGCGTCGTCGACGCGGGAGGCCTCGCGGAAGAGGGGGCGGGTGGCGGGGGTGAGGAGGGACCAGCCGGCCATCATGTCGCAGGCCGGGTCGCCCGTGCCGAGGCCGCCGAAGTCGATGACGGCGTGCAGGCGTCCGTCGCGGGTGAGGAGGTTGCCGGGGAGCAGGTCGGCGTGGACCCAGACCGGCGCGCCCCGCCACGGCGGGAGGCGGAGCACCGACTCCCAGGCCTCCGTGACGGCGGCGGCGTCGAGCGCGCCGTCCGCGCCGAGGGCCTCGATCGCCGGGGCCATCGCGCCCCGCTCCCAGTCGGTGACCGGGCCGCCCCGGAAGGAGACCGGTCCGCCGGTCGCGTCCGCCGCGCGCAGCGAGACGCCGAAGCGGCCCAGCTCGACGGCGGCGTGGGCGGGGTCGGTGATCGGGGCGTCGTACGCGTCGTCCCCGTCGATCCACGCGCACACCGACCAGGGCCGGTTGAACCCCTCCCCCGGCACGCCGTGCCCGACGGGCACGGGGACGGGCAGCGTCAGGTGCGGGGCGAGACGCGGCAGCCAGTACCGCTCCTTCTCCGCTTGCCCCTCGGACCCCCCGGCCTTCGGCAGGCGTACGGCGAGGCCGTCCCCGAGCCGGAACATGGCGTTGTCCGTCCCCGCCGAGTCCACGGCCCGTACGGGCAGGTGCGCCCAGTCGGGGAACTGCGCGGCGACCAGACGCTCGACGAGGGCGGTGTCGGCGGTGGGGGCGGGGGTCGCGCCGGGGGTGGGGGAAGCGGGCATGCGGGCGAGGCTAGTCGTGCGGCCGGGGCGGGGACCACGCGTTTTCCCGTCCGTGAGCAGGCCCCGGCGCCCGGGTGACCCCCGATGTCGAGACGCCCCCCGATGTCCGGGTGACCCCGGCGCCCAGGAGACCCCCGCACTCAGGAGAGCGGCGCGTCCACCGCCTCGCGCCACGTGCGGACCGCGGCCGCCGAGACCGGGGCCGTCCAGCCCTCCGGGCGGGCCGCGCCGCCGATGTGGAAGGCGTCGAGGCCCGCCGCGCGCAGTTCGGGGAGGTGGTCGAGGCGGAGGCCGCCGCCGACGAGGATCCGGGCCTCGTAGCCGGGCTCGCCCGCACGCGCGGCCTCGGCCTTGAGGGTGGCGAGGCCGTCGTCGACGCCGGTGGCGGAACCGGCCGTGAGGTAGGTGTCGAGGCCCGGCAGGTCCGCGAGGCTCTTGCGCAGTCCGTCGCGGTCGGCGGCGCGGTCGATCGCCCGGTGGAAGGTCCAGCGGCAGCCGTCGAGGACGGCGATCAGCCGCTCGACGGCGACCAGGTCCGGCGCGCCGTCGGGGGTGAGGAAGCCGAGGACGAACTCGTCCGCGCCCGCCTCCCGGAGGTCGGCGGCGCGCGCCACGAGGGCGTCGGTGCCCTCGGGGCCGCCGGCCGAGAATCCGTCGGTGAGCCGGAGCATCACGCGCAGCGGGATGTCGACGGCGGCGCGGATCGCGGCGAAGCCGGCCCCGGACGGGGTGAGCCCGTCCGCCGCCATGTCGGTGACGAGTTCGAGCCGGTCGGCGCCGCCGGTCTGGGCGGCGACCGCGTCCTGCTCGTCGAGGGCGATCACCTCAAGGACTGCACGGTTGCTCATCGAAGCCCATTCCTCCATGAATGACGGCTATAGGTCTAGTCCAATGACCAGCCTAGCCGTGCTCGTGGCCGCCCGCACCGTGCTCGGCCTCACCATCTGCGGAAACGGGTGCCCCGGAAGCGCCCGCCCACACCGTGAAGGCCGCCGTCCGCACCTCGCCGTCGTGCCGGAAGTCCAGGAACAGACGGTACGCGCCCGCGCTGGGCGCCGTCGCCGTGAAGGAGACGTCCGGGCCGGGACCGCCCTCGTTCGGGTGGACGTGGAGGTAGGCGAGGTCGCCCTCGCGCAGGGCGACGAGGTGCCCGTACGCCCCGAGGTACGGCTCCAGGTCGGTGACCGGCTTCCCGTCCTTGGAGACGGTGAGCCGCAGCTCACCGGGCTTCCCGGGGTCCAGGGTGCCGCCGAGGCGGACCTGGTATCCGTCCGTGTTCGCGGTCGGCGCGGCGGCGGGCAGCGGCTTCGGCGCGTACTCCCCCGGTACGGAGACGTCAGCGCCGAGCGTGAGGCCCCGGGCCCCGGGCGCGGCGGGCTTGAAGTCGGCGAAGGCCTTGTAGGGGCCGGCGGCGGGCAGGTCGGTCTCGGCCGTCCAGGTGCCGTCGGCGGCCTTCACCGGGTGCAGGTGCCGGAAGACGGTGAGGTCGCGCGAGGCGACGACGAAGTGCATCTCCTTCTCGTGCTCGGTGGCGAAGGCGGTGACCTTCTTCCCCGCCGCGTCCTCGACGGAGAACTTCAGGACGGTCCGGCCGGGGGCGGGGGTCGGGTCCTCCAGGGCGAGGGTGTAGCCGCCGTCGGAGATCTGGAGACCGCCGGGAGCACTCGGAGCGGGGGCGTCCGGGGTGGGCGCCGTCTCCTTCCCGTGGTCCGGGTGCCCGTCGGCCGCCGGGGCCTTCGCGGGGGCGGCGGACGGGCCGACGGCCGCACCGACCCCGTACGCCGTCCCGAAGGTCGCGGCGAGCGCGGCGGCAAAGGCGGTGATCTTCGCACCGGTGTTCATGACTGCTCTCCCGTAGGTCGTACGCGGGCGGCGCGGGTGACCGCGCCCTGAACCGTTCGACGCATGTCACGATACCCCCAGGGGGTATCAAGTCAAGCCGGGGATCCACTTGCCACGCATACGACCGGGGGGTATACATGGAGTCGTGAGCCGATACCCCCCTAGGGTATCGAGGAGAGAATCTACCGAGGAGGAAGCCATGGGCTCCTGCTGCACCCCCGACCGCGGCTGCTCGACCGGCGCGAACGGCACGGCCACCGTCGCCGTCGCCGACACCCTCACGACCGTCTACGCCGTCTCCGGCATGTCCTGCGGCCACTGCGAGGCCGCGGTCACCGACGCCGTCGGCGCGCTCCCGGGAGTCGTCTCCGTGGACGTCGACGTGGCCGGCGGTCTGGTGACCGTGACCACCGGCGGCGCGCCCGACGACGCCGCGATCGCCGCGGCCGTCGACGACGCGGGCTACGAGCTGACCGGCCGCGCCTGACCGCGCCGGTCCACCGCGTCGGCCCCGGCCGCCGGGGCCGCACCGCACCCCACCCGGGCCCCGGACCCGGACCCGTAACCCCACGAGGAGCAGAGTCCATGGCAACGACGACATCCGGCACGGCTCAGGTCGAGCTCGCCATCGGCGGCATGACCTGTGCCTCGTGCGCGGCCCGCATCGAGAAGAAGCTCAACCGCATGGACGGGGTCGAGGCCACCGTCAACTACGCCACCGAGAAGGCGAAGGTCACCTTCGACGCGGGCGTCGGCGTCGCCGACCTCATCGCCACCGTCGAGGCCACCGGCTACACCGCCGCCGAGCCCGAACCCCCGAGGGACGAGGCCGCCGACGCGGGTCCCTCCGACGAGGAGCGGGCCGACGAGGAGCTGCGGCCCCTCAGGCAGCGGCTGATCACCGCCGTCGTCCTCGCCGTCCCCGTCATCGCCATGGCCATGGTCCCGGCCCTCCAGTTCACGTACTGGCAGTGGCTGAGCCTCGCGCTCGCCGCACCGGTCGTCGTCTACGCCGCCTGGCCCTTCCACAAGGCCGCCTGGACCAACGCGAAGCACGGTGCGGCCACCATGGACACCCTGATCTCGGTCGGTACGGGCGCCGCGTTCCTGTGGTCGCTGTGGGCGCTGTTCCTCGGCACCGCCGGGACGCCCGGCATGACGCACCCCTTCGAGTTCACGATCGCCCGCACCGACGGCGCCGGGAACATCTACCTGGAGGCCGCCGCCGGCGTCACCGCCTTCATCCTGGCCGGCCGGTACTTCGAGGCCCGCTCCAAGCGCAAGGCGGGCGCCGCGCTCAAGGCCCTGATGCGGCTGGGCGCCAAGGAGGTCACCGTCCTGAAGGACGGCCGGGAGGTCACCGTACCGACCGCCGAACTCCGGGTCGGGGACCGCTTCCTGGTCCGCCCCGGCGAGAAGATCGCCACCGACGGCACCGTGGTCGAGGGCTCGTCCGCCGTGGACGCCTCCATGCTCACCGGCGAGTCCGTCCCGGTCGAGGTCGGCGTCGGGGACGCCGTCACCGGCGCCACCCTCAACGCCGGCGGCCGGCTCGTCGTCGAGGCCACCCGCGTCGGCTCCGACACCCAGCTCGCCCGGATGGCGAAGCTCGTCGAGGACGCGCAGAACGGCAAGGCCGCCGCCCAGCGCCTCGCGGACCGGATCTCGGCCGTCTTCGTGCCGGTCGTCATCGCGCTCGCCCTCGGCACCCTCGGCTTCTGGCTCGGCACCGGACAGGGCCTCACCGCCGCGTTCACCGCCGCCGTCGCCGTCCTGATCATCGCCTGCCCGTGCGCCCTGGGCCTGGCCACCCCGACCGCCCTCATGGTCGGCACCGGGCGCGGCGCGCAGCTCGGCATCCTCATCAAGGGCCCCGAGGTCCTGGAGACCACCCGCAGGGTCGACACGATCGTCCTGGACAAGACCGGCACCGTCACCACCGGCCGGATGACCCTCCTCGCCGTCCACACCGCCGACGGCGTGGACGAGAAGGACGTCCTGCGGCTCGCGGGCGCCCTGGAGCACGCCTCCGAGCACCCGATCGCCCAGGCCGTCGCCGCCGGCGCGGCCGACCGGGTGGGCACGCTGCCGGCCCCCGAGGACTTCGCGAACGTCCCCGGCCTCGGCGTGCAGGGCGTGGTCGAGGGCCACGCGGTCCTCGTCGGCCGCGAGAAGCTCCTGGAGGAGTGGGCGATGGCCCTCCCGTCCGGCCTCGGGTCCGCCAAGGACGCGGCCGAGAAGGCGGGGCGGACCGCCATCGCGGTCGCCTGGGACGGCGAGGCGCGCGCGGTCCTGGAGGTCGCGGACGCCGTCAAGGACACCAGCGCCGAGGCGGTCCGGCGGCTGCGCGGACTCGGCCTCACCCCGATCCTGCTCACCGGCGACAACCGGGCGGTCGCGGAGGCCGTGGCCGCCGAGGTCGGCATCGACGAGGTGATCGCGGAGGTCATGCCGCAGGACAAGGTCGACGTCGTCAAGCGCCTCCAGGGCGAGGGCCGTTCGGTCGCCATGGTCGGCGACGGCGTGAACGACGCCGCCGCGCTCGCCCAGGCGGACCTGGGCCTGGCGATGGGCACGGGCACGGACGCCGCCATCGAGGCCGGCGACCTGACCCTCGTACGGGGGGACCTGCGGGCGGCGGCCGACGCGATCCGGCTCTCCCGCCGGACCCTCGGCACCATCCGCTCGAACCTCTTCTGGGCCTTCGCCTACAACGTGGCGGCCCTGCCGCTCGCCGCGGCCGGACTGCTCAACCCGATGATCGCGGGCGCGGCCATGGCCTTCTCCTCGGTCTTCGTGGTGGGCAACAGCCTGCGGCTGCGCGGCTTCAAGGCGACCGACGGCTGAGCGGGGCGGCGCGCGGGGGCCGGGGCCGGAGCCGAGACCGGGGCCGAGGCCGGAGCCCCGGCCCGTCCGAAGCCGAAGCCAGAGCCGAAGCCGAAGCCAGAGCCGGGCCCGTCCGTTTCAGGACGGGCCCGGCTCGCGGGCGCCTCGGCGCACCCCGCTCCGTACACTCCCCGCATGACTTCTGTGGCGCTGGCGGCCCACGACGGGACGATGCTGTTCGAGACCGCGGCGGCCTGCGAGGTGTTCGGCGTGGATCGCGGGATCACCGACGGCTGGTACGACTTCAAGGTCTGCGCGGCGCCGGAGACCACCGCCGCCCGGCTCGACGGCTGGCTGCGGATCGACGCCCCGCACGGCCTCGACGCGCTCGCCGGCGCGGACACCGTCATCGTCCCGTCCTGCTCCGACGTCGACGCCGACCCGCCCGCCGGCCTCCTGGACGCCGTGCGCACGGCGCACGCGCGGGGCGCGCGGATCGTGTCGCTGTGCACGGGCGCGTTCGTCCTGGCGGCCGCGGGCGTACTGGACGGCCGCCGCGCCACCACCCACTGGGCGCACACCGGCGACCTGGCGGCCCGTCACCCCCGGGTCGAGGTCGACCCGGACATCCTCTACGTCGAGGACGGCAACGTCCTGACCTCGGCGGGCAAGGCCGCCGGGATGGACCTGTGCCTGCACCTGGTCAGCGCCGACCACGGCGCCGCCGTCGCCGCCGAACTGGCCCGGCGGCTCCTGGTCCCGGCCCGCCGCGCGGGCGGCCAGGCGCAGTACGTCGCCGCCCCGACGACCGCCGACACCGCCGACGCCTTCGCGGACCTGCTCGCCTGGGCGGGCGCCCGGCTCGACGAGCCCCTGACGGTGCCCGACCTCGCCCGCCGGATGAACATGAGCACCCGGAACCTCACCCGCCGCTTCACCGCGACCACCGGCACCACCCCGCTGCGCTGGCTGCACACCCAGCGCATCCACCGGGCCCAGGAGATCCTGGAGACCACGGACGACAGCGTCGAACTCGTCGCCGTCCGCACGGGGATGGGCACGGCGACGACCCTGCGCCGCCACTTCCACAACGCGCTCGGGGTGCCGCCGGACACGTACCGGCGCACGTTCCGGAGCGCGGCGCGGAGCACGGGGACGGTCTCCTGACGCACCGGGGCCTGCCCCCGGGGAACGTGCCGGGCGCACCCGCACCGAACGCCGTCCGATTACGCTGGTCACGCGGACCGACCACGGGGGGACAGTGCCGGTGACAGCGGCGACGACGGCGACGGACGTACGGGGGGCCCGGCCGCGGATAGCGGAGGTCGACGCCCTCCGGGGCTTCGCGCTCCTGGGCATCCTGCTGGTCAACGCGCCGATGGCGGCGGGCCCGTACGGCCTCCACGGCATCGCCGACCCGGACGCCTCCTCCCTCGACCGGGCCGTGGAGGCGGTCGTCCAGACCTTCGTGACCGGCAAGTTCTTCCTGCTGTTCTCGTTCCTCTTCGGCTACAGCCTCACCCTCCAGCTGGAGTCGGCCGCACGCGACGGCGCCGGGCCCGTGCCCCGGCTGCTGCGCCGCTCCCTGGGCCTGTTCGCCCTCGGGGCCCTGCACGCGGTGCTGCTGTTCTCCGGCGACATCCTCATGACGTACGCCGTGCTCGGCCTGGTCCTGGTAGCGGCGCGCGGCTGTTCGCCGGGGGCGGCCCGGACCGCCGCGCTGATCATGCACGGGTGCGCGAGCGCCCTGCTGCTGCTCGTGGGGCTCGTCCCGCTGCTCATGTCCGACGCCGAAATGGCCGCCGTGAACGCCGGGGTCACCGACGGGTTCCCCGCGCTCGTCGCCGCCTACCGCGGCGATCCCGCGTCCGTCGTGGCGGCCAACGCGGGACTGCTGCCCGAGGTGCTCCTCGCCCTCCCCCTGATGGGCGGCTTCGTCGTGACGGCCTTCCTGGCGGGCCTGTACTGCGGCAAGCGGCGCCTGCTCTCGGACGCGCCCGACGCCGCCACCGCGCGGATCCGCCACCGCCGGACGCGCCTCGTCTGCCTGCTCGGCGCCGCCGTGGGCCTGCCCGGCGGCGTCTTCGCGGCCCTGACCGCGGTCGGCCCGCTCGGCCCCCGCTGGGAGCTACTCGGCCACGCGGTGAACACGGTCACGGCCCCGGCGCTCACCGCCGCGTACGTCTGCGGGATGCTGCTGCTCCTGCGCACGGCGCGCGGCGCGCGGGTGACCGCCCTCCTCGCCCCCGCCGGCCGGATGGCCCTGACGAACTACCTGGCCCAGTCCCTGGTCCTGGCCCTCGTCTTCACCGGCTACGGCCTCGCCCTCTACGACCGCCTCGGCACGGCCGCCGTCACCCTCGGCGCGCTCGCCCTGTACGCCGCCCAACTCGCCCTCAGCGCCAGGCTGATGTCCACCCGCCGGCACGGCCCGGCGGAGTGGCTCCTGCGCACGGTCACCCTGGCCCGCCCGCCGCGCGACCGGGCGGCGCCCCGGGCATCCGCCTGAGCGGCACGAAGGGCGTTCGGGGCGGGTGCGTTCGGGGAGCGCGGTTCCCGGTGCGTCCCTAGGATCGGTCCATGGCCTCTCACCCCCGCTCCCGCCCGGGGACCTCGTCCCTCTCCCTCTGGTCCAGGGACTCGTTCCTCTCCATCGGTTCCGTGGGCTCGATGCTCTCCATCGGCTCGGTGGGCTCCTTCCTCTCCATCGGGTCGGTCGGCTCCGCCCACTCGTTCGCCTCGATCGGCTCCTGGGCGAGCGCCGGATCGGTCGGCTCGGCCCTGTCCGTGGGCTCGGTCGGGTCCTGGCTGAGCGTCGGCTCGGTCTTCTCAGCCCGGTCGAACGGGGCGGTCCTGTCCTGGCGCTCGCGCGGCGGGGTGCTGGCGGCGGGGGCGCTCGTGGGGCTGGCGGGGGCGGCGGCCCTGGCGGCGGGAGCGCGGCGGGGCCGCTGACCGGCCCGGCCGCCCCCGGCCCCGCTCAGACCACCACCCCCACCGCCAGCGCCACGATCAGCGCGCTCGACGCGAGGGCCGTCGCCAGGCGGCCCCGGGGGCCCGTGACGGTACGGCCCAGGAGCGTGCCCGTTCCCGCCAGGAGGAGCTGCCAGCTCGCGGAGGCGGCGAAGGCCGCGAGGACGAAGGCGGCGGCCCCGGCCGGGCCCGTCGCCGGACGGCCGCCGAGGACGAGGGCGGTGAAGTAGAGCACGGTCAGGGGGTTGAGGACCGTGATCCCCAGGAAGGCGAGGAACGCGCGCCGGGGAGCCGGCGGGAACTCCCGCCCCGGGGCCGTACCGCCGCGGTACGCCCGTACGGCCCGCCACGCGGAGTGCGCCGCGAGCGCGACGAGGACCAGGGCCGAGCCCAGGCGCAGGGGGGCCGCCACCGGGGCGAGGAGGGGGACGAGGGCCGCGCCGCCGAGGACGGCCAGCAGGGCGTACAGCCCGTCCGCGGTGGCGATGCCGAGCGCCGCGCCCGCTCCCGTACGCCACGGGGAGCGGGCCGCGACCGCCACCAGGTGGGCGCCGACGGCGCCGACCGGGATCGCGATGCCGTAGCCGGCCAGGAGGCCGGCCACCACCGGGCCCGCCGTCACGCGACGGCGGGGATCGCGCCTCCGGGAGTGCCGGTCCGCTGCTGTCGGCGGTAGGCGGCGCCGTCCTTCGTACGGGAGAGGAAGCCACCGGTCACGAGGTAGCGGCGCAGGGCCGGGAAGTCCTCGTGCACGCCCTTCAGCGCCTCGTTGACCTCGGACTCGCGGTAGGTCCGGCCGGTCTCGAAGAGGGTCGCGGCGAGGTGCGCGAGCAGCGCCTCGCGGCGGGCGGCCCGGCGCGGGACCGCCTTGAGGCGCCCGTCGGCGGCGAACAGGTCCGCGACGGACGCGACGGGCGGGTGCGGAGGATGACTGGTCATGGACGAGGAGCCTGGCCCCCGGGCCCCGCCCGCCGCAAAGGGTTTTCGACGGACCCGCGCGCCGGCGGTGCGGAAGGGTTTCGGCCGGGTCGTCCCGCGCGCCGTCAGCGCAGGACGACGTTCACGGCCTGCTGCACCGTCGGCAGCATCGACGAGATGCCGGCCCGCTCCATGATCGGCCGTGCCCGCTCCACGAAGGCGAGGAACTGGTCCTCGGAGTCCCAGAAGTCGACGACCTTCCAGCCCCCCTCCCCGTCGGGCCCGGCCGCGTGCGCGATGAGCCCGTCCGCCGGGAACCAGTCGGTGCCCCCGAGCTGCCGCATGATCTCCTCGTACTGCTCCTCGGTCCCACCGGGGATCTCGACGGTGACGATGACGGCCATGGTGTCGCTCCTGTACGCGCGGAGGGTGTCCCGCCCAGCACAGCAGCCGCCCCCGGGACCCGCACGGGGGCGGGGCCGAACGGACGAAGGGGCACGCCTCGCTCCCCGCGCGGGGCGGTGGGAGACTTTCCGTAGGGGCCGTGGGGAGACCTCGGCGAGGAGCGCGTATGGCACCGGAACCGGAAGGCGGCGGGGACGCCGTGCCCGGCCCCTCCGACCGGCGCCGGGGGCGCGACGAGTCGCCCGAGGAGCGCGCGGACCGGATGTGGGCCGACCTGCTCCAGGAGCTGCGGGTGGCCCAGACCGGCGTGCAGATCCTCTTCGGCGTCCTGTTCATCGCCGTCTTCCAGCCCGCCTTCACCGACCTGGGCGACACCGACCGTGCCCTCTACGTCACCGCGGTCGTCCTGGGCGCGGCCAGCGCGGGCTCCCTCATCGGCCCGGTGTCCCTGCACCGGATGGTCGCGGGCCGCCGCATCAAGCCGCAGACGGTGGTGATCGCCGCCCGGATGGCCCGGACGGGGCTGCTGCTGCTCGCGGTGACCACCGTCCTGACCCTGCTCATGCTGCTGCGGGTGGCCCTCGACGACGTGCTCGCCGCGTGGCTGGCGGGCGCCGTCGGTATCTGGCTGTTCACCCTGTGGTTCGCGCTCCCCCTCTGGGCGAGACGCCACTACACGAGCCGGGAGTAGCCCGGACGCGCCGCGGCGTGACGAGACCCTGGAGTGCCGGAGCGGTCAGACCGCGACGAGCCGGACCCGGGTGCCGCACAGCCTGCTCATGTCGTCGAGGACGAGTGTTTCGGGCGCCGGCTTGCGGCGGGCCACTGGTCCTCGTCCGCGAACACGTCGTCGAAGACCTGGCGTGCCCCGTGCCTCGCCTGATCGGAGACCGGCCCTTTGCGGCTCTCGTAGTCCGCCAGGTACTCGTCCAGCACCTGGCCCCGCAGTTCCCGCTCGACAGCCGCCGCGATGAACGCGGAGAACTCGCGCTTACCGACTCGGGCCCGGATCGCCTCTACCGTTCCTTCCGGCAGCGAAAGGCTGACACGCGTCGCCGGGCCTTCACCGATGTCGTACGTCGTCTCGGACATGCGTCCAGCGTGTCAAACGAGTGGGAGAAGCGAAACGGGCGCTCCGCGGCGTGACGAGCCCCTGGAGTGCCGGGATGCCGGGAGCGGTCAGACCGCGTGCGTCCGCGCGAACGCGGTGAACGCGGACCAGGCGGCCGGGGTGGCGGTCAGCTCGCCCCTGGCGTGGTCCTTGGTGTCCCGGACGTGGACGAGGGGGAGGTTGTCGGCGACCTCGACGCAGTTGTCGTTGTTCCCGCTGTACGTGCTCTTGTGCCACGTGGGCTCAGTCATCGTGCATCTCCAAGTACGTCACGCATGAACTTTCGCGATTCCTCGACCCCGAGCGCGTCGGCGTGGAGCCGATCATAGATCTTCTGGAAGAGAGCGACCTCTGTCGCTTCGATCACGTAGCGGCCGATGCCGAACCCCTCGGTGTAGGCGGTCCGATCACCCGAAGGCAGGGTCAGCAGGCTCACCGATCCACGGATGACCGCGCGGTCGGTGCGCAGGACCTGCACGTTGATGAACGGCCTTTCGGTGGCTTCGAGGAGCCATTCGATCTGGTCACGCATGACCCGCTTCGACCCCATCACCTTCGTGAAGGCCGACTCGTCGAGGACGACCCACAACCAAGGCGGATGCGGCCCGTCGAACACGGCTTGGCGTTCACTTCGCCGCTGCACGGAGCTTTCGATGTCGGTGACTTCGTCGGGGTCTTCCAACTTCATGATCGCTCTCGCGTACTCCGGGGTCTGGAGCAGGCCCGGTATCACCGGAGAGAACTCGTAGACGGCCAGCGCCCGCGCCTGGTCCCTGAGGAACCCCTGCGCGTAGTCACGGAAAGCGACCCGGTCCCGGATCGTCAGCAGGTTCGTCAGCTTCCCGCTCAGCTCAAGTACTTGGTCGATCTGGCGCCCGAGCTTCAGGTCCGGCGGATCACCGTTCTCGATCTCGGAGATGCGCGTCGTACTGCTGAACACCTTGGCCGCGAGGTCCTGTTGACGCCACCCGAGCTGCTTGCGTGCGTCCCGAACCAGGTCGGCGATGAAGCTCTCCAGGCTCTCGCTCGGGTCGATCTCGTTCTCCGCGGGCATATGCCACGTTCCCCGTTCCCCTCCGGAAACCCAACTCCTGGTGAGCGTAGGACGGCACACGCCATCGTGAAGGCGTCCGGAGAAGATCCACCAGAAAGAGGGCCCTCCATAGGTACACTCCCGCCCCCACCCCCCACCCGCCCCGTCACCGAGGCCGAAGCCACCCGTGTCTACCGGGAGCTCAAGGACGCCATGGGCACCGCCGGCCTCCCCACGAGCGGGCTCTACCGGGACGTCACGCACGGCCCCGGCGGGGACACGCACCGGTACGGGCTCGGGACCGTCGGTGTCGGCGGTGCCAAGCGGCTGACCGTGCTCCTGCGGACCGCGCGGGCGGCCGAGAAGTGAGGTACCGGATCGGCGACGTCGTGACCGACGCGCAGCGGGCGCTCACCGGGCAGGTCCGTTCCGTGAACGGGAACATGCTGGTCCTGGTCCGCCCCAGCGGCTACCTGTGGGAGGCGGCGGCCGAACAGTGCTGGACGGCGAGTCCGGAGGAGCGCGCGAGCCTGACCCCGCGCGGCGCCCTCCGCGTCATCAGCACCTCGCCCAGAGAGCCATCTCCGCTGCCTGAACGATGATGTGACCGCGCGTCACTCGAATGGGCGGTCTTCACTCTGCGTGCCTGTCCGGGCATATGCCAGCGCGGTACGTTCACGCAAAACGGCCCTCACCGATGACCTGAGAACCATCGGCGAGGGCCTGAACCACCAGTGGACAGGACCCACCCGTGATCTACCGCAACGTTATCGTGCCCTCGCGCGCCTTCGGCCAGTACTCGCACGACATCATCCGCCACCCCCGCCTCAACTCCGACGCCGTACGCATCCTCACCTGGCAGCTCTCCCTCCCCCGGGGAGCCCGCGAATCGCTCTCCCGCACCGCCCAGCGCGCCCGGATCGGGGCCTGCGCCTTCACACGCGCCAAACGGCAGCTGAAAGAAGAAGGGTTCGTGCACGAGCGGCGCGTCCAGGGCGCCGGTGGACTCTGGATCACCCAGCAGCTCGTCTCCAGCGCCCCCCTGACCGCCGACGAGGCCATCAAGCTCCTCGCCCAAAGCCCCCTCCCCACCTGCGAGGAAACGGTGTTCCCGCAGGTCGCACCGAGTCCCCGGAATCGAGCCGCCGGTGCCCCGGCCGCCGGTGCTCCGAAGACCCCGTCGACCGGCGGTCATCCAGAGAAAGACCTTGGAGAAGACACCTCCAACCTTCCGTCGCCCACCGCCGAGCCGGTCAGCGAACCCGCACCCCTCGTCAGCCCCCGGCAGGAAGAGGCCCACGCCCTCATCGGCGCCCTCCCCCTCCTCTCCCCCGCCCTCCGGCACATCCCGCCCGGCATGCGCGACGAACTCGCCCGCCTCGCCGCCCGCTGGCTCGACGCCGGGCACACCACCGCCGACGTCCACGAACACGTCCTGCGCGGCCTGCCCGGTGCCGGGACGCCCGTACACCGGCCCGGCGGGCTGGTCCGGTACCTGCTGCGGGAAGTACCGCCCCGCACCCTGCCCCAGCTCGCGTCACCGCTGCCCGACGGCCCCCGGCTGTCCACCCGGCTCGCCGGGACGCGGGAGTGCGCCGGGGAGCACACCCAGCCGATGCTGTTCCGGCCCCTCGCGGACGAGACGCACTGCCGGGAGTGCGCGGCCGGGGACGGGCCCGGGGCCGGGGCGAGGAGTCCGGGCGCGGACGGGGGCGCGGACGCGGCGGCGACGGGTACGAGCCCTTCGGCGAGGACGCGCTGCTGACCGCCCACGTGCTCGTCGTCGTGCTGGGCGTGGCCCGGCTGCTGTGGCGGCGACAACCGGGCTGCCGCCCTGGGCGCCGACGGCCCGCTGTGGGCGCACGTGACGGCGCAGGTGCTCTTCCTCGCCGGGCTCGCCTGCCACGTCGGCCTGGTCCTCAAGCACCAGCTCGTCGACCGCGACCGGCTCCTGCGCCGCATGCTCTGAACACGCACCGCCCGCGCCCGGCGGGCACAATGCCCCCATGACCGCAGACCCGCATCCCGCGCTCCTCCGGCACTGGAACGCCACCCTGCTCGCCGCCCGCGCCGGCCGCGAGGGCCCCGACCCCGCCCCGTACGGGCTGAACCTGCTCGCCCGCTGGGCCGAGCCGCAGCGCCGGTACCACACGGTCGACCACCTGCGGGCGGTCCTCGACCGCGTCGACGAACTGACCGACCAGGGCGGCGAGGGCGGCGAGCTGGAGCTCGTACGGCTCGCGGCCTGGTTCCACGACGCCGTCTACCGTCCCGACCGGTCCGAGAACGAGGAGCGCTCGGCGCTCCTGGCCGAGAAGGCCCTCGCCGAGGCGGGCCTGACCCCGCACGAGGTGGCCGAGGTCGCCCGCCTGGTCCGCCTGACCGTCACCCACGACCCGGCCGTGGGCGACCTGAACGGCGAGACCCTCTGCGACGCGGACCTGGCGATCCTGGCGAGCGACCCCGACACGTACGCGGGGTACGCGGCGGCGGTCCGCGAGGAGTACGGCTTCGTCCCCGACGACGCCTTCCGCGAGGGCCGCGCCGCCGTCCTGCGCCACCTCCTCGACCTGCCCCGGCTCTTCCGGACGCCGTACGGCGCGGCGGTGTGGGAGGAGAAGGCGCGGGAGAACGTGGAGCGGGAGCTGAAGGAGCTGACGGACGCGTCCGGGACGGGGTGAGCCCCCGCCGGGGAGGGGCGGGAAGGGCAGAAAGGGCCGGGGAGGGACCGGAGCGGCCGCCTCCGCGGCCCCGGCACCGTCCCGGCGCGCAGGTGACCGTCTCGTATGACAAGACGACCCGGCACCGAGGAATGACAGCAATGAATCACTCGTTGACCCATGTCATGCCGCCTTCCTCTCCCGAGCCCGTGACACCCGCCCCCGCCGCCCCCGCGTCCACCCGCATGCCGACGGCCGTCTACATCCTCGGCCTCTCCGTCTTCGCGCTCGGGACGAGCGAGTTCATGCTCTCCGGGCTGCTGCCGCCCATCGCGGAGGACATGAACGTCTCCATCCCGCAGGCCGGACTGCTCATCTCGGCCTTCGCGATCGGCATGGTGGTGGGTGCCCCGCTCCTCGCCGTGGCGACCCTGCGGCTCCCCCGCAAGACGACCCTGATCGCCCTGATCACCGTCTTCGGCCTGGGCCAGGTCGCGGGCGCCCTCGCGCCGAACTACGGCGTGCTCTTCGCCTCCCGGGTCGTGAGCGCGCTCGCCTGCGCCGGGTTCTGGGCGGTCGGCGCGGCCGTCGCCATCGCGATGGTGCCGGTGGGCGCGCGGGCCCGGGCCATGGCCGTGATGATCGGCGGGCTCTCCATAGCCAACGTCCTCGGCGTCCCCGCCGGCGCCTTCCTCGGCGAGCACCTCGGCTGGCGATCCGCCTTCTGGGCGGTCGGCCTCGCCTCCGCGATCGCCCTCGTCGGCGTCCTCACCCGCATCCCGCACATCCCGGTCCCCGAGACCCGGCCCCGGCTCAAGCGGGAGCTGACGATCTACCGCGACCGGCAGGTCCTGCTCTCGGTCGTCGTCACCGCGCTCGCGGCGGGCGGCGTCTTCTGCGCCTTCTCGTACCTCGCCCCGCTCCTCACCGACGTCTCCGGCCTCGACAAGGGCTGGGTCTCGGTCGTCCTCGGGCTCTTCGGCATCGGCGCCCTGGTCGGTACGACGATCGGCGGCCGGGTCGCGGACGCACACCTCTTCGGGGTGATGCTCAGCGGCATCGCCGCCTCGACCGTCTTCCTGGTCGCCCTGGCGCTCTTCGCGTCCAGCCCGGTCGTTACGGTCCTGCTGGCCTTCCTCCTCGGCGTCTCCGCCTTCTACACCGCCCCGGCCCTCAACGCCCGCATGTTCAACGTGGCCGGCGCCGCCCCCACCCTCGCGGGCGCCACCACCACCGCCGCCTTCAACCTCGGCAACACCGGCGGCCCCTGGCTCGGCGGCACCGTCATCGACGCGGGCCTCGGCTTCGCCTCCACGGCGTGGGCGGGCGCGGCGATGACGGCGGTGGGGCTGGTGGTGGCGGCGGTGGCCCTGAAGCTGTCCCGCCGGACACCGGGCGACGGCCACGTCGTGGCCGGGAGTCCGGCCACCGC
This sequence comes from Streptomyces sp. NPDC086147, assembly GCF_040702165.1. Lineage (NCBI taxonomy): Bacteria > Bacillati > Actinomycetota > Actinomycetes > Kitasatosporales > Streptomycetaceae > Streptomyces > Streptomyces sp. NPDC086147. The sequence goes on along the minus strand of NZ_JBFBJO010000007.1, from coordinate 162,158 downwards.
CCCCGAGAGGGACGACCGGGAGTGCGCCCTGCCGGGCTGAGACGGAGGCGGGCCCGTAAGGCAAGAGGCCCGGGCCGGAGCAGGTCCGTATCCGGCCGGGGCGGGGACCTCTTCGCGTACGCCCCCGCTCCCGCCCCCCCTCAACCCGCCGGCCGCCCCTTGGGCCTCCGCAGGCCCGCCGCCGTGAGGCGGCGGAGGAGTTCCTTCGAGCCGACCTCGACCGCGCCGCCGGTCACCGCGGCCGCGTAGTGGTCGGCCGGGATGTCGTAGTGGTCCCGCTCGAAGGCGCGGCGCGGGGCGCCGATCGCGGCCGCGAAGGCGTGCAGCTCCTCGAAGGAGGCGTCGCTGACCAGGTGCGACCACATGCGGCCGTGTCCCGGCCAGGTCGGCGGATCGATGTAGAGGGTCACGCGCGGACTCCTCCCGCCGTCCCGGGCCCGCCGCCCACCCCGGCCTCGCCGCTCGCTCCAGACCCGCCGCTCACGTCAGCCCGCCCACCGGCGCCACCACGACGCCCTGCTCGGCGCAGACCCAGTGCGGGTCCGGGCCGAGCTCCGGCTCCACGTCGAGGGCGTGCGGGTCGCCCGAGGCGCAGACGGGGCAGAGCGGCCAGCGCCCGTACCGTTCGAGGAGGGCGTCCTGCACGTCCTGGGCGACGAGCCCCGCCACGTACGCCACTCCCTCCGGCCACTGCTCGACCCACCAGCGCCGGTGCGTGACCGAGTCCTCCACCATCGACACGACCTCGGCCGCCGCGACCTCGCGGGCCGCCAGATCGGCCAGTACGAGCGCGCGGGCGGTGTGCAGCGCCTGCTCCACCGTGTCGATGTCGTCCATTCCCTCATTGTCACCCGGCCCGGGAGGCGGCGGGAAGGGCGAAGGTCCCTTCCGGATCCGGACACCGGAAGGGGCTTGTCGCCCCACCCTTCCGAAAGTATCTTTCAGGCGTGACCAATGACGTGAAGGAAAGTTTCACCAGCGACGCGCCCCCGGCCCCCGCCGCCCTCGCGGCCAAGGTGCGGACCCTGGCGCCCTCCATGACCCGCTCCATGCAGCGGGTCGCCGAGGCCGTCGCCGGAGACCCGGCCGGCTGCGCCGCCCTCACGGTCACCGGCCTCGCCGAACTCACCGGCACCAGCGAGGCGACCGTCGTCCGCACCGCCCGCCTCCTCGGCTACCCCGGCTACCGCGACCTGCGCCTCGCCCTCGCCGGGCTCGCCGCCCAGCAGCAGTCGGGCCGCGCGCCCGCCGTCACCGCCGACATCGCCGTGGACGACCCCATCGCCGACGTCGTCGCCAAACTGGCCTACGACGAGCAGCAGACCCTCGCCGACACCGCCGCCGGACTCGACACCGTCCAGCTCGGCGCCGCCGTCGCCGCCCTCGCCACCGCCCGCCGCGTCGACATCTACGGCGTCGGCGCCTCCGGGCTCGTCGCCCAGGACCTCGGGCAGAAGCTGCTCCGCATCGGCCTGGTCGCGCACGCCCACAGCGACCCGCACCTCGCCGTCACCAACGCCGTGCAGCTCCGCTCCGGCGACGTCGCCATCGCCATCACCCACTCCGGCTCGACCGGCGACGTCATAGAACCGCTCCGGGTGGCCTTCGACCACGGCGCGACCACCGTCGCGATCACCGGCCGCCCGGACGGCCCCGTCACCCAGTACGCCGACCACGTCCTCACCACCTCCACCGCCCGCGAGAGCGAGCTGCGCCCGGCGGCCATGTCGTCCCGGACCAGCCAACTCCTGGTCGTGGATTGCCTGTTCACCTGCGTCACCCAGCGGACGTACGAGACGGCCGCCCCGGCCCTCGCCGCCTCGTACGAGGCCCTGGCCCACCGGCACGCGCCCCGCACCCGCTGAAACACCTCTGTCCGCCGAAGCACCCGTACCCACGCCCACCGAAGCACCCGCACCCGTAAAGCACCGGCGCCGACGACGCCGCCGTACCGAAAGAGCCGCACGTGTCCGCTTCCGCCTCCGCTTCCACGTACTCCGAACTCCGCGCCCAGCTCGCCACCCTCACCACCGAGGCCTTCCGCCCCGAGCTCGCGGAGATCGACCAGCTCCCGACCCTGGAGATCGCCCGGACCATGAACGGCGAGGACCAGTCCGTCCCCGCCGCCGTCGCCCGGCAGCTGCCCGCCATCGCCGCCGCCATCGACGCCACCGCCGAGCGGATGGCCCGCGGCGGCCGTCTGGTCTACCTGGGCGCCGGCACCGCCGGCCGGCTCGGCGTCCTCGACGCCAGCGAGTGCCCGCCCACCTTCAACACCGACCCCGCCGAGGTCGTCGGTCTCATCGCGGGCGGCCCCTCCGCCATGGTCAAGGCCGTCGAGGGCGCCGAGGACTCCAAGGAGCTCGCCGTCGCGGACCTCACCGCGCTCGGGCTCACCCCGGACGACACCGTCGTCGGCGTCTCCGCCTCCGGCCGCACCCCCTACGCGATCGGCGCCGTCGAGCACGCCCGCGCCCTCGGCGCGCTCACCGTCGGCCTGTCCTGCAACGCCGACAGCGCGCTCGCCGCCGCCGCCGAGCACGGCATCGAGGTCGTCACCGGGCCCGAGCTGCTCACCGGCTCCACCCGGCTCAAGGCCGGCACCGCCCAGAAGCTCGTCCTCAACATGATCTCGACGATCACGATGATCCGGCTCGGCAAGACGTACGGGAACCTGATGGTCGACGTCCGCGCCTCCAACGAGAAGCTCCAGGCCCGCTCGCGGCGGATCGTCGCCCTCGCCACCGGCGCGCCCGACGAGCGGATCGAGGCCGCGCTCGCCGCCGCCGACGGCGAGGTGAAGCACGCGATCCTCATGATCCTCGCGGACGTCGACGCCTCCACCGCCGCCGAGCTCCTCACCGGCTCCCGGGGCCACCTGCGCGCGGCGCTGCACGCCCGGTAGACCCCACCCGGCTCCACCTCCCCCACACAGCAAGGCACCACCGCACCATGAGCACTGACGACAAGAACCGCGCCGTCGCCGCCGCGATCCTCCCCCTCGTCGGCGGCGCCGGGAACATCACCTCCGTCGCCCACTGCATGACCCGCCTCCGCCTCGGCCTGCGGGACCGCTCGCTCGTCCGGGACGAGGCCCTGAAGGCCCTACCGGCCGTGATGGGCGTCGTCGAGGACGACACGTACCAGATCGTCCTCGGGCCGGGCACGGTCGCCCGCGTGACCCCGGAGTTCGAGGCCCTGGTGGCCGAGGCGCACGAGCAGGACCAGGAGGAGACCGGCGCCCCCGCGTCCTCCGCCGGAACCCCCGCGTCCTCCGCCGACGACCTCGCGGCGCAGGGCGCGGCGATCAGGGCGGCCCGGAAGGCGAGGAACCAGACCCCGTTCAAGCTGTTCCTCCGCCGCATCGCGAACGTCTTCGTCCCGCTGATCCCCGCCCTCATCGGCTGCGGCATCATCGCCGGCCTCAACGGCCTCCTCATCAACCTCGGTTGGCTGCCCTCCGTCACCCCCGCCCTCGCCGCGATCGCGAGCGGCTTCATGGCCCTCATCGCGGTCTTCGTCGGCTTCAACACGGCGAAGGAGTTCGGCGGCACGCCGATCCTGGGCGGCGCGGTCGCCGCCGTCATCGTCTTCCCGGGCGTCGCCAAGATCGACGCCTTCGGCCAGACCCTCTCCCCCGGACAGGGCGGTGTGCTCGGCGCGCTCGGCGCGGCGGTCCTCGCGGTGTACGTGGAGAAGTGGTGCCGCCGGTGGGTGCCGGAGTCCCTGGACGTCCTGGTCACCCCGACGCTCACGGTCCTGGTCTCCGGCCTGGTCACGATCTTCGGGCTGATGTTCGTCGCGGGCGAGGTCTCGACCGCGATCGGCGAGTTCGCCGACTGGCTCCTCGCGCACGCCGGCGCGGGCGCGGGCTTCGTCCTGGGCGGCCTGTTCCTGCCGCTGGTGATGCTGGGCCTGCACCAGGCCCTCATCCCGATCCACACCACGCTCATCGAACAGCAGGGCTCCACGGTCCTGCTGCCCATCCTCGCGATGGCGGGCGCGGGCCAGGTCGGCGCGGCGATGGCGGTCTACCTGAAGCTCCCGCGCAACGGCTCCATCCGCCGCACCGTCAAGTCCGCCCTCCCGGCCGGTTTCCTGGGCGTCGGCGAGCCCCTGATCTACGGCGTCTCGCTCCCCCTGGGCCGCCCCTTCGTCACCGCCTGCGTGGGCGGCGCCTTCGGCGGCGGCTTCATCGGCCTCTTCAGCATGCTGGGCGCCAAGGTCGGCTCGACCGCGATCGGCCCCTCCGGCTGGGCCCTGTTCCCCCTCCTCGACGGCGACGAGGGCCTCGGCCGCACGATCGCGATCTACGCGGGCGGCCTGCTCACCGGCTACCTGGCGGGCTTCGTGGCGACGTACTTCTGGGGGTTCAGCGACCGGCTCCTGGAGGAGTTCGACGTGGACACGGAGACGGCGGCGGAGACGGTGGTGGCCGCCGGAGGGGCAAGCGTCGGAGCGTCCGGTGCCTCCGGTGCGCCCGACACGCCCGCACCCGCGTCGGCGCCCGCCAAGGCCTGACGCCCGGGGCCGGCACCCGCCAAGGTATGGGCCCCCGGGGCCGGAGCGCGACCGCGCCGAGAACACGGTCGCGCTCCGGCCCCGTCTCCGTGCACAATGCGCCTTCCCCACCCCGGAAGGGCTCCTCGATGCACACCTCGGCCCACGCCCGTCCCCACACCGACACCCACGACCTCCCCCACGCCTCCGACTCCGGAACCTGGCTCCTCGGCGGCGAACTCCCCGTCCGCCGCATCGGGTTCGGCGCCATGCGGCTGCCGCAGCACGGCGAGGCCCTCGTCCCGCACGCCGTGCCGATGGACCGCGACCGGGCGATCAGGGTGCTCCGCGAGGCCGTCGACCTCGGCGTGAACCACATCGACACCGCCGCCTTCTACTTCTCCCCGCTCCGCTCCGCCAACGAGCTGATCAACAGCGCCCTCGGCGGCCCGTACCCCGACGACCTCGTCATCGCGACCAAGGTCGGCCCGTCCCGCGACGTCTCCGGCGCCTGGAGCGAGCACGCGCGCACCCCGGCCGCCCTGCGCGGCCAGGTCGAGGAGAACCTGCGGCAGCTCGGCCGCGACCACCTCGACCTGGTCAACCTCCGCGTCCTCGGCACCGATTCGATCGCCGAGCGCTTCGGCGCCCTCGCCGAACTCCGCGAGGCGGGGCTCATCCGCCACCTCGGCCTCTCCAACGTCACGCCCGACCAGCTCGCGGAGGCGCGGACCGTCGCTCCCGTCGTCTGCGTGCAGAACATGTACGGGATCGGGGTCCGCCCGGAGTACGAGGAGTTCGTCCGCCTCTGCGGCGCGCAGGACATCGCCTTCGTGCCCTTCTACGCGATCGCCGCCGCCGGCCGCGAGGCCGGTGCCACCGCGACCGAGAGCGAGGAGGTCCTCGCCGTCGCCGGGGCCCACGGCGCGAGCCCCGCCCAGGTCCGCATCGCCTGGACCCTCCACCAGGGCCCGCACCTGCTCGCGATCCCCGGCACCGGCGACCCCGCCCACCTGGCCGCCAACGTCGCGGCGGGCACCCTCCGCCTCACCCCCGGCGAACTCGACCTCCTGAACCGCCTCCACCGCGCTCCCGTACGGGAGAACCCCACCGCTCCCTGAGCCCTGCCCCCATACGGAAGGCCCCCGCCGCTCCCTAGACTCCACCCCCATGACGACCACGCAGCGCATCGCCGCCGACCTCGCCCCCGCCGGAGTCCTCCGCGCCTCCGTCAACCTCGGGAACCCGGTGCTCGCCCAGGGCACCCCCGAGGACCCCTCCGGGATCACCGTCGACCTGGCGCGGGAGATCGGGGCGCGGCTCGGGGTCGGGGTCGAGCTGCTCTGCTTCGACGCGGCGCGGAAGTCGTTCGGGGCGATGACGGACGGGCGGGCCGACCTCTGCTTCCTCGCCGTGGACCCGGCGCGCGAGGCGGAGGTCGCGTTCACCGCCCCGTACGTCGTCATCGAGGGGGTGTACGCCGTGCCGCGCGGCTCCGCGCTCACCACCGTCGGGGAGGTCGACGCCCCCGGGGTCCGCGTCGGGGTCAAGAAGGGCTCCGCCTACGACCTGTTCCTGTCCCGGACCCTCGCGCACGCGACCGTCGTGCGCGGGGACGAGGGCGTCGACGTCTTCCGGGCCGAGGGCCTGGAGGCGGGCGCGGGCATCCGGCAGCCGCTGACCGCGTACGTACGGGAGAACCCCGACGTCCGGCTGATCGAGGGCCGGTTCATGGAGATCCGGCAGGCGGTCGGCACGACGCCCTCACGTGCCCCGGAGACCCTCGCCTTCCTCCGCGACACGGTCGAGGAGCTGAAGGCGAACGGCTTCGTCACGGACGCGCTGCGCCGCGCCGGCCAGGACACCGGCCTGCTGGCCCTGCCCGCCTGACCCCTGAGGCGTGCCCGCCGCCCCGTGGGCCGTGGCCCACGGGGCGGCGGTGGATCAGTGGAGCTCCTTGAAACCGTTCCAGCCGCCGGCGCCGATCATGACCCGGGTGGCGTAGAGGCCGTTGCCGAGGTTGGTGTAGCGCCACAGCTTGCCGGTGGCCCGCTCCCGCGCGACCAGATCCCCGCGCTTGTCGCCGTTCAGGTCGCCGACGCCGACCAGGGACGAGTAGGCGCCCCAGCCGCCGCCGACCTTCACCCGGGCCGTCACACCGCCGGCCGCCGTGCCGTAGTACCGCCACAGGACGCCCGAGGCGTCCATGCCGAGCAGGTCGCCCCGCCCGTCGCCGTTCAGGTCACCGGCGCCCGCGATCTTCGTGTACAGCTTCCAGTTCACGCCGATCCGCACCCGGTTCCGCAACCGGTGGTCGGCCGTGCCACCGTAGAAGTACACGTCGCCGGTCGACGTCTGGCGGGCGACCAGGTCGGCGTACCCGTCGCCGTCCACGTCCCCCGGCGCGGTCAGCACGTCGTACTGGCCCCAGCCCCCGCCCACCGGGACGTACGGCGAGGAGGCCGACACGAACGTCCCGCAGGCCGGCCGGTACGACCGCAGCTGGTCGCCCACGCGCGCGTACACGTCGTTGCAGCCGTCGCCGTTCGTGTCGCCCGACGGGACGAGGACCGTGCCCGCCGGGAACTTCGCGCCCGTACCGGCGATCCGGGCCGAGACCCCGCCCGTGCCGTTGCCCCTGTAGAGCGAGACCAGGCCCGCCGGGTCCATCGCCAGCAGGTCGCCCAGTCCGTCGCTCCCGGCCATGTCGCGCCACGCGGCGGCACCGCCGGTCACGGACACCGCGCCGGACAGCGCGAGATCGGCGCCCTGGCCGTCGGCGGGCTTCACGGTCAGGGTCCAGGTGTACGCGCCGTCGGCGACGACCGCGCCCGCCGCGTCCTTGCCGTTCCAGACGGGCCCTGCGAGGCCGCGTCCCTCGCCGGTGAGGGTACGGACCTGCCTGCCCGACGCCTTGTGCCGGAGCGCGAGCGTCCAGGTGCCGGGCTTGGACAGGTTCCAACGCGGCTGCCAGGCCGACGACTTCAGGTTCACCGACGCCGGTACGGCCGCGTCGGTCACGGCGAGGCGGCCGGTGGCGCCGCCGAGGCCGACGACGCGGACCGCCTGCCGGGAGTCGACGAAGGCGACGCCCCCGCCGAACCGGTCGACCGTCCAGCCCCTGCCGTGGTCGGGCAGGGAGGACGCGACGGTGCCGAGGGTGCGGACCACCGGCGCGCCGGAACGGACGTCGGTCACGCTCAGCGTGTCACCGGCGTCGCCGGGCACGGTGTGGGCGACGAAGCCGTCGCCGAGGCTCGGCCGGGCGGACCGGGGCACCTGGAAGGAGACCCGGGTCCCCTTCTCCCGGTCGTACACGACGGCGGTCGTGCCGTCGCCGCAGCGGGCGTAGATCCACGTGCCGACGACGTCGAGGTCGGAGACGGCGCAGTCGGTGCCGAGGTCCACCGTCGCGACGGTGGCGCCCGTGCGCAGGTCGACCGCCGAGACGGTGTCGTCCTGCGTGGACGGCGTCCAGAGCCAGGTGCCCCACAGGGCCTGGTTCGTCCGGTCGGAGACCGAGAGGACCTTCCCCGTCTCGACGTCCGCGACGACCGAGCGGGGCTGCCGGTCCTCGGTGGCCAGGAAGTGCAGGTGGCGTCCGGCGGCGCCGAGGACGCGCACCGGGCTGATCCTCCGGGTGGTGTCCAGCTTGACGGCGCGGGTGCCGCCGCCGGGGCCGGGCGTGGTCACCCGTGCCGTGATGACGCAGCCGATGCACGGCGGGGAGCCGCGGAAGGGCGGGATGTCCTCGGTGAACAGGGTGACCAGCCGCCCGTCGCCCGTGTCGGCCCACCACTTCCCGCCGATGTCCGAGGCGCCGGCGGGCGGGCAGTTCGGGATGGTCCCGGTGCCGGTGGCGGGGTCGCAGCTCCAGCGCTCGACGGCCGTGCGCGGCTCGGTCGCGGAGAGGTCGTACCGGACGGCGCTCCGCTTGCCGAAGTCGTCGTGCCCGACCGTGAGGAGGCCGTTCGCCAGGGTCAGGCCGCCTCGGTCGACCGGCCGGTACGGGAGGGCCTGGAGCTGCTTGGCGGCCGGGGCGCCTCCGGTGCCCGGCGCCACGCGCCACAGGCCCCAGTGGCCGAGGTCGGTGCCGCCCTCGACGTACAGGCCGCCGTCCGCGCCGACCTCAAACCGGCGGTCGACGACGGTGGAGAAGCCCAGGGAGCGGGTCTCGCCGGTGACGAGGGAGGTCGCCCTGACCGTACGGGGTCCGTTCAGCGGGCCGTAGTGGCTGACCACCCAGTCGCCGAGGAGGGCGACCCGGCCGTGGTGGTCGCCGCCGCCGTCCGGCAGTCTCACGGTGGTGGCGGGCCCGCCGCTCCGGGGGAGGACGAGGACGTCCGAGGCGCCGGAGAGGCCGTACACGACGATCCGGTCCGCGCTCAGGCCGGCGTAGACGTAGGAGCCGGGCCGCTCGGGCAGGTCCGGCAGGGAGGTCAGGGCTCCCGTGGCGAAGTCGAGGACGCCGAGGCCCTTGCCGCCCGCGGCCCGCTGGTACTCGACGACCGCGCCCCGGGCGTCGGAGCCGAGAATGCCGGGCCATCCCACGACGGGCTCCGGCATCCGCACGGCGACGTCCTCGGGGGCGCCGGGACCGAGTCCGAGGAGGTGGAGCGTCGTGGCGCCCCCGGCGTCGGTGCTGTGGCTGAGCAGCCGGCTCGCGCCGCCGAGGATCTCGGCCCACCGGTGGCCGGCGGGGAGTTCGCGGGTGAGGGTGTCGCCGGTCGTCCAGTCGTGGACGGTGGCCGTGCCCGTGTCGTGGTGGGAGCTGAAGCACCCGAACCTGTCGCCCTGGAAGACGATCAGGCCGAGCGAGTCGCAGAGGTCGCGGGGGGCGGCGGTCCCTCCGCCCGCGAGGCTCTGCCAGCGCAGCTTCTCCACGGCCGGGTCGTAGGTCTGCAGGCCGGTCCCCACGCCGAAGAAGCGCTGGACCGGCGGGACGGCGCTGGGCGGCGCGTCGATCGCCACTTCGTACGGGGAGTCGGGCGCGGCCGTCGCGGCGGGCGCCGTGACGGCCAGGCCGGTGATTCCCAGCGCCGCGCTCAGCGCGAGCGCGACGGCTCTTCGGACGGACAAATGGGTCCCCTCGTGCGGCCGGGACGGCGCGTGCCGTGCGGCGTGGTGTCGGATGCGACAGGGGAGGCGGGAACGGCAGGGCGCGTACGCATACGGGTGCGTGTACGGGTGCGTGTACGGATACGGGTGTGTGTCCGCGTACGGGTACGCGCGCGCGTGCCGGAGCCGGGAGTCGGCCCGATGCCCCCCATCTGCCGACAGCCGGATCGTACAGGCGTGCGCGACCGGGACGCCACAGAGAAGATCGCGCCTCCGGCGCCGGGAGCGGAAACCCTCCCGGCGCACCCCGGAAAGGCCCCTTCCCGGGACCCGGGACGGGCTTCCGGGGACCCGTGCCGCCCCTCGCGCCCGCAGGGTCCCTGCGCGCGATCTTCGCGGACCTGGAGGAGGTCGAACTGCGCCGCATGCGCGACGAGCCCGCCGACTCGGCCGCCTTCGGCGAGTCCTTCCTGTGGGCGGGGCTCTTCCGGAAGGCGTAGACGGGTCCGGACAACGCCCGAGGGCGGCACCCCCACCAGGGGGTGCCGCCCTCGTTCGCGTTCAGCGATGAACCGCCGATCCCGGGATCAGGAGATCCCCGAGGATCAGAAGTCCATGTCACCGCCCGGCATGCCGCCGCCGGCCGGCGCGGCGGCCTTCTCCGGCTTGTCGGCGATGACGGCCTCGGTGGTGAGGAACAGCGCGGCGATCGACGCGGCGTTCTGCAGCGCGGAGCGCGTCACCTTCGCCGGGTCGATGATGCCCTCGGCGATGAGGTCGACGTACTCGTTGGTCGCGGCGTTCAGGCCGTGGCCGACGGGCAGGTTGCGGACCTTCTCCGCCACGACGCCGCCCTCGAGGCCGGCGTTGACCGCGATCTGCTTCAGCGGGGCCTCCAGGGCCAGCTTCACGATCGCGGCACCGGTGGCCTCGTCGCCGGAGAGGTCGGCCTCCAGCTTCTCGAAGACGGTCGACGCCTGGAGCAGGGCCACGCCACCGCCGGCGACGATGCCCTCCTCGACGGCCGCCTTCGCGTTGCGGACGGCGTCCTCGATGCGGTGCTTGCGCTCCTTGAGCTCGACCTCGGTCGCGGCACCGGCCTTGATGACGGCCACGCCGCCGGCCAGCTTCGCCAGGCGCTCCTGGAGCTTCTCGCGGTCGTAGTCCGAGTCGCTGTTCTCGATCTCGGCACGGATCTGGTTCACGCGACCGGCGACCTGCTCGCTGTCACCGGCACCGTCGACGATGGTGGTCTCGTCCTTGGTGATGACGACCTTGCGGGCGCGGCCCAGCAGGTCGAGGCCCGCGTTCTCCAGCTTGAGGCCGACCTCCTCGGAGATGACCGTGCCGCCGGTGAGGATGGCGATGTCGTTCAGCATGGCCTTGCGACGGTCGCCGAAGCCCGGGGCCTTGACCGCGACGGACTTGAAGGTGCCGCGGATCTTGTTGACGACCAGGGTCGACAGGGCCTCGCCCTCGACGTCCTCGGCGATGATCAGCAGCGGCTTGCCCGACTGCATGACCTTCTCCAGGAGCGGGAGGAGGTCCTTCACGGAGGAGATCTTGGAGTTGACGATCAGGAGGTAGGGGTCGTCGAGCGACGCCTCCATGCGCTCCATGTCGGTGGCGAAGTACGCCGAGATGTAGCCCTTGTCGAAGCGCATGCCCTCGGTGAGCTCCAGCTCCAGACCGAAGGTCTGGGACTCCTCGACGGTGATGACGCCTTCCTTGCCGACCTTGTCCATCGCCTCGGCGATGAGCTCGCCGATCTGGGTGTCGGCGGCGGAGATGGAGGCCGTGGAGGCGATCTGCTCCTTGGTCTCGACATCCTTCGCCTGCTCGAGGAGGGCGCCGGAGACGGCCTCGACGGCCTTCTCGATGCCGCGCTTGAGGGCCATCGGGTTGGCACCGGCGGCGACGTTGCGGAGGCCCTCGCGGACGAGCGCCTGGGCGAGGACGGTGGCGGTGGTCGTACCGTCGCCGGCGACGTCGTCCGTCTTCTTGGCGACTTCCTTGACCAGCTCGGCGCCGATCTTCTCGTACGGGTCCTCGAGCTCGATCTCCTTGGCGATGGAGACACCATCGTTGGTGATCGTGGGGGCGCCCCACTTCTTCTCGAGGACGACGTTGCGGCCCTTGGGGCCGAGGGTGACCTTGACGGCGTCAGCGAGCTGGTTCATGCCGCGCTCGAGACCGCGCCGGGCCTCCTCGTCGAACGCGATGATCTTGGCCATGTGAAGTGGTCCTCCCGGACATGGGGTGGATAACGCTCCAGGACCGCGCCGACGCCCGCGACGGACGGCCTCCGCGTGTCCGTGTGGTTCCTTGCCCCACCCGGCCGGCGGCCTCGTCTGCCCGATCCTCGTAGCACTCTCACCTGCCGAGTGCTAACGCCAATGATTAGCACTCGACCTAGGAGAGTGCAAGCGACTCTCGGGTTTCGGGAAGGGGGCACTGGGCTCCGGGGGGCGGGAGGGGCGCCCGGGAGCGGGCGGAAGCACCCGCGAACGCGCGAGGGGCCCGCGTCCCCTCAGGGATGCGGGCCCCTCGACGGCGTTGCGTCGTCGGCCGATCGCGCCGCGCTCAGACGGCGAGCTTGACCATGTCCGCCTGCGGACCCTTCTGGCCCTGCGAGATCTCGAACTCGACTCGCTGTCCCTCTTCGAGGCTGCGGTAGCCATCCATCTGGATCGCGCTGTAGTGGACGAAAACATCCGCACCACCGTCGACCGCGATGAAGCCGTAGCCCTTCTCCGCGTTGAACCACTTGACGGTGCCCTGAGCCATGCCTAACTCCCCTATTACTGGCCCTTGCGCGGGGCCGCACTTCACGAACCCCGGGTCAGACCCTGCGCCGGAACGCGTCGACCGCCGCTGAATGTATCTGTCCAACTGCCCTCTGCAACAGGCCATTCGGGCGAGAATTCTGGGCAGCGCGGAAAGGAGAATTGGGGAGGTTCCCTTGAATCGCCGGGCAAGTCGGGCCCGGCAAAGCGCGCAGAAGGTACACAACGCGCACACAGTTTGGCTGCTTCTTGTCAGGTCGAGGCGCGTTCTCATATGCGCCCGGCACGAGCAGCGGCGGGGACTTCCCCAACTCTACCGCGCTCAACCATGCAGAATTGCCCCTTCCGCTTATGGACGCGGAAGGGGCAATTCAATAAAACGGGACAGGAAGAGCGGTGCTCCTCCCTCGGCTCAGCAGCCGCCGGCGACCGCCGGGATGATCGAGACGCCCGAACCGGCCGGGGTGGCCGTCTCCAGGCCCTGCTCGAAGCGCACGTCGTCGTCGTTCACGTAGACGTTCACGAAGCGGCGCAGCTTGCCCTGGTCGTCCAGGACGCGGGCGGCGATGCCCGTGTGGTTCTTCTCCAGGTCCGCGATGACCTCGGCGAGGGTCGCGCCCTCGGCCTGGACCTCGGACTGCCCGCCGGTGTAGGTGCGGAGGATGGTGGGGATGCGGACGTTCACGGCCATGACTTACGTAACCTTTCGGAAAACCGAGGACCGGGGCCCTGAGGGGATCAGCGCGCCAGTCCGGCGTCGCGGAACGCGTCCAGGCTCGGTCGGATGGTGGCGGTCGCCTGAGAGGTGTCGGCCACCGCGTCCAGGGTCTTGAGCCCGTCGCCGGTGTTGAGGACGACGGTGGTGAGCTCCGGGTCGATGAGGCCGTTCTCCACCAGCTTGCGCGTGACGCCGACGGTCACGCCGCCCGCGGTCTCGGCGAAGATCCCCTCGGTCCGCGCGAGCAGCTTGATCGCGTCGACGACCTGCTCGTCGTTCACGTCCTCCACGGCGCCGCCGGTGCGGCGGGCGATGTCGAGGACGTACGGGCCGTCGGCCGGGTTGCCGATGGCGAGCGACTTGGCGATCGTGTTCGGCTTCTGGGGCCGTACGACGTCGTGCCCGGCCTTGAAGGCGGCGGACACCGGGGAGCAGCCCTCGGCCTGGGCGCCGAAGATCTTGTACGGCTTGTCCTCGACCAGGCCCAGCTTGACGAGCTCCTGGAGGCCCTTGTCGATCTTGGTGAGCTGGGAGCCGGAGGCGATCGGGATGACCAGCTGGTCGGGGATGACCCAGCCGAGCTGCTCGCAGATCTCGTACGCGAGCGTCTTGGAGCCCTCGCCGTAGTACGGGCGCAGGTTGACGTTCACGAAGCCCCAGCCCTCGCCGAGCGGGTCGCCGATGAGCTCCGAGCAGAAGCGGTTGACGTCGTCGTAGTTGCCCTCGATGGCGACGAGGTCACCGCCGTAGACGCCGGCCATGACGACCTTGCCCTGCTCCAAGTCGTGCGGGATGAACACGCAGGAGCGGAAGCCGGCGCGGGCGGCGGCGGCGCCGACGGCGCCGGCCAGGTTGCCGGTGGAGGAGCAGGAGAGAGTGGTGAAGCCGAAGGCGCGGGCGGCCTCGATGGCCTGGGCGACGACCCGGTCCTTGAAGGAGTGGGTCGGGTTCCCGGAGTCGTCCTTGACGAAGAGCTTGCCGGGGGCGACGCCGATCTCGCGGGCGAGGTTGTCGGCCTTGACGAGCGGGGTCCAGCCGGGGTTCAGGTTCGGCTTCTCGGCGACGTCGGCGGGGACGGGCAGGAGGGGGGCGTAGCGCCAGATGCTGGCGGGGCCGGCCTCGATGCGCTTCCGCAGCTCCTCGGGGTCCCCGGCGGGGAGGTCGTACGCGACTTCGAGCGGTCCGAAACAGAGTTCGCAGGCGAAGATCGGGCCGAGTGCGAAGACTTCACCGCATTCGCGACAGGAGAGCCCGGACGCGGGACCGAGGTCGACGGTGGTGGCGGGTGCGACGGTCTGTACAGCCATGGAGGCGAGGCCCTTTCTCCTCATCTTTCCCATGACGAATTTTTCGCCATGAGACGGATTTGGCACCTTCCCTAGCCGGGGACCTCGCTGGATGACGAGTGACCGACTGGAGGGTTGCCGGGGCTTCAACGGGCCGTTTCCCTCTGCCCCTCTGGATGAGCGGTATTCGATTGTGGGGAGGGCCGGACTTTCGTTCCTGCGCTCCGACGCGTACGCCACCCCGATGTGCGCGGGGTCGCTGCGTTGTTCAAGACTGTAACCGAAGGCCCGGGCGCTTGGACGGCCCGTCCGAACCGCGAGATGGAGATCACGTGCTGGAAGAGGTGGAGCGCTGGCTGTCCCGGCGGTCCTGGTCCGTGGCGGACCGGCCGCTGGAGCGGATCCTCGCCGCCAAGCGTGCGACGACGGTCAGCGTGGTGCTGCCGGCGCTGAACGAGGAGGCGACCGTCGGGGACATCGTGGGCGTGATCCGGCGCGAACTGATGTCGGAGGCGGTGCCGCTCGTCGACGAGCTGGTGGTCCTCGACTCGGGCTCCACGGACCGCACGGCGGAGGTCGCGGCGGCGGCCGGGGCGCGGGTGGTGGCGCGCGACGACGTACTCCCCCGGATACCGGCCGTGCCCGGCAAGGGCGAAGTGCTGTGGCGGTCACTGATGGTGACGAGCGGGGACGTCGTGTGCTTCGTGGACGCGGATCTGCGGGACTTCTCCGCGGACTTCGTGACGGGGATCGTGGGCCCGCTCCTGACCGACCCGGACGTGGACCTCGTCAAGGCGATGTACGACCGCCCGCTGGACGGCACTCCCGGTCAGGGCGGCCGGGTGACGGAGCTGGTGGCGCGCCCGCTGCTCAATCTGCACTGGCCGCTGCTGGCCGGCTTCGTGCAGCCGCTCGGCGGGGAGTACGCGGCCCGCCGCTCGCTCCTGGAGCGGCTGCCCTTCCCGGTCGGTTACGGAGTGGAGCTGGGCCTGCTCGTGGACGCGCTGCACACGGTGGGTCTGGACGGGCTCGCGCAGGTAGACGTGGGCGTCCGCAAGCACCGGCACCAGGACGGGCACGCGCTCGGCCGGATGGCGGCGGCGATCTACCGGACGGCGCAGCTGAGACTGTCGCGGGGGCACATGGTGCGGCCGTGGCTGACCCAGTTCGAGCGGGGCGAGCGGGGCTTCGAGCCGCGGACGTACGCGGTGGACACGGAGGAGCGGCCGCCGATGGCGGAGATCGCGGAGTACGCGGGGCGCCGCGTGGCGTAATGCGACCTTATGGTCCGTTTTACATACATTCACTTTCCATGGGTTCCATGGGCTTCGGACGACGGACGGGCAGGGCGCTGGCGGTGGCGGGCCTGACGGCGGTGGCGTGGGCGCCCGCGGCGGCGGGCGCGGTCCCGGCGCCGCCGGTCCACGCGTCCCCGGCGCCGGGCGCGCCGGGGAAGGCGACCACACCGCCGCACTCCCGGGGGAGCGAGGAACGCCTCTGGCTGCTCGGCGGCCTGGTGACGGCCGTCGCGGCGACGGGCCTGGTGGCGAGGGCGGCCCTGCGCGACCGCCCCGACCTCTGAACCACCGGCCCCCGCGAGGCCGCCGCCGCTCCCCGTGACCCTGGGTGGCCGGATCCCCCCGTCTTGTATACGTACGTTTGAGCGTTTACGGGACGGGCTAGGTTCGCCACATGGCTTCTGTGCTCGTGGCATCCAACCGGGGACCCGTCTCGTACGTACTGGGCGAGGACGGCTCGCTCGACGCCCGCAGGGGCGGCGGCGGCCTGGTCTCCGGCCTGAGCGCCGTCTCCTCGCAGGACAGCGTGTGGGTGTGCGCGGCCCTCGGCGAGGGCGACCGGGAGGCGGTCCGGCGCGGGGTCGGGGAGCCCGGCGTGCGGATGCTGGACATCGATCCGGACGTGTACGCGGACGCGTACAACGGCATCGCGAACTCGGTGCTGTGGTTCTTGCACCACCACCTGTACGACATCCCGCGCGAGCCCGTGTACGACGCGGAGTTCCGGCGCCGCTGGGAGTCGTACCGCGCCTACAACCGCGCCTTCGCGGAGGCGCTGGCCGGGGCGGCGGACGAGGGGGCGGCGGTCCTGGTGCAGGACTACCACCTGGCCCTGGTCCCCGGGCAGCTCCGCGAGCTCCGCCCGGACCTGCGGATCGCGCACTTCACCCACACCCCGTGGGCGTCCCCCGCGTACCTGCGGATGCTGCCGGACGACGTCCGCGAGGAGCTGCTGTGGGGCATGCTCGGCGCGGACGAGCTGGGCTTCCACACGTCGGCCTGGGCCGAGGCGTTCGCGGCCGGCGCGGACACGAAGGGCACCGGGACGCGCGTCGCGGTGTACCCGCTGGGCGTCGACGCCGAGGAGCTGCGGACGCTCGCGCACCGGCCGGCGGTGGACGAGCGGCTGGCGGAGCTGCGGGCCGAGGTCGGCGACCGGAAGACCATTGTCCGGGTGGACCGCACTGAGCTGTCGAAGAACATCCTGCGCGGCCTGCTGGCCTACCGCGAACTCCTGACCACCCGCCCGGAGTGGCGGGGCCGGGTGGTGCACCTGGCGTCGGCGTACCCCTCGCGCCAGGACCTGGAGGTCTACCGCTCGTACACGACCTCGGTGGCGGCCCTGGCGGAGGAGATCAACGCCGAGTTCGGCACGGAGGACTGGACGCCGGTCCTGGTCTCGGTGAAGGACGACTTCACCCGCTCCCTGGCGGCCTACCGCCTCGCGGACGTGGCCCTGGTGAACCCGGTCCGCGACGGCATGAACCTGGTGGCCAAGGAGATACCGGTGGTCTCGGAGGAGGGCTGCGCGCTGGTCCTCTCCCGGGAGGCGGGCGCGTACGAGGAACTGCGCGAGGACGCCCTCACGGTGAACCCGTACGACGTCTCGGAGACCGCCGAGGCCCTCCACACCGCCCTCACGATGCCCCACCCCGAACGCGCCGACCGCACGAAGCGCCTGGCGACGGCGGCGACGGCCCTGCCCCCGCAGCGCTGGTTCCTGAACCAGCTGGAGGCGCTCGGGAATCCCGTGTAGGGCCTGCGGCCCGGCGGAGAACCGAAAACGCGGAAGGCCCCGCGGACCTCACCGCCGCTGCTCCACCTGCCGAACTACGCGGTGCCGGTCTTCGCCGAGCGCCTGGAGCGCCGGCGGAGAGCCGGGCTTCGAAGCGGTGCTCGCGTTCGACGCCGAGGGACGACCGGTGGGCTACGCGTACGGCAACACGGTGGAGAGCGAGGACCGTTGGTGGCAGCGGATGGGCGACGTGGACCCCGCCTTCACCGGCGCCCCGGCCCTGGCCCTGAAGGAGATCGGCGTCACGGTCCCCCACCGGGGAACCGGACTGGCACGGCGCATCCACGACGAACTCCTCGCCGGCCGCGGCGAGGCGTACGTGTCCCTGATGGTCAACGCGTCGGCCGGTGACGGAAAGGTCCGGCGGGTCTACGAGTCCTGGGGGTACGAGGCGATCGGCACGAGCCGCCCGTCCCCGGAGTCGCCCGTGCTCACCGCGATGATCCGCCCGATCGGGGCGGAATCCTGACGAGGACCGGGTTCACTCATTCCCGTCGTCCCCGTTGTCGCCGCCGTCGATGACGGTCAGCCCGGCGCCCTTCCGCGTGTACGGGTCGGGGGCGTCGGCCGGAATGCTCTGGACGGCCCGGCCCTGGGCGGCTCCGTTGCCATTGAAGACGAAGTCGGGCCGGATGCGCCAGCTACGACCGTCGGGGTAGATGAACCCGGCTTCGGAGAGCTGCTTGAGGCCTCGCGAGACCGAGGACTGGGACATGCCGACCTGCTCCGCGAACTTCGCCTGGCTCTCCACCATGACCAAGCCGTGGTCCTTACGGTTCTGGATGGCGCACATCTTGTGGAACAGCTTGAAGGAGGCCGCGCTGAGGTCGGCGTCGGCGAGTGCCAGGTGTGCCGCGTATCCCATCGTGGTGAACCCTCCTCCTCTGAACCAGAGGCCCGCTGCGGTCGGGACCGACGAGAGGACGGTGAAGTCGGCCATCTCGCCCGTCGTCCGATTGACGGTCTCGATCCGGGTGACCTTCCGGGCCGCACGCACAGATTACCCCCACGGGTGAATAGAGGACGAGTAAGAACGCATCAACTCATTCATTCCTGACACGCTCCCATTCAGAACTGGGTAGAGCCTACCTCGTTTCATTCATCCATGGGTAGAATCACCCAAAAGTGAATGATCTTTCGAGTGTTCATGCAGGTCAGAGGCCCGCCCCGATCGCTCCGTCTTAAGTAGGCAAACGCACCCGCCGTACGGGAGCCCCTGCGGTACTCGCTCCGCTCCGTTCCTCGGGGGTGCCCCACCCTCGCCCCACGCTCCTGCGAGCCGTCGTGGGCCGAGGTCGTGGCATCGAGGAGAAGCGTGGCCGGGGCCGGTGGGTGGTCGCCGTGCACACGTGGCGGACGCCCGTCCGGCTCTCCCGCCGTCTGGGCGGGCTTTCGCGGGCCGAGGTCACGACGGGTTCCACGCGGCAGCCGCGGCAAGGGCCCCGCACCGCCACCCGGCAGCGGTTACGCGGGATGTCGAGCCGTCTCACCTCGACGGCCAGGGCCTGTTCCCCCGATCCGTATGCGGTGACCGGCCGGTGCCCGTCTGCCGCAGTCGCGCTCGGGCCGCGGCGTGTACTTCGGGCGTCTCCATCGGGTCGTCGCGCAGCAGGGCGACCCGGTCCAGGGTTTCGGGGTTCGCGGGTGCGGAGGCGATTCCCAGCAGTCGCGCCGTCTCCTCGCAGTCCCAGAGCGACTCGGTGTACGCGGAGTCCAGACCGTCGCCGTCGATGGCGGTGAGCGCCCGCAGGTACGCGGCGCGCTCGTAGGAGTGCGGGGTGTGCAGCCAGAAGCGCCACAGGTGGGGCACCGCGTCGGCGGCGTCGGGTCCGAACAGGGCCAGACGCCGTGCCGTCCGGTCCGGGCCGCACCAGGTCCGCGTCGCCCATTGCTCCGCGAGTTCTCTCACGAGTCCCGGCAGTTCCCCGGGCCCGGGGTGGTCGGCCAGGACGCCGGCTCCCAGCCGGGCGAGCCAGGGGTTCTCGTCTCGCGCCCAGTCGCGGGCCGCGGGTACGGCGGCGGTGCCGAGGCGCTCGACGGCCCGCCCGAGCCGGGGCAGGGGACGGCGGCCGTCCGAGGTGCCCAGCGAGGGGATGAGCGGAATCAGTTCTTCGGAGGGCTCCCGGCTGTTCAGCGCACGCAGCGCGTCGACTTTCGTGGCGTCCTCCGCGCGGGGATCGGCGAGCAGGGAGAAGAGGTCCACGGTCCTGAGCGCGCTCAGTGACGGCCGCGCCGGCGAAGGGCGGCTCCGCACTTCGATCCCGAACCTCGTCCACGGCTCGAAGAACCACGGAAGCTCCGGCTCTCCGCCGATTCGAGCGCGTGCGACGTCACCGAGGTCCTCCCACCACTCCACCGGCCAGCAGGCCGACACCGACTCCAGCACGCAGACCCAGTGATCGCCTGTGCGGACATACGCCCGGAGCCCCTCCCGGGCCTCTTCCGAGCCGGCCAGAGCCAGCAGCTCCAGGACCTCGCAAGCCCGCAGACAGGACTCCTCGTCCCCCGCCAGCCGCTCCACGACCGGCGCCGGGGACAGCTCCAGGTCCCGGATCAGCCGGGCCAGGTACGAGGACCGGTCGTCGGTCCCGTCCCACCGCCAGTCACGGCGAATCCCGTCGTACACGAATCCGGCGGCACCCTGCGGGTCCCGAAGCGCGCGCACCGCTCCCAGGCCACGCCCCCGTTGCAGCATGCCCTCGAGGAAGTCGGGGTGGGCGTACGTCATCTCGTACTCATCGCTCATCACCCGGAACCCTGCCCCACCCGGGCAGCGGCCCGCCAGGTGATATCGGGCGGAACGGGGCCGGCCGGATTCGAACCGGCGTCCTCCTACATGCGGTGGAGGCGCGACGACCACTGCGCTACGAGCCCCGTTCCGCCCGTGATCGTACGAGACTCCCGCGACCCGTCGCCTCCGTATGCGCGGACCCGGTCAGTCCCCCCGTACCGCCTCCGCCAAGGCCGTCAGGAAGTCGACCACGCCCGCCGGGCCCGGGACCGCGAGGTCGCCGCGGTCGGAGAGCTCCGGGACCTCGCCGGAGCCGCTGCAGACCAGGAGGCCGGGCGTGCCGTCGGAGCGGAGCTTCTCCACGGCGGCGAAGGCGGGCAGGTCGCCCAGGTCGTCGCCCGCGTAGAGCACGGACCCGGCGCCCGTCTCCCGTGCGTACGCGGCGAGCGCCACGCCCTTGTCCATGCCCGGGGGCCGCAGCTCCAGGACCATCCGGCCGGGCTCCAGGACGAGCCCGTGGTCGGCGGCCAGGTCGGCGAGGGGGCCCTTGAGCGCCTCGAAGGCGCCCTCCGGGTCGGTGGCCCTGCGGGTGTGGACCGCGACCGCGCGGCCCTTCTCCTCGATCCAGACGCCCTGCCACGCCCCGGCCCGGTCGAGGAAGCCGGGCAGCTCGGCGCGGACGGCGGCCACGCCCGGCGGGACGGGGGCGGCCCGGACCGTGCCGGTGGCGGCGTCCCAGCGTTCGGCGCCGTAGTGGCCGAGGACGACCAGGTGGTCCAGGCCGGGGACGCCGGCGAAGCCGCCGTAGCGGACGGCGACCCCGGCGGGCCGGCCGGTCACCACGGCGACGGAGGCGACCCGGGGCGCGAGGGCCGCGAGGGCGGTCACCGCGCCGGGGTGGGCGCGGGCCGACTCGGGGTCGGGCACGATGTCGGCGAGCGTGCCGTCGAAGTCGAGGGCGACGACGGTCTCCTCCGGCCGCGCGAGGATCGCGGCCAGGCCGTCACGGCCGGCGGACGTGGTCGGGTGCGGAAGGCTGTTGACCATGCTTCCGACCCTACCCACGGAGGGCCGCGCCTACCTTCTCCCGGCCTTCCCGCCGTCCGCGCTCACCTCCTGCGCTGGCGCTCCTCGCGCACCCGGCGCAGCCGGTTGACCGTCACCGGGTCGTGCGCCAGGGCGCGCGGGTCGTCGAGGAGCGCGTTGAGGAGCTGGTAGTAGCGGATCGGGGAGAGGCCGAGCCCCTCGCGGACGGCCCGCTCCTTGGCGCCGGGGCCCGGCCAGGAGCGGCGCTCGACGGCGAGGAGGGCCTGCTCCTGCTCGGTGAGGGCGGCGGGGCCCCCGCCGCCCTCACCCTGCGTCGCTTCCCGGTCCTCGCTCATAGGACCAACTTATTACTCGGCGGCCTCCGCCGCCGTCGCCACGCGTCCGATCGAGCCCAGGACCTCGGCGGGGCGCGCGTTCGGGACGACGGCCTTGCCGATGTTCTGCTTGACGTTCTCGCTGACCTTGGCCCACGAGGTCTTGCCGACCGGCGGGAGCTGCGCGTCGGGGAGGACCTTGAGGAAGACGTGCAGGTTGGCGTGCTCGGGGTCGGCCTCCATGCGGCCGGAGGCGGTGACGGTGACCGGCAGCAGGTCGTTGTCCCCGGCGAACTTCAGGACGTTGTCGTCGTTGAAGGCGAAGTTGAGGAAGTCGCCGATCTCCTTGCGGTGGCCGTTCTGCTTGAAGCCCATGATCCAGTCGGCGACGCCCATGGAGGTCCGGCTCGGGCCGTCGGGGCCGGGAAGCGGGACCTGTCCGACCTCGACGCCCTTCTTCGCGGCCTCCTTGAGGAGCGAGGGGTGGCCGTTGAGCATGCCGACCTCGCCGTTCGCGAAGGCGGTGAAGGCGGCCTTGCGGTCGAGCTTGCCGGGGGCGACGGGGCCGGTGAGGTCCTTGCCGACGAGGTTGGTGCGGAGCCACTCGAAGGTGCGCACGTTGGCCTCGGAGTCGACCGCGTAGTGGTCGGTGGCGTCGGTCCAGCCGCCCTCGCCCGCGAGCAGCCACATCATGGCCTCGGCCTGGGCCTCCTCGGGGCCCAGCGGCAGCGCGAAGGGGGTGCGGACGCCCTCCTTCTTGAGCTTCCCGGCGGCCTCGGCCAGCTCGTCCCAGGTGGTGGGCGGCTTGATGCCGGCCTTCGCGAAGAGGGCCTTGTTATAGAAGAGGGGGCGCGTGGAGGCGACGAACGGCAGGCCGTACTGGGTCTGCTTGTGCTCGCCCGCGGCGACGAGCCGGGGGAGGAAGTTGGCCTGGACGGGTATGGAGAGCAGGTCGTCGGCGGCGTAGAGCTGGCCGGCGGCCGCGTAGTCGGCGTAGGCGCCGATCTGCGCGATGTCGGGGGCCTCGCCCGCCTTGACCATCTCGGCGACCTTGCGGTCGACGTCGTCCCAGGACTCGACCTGGACCTGGACCTTGATCCCGGGGTGCTTCGCCTCGAAGGCGGTGGCGAGGTCGGTCCAGTACTTCTTGCTGGAGTCGCCGCCGGAGAGGTCGTACTCGGCGGCGACCAGCTTCAGGGTCACGTCGCCGGAGTCGCCGCCCAGGGATCCGCAGCCGGAGACCGTGGCGGTCAGTCCGAGGGCCGCGGCGGCCGCGGTCAGTCCAAGAAATCGTCGCCGCTCCACGGCTTCATCCACCTTTTGCTCGTCGTTGAGCTGCACTGAGCTGCACGTTTGCTCTCGTCAGGGCCGCAAGTCTGCCCCGCGCGCGCCCGTAAGGTCTACACCACTCGGATATCACTTCCGCAACACCCTTTCCGAAATGCCGCGGATCGGACGCCGGGGGAGGCGGCGGAACGGACCCCCGCGCCGGGAATCGAATTTGTATCCGTACGCAACAATCCTCAGCAGTGGACTAGACCTTTTGCCCCGCGGCGGCCAGACTATGCCCCGTGAAACACGTCATCGCCCTGGATGTGGGCGGCACCGGCATGAAGGCCGCCCTCGTCGGGGCGGACGGCACCCTGCTCCACGAGGCCCGCCGCGCCACCGGGCGCGACCGGGGTCCCGAGGCCGTGGTCGAGACGATCCTCGGCTTCGCGGCGGACCTCCGCCTCCTCGGCCAGGAGCGGTACGGAGAGCCCGCCGCGGCCGCCGGAGTCGCCGTCCCCGGAATCGTCGACGCCGAGAACGGCATCGCCGTCTACGCCGCCAACCTCGGCTGGCGCGACGTTCCCATGCGCGAACTCCTCAGCCGCCGCCTCGACGGCATCCCCGTCGCCCTCGGCCACGACGTGCGCACCGGCGGCCTCGCCGAAGGACGCATCGGCGCGGGCAACGGCGCCGACCGCTTCCTCTTCGTGCCCCTCGGCACCGGCATCGCCGGCGCCATCGGCATCGGCGACCGCATCGAGGCCGGCGCGCACGGCTACGCCGGCGAGATCGGCCACATCGTCGTCCGCCCCGGCGGCACCGCCTGCGGCTGCGGCCAGCGCGGCTGCCTGGAGCGCTACGCCTCCGCCTCCGCCGTCTCCCTCGCCTGGGCCGAGGCCGGCGGCGACCCGGAGGCCGACGCCGCCGACTGCGCCAAGGCCGTCGAGTCCGGCGACCCCACGGCCGTACGGATCTGGCAGGACGCCGTCGACGCCCTCGCGGACGGCCTGGTCACCGCGCTCACCCTCCTCGACCCCCGCACGCTCATCATCGGTGGCGGTCTCGCCGAAGCCGGGGAAACCTTGTTCACACCACTTCGGGCCGCGGTGGAGGAGCGAGTCACGTTCCAGAAGCTGCCCGCCATCGTCCCGGCGGCCCTCGGGGACACCGCCGGTTGCCTGGGCGCGGGCCTCCTCGCCTGGGACCTGCTCGCCGCCCAGCGCCCCACCGACTCGGAGGTTTCCGCCTGATGGCCGATCACAAGGTTCTCGCCGGCGCACACGTCGTGCTGCCCACCGGAATCGTCGAGAACGGACGCGTGATCGTCGACGGCGGCCGCATCGCGGGCAGCGCCCCGGAGGATGCCGAGCACATCGACCTGACCGGCCACTGGCTCGTCCCCGGCTTCGTGGACACGCACAACCACGGCGGCGGCGGCGCGTCCTTCACCTCCGGCACCGCCGAGGAGGTCCTCAAGGGCGTCCACACCCACCGCCTGCACGGCACCACCACCACCGTGGCCTCCCTCGTCACCGGCGAGATGGACTTCCTCACCGGGCGGGCCGGGCTCCTCTCCGAGCTGGCCGAGCAGGGCGAGATCGCCGGCATCCACTTCGAGGGCCCGTTCATCTCGCCCTGCCGCAAGGGCGCCCACGACGAGACGCTGCTGCGCTACCCGGACCCGGCCGAGGTCCGCAAGCTGGTCGACGCCGCCCACGGCCGGGCCAAGATGGTCACCCTCGCCACCGAGCTGCCCGGCGGCCTCGACTCCGTGCGCCTCCTCGCCGAGCACGGCGTGATCGCCGCCATCGGCCACACCGACGCCACGTACGAGCAGACCGTCGCCGCCATCGACGCGGGCGCCACCGTCGCCACCCACCTCTACAACGCGATGCCCGCCCTCGGCCACCGCGCCCCCGGCCCGATCGCCGCCCTCCTGGAGGACGAGCGGATCACCGTCGAGCTCATCAACGACGGCACCCACCTGCACCCCGCCGCCCTGGAGCTGGCCTTCCACCACGCGGGCCCCGGGCGCGTCGCCCTCATCACCGACGCCATGGACGCCGCCGGCTTCGGCGACGGCCGCTACATGCTCGGCCCTCTGGAGGTCGAGGTGAAGGACAGCGTCGCCCGGCTCGTCGAGGGCGGCTCCATCGCCGGCTCCACCCTCACCCTGGACCGCGCCTTCAAGCGCTCCGTCACCGTCGACGGCCTGCCCGTCGAGTCGGTCGTCCAGGCCATCTCCGCCAACCCGGCCCGCCTCCTCGGCGTGTACGACCGTGTCGGCTCCCTGGAGCCCGGCAAGGACGCCGACATCGTCGTCCTCGACGCCGACTTCAACCTGCGGGGCGTCATGCGCAAGGGTGCCTGGGTCGTCGAGCCGGCGGTCCCCGCGACCGTCTGATCAGGGGCCATGCGAAAGGGCGGCGGGCCGGGGTCTGGGCCTGCCGCCTTTCCTTTGGCATGATCAGGGGCCGTCGGAACGTACGTTCCAGCGGTCTTCACAGGGAGTACGGGGGTGGACAGGTGATCGTGACGGTCACCCTCAACACGGCGCTGGACCTGACCTACCGGGTCCCCGCCCTCACCCCGTACGCCTCCCACCGGGTCACCCAGGTGATCGAGCGCCCCGGCGGCAAGGGGCTCAACGTGGCCCGGGTCCTCGCCGCCCTCGGGTACGAGACCGTCGCCACCGGCTTCGCGGGCGGCGCCACCGGGGCCGTCCTGCGGGACGGGCTCGCGGCCACCCCGGTCCGGGACGAGCTGGTCGAGACCGCCGGGTCCACCCGCCGCACGGTCGCGGTCGTCGACGCCGCCGGCGGGGACACCACCCAGCTCAACGAGCCGGGACCGGCCGTCACCGCCGCCGAGTGGGACGCCTTCCGCGCCCGCTTCGCCGCGCTCCTCGACGGCGCCGCCGCCGTCGCCCTCTGCGGCAGCCTCCCGCCGGGCATCCACGTCGGCGCGTACGCGGAGCTCGTCCGGCTCGCCCGCGCCGCCGCCGTGCCCGTCCTCCTCGACACCAGCGGCGAGCCCCTGCGGCGGGGCATCGCCGCCCGCCCCGACCTGGTCAAGCCCAACGCGGACGAACTGGCCCGGCTCACCGGCGCCCGCGAACCCCGCCGGGCCACCCTCGACGCGCGCCGCCGGGGCGCCCACGCGGTGGTCTCCTCGCTCGGCCCCGAGGGCCTGCTCGCCGCGACCCCCGAGGGCCTGTGGCGCGCGGCCCCGCCGGCCCCCGTCCGGGGCAACCCGACGGGCGCGGGCGACTCGGCCGTCGCGGGCCTGCTCTCGGGCCTGGTCGACGGGATCCCCTGGCCGGACCGCCTGGTCCGCGCGGTCGCCCTCTCGGCGGCGACGGTCCTCTCGCCGGTGGCGGGGGAGTTCGACCGGACGGCGTACGAGGAACTGCTGACCCGGGTGAAGACGACGGAGGAGACCCCTTAGGGCCTCCTCCTCGAAAGAACTCAGGACCTCGGAAACTCAGGACCTCATGAGCTCATGACCTCGCGCGTCAGCGCTTTCCGGTCTGCCCGGCCTCCAGGTAGACCTGGTCCAGGATCGCGTCGCAGGAGTCGCCCGACTCGCAGGAGATCTTGAGCGAGTTCGAGCCCTTGTTGAGCTTCACGTAGGAGTAGGTGTAGGTCCACCCCTTCTCCCAGTCGCCCTCGGCGCCCTTCGCCCAGTTGTTCATCCGGATCTCGCGGGGCTTCTCGCCGTTGACCGTCAGCGAGGTCTTGGCGTCCTTGCCGGGCACGCTGTACACGATCCGGAGGGTGTAGTCCCCGGTGCTCGGCACGTCCACGGACCAGCTCGCGGAGCCGCCCTCGCCGTTGAAGACCACGTAGGAGCCGCCCGGGCCCTTCGCGCCCTTCACGGCCGTGTCGAGCTTCGCCGGGCCGCCGAGCTGGAGCGTGGCCGCGTCCTGCCTCGGCAGGTCGGTCGGGGTCGGCGCGGGCGAGCTGGGGTCGCCGCTCGGGGTCTCCGACGGCTGGGAGGACGCCGTCGGCGTGGGCGCGGTGCCGCCCGCCTTGTCGTCCGGGGTGTCCTTGTTCATGTTCGTGATCACCGCCGCCGCGATGCCGAGCACCACGACCGCGACGACCGCGACCGCGCCGATCAGCAGGCCCCGGGTGTTGGGTCCCCGGCCGGAGCCGCCGCGCTGCGGGGGCGGCGGGGTCTGGCGGGGCGGCTGCTGGCCGCCGTAGGTCTCGGGCGCGGCGTACTGCGCGTGCTGCTGCCCGTACGGCGTCTGCTGCTGCGGCGGCACGTACGCCTGCGCGTGCTGCTGGCCACCGCCGTACTGGCGGCGGTCGCCGACCGTTCTGACCTGGTTGTACGAGGTCCGGGGCACGCCCGGCTGCGCGGGGCCGGGACCGGGGTAGCCGTAGCCGCCGCCCTGCGGGGGCTGCGCGCCCGCCGCCCGTCCGTCCTCGTACAGGTAGCCGAACGGATCGTCGTCCTCGGGCTTGTTCGAGCCGTCGTTACCGGCAGCCATCCGGGTCATCCTCTCCATGCTCGCCAGCCGTCGCCGACCCGGCGAGCCTACCCCGAACGGACCATTCCCCGACTCGGACCCTTGACCTGCTACCCGTCGGCGTGCACGTCGGCCGGTGACCCATGACCGCCCGGCGCGTGCGTCAGCCGGCCCGGCGCTGGACCTTGGCGCGGGAGCGCTTCTCCACGTACATGCGCTGGTCGGCGGAGTTCAGGACCTCTTCCACGGTCATCCCGCACTCGGCCCAGCCGATGCCGAAACTGGCCCCGACGCGGACCGCGCGCCCGTCCACCCGGATAGGCGGGATGATCGCGTTGCGGAGGCGTACGGCCAGGTCGGCGGCGTCGGCCGCGCCGAGGCCGTCGGCGAGGACGACGAACTCGTCGCCGCCGAGCCGGGCGACGGTGTCCCCGTCCCGCACGCCGGTGGTGAGCCGCCGGGCCACCTCGATGAGGACGGCGTCGCCGGTGTGGTGCCCGAAGCGGTCGTTGATCGACTTGAAGCCGTCGAGGTCGCAGAAGAGGACCGCGAGCCCCTTGGTGCCGTCGTCGGTCTCGCCGCCCGAGGGGGCCACCATGTGGACGTGGTGGTCGTACGGCCCCGCGCCGCCCGCCGGCTCGAAGCCGAAGCCGTGCTCGTGTTCGTGCTCGTACGGCTCGTAGCCGGAGCCCGGTCCGGGCCCGTGGCCGTACCCGTAGCCGTCGCCGTACGCGCCGGGGGCGTCCGCCGGGCGCTCGCAGAGGCGCGCGGAGAGCCGGGAGCGCAGCTCGGCGCTGTTGGGCAGCCCGGTGAGGGCGTCGTGCGAGGCGCGGTGGGCGAGCTGGAGCTCGTGGCGCTTGCGCTCTTCGATGTCCTCGACGTGGGTGAGGAGGAAGCGGGGGCCGTCGGCGGTGTCGGCGACCACGGAGTTCCGCAGGGAGACCCAGACGTAGGTGCCGTCGCGGCGGGCGAGCCGCAGCTCGGCCCGGCCGCCCTCGGCGGAGGTCCGCAGCAGGGTGCCGATGTCCTCGGGGTGGACGAGGTCGGCGAAGGAGTAGCGGCGCATCACGGAGGCGGGGCGGCCGAGGAGCCGGCACAGGGCGTCGTTGGTGCGCAGGAGCCGGCCGTGCTGGTCGCCGCCCATCTCGGCGATGGCCATGCCGGAGGGGGCGTACTCGAAGGCCTGGCGGAAGGATTCCTCGCTGGCGCGCAGGGCCTGCTGCTCCCGTTCGAGCCGGACCAGGGCCCGCTGCATGTTGGAGCGGAGGCGGGCGTTGCTGATGGCGATGGCCGACTGCGAGGCGTACATCTGGAGCGCTTCTTGGCCCCAGGGGCCGGGGTGCCGCCCGTTGCGCGGGCGGTCGACGGATATGACGCCGAGGAGCTCGCGGCCGGAGCCGGAGGCGTACATCGGGGCGTAGAGCCGGTCGTGGGGGTGCCACTCGTCCTCGAAGCGGGGCGCGGGGCCGTCGGTGTGCCACTGGGGGACGTCGTCGTCCAGCAGGACCCAGCCCTCGGTGTGCGGTATGAACCGCAGGTCGCCCCAGGCGACGCCCATGGAGAGGCGGCGCTCCCAGGCCGCGCGGGAGCCGACCCGGCCGGTGATCAGGGCCTCGGCGGCGGAGCTTCCGGCGAAGGCGGCGACGACGAGGTCACCGTCGGGGCGCACCAGGTTGACGCAGGCGAGTTCGTAGTTGAGACCGGCGACCACGCCGTCCGCGACGGTCTGCAGGGTGTCCGCCAGGCTGCGGGCGGTGTTGAGGTCCGTCACGACCTGATGCAGCTGCCGCAGGGTCGAGAGACGGACGTACGGCTCCGACTCGGTCTCCATCGCTCGCTCTCCCCGAGACCTCGACAGCAACTCCAGGGTTCTGATCGGCTTCCTGTTGCACAATCGCGTTTCCATATGGACTGTGATTGCCACTGAATCACAGTGAGCTGCGCAGCCGGTACACAGGGTCAGCAAATACTGCCTGCTGTGACTCAAGTCACAGCAGGTCATGGCGGGTCGGCCGGGTTCCGGGGCGGGTCCTAGGACCGACGGGGGCGGAAGCCTGGTCCCCGCGCCCGATGCGGCCCGGGGGAAGCCGTCCTAGCGTCGGGAGGGTGCTGCAGAAGACCGCCTCCCCGCCCCCCGTGACCGACCTGGCGATCCCCCATGCTGAAGGGGTGAGCAACGAAGAGTTCCGGGCGGCCATGTCCCGCCTCGCGTCGGGCGTGGTCCTGGTGACCGCGCACGACCCCGACGACGGTCCGCGCGGCGAGGACGTCGGCATGACGGCCACCGCCTTCACGTCGGTCTCCCTCGACCCGCCGCTGGTCCTGATCAGCCTCCGCAACGGCTCCCGCATGGACGACCTGCTCACCGACGTCCCCGTCTGGGCGGTCTCGGTCCTCTCCGAGAACCAGCGGCACGTCGCCGGGCGCTTCTCGATGAAGAACCGCGTCAGCGACCGGCTGCTCTTCGCCGACCTGCCGTACACGCGCGGCGACGCGAGCGGCGCCCCGCTCATGGGCGGCGCGCTCGCGGTCCTGGAGTGCCGCACCGAGAACCGGGTCGTGGCCGGCGACCACACGCTCGTGGTGGGCCGGGTCCTGACGGCGGGGGCGTCCCCGGCGGACGGCAGCGGGCCCCTGACGTACTTCCAGGGGAAGTACCGGCAGCTGGGCCGATAGCCCGCCGCCGGTTCAGCCCCAGTCGCGGGACTGCCGGGTGCGCTTGGTCTCCGAGCGCTGCTTCTTCTCCCGCAGCCGCCGCTCGTTGATGCCGCGCGGGATCTTCGTCGGCCGGCGGGGCTTGGGCGGCGGGGCCGTCGCCTCGGCGAGGAGCGCGGCCAGGCGGACCGCCGCCGTCTCGCGGTTGCGCCACTGCGAGCGGTGCTCCGAGGCCCGTACGGTCACGACGCCGTCGACCAGGCGGGAGGCGAGCCGCTCCAGGGCGCGGGCCTTCCACACCTCGGGGAGCGCGTCGGTGGCCGCGAGGTCGAAGCGGAGCTCGACCCGCGAGTCGCTGGTGTTGACGTGCTGTCCGCCCGGGCCCGACGAACGCGAGAAACGCCACTGGAGCTCGGCCTCGGGGAGCGAGACGGAGCCGCGGATGGGATACGGACCGGACATGCCCTCCATGTTCCCCGCACTGGGCCGTCGGAGTCATCCTGATTTCCGTCCGGGACGGAACGGGAACCGTCGGAAGGCCGTGCGCGTTTCTCCAGGCGACGACACCACGATGAAAGGGACTTTCCATGGCTGTGAGCCTGTCCAAGGGCGGCAACGTCTCCCTGACCAAGGAGGCCCCGGGCCTCGCCGCCGTCACCGTGGGCCTCGGCTGGGACGTCCGCACCACCACCGGCACCGACTTCGACCTCGACGCCTCCGCGATCGGCGTGGACGCCGCCGGGAAGGTCGCCTCCGACGCCCACTTCGTCTTCTTCAACAACAAGTCGACGCCGGACCAGACCATCGTCCACACCGGTGACAACCGCACCGGCGAGGGCGGCGGCGACGACGAGCAGATCAACGTCAACCTCGCGGCCCTCCCGCCGAACGTCGACAAGATCGTCTTCCCGGTCTCCATCTACGACGCGGTCTCCCGCTCGCAGAACTTCGGCCAGGTCCGCAACGCGTACATCCGCATCGTGAACCAGGCCGGCGGCGCCGAGCTCGCCCGCTACGACCTCTCCGAGGACGCGGCCACCGAGACGGCCATGGTCTTCGGCGAGCTGTACCGCAACGGCGCCGAGTGGAAGTTCCGCGCCGTCGGCCAGGGTTACGCCTCGGGCCTGGAGGGCATCGCCCGCGACTTCGGCGTCAACCTCTGACGTCCGGCCGGCCCGTGGGCCGGCACTCCGACGCCGGTCTCCGGAACCACGCCCGTGGTTCCGGAGACCGGCGTCGTTTCGTTTTGAACAAGCTTCCCGCAAACCCTCCCGGAGGAGACGGTTTCTCCTCTAACGTGCGCTTCTTCGATCAGATGAACGACCCTGTGGGGGGCTCGATGTACGACACCGGCGAAGACGGCAGAGAATCCGGAGTCCGGGGCGGAGACGGAAGCGGACGGCGGCGCGGGCGGGGGTCCCGGGCGGCCCGGCTGGTGCGGCAGACGCTGACGGGCCTGGCGCTCGTCGGCGTCACCGTCGCCTGCGGGCCCGTCGCGGCCGACGAGTCCCCCGCCACCCCGGCCCCGGTCTCCACCTCGGCGACCCCGACGCCGACCCCGACCCCGACGCCCACGCCGAGCCCGTCGACCGCGGAGCCCACGCCCACCGCCACGGCCACGACTCCCGCGCCCACCACCGCGGCGCCCGCGCCGCCGAAGGCGAAGCCCACGACCCCGCCCCCGGCGACGGCGAAGGCGACCCGGGCCCCGAAGCCCACCACGCAGGCGCCCGCGCCGAAGCGCACGACCGCGGCCCCGACGGCGGCGGCCGAGGCCACCTGCGAGATCGTCTCCAACGCCGGAAACTGCTACAACGCCGGCCAGTTCTGCCGGAAGGCCGACCTGGGCAGGTCCACGCACGCGGCCAACCGCCGCATGATCCACTGCGTCATGGACGGCGACCGGGCCCGCTGGAAGTACTGAACCGTGCCCGGGGCGAAGGGGCCCGCCGGTGTCTCCGGCGGGCCCCTTCGCCCTGTCCGCGCGAGGCTCCTCAAGGCCGTTCCGGCCGCCCGTCCCCGTACAGCCACACGTCCCACAGCCCGTCGAGGTCCTTCCCCGCCACCTCCTCCGCGTAGGCGGTGAAGTCGGCGGTGGAGGCGTTGGCGTGGCGGTACTTCTCCGGCCAGCCGCGCAGGATCGCGTCGAAGGCCCCGTCCCCGACCGTCTCGCGCAGCTTGTGCAGGACCATCGCGCCGCGCTGGTAGACGGGCGGGTCGAAGAGGTTCGCCGCGCCGGGCGGAGCGGCGGGCGGGAAGGCCCAGTTGGCCTTCTGCGCGAAGGCCCGCTCGAAGGCGGTGCGGGCCGGGACGCCCTCGTGCTCCTCCGCGTACAGCCACTCCGCGTACGTCGCGAAGCCCTCGTTCAGCCACAGGTCCCGCCAGGTCGCGGGGGACACCGAGTTGCCGAACCACTGGTGGGCCAGCTCGTGGACGAGGGTCGTCCGGTCGAAGGAGGAGGCCGGGAAGACGGGCCGGGTCTGGGTCTCCAGGGCGTAGCCGAGGGTCCCGTCCTCCGTGACGACCGCCCCGGCGGCCGAGAAGGGGTACGGGCCGAAGCGCCGCACCTGCCGGGCGAGGAGCGCCGGGATCTCGGCCCGCAGCGCGGCGCTCTCCGCCGCGGCCTCCGGCTCGGCGGCGGTCAGCACGGGCACGGTGCCGAGGGCGGTCGCCGTCCCCGTCTCGTACCGCCCGATCATGACCGTCGCGAGGTAGCTCGCCATCGGCTCGGGCGTGTGCCAGACGGTGGTGACGCGCCCGTCCGCCTCCGTCCGCCGCTCGGTCCTGACGCCGTTGGAGAAGGCGTCGGTCCCGGCGGGAACGGTGAGGGAGACGTCGTACGCGGCCTTGTCGGAGGGGTGGTGGTTGCCGGGGAACCAGGTCGCGGAGCCGGCCGGTTCGCCGACCGCGACGACCCCGCCGTCCCCGTCGCGCAGCCAGCCCTCCTCGGAGCCGTCCGCGTCCGTGATCGGCTCGGGCACGCCCGCGTACGCGACGGTGGCGCGGAACTCGGCGCCCTTCGGGATCTCCTCGCGCGGGCGGAGCGTCAGCTCGTTCCCGGCCCGGTTGTGCGCGGCGGGCGCGCCGTCCACGCGCGCGGCGCCGACCGCGAGCCCGGACAGGTCGAGGTTGAAGGCGCTGAGGTCCTGGGTGGCGCGGGCGGTGATCTCGGCGGTGCCGTCGAGCCGCCCGGTGGCCGGGTCGTAGGCGAGGGAGAGGGCGTAGTGCCGCACGTCGTAGCCGCCGTTCCCGAGCTTCGGGAAGTACGGGTCGCGGAGCCCGGCGGCCCCGGGAGCGCCCCGGACCCCGCCGGTGGCACCGGTGCAGCCGCCCGCGAGCACCGCGAGGACGGCGAGGAGGGCGGCGGCGGTCCGGGTCCGACGGGTCTGCGGCCGGGGCCGGGTCCGGTGGAGGTGCTTCACGGACCGATCGTAAGCAGCGGAGCCGGGGAAAGGCCGTGGCGCCCGGCGGGGGGTCCGGGCGCCACGGCCGTTCGAGGGGCCGGTCGGGGCTTGGCGGCCGGGGGTCGCCTTGTCCGGCCGGGAGGCGTGCCGGCCCGGGGATTCGCCTTACCGGCCGAGGGGGCGTCTTACCGGCCGAGGGGGTGCCTTACCGGCCGGGGGGAGGCGTCTTACCGGCCGAGGGAGGCGACGCCGGCCTGGGCGAACTTCTCGTCGAGGTCGCCGGAGGGGGCGCCGGCGACGCCGATGCCGGCGACGGGCGCGCCCTTGGCGGTGACGGGGGCGCCGCCGGCCAGGAAGAGGGTGTTCGGGATGTCCTTGAGCGTGGGGGCGTTGGTCAGGCGCTTGGCGAGCTCGGAGGTCGGGGCGTTCCAGGAGACGGCGGTGTACGCCTTCTTCACGGCCGACTCGTAGGACTGCGGGCCGGCGCCGTCGCCGCGCAGGGTGACGACGGTGTTGCCGTTGCGGTCGACGACCGCGACCGAGACGCGCTGGTTCTCCTTCTCGGCGGCCTTCAGGGTCGCCTGCGCGGCCTTCGTCGCCGCCTCGATCGTCAGGTGCGTCGACTGCTGGAGGTTGCCGTTGGAGGCGTCGGCGCGGACGGCGGCGGGAGCGGCGGCGGCCGGGGCGGAGGCGTTCGCGGAGACGACGCCGAAGGTGCCGGCGGCGATGACGGCGGCGGCGGTGGCACCGAAGAGGATCTTCTTCATGGGGAACTCCGTGGGATCGGGGGGAGGGCGCGGGGCCGTCGGGCTGGGGCCTTGGGGCCGTGGGCCGAGCGATCCGTTCGTCCGTCTCGCTCTGTCATCCATCCTGTGGCCGCTCCCGGGCCCTCCCGGTCCACGGTCCGGCTGCCCTCCGGGCGCGCACCGGTGGACGCCCGGGTCAGCCGATCGGCTGATGCCGGACTGGTCCCGTCGGGCCAGGATGAAGGGGTGTGCGCAGGTGGGACCGTCACCGGGCGGGACCGTTACGGAGAGCGGAAGGGCCGGGACATGGAGGAGGGCACGGAGCGGGACCCGGACGCCCGCCGGCTGGCGCGGATCATGCACACCGCGTTCTTCCTCCTGCTCGGCGCCTCGCTCGCCCGCTTCCTGCTGCGGCACGACTGGGAGACCCGCAGCCCCTGGATCATCGCCCTCACCGGCGCCCTCGCCTCCCTCTACCTCCTCGGCCCCGTCCTCGGCACCCGCGCCACCCCGCGCCGCATCGCCTGGCTGGGCACGGTCGTGGCCGTCTGGGTCGTCCTCGTCGTCCTCGCGCCCAGCTTCGCCTGGTGCGCGGTGCCGCTCTTCTACACGGGCCTGCGCACCCTCCCGGCGCGCGCCGCGCTCGGCCTGGTCGCCCTGCTCACCGCCTTCGTGGTCTTCGCGCAGGTCCAGCTCTCGCACGGCGGCTGGGACCCGAACCTGATCGTCGCCCCGCCGGCCGTCGCCGCCCTGGCCACCGGGGTGTTCGTGTACTCCGACCGGCAGGCGGCGCGCCAGCGGGCCCTGATCGACGACCTGATCCGCACCCGCCGTGAGCTCGCCGCGATCGAGCGCCGCGAGGGGACCCTCGCCGAGCGGCAGCGGCTCTCCATGGAGATCCACGACACCCTGGCGCAGGGCCTGTCCAGCCAGCAGATGCTGCTCCAGGCGGCGGACCGCACCTGGGACGGCGACCCGGAGACCGCCCGCCGGCACGTCCGTACCGCCGAGTCCATCGCCGAGCGCAACCTCGCGGAGGCCCGCCGCTTCGTCCACGACCTCGCACCGGCCGACCTGGCCGGGGGCGGCGGCCTGGAGGAGGCGCTGCGGGACCTGGCCGCGCGCGAGTCGGCGGCGTTCCGGGTCGACGGACCGCCGGCGCCGCTGCCCGACCGGGCGCAGTCGGCGCTGCTGCGGATCGCGCAGGGCGCCCTGGCGAACATCCGCGAGCACGCGGGCGCGGAGTCGGCCGCCGTGACCCTGACGTACCTCGACGACCAGGTGGTCCTGGACGTCGCCGACGACGGGCGCGGCTTCGACCCGGCGGAGCGGCCGGGCGGGGTGCGCGGCCACGGGCTGCCCGCGATGCGGGTGCGGGCCGAACAGCTCGGTGGCACCCTGACCGTCGAGTCCGTCCCGGGCGAGGGCACGGTGCTCTCGGCCGCGCTCCCGCTCTCGCCGCCCTCCCCGGAGCCGTGATGCCCGCTCCCCCGCCGAACCCGCCGGTCCCGCCCTCCCTGGAGTCGTGATGTCCTCCGTACGAATCCTGCTCTGCGACGACCACGCGGTGGTCCGCGCCGGGCTGCTCGCCCTCCTCGGCAGCACCCCCGACATCGACGTCGTGGGCGAGGCCGGCAGCGGCGAGGAGGCCGTCGCAATGGCGGCGAAGCTGAAGCCGGACGTCGTCCTCATGGACCTCCAGCTCGGGGCCGGCATCGACGGCGTGGAGGCGACCCGCCGGATCGCGCCGACCGGCGTCCACGTCCTCGTCCTCACCACGTACGACACGGACGCCGACATCACGCGGGCGATCGAGGCGGGCGCCACCGGCTACCTCCTGAAGGCCGAACGGCCGGAGGAGCTGTTCGCGGCGATCCACGCCGCCGCGCAGGGCCGCACGGCCCTCTCGCCGCCGGTCGCCAGCCGGGTCATGGACCGGATGCGGGGCGCGGCGGCCCCGAGCCTCACCGACCGGGAGCGGGACATCCTCGGGCAGCTCGGGCGCGGGCTCGGCAACCGGGAGATCGCGCGGGCCCTGTTCATCAGCGAGGCGACGGTGAAGACCCACCTGGGCCGGATCTACGCCAAGCTCGGCGTGGACACGCGGGCGGGCGCGGTGGCGGTGGCGAAGGAGCGGCGACTGCTGCCGTAGGACCGGAACCGCTCCCGCGCGCCGTTCCGGGGAAGGCCCGGCGTCCCCCCCCTCCACTGCTACCGTGCGTTACTTCCCGACCGCACGGTGTCATGACCCAGTCCCAGTGGAGCGCACGTGAAGCTCGCGATCGTCGGCGGCGGTCCCGCCGGCCTCTACCTCTCGGTCCTGCTGAAGCGGCGGGACCCGTCGCACGAGATCACGGTGTACGAGCGGAACCCGGAGGGCTCGACGTACGGCTGGGGCGTCACGTACTGGGCCGGGCTCCTCGGCAGGCTGCGCGCGGGCGACCCGGAGTCCGCGCGGGCCGTCGCGGACGCCTCCGTGACCTGGACCGACGGGGTCGCGATCGTCCGTGACGAGCGGACCGTCCACCGGGGCGACGCGGGCTTCGGCATCGGGCGCCGGCGGATGCTGGCGCTGCTCGCGGACCGCGCCCGCGAGCTGGGCGTGCGGATCGCGTACGAGCACGGCGTGAGCGGCCCGGACGCGCCCGAACTCGCCGACGCGGACCTGGTCGTCGCCGCCGACGGGGTGAACAGCGCGCTCCGCGAGGCGTACGCGGACCACTTCGGCAGCGAGGTCACGAGCGGCCGGAACCGGTACGTCTGGCTCGGCACCACCAAGGTCTTCGACTCGTTCAGCTTCGCCTTCAAGGAGACGGAGCACGGCTGGATCTGGTGCTACGCCTACGGGTTCAGCGGCGAGCGCTCCACCTGCGTCGTCGAGTGCTCCCCGGAGACCTGGACCGGCCTGGGCCTCGACGCGCTCGGCGAGGCCGACAGCCTGAACCTCCTGGAGAAGCTCTTCCACGACCTGCTCGACGGGCACGAGCTGATCGGCCGGGACCGGGCCGGGGAGCCCGCCCAGTGGCTCGCCTTCCGCACCCTCACCAACCGCGTCTGGCACCGGGGCAACCTGGTCCTCCTCGGCGACGCCGCCCACACCACGCACTACTCGATCGGCGCGGGCACCACCCTGGCCCTGGAGGACGCGCTCGCCCTCGCGGACGCCCTGGACGCCCCCGGCCGGGACCTCGACACGGCCCTGACCCTGTACGGGAAGCGGCGCCGCGCCGAACTCGTCTCGGCCCAGAGCGCCGCCCGCTACAGCGCCCGCTGGTACGAGAACCTCCCCCGCTACATGCGCCTGGAGCCGGCCCGCATGTTCGCCCTCCTCGGCCAGCGCCACTCCCCCCTCCTCCCGCACGTCCCGCCCCAGCTCTACTACCGCCTCGACCGCGCCGCCGGCAGCCTGGAACCCCTCCGCCGCCTCAAGCGCTGGCTGGGACCCCGGGTGGCGAGGGCGGTGCACGGGCGCGGGCGCTGAGCCCGGACGCGTGCGGACCGGGCCCGGAGCCACGGGGTCCGGGACCGTGACACCATCGGTCCCGTGCTCGACATCGGCTACTCCCTCTCGCGTCGCTTCCCCGACCCCCCGCAGACCGACTACCGCCGCGCGGACGTCCACGCGCTGCGGCACGACCTGTTCTGCGGGGACGTGTACCTCGCGGACACGAAGACGGACCGGGAGGTGTCCACGGCCTGGGGGTGGGTGCCGGTGCTGGACTTCGCGTGGGCGCTCTGCGACATCGTCGAGCAGCTCGACCGGGACCCACGCGGGAGCCGGGCCGCGCAGCCGCAGTACGCGGAGCTCGACTTCACCGAGTCCACGGACCGGATGCTGTTCGAGCGCCGCTTCGGCTGGGTGGACGTCGAGGCCGACTGGATGCCGGGCGACGAGCCGCCGGTGACCTTCGACCACGCCGAACTGCGCCGCGAGGCCCGCGACTTCCTGCACGACCTGATCGCGGACCTCACCGACATGCACGAGGGCCTCGCCGACAACCCGGCCGTCTGGTCCCTCCAGGCCCGCTTCCCCCGCATGCCGGCCAAGGCCTAGACCGCCCGTCCTTCGACACACGCCCTATCCCTCCACCCGCACCCCCAGCTGCGCCGCGAGCACCGGTGCCAGGTCGAAGAGCTGGGGCGTCGAGATCACGGCCCCCGCCAGGGAGTCCACCCCGCGCGCGATCTCCAGGCGCCGGGCGCCCCTCAGGTCCACGTCCCGCAGCCGCGCGCCCGAGAAGTCGGCCCCGGTCAGGGCGCAGTCCACGAACTCGACCCGTTCGAGGACCGCGCCCCCGAAGTCCGGCTCGCTCAGCACGCACCCGTCGAAGACGACGTCCTTCAGCTTCGCCGACCGCAGGTTCAGGTAGTCGATCTTCCCGCCCCGCACCACGACCCGCTCCAGGACGGCGCCGTGCAGCTGCGTCCCGCCGAGCCGCGCCTCCACCACCTCCGCGTCCCGCAGCTGCGCCCCCGCCAGGTCCGTCCCCACGCCCCGCACCCCGCTCAGCAGCGAGTCGAGGAAGCGCGCGTTCGTCAGCCGCGTCCCGTCGAGGGCGCACTCCCGCAGCGCGCAGTCCAGGAACCGGGCCCCCTCCCCCGACTGCCCGGCCAGGTCGAGCCCGGACAGCTCCAGGCCGTCGTAGTCCCCGTCCGGCTCCAGACCGCCCCCGTACGGCTCCAGGGGC
Organism: Streptomyces sp. NPDC086147; assembly: GCF_040702165.1. NCBI lineage: Bacteria > Bacillati > Actinomycetota > Actinomycetes > Kitasatosporales > Streptomycetaceae > Streptomyces > Streptomyces sp. NPDC086147. The sequence continues at coordinate 123,383 of NZ_JBFBJO010000007.1, read as the reverse complement.
GGCAGCCGCAGCTCCGGCCGCCGCGCACCCGGCACCTTCCTCTTCCCCGTCGTCGCCCTCGTACCGTCGTTCGCCATCCCCCCATGGTGAGGTACGCCACCGACAACGCCCCCGTGTCACGAACGCCGCCCCCTGGCCCGTCCCCCTCGTAGGACCGACACTGGAACGGGAGAGCGACATGCGGAAACTCACGATCGTCGGCGGCGGCTTCGCCGGACTGACCGCGGCCGTCACCGCCGCCGAGGCCGGCACCGCCGTGACCCTGTACGAGGCCCACGAGGACCTCGGCGGACGGGCGCGCACCGCGAAGGGCCCGTACCGCACGAACGACGGCCCGCACGTGTTCTACGCCGGCGGCCCGCACTGGACCTGGCTGAAGCAGCGCAGCTTCGTCCGCCCGCTCGCGCCGCTGCCGCCCGCCGAGGTCCTCCGGCTGCGCTTCCACCGCGACGGCGCCCTCCGCCGCACCCCGCCGCCCGGCCTGCTGCGCCTGTCCCTGCGGGCCGCCCGCAAGGCCCCCGTCGACGTCGACTTCCGCACCTGGGCCACCGGGCTCGCGGGCGAGCGGACCGCCCGCGCCGCCGCCGCGTACAGCGGGGTCGCGCTCTTCCACCACGACCCGGGGTCGCTCTCCGCCCGCTTCGTGCAGGAACGGCTGCACCGGTCCGCCGCCCTGCCGCCCGAGGCGCACTACGTCCGGGGCGGCTGGGGCGAGCTGATCGGGCGGATGGCGGCCCGGGCCCGGGAGCTCGGCGTACGGATCGAGACCTCGTCCCGGATCGACGCGCTGCCGGCGGGCGGGGGCCCGGTGATCGTCGCCACCGCCCTGCCCGCCGCCGCCCGGCTCCTCGGCGACCCGTCGCTGACCTGGGAGAGCGGCCGTACGGTCCTGGTCGACCTGGCGCTGCGGGCCCGGAAGGGGGACCCGTTCGTCGTCTCCGACCTGGACGCGCCCGGCTGGATCGAGCGGTTCACCGGGCCGGACCCCTCGCTGGCCCCGGCCGGGCAGCAGCTCCTCCAGGCCCAGCTGCCCGTCGGCCCGGACGCGTCGAAGGCCGACGGGACCGCCCACGCGGAACGGCTCCTCGACCTCGGCTTCCCCGGCTGGCGCGAGCGGACGGTGTGGCGGCGCGAGTCGCTGGCCCAGGGACGCACGGGGGCGGTGGACCGCCCCGGCACCACCTGGCGCGACCGACCGGCCGTCGACCGGGGCGACGGGGTGTACCTGGTGGGCGACCAGGTCGCGGCGCCGGGCGTCCTGTCGGAGGTGTCGTTCACGAGCGCGGTCGAGGCGGTGTCGCTGGCGCTGCGCGCGGAGCGGCTGGTGCGCCCGGCACGGTGATCCGCGGAGTCCACGGTCCCCCTTGACCTCAAGCGCGCTTGAGGTCGGAGGCTTTCCCCGTCACGCCACTTCGTGATCCGTACGACCACATCCGTACGACGACGTCGGTACGACGCCATCCGTACGACCACATCGGTACGACGACAGGGGAACCGTCATGCACGCCGTCCGCCTCCACGCCTTCGGGCCCGCCGAGAACCTCACCTACGAGGAGGTGCCCGACCCCGTCCCGGGCCCCGGCCAGGTCCGCGTCCGGGTCACGGCGGCCGGGGTGCACCTCCTCGACACGGCGCTCCGGGAGGGCGCCCCCGGCCCCTTCCCGGCCCCCGCCGAGCTGCCCACGATCCCCGGCCGCGAGGTCGCCGGCACGGTCGACGCGCTCGGGGAGGGCACCGACCCGTCCTGGCTCGGCCGGCGGGTCGTCGCCCACCTCGGCATGGTCCCCGGGGGGTACGCGGAGCTCGCCGTCACCGACGCCGCCCGGCTCCACGCCCTGCCCGACGGCCTCGGCGAGGCGGAGGCGGTCGCCATGATCGGCACCGGCCGCACGACCCTGGGCATCCTCGGGTTCACGGAGCTCGGACCCGGGTCGGTCGCGATCGTCCCGGCGGCGGCGGGCGGCATCGGCACCCTGCTCGTCCAGTACGCCAAGAACGCCGGCGCCACCGTCGTCGGCCTCGCGGGCGGGCCCGCGAAGACCGCCCTGGTCCGGGAGAACGGCGCCGACCTGGCCGTCGACTACCTGGAGCCGGACTGGGCGGAGGAGGTCCGCGCGTACCTGGACGGGCCCCTCGGCGGACGCGCGGCCACGGTCGTCTTCGACTCGGTCGGCGGCGACACCGGCCGGGCCGCCGTGGACCTCCTCGGCAAGGGCGGGCAGCACGTCGTCTTCGGCTGGTCCGGGACCGGCCTCCACGACGGCGAACCGCTCACCTTCGCGCCGGAGGAGCTGGCGGAGCGCGGCATCACCTCGGAGTCCGTCCTCGGCCCGGTGATGCTGGAGAAGGCGGGCGGCGACATCCGGGACCTCGAACTCGCCGCCCTCGCCGCGGCGGCCGACGGCACCCTCCGCCCCGCGGTCCACCGCTTCCCCCTCGCGGAGGCGGCGGGGGCCCACCGCGCCCTGGAGAACCGGGGCACGACGGGCAAGGTGGTCCTGGTGCCCTGAGGCGCGTGTCAGACGGCCCCGACCACGTCCCAGGAGTGCGCCTTGAACTCCTTCCGGAAGTCCGGGTGGTCCTCCCACATCCGGGCCACGGAACGCAGCACGTCCCAGTTGTGTTCGAGGGCCTGGTCCACGACCTGCCGCAGCTCCGGCGCCGTCGCCCGCTTCTCCACGAGGCCGGAGACGGCCGACGCGGCCTGCACGGTGTAGCGGGCGGCCCGCAGCGCCCGGGAGGTGTCGTCCATGCCGAAGCCGTGGTCGCTGCCGTTCGCGGGGTCGAAGAGCGGCGTCAGGCGGGCCTCGATGAAGCCGGTGATCCGCCGGAAGCGCTGCTCGATGTCGTTGTCGTCGTTGTCCATGTCCCTTTCCTACACTCCCGGCGCACCGCCGAGCGCCGCCAGGGCCCCGTCCGTCAGCCGGTAGACCGTCCACTCGTCCTGCGGACGGGCGCCCAGGGACTCGTAGAAGTCGATCGAGGGCTTGTTCCAGTTCAGGACGGACCACTCCAGGCGCTCGTAGCCGCGCTCGACGCAGATCCGGGCGAGCTCGCGCAGCAGGGCCTTGCCGTGGCCGCCGCCGCGCGCCTCCGGACGGACGTACAGGTCCTCCAGGTAGATGCCGTGGACCCCGCGCCAGGTCGAGAAGTTGAGGAACCAGAGCGCGAAGCCGACCGGCTCGCCGGCCTCGTCCTCCGCGAGGAGCGCGAAGGCGGCGGGCCGCTCGCCGAAGAGGGCCTCGTGGAGCTGTTCGGGGGTGGTGCGGACCTCGTCGAGGGCCTTCTCGTACTCCGCGAGGTCGCGGATCAGGGCGTGGACGACGGGGACGTCGGCGGGGGTGACGGTACGGATCATGGGGCCAGGGTGCCCCGCGCGGGGCCTCCGTGACCAGCGGAATCCACGTCCTGGACCTGGCGGACGGGGGCGGGGCGGTCGGGGCCGGGCTCGGGTCCGTCGGGCCGGTCGGGGTCGGGCCCTCCGAAGTCAGCCCCCGTCGGCGTCGGGCCGACCGGCGTCGGGCCCGCCGACGTCACCCCCGCCGCTCCCGCAGGATCCGCGCGACCGCGACCTGCTCGGCGTCCAGGGACGGTTCGCCGTCCTCGACGTCCCACAGGCCGTTCTGGAGGACCCGGCCCAGCGTCCACGCCACCGCGCGCCGCCGGTCCCCGACGACCTCGGCGAGCAGGTCGAACCGCCACAGCACCTCGGCCGGGTCCGGGTCGAAGCGGTCCACGAGCGCCGGGAGGAGGTCGAAGCCGGGGTCGCCCGCGAGCGGCTTGGGGTCGATCGACAGCCAGGGCTCGCGCGCGGCGGCCAGGACGTTCCCGAGGTGCAGGTCCCAGTGGAGCAGCCGGTCGCCCGGTTCGCCCGCCACCTCCCGTACCGCCGCCGCGCAGTCCCGCAGGACCGCCGCGTCCTCCGGGCCGAGCCGGGCGGCGGCCCCGGGCACCTCCGCGAGCATCCCGGCCGCGATGCCGCCGAGCGTCCGCAGGCCCGGCGGCGCGGGGACGGCCGTGAGCCGGGCGAGGAGGCCCGCGACGGTCCGCATCGCCTCCCGGGTGTCCGCGAGGGACGACAGCGGCCGGGCCTCGTCCAGGCGCTCCAGGAGCATGGTCCCGGTGGCGGGGTCGTGGTCGAGGAGCCGTACGGCCCCCGCCCCGTCCCAGGCGCGCAGGCCGACCGGCTCGCCCTCGGTCTCCTCGTCGAGGATCTGCATCTTGAGGGCGGCGGGCACGCCGTCCGCGCGCCGCTCCACCGGAAGGACCAGCGAGGCCATCCCGTACATCGAGGGCCCGGTGACCCGCAGCCCCCACCGGTCGAGGAACTCCCCGGCCGCCCGGGGCAGTCCGGCGACGAACGCCCGCCCCGCCTCACCGTTGTACTTCGCCTGCGACCGCGCGAGTTCCTCCGGTACGTGGATCATGCCGCCGAGCCTAGACGGCGTACACGGTGTCGGGTCCGGCGCGGAATCCCTCGCCACGTCAGCCGTACCCACGGGCCGGAGGGCCGGGGTAACGTCCCGCCCACGCATTCCGAATCCAGGGGTACACATGAGCACGGTCAACGGCGGCATCTCGTTCTGGTACGCGCAGGAGGGCGCCCCCGCCCCCCGCGAGCCGCTCCCCGGCGACACCACCGCCGACGTCTGCATCGTGGGCGGCGGCTACACCGGCCTGTGGACCGCGTACTACCTGAAGAAGGCCGTGCCCTTCCTCGACATCACGGTCCTGGAGGCGAAGTTCTGCGGGTACGGCGCCTCCGGGCGCAACGGCGGCTGGCTCTACAACGGCATCGCCGGCCGCGACCGCTACGCGAAGCTGCACGGCCACGAGGCGGCCGTCCGCCTCCAGCAGGCCATGAACGCCACGGTCGCCGAGGTCGTCGACGTCTGCGAGCGGGAGAAGATCGACGCCGGCGTGCACCGGGGCGGCGTCCTCGAAGTCGCCCTCTCCCCCGCCCAGCTCGCCCGCCTCAAGGACTTCCACGCGGCCGAGCTCGCGTTCGGCGAGACCGACCGCGTGCTGTACGGGGCCCGCGAGACCGCCGCGCGCGTCCGCGTGACCGGCGCCGTCGGCTCCTCCTGGACCCCGCACGGCGCCCGCCTGCACCCGGTGAAGCTGGTGAAGGGGCTCGCGGCGGCGGTCGAGGCGCTGGGGGTCACGATCCACGAGTCGACGCCGGTGACGGAGATCAGGCCGAAGCACGCGGTCACCCCGTACGGCACGGTCCGCGCCCCGTACGTGCTGCGCTGCACCGAGGGCTTCACCGCCTCCCTCGCCGGGCAGCGCCGCGCCTGGCTCCCCATGAACTCCTCGATGATCGCCACCGAGCCGCTCACCGACGCGCAGTGGGAGTCCGTCGGCTGGGAGGGCCGCGAGACGCTCGGCGACATGGCGCACGCGTACATGTACGCCCAGCGCACCGCCGACGGCCGGATCGCGCTCGGCGGCCGGGGCGTCCCGTACCGCTTCGGCTCGAAGACCGACAACGACGGACGCACCCGGCCGCAGACGATCGAGGCCCTGCGCGAGATCCTGGTCCGCTTCTTCCCGCAGCTCGCGGGGGTACGGGTGGACCACGCCTGGTCCGGCGTGCTCGGCGTCCCGCGCGACTGGTGCGCGACGGTCACCCTCGACCGCTCCACGGGCCTGGGCTGGGCGGGCGGTTACGTCGGCTCGGGCGTCGCCACCGCCAACCTCGCCGCCCGCACCCTGCGCGACCTGATCCGACAGGACTCCGGCCAGTCGGGCCCGACCGACCTCACGGCCCTCCCCTGGGTCGGCCACAAGGTCCGCAAGTGGGAACCGGAGCCGCTGCGCTGGCTCGGCGTGCAGACCATGTACGCGGCGTTCCGGGGCGCGGACCGGCGCGAGGCGCTGGGGCACTCGGCGCGGACGGACAGGGTGGCGGTGCTGGCGAACAGGTTGAGCGGGAGGTAGACGGACGGACGGGCCCTCGAAGGGCGGACCTCACCGCACCTCGATGCCGAAGTCCCCCACCAGCTCCCCGAGCCCGCCGACGTACCCCTTCCCCCCGATCACGAAGTCCCAGTCGCCCCCGGCCCGTCGCCGGAACGACCCGAGGACGAGGGCGGTCTCGCCGTCCCGCCCGTCGGACACGTCGAGCCGGTCGAGCTCGCCGCCCGAGCCGTCCCGGAGCCGTATCCCGGCCTCGGTGAACCCGCGGAGGTCGGCGTCCGGATTGACCTCGGGGTCAACGGCGGCGACGAGGACGAGCCGGTCGGCCCGGGCGGGAAGGGCGTCGAACCCGACGCGCACGGCGGCGCGGTCGCCGGGGGCGGCGGTCACCATGGCGACGGAACCGTCGGGCGTGGCGGGGTTGTTGTAGAAGACGAACCAGTCGTCCCCGAGGACCCGGCCGCCTTCGCAGACGAGCGCGCAGACGTCGAGGGCGACGGAGCCCCGCCACACCATCCCTAGGAGGTTGAAGTCCTCGTCGGGTGCGGTCTCCGGAGCGGGTCGGGCCGCCGCCCCGGACGACGTCCCCGCCCCGGGAGCACCCAGCCGCCCCCGCAGCCCGTGCTGCCGCAGCAGGTCGACGAGTTCGGTCCCGGAGATCAGCGTCAGGGGCTTGCCGTTGGCGAAGGTGTAGGAGCCGGGCCCGAACTTCGAGGTGGTGACGAGGACGCCCTTGTTGGCGCCGGCGCCCTGCACGGTCCCGTAGAGGTCGCGCACGGCGGACGGCGGGACGGTGTTCCGGTACCGCTTGACCTGGACGACGATCGAGCCGCCGCTGATGGGGTCGGGATCGAGGGCCTCGACGTCGACCCCGCCGTCGTTGGAGCGGCGGGTGGTGACGGCCTGGAGCCCGCGGGCCCGGAAGAGCTCGGCGACGAGCCCCTCGAAGGCGATGGGGTCCATGGAGAGCAGGTCGGGCTCCTCCCCGTCCCCCTGCACGACGACGTCGCCCCCGACCTGGTCGGGCGTGCGGAACGGGGCGACGGCGACCCGCTCCTCGGGCTTCCCAGAGAGGCGCCCGGCGAGCGCGCCGGTCAGGCAGTCGACGGCGGCGACGAGTTCGAGGTTGAGCCGGTCGAAGTCCCGCCGGCCCACCACGACGGAGGCGACGCACACCCGGGAGGCGAGCCCGGTGGCCGGGTCGACGCCGCCCACGTACCCGTTGAGGGCGACGGACTCCAGGGCCCCGAAGCGGTCGGCGGCGAACAGCTCCCGCACGGCGAGCAGCACGCTCTGGGCGAGGACGCTCCGGTACAGCGCCCGCCGCTGCGTGACGGGCCGGGCGACCTCCTTCTCCTGGTCGGTGCTCGGCAGGTACTTGACGCCCTTGGTCTCGGGGACGACCTCGTAGCCGGGCAGGTCCCAGTCGAGGACGAACCCGCGCCCGCCCCGGTCGTACGCGGCGGAGACCTCGCGCGGAAAGCCGTCGGGCCAGCCGGTGGAGGAGAAGAGCACGGCGGAGAAGTAGTCGACGACGGTCTCGGCGTCACCGCCGGCGAGGGCCTCGCCGGTCCCGGCGACCCCCCGGTTGTACGCGCGGATCTCGGTGATCCGGGCGGCGGCCCAGGCGTCATACTCCCTCCGGTACGCGGCGAGCGACTCCAGGCGCCGCGCCTCGGCGGCCTGCGCGGCGTACCAGTCCCGCTCGAACCGCGCCCGCCCGTCGCGCCCGGAGTAGTGCCGCTGGTCGGGCAGGGGCACGGGCTGCGCGAGGGTCCCGGGCGCGAACGGCTCGACCTCCTCGGCCCGCCGCAGCGACTCCACCCGGAAGGCGGGCGCCCGGCACCCGGCGGCGAGCAGCCCTTCGAGCGCGGCGACCCGCTCGTCGATCTCGCGGGTCTTCCGCAGGGCGTCGGCGTCCCGGTGCCGCCGGTAGGCGGCCCGCTGCTCCCGCTGCATCCGGGACACGTCCCGCTCGTACGCCCGCTGCTGCCGCTCGGCCTCCCGCCGCTGCCGCACCACGGCCTGCTGCTGCCCCTCCCGCTGCCGCTGCGCCACCCTCTGCTGCTCGGCCCAGATCCCGATCAGCCCCCCGGAACGCCGCCCCATGCGCGCACCCCTCCCCGAAAACATCCCGTGCCACGTGAACACCCCCGTACGCCCAAGTGTCCCGGACGGCGGAGCGCCTGCACACGGAAACTCCACACCGGTCCGGAAGATCGCCACGAAGCACAAGCACGACGACCAGGGCCGGATCACCGAGGTCGTCGACGCGCTGGGCCACACGCGCTCCACGTCGTACGACGCGAACAACAACGTGCAGACCGCCACCGACGCCATGGGCACGGGCGGCGCCGGCGGCAACGTCACCACCTACGGCTGGGACGCGCGCTCCAACCCCACCTCCGCCATGCTCCCGACGGGCGCCACGGCGAGCATCTCGCAGTACCAGACCCTGTCGGGCGCGGACCTCCCCGGCTCCATGAAGACCATGGACGGGGAGAAGACCGACTACACGTACGACGCCGTCGGGAACACCACGTCGGTCGCGGTCACCGGATCCGGCGGCGGCAGCCGGACCTTCGACCACAACCCGGCCGCGCCGACGTGCGGCGGGTTCGAAGGACAACGCTGCAAGGTCACCACCAGGATGTCCTCGACGAAGTCGGTCTCGACGTCCTTCACCCACGACGCGCAGGGCAACCTGACCAAGGTCGTCCCGCCCGCGCCGCTCGGCGTCACGACCTACCGGTACGACGCGCTCGGACGGCCCGTGAGCGCCAAGGACGGCCGGGGCGTCACCGTCACGTACGAGTACGACGAGCGGGACCGGATCACCAGGGTCGACACCTCCAACTACGCCACGGTGACCTACTCCTACGACGGCGACGGGAACCTGAAGCAGCGGTCGGACGGGACCGGCGTGACGCGGTACGACTTCGACCCGCTGTCGCGCGAGACCGTGCGCACCCTCCAGAACGGCTCGCAGACCCGGCTGACGTACACCCCCGCGGGCAACGTCGACACCTACGAGGACCCGGCCGGCGTCACCGACTACACCTGGAACGCGGTCAACGGCCTCAGCGAGCTGAAGGACCCCACCGGCAAAATCACGAAGTACGCCTACGACGACAACGACGTCCGCACGAGGACCACGTACCCGGGCGGCACCGTCCAGGAGGTCACCGTCGACGAGTCCGGCCGGCCCGAGCGGATCAGGGCCAGCTCGCCCAAGGGCACCCTGGTCGACCTCGTCCACTCCTACAGCAGGGCGGGCACCGACGGGGCGAAGATCCGCACCCGCACGGACGCGGTCGCCGGCACGACGACCGCTTACACCTACGACGACGCGGGCCGCTTCTTCTACGCCGAGGAGAAGAAGGGCAGCGTGCTCGCCTCGTCCTGGCAGTACTGCTACGACCTGGCCGGAAACCTCACTCCCAGGGCGTGGACCCCGGCTGCCCCCGCGGCACCACCTACACGGTCGACGACACCCAGCAGATCACCGCGAAGAACGGCTCCACCGCCAGCTGGTCCTACGACAAGGTGGGCAACGAGACCGCCGGCGCCTCCACCCCCGAGGAGGCCCGCACCGCCGTCAAGTGGTCGGACCACTCGCAGATGACCTCGCTCACCGTGGGCGGCAGGACCTATGCCGGGCAGTACGGCTCCACCGACCAGAGCGAGCGCGTCAAGCTCGGCGACCCCGTCAACCGCATCGACCCCCGGGGCACCCTGAGCCTCGGCGGCGTGATGGACACGGTCGGCACCGTCGGCGACGTCATCGCCGTCGGCGAGTTCGCCGGCCAGGTGGCGAGCGGGGACTACGAGTCCGCCGCCGGAACGGCACTCAGCTTCGCCGCCGACAAGGGCTTCACCGCGGGCTGCACCTACCTGACCGGCGGTGCGGGAGCCGTGCCCTGCGCCGTCGGAGGCATGGCGGTCGGCGAGGCGACGGAACAGGCCTACGGGGAAGCCACCGGCTGACACACCGACACGAAACCCTTCGGAGGGAGTTCCCGTGCAACCGAACATCGACCCGACCGTACTGGCCTACAAGGGACTCGGCGGCATACCGATCTGGCTCCTGGTCGGAATCGCCGTCATCGTCCTGGTCGCGTTCGTGGTGAAGAACCGCGGGAGGAAGTAACCCCTCTCCCCACCAACGAAACGCACCGCCGGACCGGGGGGACCGTGAAGGACAACGGTCCCCCACACCCGAGAACACCGGCCGAGAACATCAGCCATGCCCGTCAATCACGCCGAGGAACGACCCCCACCGCGCGGTAGTCGTACCCGTCCTGCTTGAAGCCGGGAGCCTCCCAGGTGAGATCGACCCGCTGCCCGGGCGCCAGCGTGCGGAACCCGTCCGTCTCGATGTGGGAGTAGTGCCCCCAGCACCCACCGGGCGTCTCGGGCGAGTCGAGCACCCCCCACCCCTCCTCGTCGTGCCACTCACGAACGATCGCCGCCACCATGGAGGAGCCTTCCGGTTTCTATGTCTTCGGTACGAGCGTCTTCGGTACGAGCGTCTTCGGTACGGGCGCGAGCAACGGGAACTCCCGGTCTTCCGCCCCTCGATCGCCCGTCGTTGCAGCACCGGGATTGCAGCCGAAGCCGACGGTACCCCGGGACGGCGCCCACCTGCACGCGGCCGACTTCCGCGATGCCCGGCTTTGCGACGCGCACACTTACTTCACCCGCTGATACTGCTTGAGGTCCTGTACGAGACCGCACAAGACGCGACCCGAGGCGGAGGCCCGACATGGAGCGAGTGGAAGCAGAGCTGTTCACCGACGGCGGCAACGACGCCGTGGTACGCCTGCCGGGCCGCCGCTTCCCGGGCCTCCTGGTCCAGGGCGACACCCTGAGCACCCTCGCCGCCGACGTGACCGAACTCGTCGAACTCTGCGCCGCCGGCGACCTGGAGGAGGCGCGCCGGGCGGCGGCCCTCCTCCAACAGGACCTCGGGGAGAAACTCCAGCGCTACACCGACGCGCTCGACGCCCATGGGGAGCGACACCCCTTCTGACCCGGCCCCCGACCGAACCGGCCGGGTCGGGCCGTACCGGCACCTACGGGCCCGGGAGATCACGGCTATCGACCGAGATCCTCCACGAGATCCAGGAACAGGGATACGCCGAAGATGCCGACAGCCACGATCCCGACCACCAACAGGGTCACGATCAACGCGACCGCCATCATGACCCGCGTACGCCTCACGGCCGACCTGTACTCGCTGTCGTCGTCCCAGCCCTGATCACGCATGGCGCCCCCTTGCCGGGGACCGTACAAGAGACCTGCGAAGCGACTCCGGGCGGCCCGCCCCGCCCACCTCCCGGCGAAGGCGGTTCTCGACTTCGCGCTCTTCCTTGGGAGTAATTGTCAAGAGCTGTGGATCGGTGGGCGGAGCGAGGGCGAGGTGCCCTCGTGCTGTCGTGGTTCCGTCGATGGTTCGGTGAGTGCCGAACCGTCCGGCCGGTAGCGTGCCGAGTCCTGTGCGGGAGATGCCCGCGCCGGTGAAAGCCGGAGGCGACCCGATGTCGGAGACAGATCTGAAGCGGCAGCTCGCCGGGCGATTCCGCGAAGTCAACGGCGACCATCCGATGACCGATACCGATGACGCATACGTCAGCGCGCAGTTCGTTGCCCTGGAGGAACTGTGCGCGATTCATGGCCGTGATGCCGATGCGGTCCGCCGGCTGATGCTGGGGCGGCATCTGCCGCTTCCGGGATATCTGCGCTCCGACGGTGCCGAGATGGTGCCGGCCGACCTGTTCGCTCTCGCCGGCGAAGCCGGCGGCGTAGAGCTGCTCGAAGCGTGGTTCACCGCTCACTGGGCCGACCCGATCACCGGGAAGGCGGAGTGGAATGCGTATCTCAGCGGACAGTACGTGTGCCTGCGCTCGGTGACCCCGGCCGCCATTCAGCGCAAAGATTATCTGACGACAGCGATCAGCGCCGCAGCGAACGAGACGGATGCCGGTTCAGCACGGTGGTCTGAGCGGCTGCACGCACTGGTCGACGAACTCGACACGCTGGAACCGGCGTTCACGGCCTACGACCGTCTTCGGTTCGGCGGACCCACGTCCCGGGACACCTGCATCGACGCCCCGCGCGCCCGCTTCCCGCGCCCGTGACCCGGATCCATGGGTGGCGTTCTGCGGATCGGTTGCGATCACTCATGCCGCGCGGGCTTCGGGACGTTCGACGAGGTGGCCGCGCTCGAAGCGGGCTCCGGCGCGGACGAGGACGACGAGGTGGGGCGCGTTCACGGCCCGCCACCGGGCCTGGGTGGACTCAGCAAGCTTGAAGACCATCGTCAGGTCTGCAGTGCGGGAGCCGGCACCACGGGTGACCTCGGTCCGCAGCCGGACGGTGGCGAACGTGGACTCGATCGGGTTGGTCGTCCGCAGACGGATCCAGTGTTGGGCCGGCCTTGCTTGACGACCTATCGATCGATCCATCGGGAAGGTACGCCTCCTTCCGTCAGGGCTGATCCACAGGTATGGAGCATTGCTCGCCCTACCGGTTGCCGGGAGGCCAATGGGACTCAGTGGCGGACGTTGCCGGTTGCTGGGGTTGCTGTACTTCATTGCTGTACGCAGCGGCTATCCCGCCAGTCATCTGTGCTCTCGGCGCGGCTGATGTCTCACTTCGCTACGGAGCAAGGACAGCGAAACGGCGACAGTGGATCAGCACCAGGCAGATCCGTCATGGCTGGCCGTGACGTCCAGGCCGTAATTGCCGGCGCTGTCGCCGAGATCGCTGGGGAACCACACAGCAAGGTGGGCGGTAGTACCCGCGACGGTCTTCTCGAAGCAGAGCGCTGAGGTGTCGACCGCGAGGCTGTCAGGTGCCGGAGACGGCGAAGGATTGGCGCTCTCGAGTCGCCAACCGTCTTCTACAGCGGCCTGGCGGTAGAAGGACAGCACGCCAACCCGGGATGTCGTATATCGGTAATACTGCCCCGCGTAGGCGAACCCGTCATCTTCGTCGCATCCGGAATACCGTTCGTCCTGGGGCTGTGTCTGGCTCGGGTGTGCGTCGAGGATGGACAGGGACGCCAGGGTTGGCGCGAGTTCTTGGTCAGCTCCGGTACAGCCGTAGAGCCCACCCGACAGCGCCCACACGCCCGTTGCCGCGATCATGGCTATGCCGCCTGCGCCGACGAGGACCGGCGTAGCCACTTTCTTCAGCTCCATGGCGCGGAGCGTAACGCAATGGATCTACGGGACAAGGCGCGACCCAGGGACGGCCCAGCTCTGCCGTGCTCGACTGACGGTCGGCACCCTCGATGGCCTTGCCCGGACCCTCGCCGACGGCAGTCAGCCACTACGGCGGGCGCGGCGACCGACCACGCACGCGTGTGTCTCGCCGCATCCTCGATCAGCCTCAACAACGCTGTACTTCCGTCGACCAGAGAAAGTCGCGCCGGCGGAAGTGTGACGGTGAGACCTCGGGTGATGACCTCTTCGTCCCGAAGCAACTCGGGTCGGGCTATGCCTTGGCCTGGCATGCCTCTCAGCTGCGGGTACGGTTTACAGACGTTCGCGCTGGTTCAGGCCCGGGCGGGGCCACCGGCATCGGGAACGAGATCGGGCGGGCGGGCGCCGCCGGAGTGACAGTCGCGATCAACCACCTCGGCCGGGACCCCGGTGCCCACGCCCTCCTCGCCGCCTTCGAGCGCATCGGCAGCCCCGGGATCACGGTGAACGCCGACCTGGCCGACCCAAGCTCCGTCCGGACCATGGCCGACCTCGTCCGCGCCGAGATCGGCCCCGTCGACATCCTGGTGAACAACGCCGGCTCCTACCCCCGCGTCGCCTGGCCGGACACCGACGAAGCCGCCTGGAACCACTCCCTCGACGTGAACCTCACCGCCCACTACCGCACCTGCCACGCGCTCACACCCGGCATGATCGAACGCCGCTGGGGCCGGATCGTGAACATCGGCAGCGTCAACGCCCGCGCCGGCCGGACCAACCTCGTCACGTACAGCACCGCGAAGGCCGGACTCCTCGGCCTGACCCGCTCGCTCGCCCGCGAGCTGGGCCCGCACGGGATCTGTGTCAACACGGTCCTGCCCGGGGCCATCCAGGTCGAGGCCGAGAACGCCCTCCCCGCCCGGCACCCCGCGCGACCGGAGAACCAGATCAGGCGCCAGTGCGTCCCGCGCCGTGGCCGGTCCGAGGACGTCGCGGCCCTGGTGGCGTTCCTCGCGGGTCCCTCCGCCTCGTGCATCACGGGACAGTCCGTCCACGTCGACGGCGGCCGGCTGCTGCACTGAGGCCGCCGACAAACAACCCGTCAACAAGCAAGGAGACAGACCGAAATGATCGAACGAGTCCGCGCCGTCCTCGTCACCCCCGACGACACGATGCTGGTCATCCGCCGCACCAGGCCCGGCATCCCCGAGTACTGGGTCCTGCCCGGCGGCGGCGTCGAACCCGGCGACGCGTCCCGGGAAGGCCGACATCGCCCACCTTCTCCACACGATGGAGTCCGACGACGAGCGCCAGCTCTTCTACCTCGCCCGCATCACGACCTGGTCCTTCGACGACCGCACCGGCCCCGAGTTCAGCGCCGAGGGCCGCGGGGCGTACGCGCTGGAGGAGATCCCGCTGACCGTGGAAGGGCTCGACGGCATCGACCTAAAGCCCGAGGAGATCGCCCACGTCCTGCGGGGAGCCATCAGCGCCGGAAGTCTCGGAGCGGGGGCTGCGACGTAACCCCAGGGGCTGGAACACAACGAGGCCTCGGGGCGGAAGCCCGGGGCCTCGCGGAAGAACGGGCGACGGGAATCGAACCCACGCCACAGGCCTGGGACTCACCGGCCTTCCGGCCCCTCCCAGCACGCGAAAGGGCCGGCGTGAGGCAAAACACACCCGTACCGACCCTTCACCCGCAGAGCCCCCTGTCGGGTTCGAACCGACGACCCCCGCTTTACAAGTTCGGCCGGGCGGTCCTGAGTAAGGGAGGCGCACTGCTGGCGGCTGCTGAGGCGGTCCGGGGGTGACTGTCCCCGTCCACCGTCGTTGATGTCACCCGTGGATGTCAGCCGGGCCGACCCGGCGGCGCGCTACCGCTTCTTCCGGAGCTTCTTCATCTTGGCTTCGGCTTCCTTCTTCTTCCGCTGCTCGACCCCGTACGGGGACCATGGCCCCTGGTGCTTGGAGCACCGCGAGGTACCCATGATCGCCTTGTTCTGGCAGCGGCCTCCGCTCTGGGTAGGAGCACCGCACTTCGGCTGAACCATCCCGTTCCCCTTCGTCACCGGACGCGGGAATGCTTCCAGCGCTCGCCGTAGAAGGGGGAGGCGCAAGCGCGGCGGACAGCAGCACGCCGACAGCACACGCATCGAAGGATGTGTTCAGACTTCTTCCGTTGTGGCGACCGGCCGCCCGGACATGCGCTGCCTGTCCACCTCCAGCTCTTCGTTCTCCAGAGCCACGATGGCCTTCCGCCGCCACTGGCGCACCACGACGGACATGACCACCAAGGTCACGAGAGCGGCAGCGGGTGCGCCCCAGACCAGACCACCGATGAGAAGACCAAGTGATTCCACGAATCCCCCTTGCGCAATGCTCCGTCAGAGATTGATCGGGATCTCGTAGACGATCTCGCACAGGGCGGCCGGCACGACGATGTCCGCAGTTTCCACGGGCTGTCCCTGGTCGCTGTAGTACGTCCGCCGGATATGCGTGACAAGCGCGGCCTTCTGGATCCCAAGAAGCGATGCTTCCTCGCTTCCTCGGCGGTGGCCTGACGCGGCTCGGGCTGCTCGACGGCATGGCTCACGGTGACGCCGATCTCGGCCATCCGGTTCACGACACCGGCGCCGGCATGCGGCCCGCCCTCTGGGAGGACGATAAGGGTCCCACCGGTGAGGTCGTACGGCTCCCAGCTCGTTGACAACTGCACGGGCCGCCCGTCGGCGAGGAACTCGTACACGGTCCGGACGCACAGCTCGCCCTCACCGATCCCGAGCCGCGCAGCGATCTCCGCCGGCGCGGGCACCTTCGCATCGGTCCGGCTCTCCCAACCGCCGTTCCGTCCGACGGCCTTCATGTCGGCCCGGAACGGCGATCCGTCCGGCTGCTCGCGCGCCGCGGACCGCACCATCCGCACCCGTTGCCGGGGCTCGGCCACATAGGTCCCGGATCCTGCCCGCCCCTCCAGCACGCCCTGGGAGATCAACAACTCCTGGGCTCGGCGAACGACGTTCTCGCCCACCCCGCACTCCTGGCCGATCTGGGCCCGTGAGGGCAGCCGGTCTCCAGGAGTCCACTCGTGCTCCGTGATCCGCCGCCGCAGTTCGTCGGCGATGCGGAGGTATGGCGGCTGCTCAGGCATATGGAAAATCTAGTCCACTAGCTCTAATCTAGTTAACTAGCTTCACTGAAAGTGATCGCCGGTAACGGAGGCTGCCTTGTGCCTGCTCCAGAAGTAAGCGCGGAGGTCCTCGCCGCCCGGCTGTCCGCCCTGGGACTCACCACACGCGTGCTGGACCACATCAGACACACGTCGATCGAAGCGGAGGTACCGGAGGCACTCACCGCCGAGACATGGCGGGAGGTCCTGGAAGTCCTGGCACAGGCAGACCGCTTCGGCCTGCTCGCCACCAGCCTGGGCGGCCGAACCCTCTGGGCCGCCGTGAACAAAGCGGTCCCCGCGACAGGCGACGTCCGGGGACCTGGCCATCAGCGATAGGAGCTGATCAGCATGTTCAACCGTATCCGTCGCGCGCTCCGGCCCACCAGAGCACGGCACGCCCGAAACCCCCGCCGCTACACGGCCTTACCCCCCGGCATCCAGTTCGGTCCGGACACGATCCGCGGCGAGGAGACCATCCTGGTCCAACCGTACGTCCCGCCCGTCGAACGCCTCCTCACGTTCGCGGAGGCCATCTGATGCCCCATTCGAAGACTCCCCCGTACCGCTCATCCGCATGTCGAATCGGCACGCACCACGAGTGCGCTCACTCCTCTCCGACGACGGCCCCGGTCGACATCCCCGTCACCTACGAGGCGTGCGTCTGCCCCTGCCACACGCCGACCACTCACGCGCCCCGCACGGAGGCGACGGCATGAGGCCCTGGGTCCCGAACGCTGCCGTAGCCGCCCCCATCGAAATCACCTCGCTCAACGTCCAGCGAGGCGATGTCATCCAGATCGGCGGTGTGCCCTGCCGCGTGACCGACCTCCGACAACTCCCCCTCGGATCAAAGCGCCTTCTCTTCGAAACGGGCGAGCAACTGACGATGCACCCCCGCACCCGCCTGGTCGCCCTCCGCGTCCGCAGAAGGTGGTGACCGCTCTATGCCCACGCTCCGCGACACCATCGCCGACGACCTGCGCGCCCAGATCACCGCCGGCCGCCTCAAGCCCGGCGACCGCCTTCCCTCGGAACCGAAGCTCGCGGCCCACTACAAGGTCAGCACCCCAACCGTCCGGCAGGCCCTGGCCCTCCTCCAGACCGAGGGACTCATCGAGAAGAGCCACGGAAAGGGCAACTTCGTCCGCCCCCTGCTCCGCCGCATCACCTATACCAGCGGCGCCCGCATACCGCTCTCCCCGGACCTCCAGACCACCATCCGCACGACCAACCTCCGCGCCCGCGGACACCTCCGCACCTTGCTCCGGGTACCAGCGAACACCCCCCTGACCGAGTTCCACTGCACCACCTACGAGGGCGAGAACCCCAGAAGCATGGCCCGCATCTACATCCCGCGCTACCTCGCGCCGGTCTCGCAGCCCGACTCCACTTCATGGCCCAACGGACGAACGGCAGGCTGGGTGGAGACCCGAGAGACGGTCACTGCCCGCCTCCCTACCCCGGAGGAATCAGCAGCTCTCCGCATCAGCCCGACGCGGACGGTCCTCACCATCACGAGCGTTGCCACTGACGCCACAGGCCGCGTGATCGAAGCTGCGCTCCTGGCCCTCCCCGGCGACAACGCAGACGCAGTATTCATCAGCCACCCGGCACCAAAGGAAGGGAAGACCGACAGGTGACCTCCCACGACGAACTACGACTCCTGCCCTGGGCCGGTCCAGACGGCAAACCGTGCTTCCTGAGCACCGACGACAACGAGAGCCGCCTCTCCAACCTGGCCGACACTCTCGAAGCGACCTACCTCAACCTGGCAGCCGAGACTCTCGACCACGCGACCGAGGTGCTGAACCTGTCAGAGGTCAGCCCGGAAGACCTACGCGCCGTATCCACCGACCTCGCAGAAGCCCTGGACCACGTACTACGTGTGGCAGAGAGCCGCGGTCAACGTCTTCCGCAGGCAAGGTCCATCAGTAGCTAGGGGACGCCGTCCTCCTGCGGCCTCAAGTCGAGGCCGTTCCTCCCTGCCCCATCAAGGAGCCTCCAGCATCTGCCGGGGGCTTCTCTGGCAAACGGCTCCGGAAGCCCTGTTCGTATCATGAGTCTCCCCAGGTCAGCGGCCTATGACTGGCATTCTGAGCCCTGTCGGTCCACGAGTAGGCTGCACCTTCGCGAAAAGCGTTGCTGGACGTCACCCGCTGGTGACGTGGGCTCGGGCACTGCGCCACTGATACCAACCGGGCACGTCGACTTCTATAGCCGCCCCGAAGCACGATCGGCCGACTAGCGGACACCGAGCGATGCCACCTATACCCTATGCCTGGGTCGGCATGGCGATCAGGGGGCGTGGATCTAGTGAAGATTACGACGTTGCGACTGAGTAACTTTCAGTCTTTTGGTTCGAAACCGACATCGATCGCTCTCGATGATCTGACATATGTTCTCGGCCCGAACGGCTCAGGAAAGACCGCCGTCCTAGAGGCTCTGTCGCGGCTATTCAGTCCACTGGAGGCTCAGCGCAAGATACGCCTCACGGACTTCCACGTACCTCTCGACCAATCCACAGGCGAGCTGCAAGCCGCGGAACCCATGCTATGGCTGGAGGTGGATATCGAGTTCCCAGAAGCGGCAGCCGACGGGCAACATGCATCGATTCCGCCGAACTTTTCGCACATGGCGATCGACACCGCCGATGGCATTCCACGCACTCGCGTTCGATTGACAGCGTCGCTGGCTCTGGATGGTGTCATCGACGAAAAGATCGAGTACGTGCTGGAGGAGGACGAGAGGGGTATGCCGACTCGCTGCTCCAATATGTCCCGCTACGACCGTGGCCATATCGAGGTGCACTATCTCCCAGCCCGCAGGGACCCTGCCGACCATGTCTCGTACACGACAGCATCGCTTATCGGACGCGCCCTGCGAGCCGCTGACTGGACGGCAGAACGTAAGACGCTGAGCGGCCTCACTGCTCAGATCACCGCATCGCTAATCGAGAACGCCACGGTGGCGAGCATTGGGCTTCGGCTGGCCGGCGAGTGGCAGGGACTGCACCAGGGCGCGTACTTCAAGAATCCATCGATCGCCTTCGGGCGAGGTGAACTGGAAGGCGTGTTGCGCCTGCTGACCGTGTCTTTCTCGCCTACGCACGATGGGGCACCACTGCCTTACGAGCGGCTCAGTGACGGACAGAAGTCCTTGCTCTACATCTCGCTCGTGCTCGCCTGGCAGTCCTTCGCCCGGCGAGTCCTTAGCGGTGAGGAGACCTCTGTCGACGCCGACCGCCTGCGCCCGCCCGTCCACACCGTCATCGCCCTCGAGGAGCCTGAGAACAGCCTCGCGCCGCAGTACCTCGGTCGAATTATCCGCCAACTACGCAGCGCTTGCGCACACGGTGACGTGCAGTCCCTCATTGCTACGCATGCGCCCGCCCTCCTGCGCCGCGTCGATCCCAGCACTATCTGCTTCCTGAGATTGAACGCTATTCGAGAGACGACGGTCCGCCGCATCGTCCTGCCCGAGGGTGAGGACGAGGGATCGGCCGCCAAGTACGTACGCGAGGCAGTGCAGTCCTACCCTGAGCTGTACTTTTCTCGGTTCGTTGTGCTAGGTGAGGGCGATAGTGAGCAGGTAGTCTTGCCACGCGTCTTGGCAGCCTTCGGGCTCGCTGAGGAGGACTCATCCGTTTCAGTGGTCCCATTGGGTGGTCGGCATGTCAATCACTTCTGGCGTCTCCTAAACGAGTTGCAGATCCCGCACGTGACACTGCTTGACCTCGACGCAGGCCGCTATCAGGGCGGCTGGGGGCGGGTTCGCAACGCGCTGAAACAAGTCAATGTCGTCCGCCCGGGAACCTTTACACGGGAGGAGATCGACAAACTACCCAAGTGGAATGATGACTGCGCCTTCCCTGCATTCCTTGAAGGCGGATGGACTGGCTCGTACGGTTCAGTCGCGGACCTGGAGCGGGTAGGGGTCTTCTTCTCTCATCCGGTCGACCTTGACTTGATGCTCCTGGCGGCATATCCCGAGGCCTACGACTTCGTACCTGCTAAGGCAGGCGAGTCGCCCGAGCCTGACCACGCCACTATCGTGGCTGTGCTCGGTAAAAGTCATGCGAACCAGAATCGCCTTCCCGAAAATGTCCGCGCGCTCTTCAGCGCGTACCACGATAGGTTCGATCTTGGTAGCAAGCCCGCCGCGCACTTGTCTGCCCTCGCTGGCCTGAATGACGAGCAGTTGCTGAAGAATTTGCCCAAGGTACTGTCTCGATTGGTCGAGTACGTGCGCGCAAGCCTTGCGGAGCTGCCAGAATGATCCGTCCCGATGAGTGGCACCCAGTCGGCGGCCTTACCCTTGAACCAAACGCGATGTCAGCCGTCACAATGCTAGGCGGGAACGTGGTCGTTACCGCTGGCCCTGGAGCGGGGAAGACCGAGCTGCTTGCCCAACGGGCAGACTTCCTGCTGCGCTCCGGACAATGCCCTTATCCACGCAGGATCCTGGCGGTTTCGTTCAAAGTCGACGCTGCTCGCAACCTGCGAGAGCGGGTCCGACTGCGCTCTGGTCCTCGGCTCGCGTCCAGGTTCGACAGCTTCACCTTCCACGCTTTCGCCAAACGCATAATCGATAATTTTCGGCCCGCTCTAACCGGGTACAACGCTCTGAACCCGGACTATCGGATTGCTGACACCCGAATCGCGGGTGAGCAGATCACCTTCGCTGACCTCGTACCCTTGGCGTCGGAGATCATCGAGGCCAACGCCTACGCAAGAGGAGGAATTCGACAGACGTATAGCCACGTATTTCTCGATGAGTTCCAGGATTGCACCAGACAGCAGTACGGGTTGATCAGGACAGCTTTCGGTCACGCGACTGCCCATCTGACTGCAGTCGGTGACACTAAGCAACGAATTATGGCCTGGGCCGGAGCCCTGGACGGCGTAATGCAAACCTTCGCTGAGGACTTTTCAGCCAGGCCGCTTCCCTTGTATCAGAACTTCCGTTCAGCACCCCGGCTGCGACGCATGCAGAACCGAATGATTGCGCAGATGGACCCCGCGGCAGTCACCCCCTACGGGGAGCTGACGGGGGACGACGGCATCATCGAGGTACTCGCCTTCAACACTGAGTACGATGAGGCACAGGCTATTACGCAGCTAGTCATCGGCTGGCTCCAGGAGGGCACGGCGCCGAGCGAGATAGCCATCCTCGTGCGCCAACAACCCCATCTAGTCGCGGCAGCACTTGGCAGAGAACTCGGATCCCACGGAATTCCGTTTCGTAACGAACAAGACCGCCAGGATCTCACAGCGGAACCAGTAGCCGCTCTCATACTCAACTTGATCCGCGTCATTGTCGATGACAGACAGCCCGACGCATACGCCGAACTCATGAGGATCGCCACTCGATCAAGTGCGCTAGATCAGGAGGCATCACGCTTCGATGGCAAGCTGAAGCGAATGGTGGGAGAGGCTCGAGCGCTGGTGCGCAGCCCAACCTTCATCGCAGAAGATCCGACTGCATGGCGGCGCCTCGTCCACGAGTTCTTGAACTTGATTTCACGGCCGGCCCTGATGGCTCTGTCAACCGAGTACCAGCAAGGTACCCGGCTTGACGATCTGATCGAACAAGTGCTTGATTCTTTTGAGCGGGAGCTTGCCATTGATGGGAACGCCGCCCGAGCGCTCCGCCACCTCTCAGAGGTGGACGCCATCCGGTTCTTGACCATCCATAAATGCAAGGGCTTGGAGTTCGAGAAAGTCGTGGTCCTCGGGGTCGAGGAGCAGCTTTTCTGGAGTGCACCCACCGAGGCGATGTCGGAGTTCTTCGTTGCGATATCCCGCACGAAGCAGCATCTTGTACTGACTCATGCTACACACCGGGACCGGCCCCAAGGGGTAGCGGGGAGATGGAACGAGCAGCGTACGCCGCACCAACAGTTCTTGGGCTTCGCACACGAGGAATAGACACGAGTTACTTGATTACCTGTTAGACAGAAGCCAGTTGGCACCACCTTGCGGGTGAGGCAAGAGGGGCATAGGCAGCACCCGCCGTGTGTCGTAGGGCTGGTGGAATCAGCCCTGCCGGTCCGCGAGCATCCGCGGGGCCGACGGTGTCGTGTCCGTTGGCTCCCGTGTGGCTCTCGTGGGGAGCCACCAGGCGGCGCTGATATCTGCTTTGTAAGCCTGGCGCCACGCGTGGATACGTCCTCGCTGGTCATCGCGCGTGCCAGGCGACGAGTCTCTCGACGGGCATTTACCCCGCGACGGGCTCCGGGTGTCCGTGTTTGACCGCTCGTTCTGGCACGGATCTGGCACGAGAGCGCGCCGAGATCAAGGGGTCAGTCGCGTCGCGAAGCTGGTACACGGATGCCGGAACTAAGGTCGGTAAAAGCCGCCAACAAGTGGGCTACCGATTGCAGCTCGCGTTCCCATGCCGGGAGATCGTCCGGTTCCATCCATTCGCTGTACTCCGCTGCAACAGAGAGGAACTGCGTCTCCTCCTGGGTGCGTGCCGTGACGGTCATCGAGAGGCCGTCGCCCACTTCCTTGGGACTCAGCAGTCCATGCACGAGGCTGAGCGCGAGGCTCACGAGGAGACGTCGGCCGGCCGTCTCCTCGTCAGGAAGAGGCACGTCGAGCTCGCTCAACGCCTGGACGTACAGCTCACGGACCTCGGTCGCATCGCTCCGGCGCGGCAGGCCGGCCAACTCACGCAGGGCAGGAGAGTCGTGCCCGTCAACTAGCGCGTGCGCAGCGATCATCGGGAGATCCTCAGGGCGGAGCACCTCCGCCACGTACTGCCAAGCACTGCCCTGCAACCGGTCCACGACGGCCATCGTGGAGGGTGCGAGGCGTTTTGGCCAGCAGATTGCCGCTCGGTTCGGATACCTCGGCGGCTTCCCTGCACACGACTCCGGAGGACGCGTGCAGCCAACGCGTTCCAGCAGGTCAGAAGCGCGAAACCCGGCTAGATGGCAATCTCCGTCCGCAGATAGACCGCAACTAGCGGAAGAACTGGCTAGCCGAGCCTGACGTCGGATGCTTGATTCCCCTGGTGTCTCGTACTCGACATATGCTCTACTGAGTGCATGTCAACTCCCAGGCTGACAAAGCCAACCATCGCCGTGCTGGAGGCACTACTCGCAGCCACCAGCGACAGCCCAGCTTGGGGGCTCAGTATCTGTCGCGATGCAGACCTTGGCTCCGGCACCGTCTATCCGATCCTTGATCGACTCTCCGAGTATGGGTGGATCGCCAGTCGCAGCGAGAGTGCCCCCCATCCGGGCCGCCCTCCGCGCCGCTACTACGAACTCACGGGACTGGGGCGGCGACAGGCGCAGGCAGCCCTGGAGAAGCGGGCGGTCCGGCGGGTCAGGCTCGGTCTGGCAGGGGGGACCGCATGAGGGTGAGAAGTCGCGTGTCTCCAAGGTCGCTTCAGCGGGCCGGATTGGGAGCGATTGATGGCTGGCCTGGCGGTCCGATGAAAATCAGTATCACTGCCGTTGCGGATGCTGACGTCGCAGCCATAGGGCGCGATGGCCGCTCCATCTTCTTCGATTCCATAAAGCGCCTTCGTGACGGAGCGTTTCAACACCTCAGCGTCATTCGTTCTGGCAGCTTCGGATCTCGGCGACTTTTCGTCCTGCGCTGTGATAGGAATCTGCGCGCCGTATTCGTTTGTGACGATAGCGGGAATCTGCTGCTGCTGCGTGTCGTTGACCGTCGTGAACTGGTAAAGCTAACCCCCGATGCTTTGATGATGCCGGTATCTGTGAGCCCCACTGCTCGACGGGTTACGAATATTGCTGCCCGCATCGCCGGTCGCCGAAGGGCTCACCTGAACGACGAATGGCATACCATTCTTCTCGGTGACCCGGAGCACGGAATCCACGTTTCATCTCAAAGGAAGTTTGTTCTCCTTTCGGGTTTCCTGCTAGCTGCTCTTCGGATGCGTGCGCACGATGCTCTTGGCGCACTCTGGCGTCCTATCGATTGGCTTATTAGCACCGATCAGCGAGTCAACACCAGCATCGCCATGATCGTGGGTGGACAGGCGATCTACATCGTTGGTGACGGTGGATTTCAGGCTTTGATGACAGAGATCTGGGAGCCTTGCGGCATCCTGGGTGGAGGTCTGTATATCCTTGCTCGACACCTAAGGCGCCGCCGTGGTATCGAGCTCGCCACTCATGAGTCACCCAACGAATAACTTGACTCACATAGAGTGAGACGGTGCAACGACGGGTCGCTCCATTCGCTGCACCTTCACCCCTCAAACTCCCATCCCGTCTGCCGTCGGCCCACACACCGTGGAGCAGGCGCGGTGCCGGGCGTCCAGGTGGAGCGCGCCACTGTACGAACGACCTGGACGCCCGGTGCCGTGTCTGCTCGGCTCTGCCTGGGTCGACGGCAGACGGGATGGGAGTTCCCCACCGCCACACCCCACCGGCCGGCACCCGCGCACAAGCCCCCTCCCATCCCGGAGCCTGAGCGCCCCCGCCGGAGGCATCGTCTTGAGCCGCACTCGCGCACAGTCTCGGCGGTCGCCGTGTGGGCTCGTCACCCATCAACCCGAGCCGTCAGGCGTGCGGACGGCGTCCGGGCTGGAGCGGGGCGGAGACAGGAGCGCAGGCCCGGGCGACGGGCCGCGCGCACCGCGCCGTGCGCGGTGGTGCCTTGATGAAGTAGGGAAACTCTTACCGCGCTCTCTGCTGGCGCTCAGCTCGGAACTAGTCGAGCAAGGTGAAGAACAGCTCAATGGTTGGGATGCTGGCGGTCTCGGCTTCGCGCTCGATCTGTGTTGACCAACGCAGTGCGCTTGGACGACGGGCACGCTCGTTGAGCCAGGTGTCGAAAGGGGCATCCCCGTCAGGGGCCCAGAAGGAGAAGTCTTCTTCGGCGCTGTGCACCTCCATGGCTACCCGGTAGCCGAGGAGCATGGAATCCAAGTGCGTCAGAGAGCCGTTGAGGGCCCACGCTCGGGGCGGAGGCGGACTTGATCCAAGAAGTCGTAGACGTTCTCGAACTCAGCCAACGGCTTCGGATTGGTCATGCCGACTTCTCCAGGAGGTGCCGGCCGTTGTGGCTGCGGACGTGAGGGCCCCTGTCGTCCAGGGCGTCGAGGAGGCGGACCGCGTACACCTCGGTCATGCGGGCGGTGATCTCCTCCGGGGTGAGCCACTCGACCGCGGTCGACTCCGTGGAGGTTCGTTCCTCGCCGCCGGACGGCTTGCAGCGGAAGACCAGCGCCACGATGCCTCGCGTCGTGTTCTTGTAGACCCCGGTCAGTTCCTCGACCTCTACCCGGATGCCGGTCTCCTCCCAGACCTCGCGGGTCACGCCCTCTTCAGGGGCCTCCGTGAGTTCCAAGACCCCGCCCGGAAGCTCCCACGTGCCGTTGTCCGCACGGCGGATCGCCAGGAGCCGGCCGTCTTCGCGTACGACCGCGCCCGCGACCGACACGGAGTGCAGTGGCGTTGACGTCGTCTCTCGGGCGCTGTTACTCATGTACAGGAGCATAGGAGAGTGAGAAGGACTATGGGAACGACAGCAGGAGGTGGGAGGGCCGTACCCCGGTACGTCCAGATCGCCGAGGAGATCGTGCAGCAGATCAAGGCCGGTGTTCTCAAGCCCGGCGACCTGGTGCCGAGTGAGTCCGAGCTCGTCGAGCGGTACGGCGTCGCCGGTGGGACCATCCGTAAGGCGATGGTCGAGGTTCGCGCGAGCGGGCTCGTGGAGACACGGCACGGCAAGGGGTCGATCGTGAAGGACCGGCCGCCCGTGCGGCTGCGCTCATCGGACCGGTTCCGGGCCTCGCACCGCCGAGGCGGGAAGGCTGCCTACCTCGCCGAGTCCGCCCAGTCCGGTGCCACCGCCAAGGTGAGCGTCCTCTACATCGGGCCGATGGAGGCGCCGGAGGACATCGCCGAGCGCCTGGGCATCGACACCGGTACGCAGGTGCTCGCGCGGCGGCGTTTGTACTTCCGTAACGGCGTGCCCGTAGAGACCGCCTCCTCCTACCTCCCGTGGGACGTGGTCAAGGACATCCCCCAGCTCTTCTCCGAGAACCCCGGACCCGGCGGGATCTACGCCCGGCTGGAGGATGACGGGCACGTCTTCACCGAGTTCGTCGAGACGTTGCAGGCTCGGCCAGCCGCCAAGGCTGAAGCCTCCGAACTCGTCCTGAGCCCCGGAGCCCCCGTCGTTCACCTGCTGCGGAACGCCGTCACCAAGACCGGTCGCGTCGTCGAGGTCTGCGACACCCTCATGGCCGCTGACCAGTTCGTCTTCGAGTACCGGATCCCCGCCGCCGACTGACGCGCGGTCAACTCTCCTCAACCCGCTTGGACTTCTTCGTCCGGCGGGTTGACTCATGTATAGGAGTCAGGCACTCTTCTTCATGTCACTCATATACATGAGTGACAGAGTCAAACACTTCTAGAGGAGTGATCTCTGTGCGTCAGATCCCCGTCGACACCTCTGCGGCCTCCGTGATGGTCGCCCAGCCCCCGCAGCCCAAGGTGAAGGACCGCCGCACCGGCGAGCGCGCCATGGACGCCGAGACCGGCACCGCGCTGTCGACCGTGGACGTCATGTTCGCCGCGAATGGCGAGGTCGAGATCCTGACCGTGACCGTCCCGGAGACCGGTGTCTCCGCCGACCTCGCCATGGGCACCCCGGTCGCGGTCACCGGCCTGATCGCCCGGCCCTGGGAGAACGAGTTCAACGGCCAGCGTCGGCACGGAATCGCCTTCCGCGCCGTCGCGGTCACCTCGCTCGTCGGCAGTGCGGCGAACCCGAAGGCCGCCTGATCATGGAGTGGTTGATCCTCTCCGCCGTGGCGGTCGTCGTCGCCTTCGCCGGTCTCCTGCGGTGGCGGCGGCCCGCCTGGTACTGGCTGACCTTCGGGGTCGCGCTCGCCGCCCTTCGGGTCCTGGTCCGGTACTCCTCGGTCATGGACGCCTGCGGGCTGACCGTTCCTCCGCCTCGGTGGCGTCTCGCCATCGCTCGGATGGCCAACCGGCCCATGCCGGAGCCCCGGGCCCCGCGCATCCTGCGGCTTCGGCCCACCCGGACCGGCCTCGTCTTACGGCTGGGGCTCCGGCCCGGACAGGACGCCTTCGACGTGGCCGCCTCGTGCGATCGGCTGCGGCACTCGTTCGGCATGCATGGTGTGGCCTCGCGGGAGATCCGCTCCGGCGTCGTCGAACTGCGGATGACCGGTTACGACGTGCTCAAGCGGGTCCAAATGCCCGCCGGCGTCGAGCGCTCGACCATGCGCTTGCCGGTCGCCCTGCGCGAGGACGGCGCCGTTCATTACCGCGACTACCGCACCACCCCGCACGCCCTCACGATCGGAGCCACCAAGTCCGGGAAGTCCGTCTACCAACGGAACCTGGTCGCCGAACTCGCCGCCCAAGAAGTGGCCTTGATCGGGATCGACTGTAAGCAAGGGGTCGAGCTGTTCCCCCTGGCCCGTCGCTTCTCCGCCCTTGCCGACAACCCCGACACCGCCGCCGACCTCCTTGACGCCCTCATCACGCACATGGAAGGCGTCTACCAACTCATCCGCGCCGAGCAGCGCATCACCGCCGACACCCCGGACGCCGACATCGCCGCCGACATCTGGGACCTGCCCGACCACCTTCGCCCCGTTCCCGTTGTCGTCCTCGTCGACGAGGTCGCCGAACTCGCCCTCTTCGCGACGAAGGAGGAGGAGAAGCGGCGGGACCGGATCATCACCGCACTCGCTCGACTCGCCCAGCTCGGCCGCGCCGCCGGCATCTATCTGGAGATCTGCGGGCAGCGCTTCGGCTCCGAACTCGGTAAGGGCATCACCATGCTCCGCGCCCAGCTCAGCGTCCGTACCGCCCACCGCGTCAACGACGAGACCAGCGCCAACATGGCCTTCGGCGACATCGCACCGGACGCCGTCCTCGCCACCGTCCAGATCCCCGTCGACTCACCTGGCCTCGCGATCACCGGCGACGCCTCCGGCGGCTGGGCCCGCATCCGCACGCCGCACATTTCGCTCCGTACGGCCGTCAACGCCTGCAACAAGTACGCGCACCTCGCCCCGGACCTGCCCGGCCTCGCCGCCTTCCGGCCCGCCGTCGCGCCGCTCGTGCACCCGGTCAAGGTTCCGGCCCCGGCGTCCCCCGGGTCTCCGGCTACCGCCTGACCCTCCCCGTCCCACCCGGTCGGCGCGACCGCATCGCGTCACGTCCCTACCTCGCCATGCCCAGAACGCCCGCAAAGGAGGTGCCGACATGACCAGCAAGCTCCGCGTCGACGCCGTGCTGGTCCAAGCCCTGATCGCCGGTGCGCTGTCCTTCGCCCACCTGCACGACCTGGCCGCCGCTGCCGGTCAGACCGGATGGAAGGCGTGGGCCTACCCCGTCTCCGTCGACCTGCTCCTGGTCGCCGCCTGGCGCCGGCTCCGCTCGGACGGCTCGTCCCGGCTCGCTTGGTGCTGGTTCCTGGTCTCCCTGTTCGCCTCGCTCGGCGCGAACGTCGCCACCGCCGGGTTCCTCGACCTCGCCCATCCGCCCGGCTGGCTGCGCTTCGGCATCGCCGGATGGCCTGCGGTCGCGTTCCTCGGCGGCACGCTCCTCGCGCACTCACCGGCGCCGACGACGTCGGAGCCCCACCCGGTGGTCGAGCCAGAGCCGGCAGAAGGCATGTCGACCGAGGCGGAGAACGCCACTGAGACCGAGTCCGATGCCGTCGCCGAGCTGGAGCCGGCCCAGCCCGCGCCGACAGCAGCGCCCGCCGTGCCTGTCCCCGCCGCCCTGGTCGCGCACGCCCGCAAGCTCGCCGACGACCACCACGCCCGTACGGGCCACCCCATGGACACCGACACCCTGCGCGCCCGCCTCGGCGTCCCCGCGCCCATGGCGGACGCCATCGCCGCCCAACTCGCCTGATCAGAACGGAGAACGTCATGTCCCCTCGCGACCACTTCCACTCCGTCATGCGCATCGGCCCCGTACAGATCGGCAGCCACCGTGACCGCCGCGGCCGCACCAAGTACGCCGCCGTCTGCACTGCCGACCGCTGCGGCTGGTCCTCCGACTACTCGAGCTCCTCCGCCGCCCAGCTCGCGGCCCGCACCCACCGCTGCCGCATCTCCGACTGAACGGATACCACTCGTGGACGTCCCGCTCTGGCTCGCCCTGGTCGTCGTCGGCGCCCTCGGCATCAAGCTCATCCGCCCGCCCTGGTGGCTCGTCGCCGTGCTCCTCCTCGGCGGCTTCCTCCTCGCCGACAGCCTGCTGGCCCCCGTCATCGACACCGCGATCTCCAAGTGACCCGACCCGGAAAGGGGAACCACCTCATGCTCCGACCCAAGATCCCGACCATGCCGACGCCGACCGGTCTCGTCACCCCGCCCGCCGTCTTCACCCCGACCGCCGTCGTCCAGCCGGCCGCCGTGGAGCCCATGCAGTCGGCCCCGGCCCAGGCTGCCCAGCGACCCGCCGTCCAGATCACCCCCGGGACCGCGCTCGCCGTCCTCGGAGCCGGCACCGCCGTCGTCCTGGTTGTCGGAACGGTCCTGGTCTCGATGCTCCTCGCGACCGCCGTCACCGCCGCATCGGTGGCCGTCTGCGCCGTCGTCGTCCGTTCGCTGATCGCGTCCTCGGCCAAGCGCCGCTGACCGGCCCCCGGGCGGCTTCGATACCGCCAAGCATCCGCCGCCCGGGAGCCGTACCCCTCGCCGATCTCTCAACCGGAAGGAACACCCATCATGGATCAGCGCACCGCCGCCACCGCGGCGGGCCTGGACCCGGCCACCCTCCACGACGTCCTCCGAGTCGCCGCCGCCCCCGACTTCGACCGCTGGCGGGACCAGGTGCACCGCACCGGCGGCTGCTCCGATCCCGTCCACCTGACCGGTTGGTCCCTCGCCAAGGACCGCACGTCCGGCGAGACCCTCCGTCGCTACTCCACGGAGGCCGAGCCCGGCGGCCGTCTCCGTGTCGCCTGCGGCAACCGCCGGGCCTCCCGCTGCCCCTCCTGCGCCCACACATACGCGGGGGACACGTACCACCTGATCCGGGCGGGCCTGGCCGGCGACGAGTCCAAGGACATCCCCGCGACCGTCCGCGACCACCCCCGGGTCTTCGCCACCCTCACCGCCCCGTCCTTCGGCCCCGTCCACAACCGGCCCGACCGCGGCGCCTGCCGCTGCGGCACCCGCCACCCGGAGAACGACCCCGCCCTGGGCACGGCGCTCGACCCCGAGTCATACGACTACGCCGGAGCCGTCCTCTTCAACAACCACGCCGGTCAACTCTGGCAGCGCTTCACCAACCGACTGCGCCGCGAGCTCGCCGCCCGTGCCGGGCTCACCCAGCGCGAGCTGAAGGACGCCTTACGGGTCTCGTACGGGAAGGTCGCCGAGTTCCAGAAGCGCGGCGCCATCCACTTCCACGCCGTGATCCGGCTCGACGGACCGGACGGCCCCGGCACCACCCCACCCTCGTGGGCCACTGCGCGACTGCTCGACGAATCGATCCGCGCCGCCGCCGTCCACGCGTACACGACCATCACCGTCCCGGCCGCCGGAGACCAGCCGCGCCGGCGGTTCCAGTGGGGCCGCCAGCTAGACATCCGCCCGGTCAAAGCATTCGGTGACGGCTCCGACATCACCGAGCAGGCCGTGGCCGCGTACGTCGCGAAGTACGCCACCAAGGCCGCCGAGACCACCGGCAGCCTCGACCGGCGGATCGGCAACCGGGAGATGCTCGACCTCTTGGACGTCGCCGACCACCCCCGCCGCCTCATCGAGGCCTGCCTCGACCTGGCCCCGCTCTACCCGGACCGCAAGCTCACCGCCTGGGCCCACATGCTTGGCTTCCGCGGCCACTTCTCCACCAAGTCCCGCCGCTACTCGACCACCCTCGGCGCCCTCCGTCAGATCCGCGCCGACTACCGCGCCGCCCAGGAACACCTCGACATCGACCCGGACACCGTGCTCGTCCTTGCCTCCTGGCAGTACGCGGGCCACGGTCACTCCCCCGGTGAGGCCGCCCTCGCCGCGACCATCTCGCGCGGAATTCAGCTCAACCGCCAGACCGCCCGCGAAGCCCTGCGCAACCAACACGCCCTGGGCGCCCCGGAAGGAGCCGCAGCATGACCACCGCCACCACCGACGAACTGCTGACCGTGCCCGAGGTCATGGCCCGGCTCAAGCTCGGACGCTCCACCGTCTACGACCTCATCCGATCGCGCCGCCTCACCTCGATCACCGTCGGCCGCGCCCGCCGCGTACCCGTCGACGCCGTGCGGGACTTCATCACCTACAAGATCGGGGAGGCCGCCTGATGGCCGCTCAGCGCAAGCGCAACCCGAACGGCGCCGGCACCATCACCCAGCGCAAGGACGGCCGCTTCCAGGCCGCCGTCTACGTCCTCCAACCCGACGGCACCCGCGCCCGCAAGTTCGCGTACGGCAAGACCTGGGCCGAGTGCGACGCCAAGCGCCGCGCGCTCCTCGACAAGGTCGCGAGCGGCACCCCCGTGCCAACCCGCTCGGCGAAGCTCGCCGAGTGGCTGACGTACTGGCTGGACAGCGTCGTCCAGCCCCGCCGCAAGCTCAGCACGTACGACAAGTACGAGGCGCACGTCCGCCTCTACCTCTCCCCCATGCTCGGCACGAAGCGGCTGGAGTCCCTGAGCGTCCCCGACGTCCGGCGCTTCCTGCTCCAGCTGGAGAAGAAGACCACTGCGGCCACTGCCAAGGAGTCCCACCGCGTGCTGCGTACGGCGCTCTCCGCCGCCTGCCGGGAGGAGCTGATCGTGCGAAACGTCGCCAAGCTCGTGGAACCGCCCAGGGCCGCCGTACGCGACCTCAGCCCGTGGTCCCTCGACGAAACGCTCGACTTCCTCGCCGCCGCCCGCCGGGACCCGCTGTACGCCGCCTTCGTGCTCGCCATCGCGATGGGGCTGCGCCGGGGCGAAATCGTCGGACTGCGCTGGAACGACATCGACCTGGAGAACCGCGTCCTCCTGGTCCGCCAGCAGGTCCAGCGGCGCCGCGGAGTGCTCTACAACGACGAGACCAAGGGACGTCGCTCCCGAGCGATCCCGCTCCCCGCCATGTGCCTGGCTCCCCTGCGCTGGCACCGGATGCGTCAGAAGGCGACGTACGAAGCGGCCGGTACGGAGTGGTCGGCCACGGGTTACGTCTTCGCCACCCGCACCGGTCGTCCCGTCGAGCCCCGCAACGTCCACCGCTCCTTCGTTCGCGTCAGCGAGGCGGCCGGCCTCCGGCTCATCCGGCTCCACGACGCCCGGCACGGCTGCGCGACGCTCCTCACCGCGGCCGGGGTCGCACCCCGCGTCGTGATGGAAATCCTCGGGCACAGCCAGATCAGTCTGACCATGGACGTGTACACCCACGTCGTCCAGGACACCCAGCGCGAGGCCATCAGCCACATGGACCGGCTCCTCAAGCGGAAGCAGCCAAGGTCCGACCGTCCCTGACCGTCGCCGTTGATGTCACCCGTAGATGTCAAAGACCCCCAACCAAGATCGGTTGGGGGTCTTCGCGTTTCCTACCTGGAGCCCCCTGTCGGGTTCGAACCGACGACCCCCGCTTTACAAGAGCGGTGCTCTGGCCAGCTGAGCTAAGGAGGCAGCCTGTGCAGTGTATCCAACGACGCTCCCGCGGTGGTCGGGAATCTCACGGGGCGGGGAGTGCTGACAGATCCCGCGCCGCCAGGTAGCGTCACCCGTGGTTCACCCAGGTGGACTAGACCTCAATCCTTCCTTTACTCGGATCGTCCGGCACGTTCCTGCCGGTGAAGGGACACATCACCATGGCTTCCGTCACTTTCGACAAGGCGACCCGGGTGTACCCCGGTGCCACCAAGCCCTCCGTCGACCAGCTCGACATCGAGATCGCCGACGGCGAGTTCCTCGTCCTCGTCGGGCCCTCCGGCTGCGGCAAGTCGACCTCCCTGCGCATGCTCGCCGGCCTGGAGGACGTCAACGGCGGCTCCATCCGCATCGGTGACCGCGACGTCACGCACCTGCCGCCCAAGGACCGGGACATCGCCATGGTGTTCCAGAACTACGCGCTCTACCCGCACATGTCCGTCGGCGACAACATGGGCTTCGCGCTCAAGATCGCTGGCGTCAACAAGGCCGAGATCCGCGCCAAGGTCGAAGAGGCCGCGAAGATGCTCGACCTCACCGAGTACCTCGACCGCAAGCCGAAGGCGCTCTCCGGCGGTCAGCGCCAGCGCGTCGCCATGGGCCGCGCCATCGTCCGCGAGCCGCAGGTCTTCCTCATGGACGAGCCGCTGTCGAACCTCGACGCCAAGCTCCGCGTCTCGACCCGTACGCAGATCGCGAGCCTCCAGCGCCGTCTGGGCATCACCACGGTCTACGTCACCCACGACCAGACCGAGGCCCTCACCATGGGCGACCGCGTCGCCGTCCTCAAGGACGGTCTGCTCCAGCAGGTCGACTCCCCGCGCAACATGTACGACAAGCCCGCGAACCTCTTCGTCGCCGGCTTCATCGGCTCCCCCGCCATGAACCTCGTCGAGGTCCCGATCACCGACGGCGGCGTGAAGTTCGGCAACAGCGTCGTCCCGGTCTCCCGCGACGCCATCGCCGCCGCCTCCGCCAACGGCGACACCACCGTCACCGTCGGCGTCCGCCCCGAGCACTTCGACGTCTCGGGCCCGACGAGCAAGGACGGCCTCGCCGTCACCGTGAACGTCGTCGAGGAGCTCGGCTCCGACGGCTTCGTCTACGGCTCCACCCGCGTCGGCGGCGAGGACAAGGACCTGGTCGTCCGCGTCGGCGGCCGCGACGTCCCCGCCAAGGGCTCCACCCTCCACGTCGTGCCCCGCGCCGGCGAGCTGCACGTCTTCTCCACCTCCACGGGCGCCCGCCTCAGCGACTGACCCGCAGGCGACGAGAACGGCCCCGCGTCCGGGTGGACGCGGGGCCGTTCGGCCATTCGGCTTTCCCCAAGGGGTTTACGGGGGAAAACCCCGGCATTCCGGGCCCGCACCCGCCCCGGGCCTCCCTCCCGCGTCAACACGGAATTCGAAAAGCCGCCTCGAACCATCCCCCGCGAGAGTGACTAAATGTCGCCATATCACTACCGCCCGCTACGCTCGCCTGCGTGACCCACTCTGCCCGCCGAATCGGCCGCTCCCTCGCCCTCGTCCTGCCCGTCGTCCTGGTGCTCTCGGGAACGCTCGCGGTGTCCGCCGTTCCGTGGGCCGGCCAGGACTCCGCGACCCAGCTGACGGCGTCCGCCAAGGACGTCTCCGTCCCGGCCAAGTCCCGTGCCCCGCAGGACGTCCTGCGCGACCAGCTCCTCGCCGAACTCCAGGCGAAGGACCCCGGCACCGCCCTCACGCACCTCCAGCGCGAGGTCGAGAACCGGCCCTCCCTCGCCCAGCACTGCATGTCGATCGCCCGCGACCTCGGCCGCGCCGCCGTCCAGCGCTACGGCGCCGCCCGCGCCCAGTCCTTCTCCCGCCCGGTCTGCGACACCTCGTACGCGACCGGCGTCATGCGCGCGAGCTGAGCCCCGGCACGGGGCGGCGAACCGAGCACGCCGCCCCACGCGCCGAACACGTCACGGGGCCGCCGCCTCGCGCCCGGCCCCTCACCGGGCCGCCGCGAGCCGCCGAGCCCGTGGCGCGGAGAGCGCACACCGGGCGCCTATCGTTCCCCGTATGCACTCCACTCCGACGCAGGCCGTGGTCCTGGCGGGCGGCCAGGGCTCGCGGCTGCGCCCCTACACCGACGACCGCCCCAAGCCGATGGTCGAGATCCCGGGCACCGGGACCCCGATCATCGGCCATCAGCTTTCCTGGCTGGCCGCCGAGGGCGTGACCCACGCCGTCGTCTCCTGCGGCCACCTCGCCGAGGTCCTCCAGGAGTGGCTCGCCACCGCCGACCTCCCCCTCGACGTGACCACGGTCGTCGAGAGCGAGCCCCTGGGCCGCGGCGGCGGCCTCAAGTACGCCGCCCGGCGCCTCCCCTCGCCCGACGAGCCCTGGTACGCCACCAACGGCGACATCTGGACCCGCTTCTCGCTGCGCGAGATGGCCGCCTTCCACGCCGAGCGCGACGCCCTCGCCACCCTCGCCCTGGCCCGCCCCCGCATCCCGTGGGGCGCCGTCGAGACCGACGCCTTCGGGCACATCACCGACTTCATCGAGGCGCCGCCGTCGCCGTTCCTCATCAACGCCGGCGTGTACGTCTTCTCCGCCGACTTCGCCGCGTTCCTGCCCGACCTCGGCGACCACGAGCGGACCACCTTCCCCCACCTCGCCCGCGAGCGGCGCCTGGCCGGCTTCCCGCTGCCCCAGGGGGCGTACTGGCGGGCCATCGACACCGCCAAGGACCTCACCGAGGCCGCCAAGGAGCTTGCCGCGCAGAGGGGCTGACACCCGACGGCACCCGGGCCCGGCATGCGGAAGGGCGGCCCCGCTTCATAGCGGGACCGCCCTTTCCTTGCTTGCCGTACGGACGCCCTCTCAGCCCAGCAGACCGCCGATCGGGTTCCGGGCGCCGCCGTCCCCGCCGCCCGACGTCGGGCCGCTCTCCGACGGCGTGCCCGTCGAGCCGGTCGAGCCCGTGGAGCCGCCGCCCGACGTGCCGCCCGTGCTGCTCGGGGTGTCGCTGGTGGACGGCGGGGGCTCCGGGTTCGACCGGGTGGGCGTACGGCCGGCGGAGCCGGTGCCGGCGCCCTGCGTGGCGGTCGGGCGCTGCTCCTGGGTGCGGGTGGACTCGCGGGTCGGCTCGCTCGTGCGCTCCGCCTCCCGGGTCCGCTCGCTCTTCGCCGGGGCCTCGGTCGTCTTCTCGGCGGTCGCGGCCGGCTTCGGCGTGTCGGACGCCGGCCGGGAGGGGACGTCGCCGCGCGGCTCCTGGAGCGGACGGCCGGGGAGGCGGTTGATCGGGTCGTCGTTGGGGCCCGGGACGGTGACCATCTCGGTGGAGCGGACCGCGCCGCCGAGGACGGAGCCGACGAGGAGGGTGAGGCCGACGACGACGGCGGCGAGGAGGGTGCCGCGGCGCAGCACCCGGCGGCGCAGGTCCAGGAGGTCGGCGCGGGGGCCGAGGGTCCGCCAGGCCTCCCCGGCGAGACGCCCGTCGAGCGAGTAGACGGGGGCGCCCGCCATGATCAGCGGCGTCCAGGCGGCCAGGTAGATGATGTCGGCGGAGTCGTAGACCGGGACGCTCTTCCAGCTGACGGTGAGCAGCAGCGCGGCGGAGAGCAGGGCGCCGACGACGGCGGCGACGCGCTGCCAGAGGCCGAGGATCGTGAGGACGCCGACGACGACCTGGAGGAAGGCGACGGTGAGTCCGGCGCCGACGGGGTGCTGGAGGGCGAAGTCGCGGAGCGGTTCGGCGAGGCCCCAGGGGTGGAGGGAGTTGAGCCACTTCACCATGGAGCCGCGCTCGCCGCCGTCGAAGTAGACGGGGTCGCAGAGCTTGCCCATGCCCGCGTAGACCGAGATGAGACCGAGGAAGACGCGGAGCGGGAGGAGGACGACGCCGAGGTTCATCCGGCGGCCGGGGTAGTAGGCGTGCCGGACGGAGTCCTGCCCGGCGCGCCGGTCGGTCCGGCCGGGACGCTCCTCCTCGGTGCCGTACGGCTCCTCCGGCTCGGGCCGCGGCTCGTACAGGTCGTCGTAGGCGCCCTCGGCGCGCCGCATCGGGGGCAGCAGCGGTCCGGCGGGCACCACGGGGGTGGGCATCGTGTCGCCGACGCGCGGGATCGCCTGCGTGGCGCCGGCGTCCTGGCCGCCGACCGGTTCGAGCGTGGCGACGGAGGACTCGCGCAC
Source organism: Streptomyces sp. NPDC086147 (assembly GCF_040702165.1). Classification (NCBI taxonomy): domain Bacteria; kingdom Bacillati; phylum Actinomycetota; class Actinomycetes; order Kitasatosporales; family Streptomycetaceae; genus Streptomyces; species Streptomyces sp. NPDC086147. The sequence goes on along the minus strand of NZ_JBFBJO010000007.1, from coordinate 86,297 downwards.
CGCCTGGAGGAGGCCGGTCGCGCCCGGGGACGACTTCCCGGTCCACACGACGGGGCGCCGGCGCGGGCCGCCGCCCGCCCGGGCCGCGGCCCCGGCCGCGACTCCGGCACCGGACAGGGCCGCGGCGCGGGCGCCGGGCGCGAACCTCGGCTGCGGGGCCGGCGCGAGCCGCACACGGAAGCTGGCGTGGTTCACGATCACCTGGGCGGGATCGGAATCCACCTTGACCATGCTCAGCGGGGGCTGATCGTCGAACCCCGGCCGGGGCGTTCTGGTGTCCACACTCATCTAACCGAGTGATCCGGGTTTAGGACACTGCCTTGACGGGCCGCAAATGTCCGAGACCCGTCAAGATCACGCCACGGCCGGGGCCGGGGTACTTCTGTGGCCGGTGTCAGCCCCTGCGGCGGCGGGCCGCCTCGTACAGCACGACACCGGCGGCGACACCGGCGTTGAGCGACTCGGCGCCGCCCGGCATCGGGATGCGGACGAGGAAGTCGCAGGTCTCGCCGACGAGCCGGGACAGGCCCTTGCCCTCGGAGCCGACCACGATGACGACCGGACCGGAGAGGGCCTCCAGCTCGTGGACCTCGGTGTCCCCGTCGGCGGACAGGCCGACGACCGTGAGACCGGCCTTCTGGTACTGCTCCAGACAGCGGGTCAGGTTGGTGGCACGGGCGACCGGGGTGCGGGCGGCGGTGCCGGCCGAGGTCTTCCAGGCGCCGGCGGTCATGCCGGCCGCGCGCCGCTCGGGGACGACGACGCCGTGGCCGCCGAAGGCGGAGACGGAGCGGACGACGGCGCCGAGGTTGCGCGGGTCGGTGACGCCGTCGAGGGCGACGATCAGCGGGTCGTCGTGGTCGTCGAACGCGGCGGCGGCCAGGTCCTCGGGGTGCGCGTACTCGTACGGCGGGACCTGGAGGACGAGGCCCTGGTGGTTCAGGCCGTTCGTCATCCGGTCCAGCTCGGGGCGCGGCGCCTCCATGATGTGGATGTTGCCGCGGCCGGTGGCGAGGTTCAGGGCCTCGCGCACGCGCTCGTCGTTGTCGATGAACTGCTGGACGTACAGGGTCGTGGCGGGCACGCCGTCGCGCAGGGCCTCGAAGACCGGGTTGCGGCCGACGACCATCTCGGACTGACCCTTGCCGCCGCGGCGGGCGACGGGCTTGCGCTTGGCCGCCTGCCGTGCCATCGCGTTGGAGACGCGGAACGCCTTGTGGCCCTTGCGGTCCTCGGCCCTGGGCGTCGGGCCCTTGCCTTCGAGGCCCTTGCGCCGCTGGCCACCGCTGCCGACCGTCGCACCCTTCTTGTTCGACGTGCGGCGGTTCCTGCGCTGGCTGTTCCCGGCCATGACTACCTGTTTCCTCTGCTGACGTACGAAGTCTGTAACTGAAGTGTGCCGCCCGGAGGTCCGAGCGGCACGTCTTCTAACGGTTGCCCAGCGTCCAGCGGGGGCCGTCGGGGCTGTCCTCGATGGCGAGGCCGGACTGGTTGAGCTGGTCGCGGATCGCGTCCGCGGTCGCCCAGTCCTTCCGCTCGCGCGCCGACTCGCGCTGCTGGAGCACGAGCCGTACGAGGGTGTCGACGACGCCGTGGAGCTCCTCGCCGCCGCCGGACTCCTCGGCCCAGTGCGGGTCGAGGGGGTCCAGGCCGAGGACGCCGAGCATGGCGCGGACCTCGGCGAGGCGGGCGATGGCCTCGTCCTTGTCGTCCGCGGCGAGGGCGCTGTTGCCCTGGCGGACGGTGGTGTGGATGATCGCGAGCGCGTGCGGCACGCCCAGGTCGTCGTCCATGGCCTCGGCGAAGGCCGGCGGCACCTCGGCGGCGGGGGCGACGGGCGACCCGGCCTTCTCGGTGGCGCGCTGGACGAAGCCCTCGATGCGGGCGAACGCCGACTCGGCGTCGCGCAGGGACTCCTCGCTGTACTCGATCATCGAGCGGTAGTGCGGAGTGCCCAGGTAGTAGCGGAGGACGATGGGGCGCCAGTTCTTCACCATCTCGGACACCAGCACGCTGTTGCCGAGCGACTTCGACATCTTCTCGCCGCTCATGGTGACCCAGGCGTTGTGCACCCAGTACCGGGCGAACGCGTCGCCGAAGGCCTTGGCCTGGGCGATCTCGTTCTCGTGGTGCGGGAAGATCAGGTCGAGGCCGCCGCCGTGGATGTCGAAGGCGGAGCCCAGGTACTTGTGGGCCATCGCCGAGCACTCCAGGTGCCAGCCGGGACGGCCGCGGCCCCACGGGGTCTCCCAGTCGGGCTCGCCCGGCTTGGTCGCCTTCCACATGGCGAAGTCGCGCGGGTCGCGCTTGCCGGAGACGCCCTCGTCGGGCTGGCGCAGGTCGTCGATGTCCTGGTTGGACAGCTCCAGGTAGCCCGGGAAGGAGCGCACGTCGAAGTAGACGCTGCCGTCCGCCTCGTAGGCGTGGCCGCGCTCGATGAGCCCGCGCATCATCTCGATCATCTCGGGGACGTGCCCGGTGGCGCGCGGCTCGTAGGTGGGCGGCAGGCAGCCGAGCGCGTCGTAACCGGCGTTGAACGCGCGCTCGTTCTCGTATCCGATGGACCACCAGGGGCGGCCCTGGTCCGCCGCCTTGGCGATGATCTTGTCGTCGATGTCGGTGACGTTGCGCACGAACGTGACGTCGTAGCCGCGGTACTCGAACCAGCGGCGCATGATGTCGAAGTTCAGCCCCGACCGGATGTGCCCGATGTGCGGGGCCGCCTGGACGGTGGCGCCACAGAGGTAGATCGAGACACAGCCCGGTGCGAGCGGGGTGAAGTCACGGATCTGCCGGGCGCTGGTGTCGTACAGGCGAATAGTCACCCCTCCAGGGTAGTGGGCGTGTGGTGGTGCCCCGCGACCTATTCCCGGCCACGGGGCACGTTTTTCGTCGCCCCTACTGCTGTACGGGGTAGACGAGGGCGGTCGCCAGCGCGGCGAGGCCCTCGGCGCGGCCGGTGAGGCCGAGGCCGTCCGTGGTGGTGCCGGAGACGGAGACCGGCGCTCCGGCCGCCTCGCTCAGCGCCTTCTGCGCCTCGTCGCGCCGCTTGCCGACCTTGGGGCGGACGCCGACGACCTGCACGGCGATGTTCCCGATCTCGTACCCCTCGGCGCGGACGATCCGGGCGGCCTCGGCGAGCAGGGTGGTGCCGGAGGCGCCGGACCACTCGGGGCGCGAGGTGCCGAAGTGGGCGCCGAGGTCGCCGATGCCAGCGGCGGAGAAGAGCGCGTCGCAGGCGGCGTGGGCGGCGACGTCGCCGTCGGAGTGCCCGGCGAGTCCGTACCCGTCGCTCTCGGAGGCCTCCCAGAGGAGGCCCGCGCACCAGAGTTCGCGGCCCTTCTCGAAGGCGTGGACGTCGGTGCCGATGCCGGTGCGGGGAAGGTTCATCGGCTCAGAAGCCATCGTTGGCCCTCCTGCGGGCGAGTACGGCCTCGGCGAGGACGAGGTCGAGGGGGCGGGTCACCTTGAAGGCCTCTTCGTGGCCGGGCACGACGACGACGGGCGCGCCGAGCATCTCGACCATGCCGGCGTCGTCGGTGGCGCCCTCTCCGGTGAGGGCGACGGTGGCGTGGGCGTTCACCAGGGTGTCCCGGTCGAAGCCCTGCGGGGTCTGGACCGCGCGGAGGCGGGCGCGGACCGGGGTGGCGACGACCTGCTCGGGGTCGCCGGGCCTCTCCGCCGGCTCGACCTCCTTGACGGTGTCGGCCACGGGCAGCGCGGGGACGACGGCGACGGCCCCGTCCCGTACGGCCTCGACGACGGCGTCCACGGTGTCGACGGGGACGAGCGGGCGGGCCGCGTCGTGGACGAGGACGGCGGTGATGCCCTCGGGGAGCGCTTCGAGGCCGAGTCGCACGGACTCCTGGCGGGTCTCGCCGCCGGGCACGACCAGGTAGTCGGTGCGCTCGGGGAGGGCGTGGGCGTCGAGCAGGTTCTTGACCTCGGCGGCGCCGTCGGGGGGCGCGACCACGACGACGAGCGAGACCGCGCGGGAGGCGGCCATCGCGCGGACGGCGTGGACGAGCATGGGGGTGCCGTTCAGCGCGCGCAGCGCCTTGGGGGCGCCCGGGCCGAGGCGTACGCCCCGTCCGGCCGCCGGGATCACGACGGCGGTACGGATGGGACGCGCTTCGTCTGACATCGGTTGCACTCCGGCAGGTTTGTTTCCGCGGCCGACATGGGTATGGCACTCACCGTGCCGGACGCTCCGCCTTGACCGGGCCCTTTCCGTGACGACGGTCGAGGCGTTGCCGCCCAGCACAGGGGGTTCGGACGGGGCGGGGATTCCCGGCGCATCGGGCTGTTCCGTGTGGGCAGGCCCGTGCGGAGGGGTCCGTGCGGGAAGCGGGAAAGCCGCGTCCGAGAAGTAGGAGTACGTGGGTAAGCGAACATGCCGCAGCGCCCGACGACAGCACTGTGTGGATCACAGCGCGCCAGCGGGCACCGCGGCATCGCTTCACTTGAGGAACGCGTTCCGGTGTGGCCGGATCACGCTCAGGACGCGAGGACCTCGTCGAGGAGAGCCTCGGCCTTGTCCTCGTTCGTGTTCTCCGCGAGGGCCAGCTCGCTTACCAGGATCTGCCGGGCCTTGGCGAGCATGCGCTTCTCACCTGCGGAGAGACCCCGCTCGCGCTCGCGCCGCCACAGGTCGCGCACCACTTCGGCGACCTTGATGACGTCGCCGGAGGCGAGCTTCTCGAGGTTTGCCTTGTAGCGACGGGACCAGTTCGTCGGCTCCTCGGCGTACGGCGCGCGCAGCACCTCGAAGACCCGGTCCAGCCCGTCCTGCCCGACCACGTCGCGGACCCCGACGAACTCCGCGTTGTCCGCCGGCACGCGGACCGTCAGGTCACCCTGCGCGACCTTGAGCACCAAGTAGGTCTTGTCCACGCCTTTGATCTGGCGAGTTTCGATGGCCTCGATCAGCGCGGCCCCGTGATGGGGATAGACCACGGTGTCGCCAACCTTGAACGTCATGTGACAGGTACCCCTTCCGTGGCTATCCAGAGTAACACGGATTCGGCTTCTTCTGAATGGCGTTTTCGCAGGTCAGGGCATATCTCGGGGCTTGACAACAGCGACGCGGGCGTGCTGCGGAGGGCTTCCGGAAGGGGGTATTCGCAGGTCGGAGCGGCTGTACGGACGGAGAGAAACGCGCACGTTACACCTACCCGGGCCTCCGTGACGAGGGGGTGATGTCCCGTTTTGTCGGGTTCGGAGTGGCCTTCTTCACGTACTCCGTTCGAGGATCGGTCACTCGTACGGATGCATCCCGGGGTGATTCCCGAAATTGATCAGCCGAGAGCGGCCGAGATCGTCCGAGATCGGTCCGGGATTTCCCGGAGGGGCGGCTCCGGGGAATGCGGGGCACCCTCGAATTGATCAAGGCGGTTATGTGAACAACAGGTCAATGGGTTGTGATCCGGCCACGCGGCGGGATGCCGTCCCGGGCGCCGCGGACCCGGCCGTGATCCGCCGGACATCCCCTAGGGGCGGGTCGGGTGCGGGACGGAGAGTGCGGCTCGGTAACCTAAGCGCGCCGACACGCCTTTAGTTGGCTTTGACACCCAAACCCGTCCGTACGTCCTAGGAGATGCCGCCGCCGTGAGCCGCAGCCTTCGACGCGGCGTCCTCGCCGCCACCGCCCTCGTGTTCTCCGTCGCCGCGCTGTCCGCCTGTGGGGCGGGCAACGACGCGCAGACGCTCGGCGTCCGGCCCGACAACGCCGCCGTCACCGTGGACGACGTCAAGATCCAGAACGCCCTGGTCATCACCCAGCCCGAGATCGGCGTCAAGGGTCCGGCGGCCGTATCGGCCACGGTCTTCAACAACGGCTCCCAGCCGCAGACCCTCGACGCCATCACCCTGCCGGGTTCGAGTGCGACCGTGAAGCTGACGGCGGCCGGCCGCTCCGGCGCGATCACCGTCCCGGCCAACGGCTCCGTCGTCATCGGCGGCGCGGGCAACGCCACCGCCGTGATCGAGAACGGCACCGAGTCCGCCCGCCTCGGCGACGCGCAGAAGGTCGTCTTCAAGCTGAGCCGGACCGGCGAGGTGGCCCTGGAGGCCTTCGTCGTCCCCGCGGACAGCTACTTCAAGGAGTTCGGCCCGGAGGTCGTCCCCGCTCCCCCGGGCGCCACGCCGACCGCCTCGGCGTCCCCGTCGGGCGAGGCCGGTCACGGCTCGGAGCACGGCGAGGAGGGCGCCGGGCACGGCGCCGAGGGCTCCGCGACGCCGTCGGGCGAGGCGAGCCACGAGGCCGGTCACTGACCCTCGTACGCACGTGAGAGGGGCGCCCCCCACCAGGGGGGCGCCCCTCTCACGTATTCGTACGGCGGGTCTCTACGGCTCGAACTTGTGGCCCGGGCCCCGGACCGTCACCAGGTGGCGCGGGGCGCCCGTTCTACGGCTCGAACTTGTAGCCCAGGCCCCGGACCGTCACCAGGTAGCGCGGGGCGCCCGGGTCCGGCTCGATCTTGGCGCGCAGGCGCTTGACGTGGACGTCGAGGGTCTTGGTGTCGCCGACGTAGTCCGCGCCCCACACCCGGTCGATGAGCTGCATGCGGGTCAGCACGCGGCCCGCGTTGCGCAGCAGCATCTCCAGGAGGTCGAACTCCTTCAGGGGCAGGTCGACCTTGCCGCCGGAGACCGTCACCACGTGCCGGTCGACGTCCATGCGGACCGGGCCGGCCTCCAGGGCCGCCGGGGTGACCTCCTCCGGCTCGCCGCGGCGGCGCAGCACCGCGCGGATGCGGGCGACCAGCTCCCGCGAGGAGAAGGGCTTGGTCACGTAGTCGTCGGCCCCTATCTCCAGGCCGACGACCTTGTCGATCTCGCTGTCCTTGGCGGTCACCATGATCACCGGGACGTTCGAGCGGCCGCGCAGCTGGCGGCACACCTCGGTACCGGGAAGGCCCGGAAGCATCAGGTCGAGGAGGACGAGGTCGGCTCCGTTGCGCTCGAACTCGTCGAGGCCATCGGGCCCGGTCGCCGCGACGGCGACCTCGAAGCCCTCTTTGCGGAGCATGTACGACAGGGCGTCGCTGAAGGATTCCTCATCCTCGACGACGAGCACTCGGGTCACGGAAGGACCTCCGGGGCGGGAAGCGGTTCGGTCATGAGATCGGGGGTGGGGGAGGCGGGCCGGCGGTCCCGTGCGGAGCCCGCCTCGGGCAGCCGCAGGGTGAAGGTGGAGCCCTGACCCTCGGTGCTCCAGACGGTGACCTCCCCGCCGTGCGAGGCGGCCACGTGCTTCACGATGGCGAGGCCCAGGCCCGTGCCGCCGGTGGCACGGGAGCGGGCGGGGTCGACGCGGTAGAAGCGCTCGAAGACGCGCTCCTTGTCCTTGTCGGGGATGCCGATGCCCTGGTCGGTGACGGCTATCTCGATGAGGTCGCCGCCGGGCGCGGCGATCTTGCGGGCCGCGATGCCGACGCGGGTGTGGGCCGGTGAGTAGTTGACGGCGTTCTCGACGAGGTTGCCGAGGGCGGCGGCGAGCTGGCCGCGGCTGCCCCAGACGTGCAGTCCGGCCGAGCCCCCGGAGGCCATCGTGATCTGCTTGGTGGTGGCGGTGTGCCGGGAGCGGTCGATCGCCTCGGCGACCAGCTCGTCCACGGACACCGGCTCGGAGTCCTCCAGCGGATCGTCGTTCTGCACGCGGGAGAGGTCGATCAGCTCCTGTACGAGGTTGGTGAGACGGGTCGCCTCGATCTGCATCCGGCCGGCGAAGCGGGTGACCGCCTCGGGGTCGTCCGAGGCGTCCATGACCGCCTCGGAGAGCAAGGAGAGCGCGCCCGTGGGCGTCTTCAGCTCATGGCTGACGTTGGCGACGAAGTCCCTCCGCACCGCCTCGATGCGCCGGGCCTCGGTGAGGTCCTCGACCAGGAGCAGTACGAGCCGGGAGCCCAGCGGGGCGACCCGGGCGGAGACGGCGAGGGCCTCGCCGCGTCCGGTGCCGCGCCGGGGCAGGTCCAGTTCGACCTGCCGTATCTCTCCGTCGCGGCGGGTGTCGCGGGCCATGTTGAGCATGGGCTCGACGGCCAGCTTGCCGCCGCGGACCAGACCGAGCGCGTACGCCGCCGAGCTGGCCTTCACCACGGAGTCGCTCTCGTCGAGGACGACGGCGGAGGAGCGCAGTACGGACAGCACGGTGTCGACGCCGGGCGGGAGCACGGCGTCGGTGTGCAGCGAGGTACGGGTGGGTCGCGTCTGGTCGCGTTCGCTCCAGCGGAACGCCAGCACGGCGATCACGCCGGTGCACACGCCGGCGATCGCTGCCAATGCGGCGACCGCCGCGTTCACGTCCATGCCCCAAGGTTATGCGGGCTTCCGGACACTCTCCCAGCCGTCCGAGTGGCTGCTCGAACAGTCGTCGCCCAGAGTTCACCGTGGAGACCCGGCCGGTTCACTTGTCCCGGGGGGCGCGGTGGCGTGCGTCGCCCAGAGTTCACCTGGGGGACGGGGGCGGTTCACACGAGGGGGTGGAGCCGGACGCGTAGGGGGCCGAACGTGGGAGCGTGGGGTTCGGACCCCACCCGTACCCCGGGGCCTCCGGAGCCCCCAGAGCCTCCGGAGCTTTGCAGCTTTGCGTAGAGAGGGACATCCATGCGGGACGCGTACCACGAGGAACTGGACTCGATCGGAGAGAGCCTGGTCGAGATGGCCCGGCTCGTCGGGTCGGCGATCGGGCGCGCCACGACGGCGATGCTCGACGCGGACCTGAAGCTCGCGGAGAGCGTGATCGCGGCGGACCAGAAGGTCGACGACCTCCAGCACGACCTGGAGGCGCGGGCGATAGCACTGCTCGCCCGCCAGCAGCCGGTGGCGACGGACCTGCGGATCGTGGTGACCTCGCTGCGGATGAGCGCCGACCTGGAGCGCTCGGGCGACCTGGCGCAGCACGTCGCGAAGCTGGCGCGGCTGCGGTTCCCGGAGGCGGCGGTGCCGCGGGACCTGCACGCGACCATCCTGGAGATGGGGCAGCTCGCGCAGCGCCTGATGGCGAAGGCGGCGGAGGTCATCATCACGAAGGACGTCGACCTGGCGCTCCAGCTGGAGCAGGACGACGACGAGATGGACCTGCTGCACCGGACGCTGTTCCGGCACCTGATGGACGACCGGTGGAAGCACGGCATCGAGACGGCGGTGGACGTGACGCTGCTCGGCCGGTACTACGAGCGGTTCGCGGACCACGCGGTGTCGGTGGCGAAGCGGGTGGTGTACCTGGTGACGGGCGAGCACGCGGACGACCTCCAGGCGGCGGACGCGCCGGTGGAGGGCGCGTAGGTCCTGCGGGGGGCGCGTGGTCGCACGGACTCCGGTGCGCCGTTGATGCGCCGGTGCGGGTGGGCATGCAATGGGGGGAGGCGATCCGCGCCTCGAAAGGGAGGGACCCCATGGCCGATTCCCCGATGACGACCGACTCCGGGACGGAGCCGCCGCGCGAGGCGGTCCTGCTGCCCGTCCTCGGCGCCTGCGGCTGCGGCTCGGGCTGCGGCTGCGGCTGCCAGTCGGGCGGGCCGTGCCAGTGCGGGGGCTGCTCGGGCTGACGCGGACGGGAACCTGCGCGTGCGGGTTCACGCGTGCGGGTTCACGCGTGCGGGTTCACGCGTACGGGAGGGGTGCGGCTTGCCGCACCCCTCCCTCTCTTTCCTTACAGGTCGAGCACGCCGACGACCTGCTGTCCGCTCGTCTCCCCGGTGGTGCGGAATCCGAGCCGGCGGTAGAACGCGCCGGGCCCGTCGTCGCCGGGCTGCCAGGTCACGTACATCCGCCGCACACCGCGCCGCCGCAGTTCGTCGGCGACGGAGAGGACGGCGAAGCGCCCGTACCCCTCGCCCTGCGCGTCGGCGGAGATGTTGAGCCGCCAGAGGCCGCTGCGCCGGTCGCCGGGGTCCTCCTCGCTCCACGGGAGGTCGAGGAAGGCCATGAGGAACCCGACGAGCCGCTCCCCGTCGAGGATCAGCCGGGGCCAGGCGGCCTCGCCGAAGGCGTAGGCCTCGGCGAGGGACCGCACGACGGGCGCGACGTTCCGCTCCTGGTGGGGGTGGACGCGGAGGTCGAGGGTGGCGTCAACGGTGGCGGGGGTGACCTGCTCCAGGCGGAGTGACGTACCGGGGGTGCCGGGGGCGCTGCTCATGATGCGGACGCTAGCGGGGGCGTACGGATCCGTCGTCCGATTTACGCTCCTCCGATCGATGCCCCCCCGCGCGTGTCCTCCCGTACGCCAGAATGCGCCCATGCCGATACGCCGTGCTCCGCTCGTCGCCACCGCCGCCGTGGGCGCGGTGTCGCTCCTCTCCGGCTGCACGGTGCCGATCGCGGGCGTCGCGGGGGTGACGGTGGGGAGGGACGGTTCGCCGGTCGGGGTGATCGCGATGTGCGAGGAGCACGTCGACGGGGCGACGCTGTACGCCGACGCCGAGGACCCCGAGGCGCAGAAGGACCTGGGCGTCTGGAGGCACGGCGCCCCGCTCACCGGCCTCATCACCTGGTCCCTGGCCTCCCCCGGCGACGGATGGACCGTGGAGAAACCGTTCGGGCGACTGGCGCCCGGGCAGGTGTACAGGTTGTACGGCTGGACCGAGGACGACTCCTGGTCGACTTCCGGCGTCTCGTTCACGACGAAGGACCTGGAGCTCCTGACCCCCGGTCAGGTGCGGTACGGGTCGGACGACATGGTCGGGACGGTGCCGCTGGAGGACTTCCGGGAGAAGGCCTGCGAGGAGTTCTGAGCGAAGGGAAGCGCACGCATGCCGCTGGAATTCGGACTGTGGCGGGTGGACGACAAGCCCGTACGGGTCGTCACGCGGCCGATGCCGCTGGAGTCCCGGCTCGAAGGGCTGATCGAGGCGGATCCGGAGATCCTGGGGACACCGCTGATGCTGATCGGCCGTCAAGTACCGAATTCGCACGGGAAGTTCGTGGACCTGCTCGGCATGGACGCCGAGGGGAGCCTGCACGTGCTCGAACTCAAGCGGGACCGCACGCCCCGTGACGTGGTCGCGCAGCTCCTCGACTACGGCTCCTGGGTCCAGGAGCTGTCCAACGAGCAGGTGCGCGACATCTACGGCGCGTACGCCCGCGAGCGAAACCTGCCGGAGGAGCTGGACGAGGCCTTCGCGCTGCGGTTCGGCGGCAGCCCGCCGGAGGCCCTGAACTCCACCCACTCCCTGACGATCGTCGCGAGCGAGGTCGACGCGGCGACGGAGCGGATCGTCGGCTATCTGGCCTCCGGGTTCCAGGTGCCGGTCAACGTCCTCTTCTTCCGGTACTTCGAGGACGAGGGGCGCTCCTATCTGGCGCGCACCTGGCTGATCGACGACGCGGAGGCGGCGGCGCCGTCGGCGGGGGCGAAGGCGCGCGGAAAGCAGGAACCCTGGAACGGGACGGACTGGTACGTCTCGTTCGGCGACGAGCGCGAGGGCCGGAGCTGGGACGACGCGCGCCGCTACGGCTTCGTGTCGGCCGGCGGCGGGGAGTGGTTCTCCCGCACGATCCGCTCCCTGCCGGTCGGCGCGCGCGTGTTCACCCACATCCCGAAGGTCGGGTACGTGGGGGTCGGCACGGTGTCGGGCGAGGCGCAGCCCTTCGAGGACGCCCTCCTCACCGTGGACGGCGAGGAGCGCCGCATGGCCGAGCTGCCCTTGACGGGCGCGTACCGTCCGGCCGGGCCGGACGCGCCGCAGGACGGGGAGGACCGGCGCGAGTGGGTCGTCCCGGTCACGTGGGAACGCGCCGTACCCCGCGAGCGGGCCCTGTGGCGTCCGGGCTTCTTCGCCAACCAGAACTCCGCCTGCAAGCTCCGCGCCCGCTTCACGCTCGACGAGGTCTCCCACCACTTCGGCGTCGCCGACGGTCCTGGCGGGGCCTGACCGGAATCGGGCTTTCCGTCGACGGAACGGTCACCGCCGCCGCCCTTCGGCGTCGTCACTCGGTGAGGTACTCACCGCTCAACCGGCTGTCACGGGTGTCTCGTCGCGGTGACGCTCGGTCTTCTTCGGGCCATCCGCCGGGGCCGTCCGTGCGGATGAGGATGCCGGGTCGTCCGGATCGAGCTCGCCCGTGTGGTGGTTCGGCCAGAAGGCCCGGCGGGTGCGCGGCAGAGGCACCTCGACGAGCCGGCCGTCGTGGATCATCCACAGGCCGAAGCACTCGTCCTCCTCGTCGTGCACCAGTACCTGCACCGAGTGCGGTGACGGCCAGGGCAACGATTCGAGGTGCTCAAGCAGTCCGATCCACCGGCACCGCCGCACGAACTCGATGGCCCAGCCGCCGAACATGCCGTGGCCGATGTCGGTGAAACATCCCGACCACTTCCGGCTGTCGTCCGGCCGGGTCAGCGGCTCCATGACCTCTTCCGCACCGCACGCCAGCACGATGACTTCGGCGAACCTGCTCATGCGGGAGTATGGCCGGCCGCCGGGACGGAACGGCAACCGGATTCTCGACGGGCCCACGGCGGGGCGCGGCCGGGTGGCCGGGTCACGCCCCCGGATCCCCCGTCACCGGCAGGCACTCGGCGAGCAGGTCGACGACGTCGCGCCAGGCTCGCCGCGCGTGCCGGGGGTGGTGGCCGACGCCGGGGACCGTGGGGTGGTCGACCGGCGGGTGGTGGAAGGCGTGCAGGGCGCCGCCGTAGACCGTGAGGCGCCAGTCGACGCCCGCGGCCTGCATCTCGGCGGTGAACGCCTCCCGTTGCGCAGGCGGCATGATCGGGTCCTCCGACCCGACCCCGGCCCACACCGGGCAGCGGATCCGCGCCGCCTCGCCCGGACGGCCCGTCGTGGTCGCGTTGACCGTCCCGATCGCGCGCAGGTCGACGCCGGCGCGCCCGAGTTCCAGCCCGACGGCGCCCCCGGTGCCGTAGCCGACGACGGCGATCCGGTCGGGGTCGGCCCTCGGTTCGGCGCGCAACACGTCGAGTGCCGCACGGCCGATGCCCCGCATCCGGTCGGGGTCGGCGAGCAGCGGCAGACAGCGGGCCAGCATCTCCTCGGGGTCGCCCAGATAGCGCCCGCCGTGAAGGTCGAAGGCCAGCGCTACGTATCCCAGCTCGGCGAGGGCGTCGGCCCGGCGGCGCTCGACGTCGCTGAGCCCCATGCCCTCCGGTCCGAGCAGCACCGCGGGCCGGCGGCCGTCACCGGCCGGTAGCGCGAGGTGCCCGACCATCGTCAGACCGTCCGCCGGGTACGCGACCGTACGCGTCGTGATTGTCGTGATCGTCGTCATGGGGCGGGACTGTAGTGAGCGTCCGGCCCGGTCCGGTCGCCGTTCCGCCACCGGCGGAACGGCGCGCGTGTCCTTCGTGTCCCTCGTGTCCCTCTGAGACACGGGGCCGACGGCGCATGGACGGCCCACGGAACGCGTCAGCCCCCCGCCGGCGGAGAATCCGCGGGCGGGGGGCCGATCACGCGGGCTACTTCTTCTTGCCCTGGTTCTTCACGGCCTCGATCGCCGCGGCCGCCGCCTCCGGGTCGAGGTACGTGCCGCCCGGGTTGAGGGGCTTGAAGTTCTCGTCGAGCTCGTAGACGAGGGGGATGCCGGTCGGGATGTTGAGGCCCGCGATGTCGGCGTCCGAGACGTCGTCCAGGTGCTTGACCAGGGCGCGGAGGCTGTTGCCGTGGGCGGCGACCAGGACCGTGCGGCCGGTGAGGAGGTCCGGGACGATGTTGTCGTACCAGTACGGGAGCATCCGCTCGACGACGTCCTTCAGGCACTCCGTGCGCGGGCGGAGCTCCGGCGGGATCGTCTGGTAGCGGGCGTCGTGCGCCTGCGAGTACTCGCTGTCGTCCGACAGCGGCGGCGGCGGGGTGTCGTACGAGCGGCGCCACAGCATGAACTGCTCCTCGCCGAACTCGGCGAGCGTCTGCGCCTTGTCCTTGCCCTGGAGCGCACCGTAGTGGCGCTCGTTCAGGCGCCAGGAGCGGTTCACCGGGATCCAGTGGCGGTCCGCCGACTCGAGGGCGAGCTGCGCCGTGCGGATGGCGCGCTTCTGGAGGGAGGTGTGCAGCACGTCGGGCAGCAGGCCGGCGTCCTTGAGCAGCTCGCCGCCGCGCGTCGCCTCCTTCTCGCCCTTCGCGGTGAGGTTCACGTCCACCCATCCGGTGAACAGGTTCTTCTCGTTCCACTCGCTCTCGCCGTGGCGGAGGAGGATCAGCTTGTACGGTGCGTCGGCCATGCGTACGAGCCTAATCGACCTCTGACGCTCGACGCGCGTCGTCAATTGAGTGGTGTCCGGCATGAGAGATGCGTAAGTTACGCAGAGCCGTATAGGGGCTTACTTACGCCAGGGGGCGCCACACATGTCCATCAGTACGCTCAGACGATCGGCCCGCGAGACGGTCTCCGGTCTTCCACCCGGCTTCTGGTGGCTCTGGCTCTCCACCCTCGTCAACCGGACCGGCGCCTTCGTCCTCACCTTCCTCTCCCTCTACCTGACCCTGGAACTCGGGCACTCCGCCTGGTTCGCCGGGCTCGTCGTCGCCCTCCACGGTCTCGGCGGCATCGCCGGCTCCCCGCTCGGCGGCGTGCTCACCGACCGCTGGGGCCGCCGCCCCACCATGGTCACCATGCACCTCGCGGGCGCCGCCTGCGCCGCCGCCCTCGCCGTCGTCACCAGCGCCTGGGGCATCGCCGTCGTCGTCCTGCTGATGGGCGTCGCCATGCAGGCCGTCCGGCCCCCCATCAACGCCACCATCGCCGACATGGTCCCCGCCCACGACGTGCGCCGGGCCTACGCCCTCAACTACTGGGCCCTCAACCTCGGCTTCGCCGTCGCCGCCATCGGCGGCGGCGCCGCGGCCTTCCTCGGCTACCGCACCCTCTTCGTCGTCGACGCCGCCGCCACCGTCCTGTGCGCCGTCATCGTCTTCCTCCGGCTCCCCGAGACCCGGCCCGAACGGCAGCCCCGGGAGGAGGGGAAGTCCGCCGCCGAGGAGAAGGTCAGCACGCTCACCGTGCTGCGCGACGCGCCCTTCCGGACGCTCGTCCTCCTCAACCTCCTCGTCTGTCTGGTCTTCACCGCTCCGTGGATCGGGCTTCCCCTGACCATGGCCGACCAGGGGCTCTCCCCCTCCTCCTACGGTGTCGTCATCGCCGTCAACGGCGTCGTCATCGTCGGCTTCCAGCTCCTCGTCAACAAGCTCACCGACAAGCGCTCCCCCGTCCTCCTCCTCGCCCTCTCCTCCCTCCTCTTCGGCCTCGGCACCGGCGCCACCGCCCTCGCCGGCTCCTCCGTCGCCTTCGCCGCGACCGTGGTCGTCTGGACCGTCGGCGAGATGATCCACGTCCCGACCAACGCCGCCGCCACCGCCCGCCTCGCCCCCGAGCACGCCCGCGGCCGCTACCAGGGCGTCATGGGCATCTCCTGGTCCGTCGCCGGTTTCGTCGCCCCGGTCCTCGCCGGCGCGATCGTCGACGGACCCGGCCCCGGCGTCCTCTGGGCGGCCACCGCCGTGATCGGCGTCCTCGCCGCCGCCGGTTACGCCACCCGGCTGCGGAAGGCCCTCGGGGAGGAGACCGAGGAGACCGGGGCCCCCGTTCCCGTGCCCGGTCCCCTGGCCTCGCCCGCGCCCGCTCCCGTCGTCGTGAAGGGCGGGGACGCCGAGGACTCCTCCGTCAGCTCCTGATCCGTCGGCGCCCGAGCCGTCAGACCCCGAGCCTCACCGGCCCGTCCACTCCGCCCAGTTCTTCAGGGCGAAGCCCCCGCCCTCCCTGCGCACCTCGGCCGCTCCCGCCCCGCCGAAGTGCGCGGGCACGACCAGTTCCCGGCGGTCCGCCGCCCGTTCGAGGATCCGGCGGCGGCTCGCCTCCGCCCCCGCCGGGTCCATGCAGAAGCAGCTTCCGTGCGAGGGGTCGAGGAGCTGTACGGGGCTGTGGACGAGGTCCCCGACGAAGACCGCCCGGTCTCCCCCGGATTCGAGCCGCAGCACCGCGGAGCCGGGCGTGTGGCCGGGCGCCGACTCCAGCACCAGGTTCCCGTCGATGCGGTGCTCCCCGTCCCACAGCACCGTCCGGCCCTCCCGGTGCACCGGCGCGACGCTGTCCTCGTAGACGAGCCGGTCCTGCGCGCGCAGCCCGCCGCCGTACGCGTTCCCCGGGCCGAAGTGGGCGTCGTCGGCCGCCGGGAGGAGGTACCGGGCGTTCGGGAACGCCGGCACCCACTCGCCCGGCCCGTCGCCGGGCCGGGTGTTCCAGCCGACGTGGTCCGCGTGCAGGTGCGTGTTCACGACCACGTCCACGTCCTCGGGCCGTACGCCCGCCCGCTCCAGGCTCCCGAGGAAACCGTCCCGCCGCCGGTGGAAGAGCGGCGCCCCCGGGCGCTCGCGCCCGTCGCCCACCCCCGTGTCGACCAGGACGGTCAGCCCCCCGCTGCGCAGCACCCAGCTCTGGAGCGCCATCTGCGCGCTGCCGTCGGCCGGGTTCCAGTGGTCCGGCACCAGCCACGCCTCGTTCTCCTCCCACAGACCGGGCCCGGCCCCCGGCACGAGGTCGCGGGCGGGCCCGAACGGGCCCCGCCACTCCACGACCCGGATGATCTCGACGTCCCCCAGGACCATGCGCCGCGCCTTCTCTTCGCTCGTGCCGTCGCCACTCGTGCCGTCGCTCATGCCGTCGCTCATGCCGTCGCTCATGCCGTCGCTCATGCCGTCGCTCATGCCGTCGCTCATGCCGTCGACCCTAGGGAGGCTTCGGTGAGCCGTTCAATGCCCGTACGGATCCCGTGGATACGCGTACGGCTCACGCCGGGTCGGCGGTACGGTGCCGCCATGGACGTGGTGAGCGACGCGATCTCGGCCGTACGGGTCGGGCGGCCCTTCTCCCACCGGCTGCGGACGGGCGGGCGCTGGTGCGCGCGGCTCGAACCGTACGACGGCGCCGGCTTCCACGTCCTCCTCGAAGGCTCCTGCTGGCTGCTGCCCGACGGCGGCGCCCCGGTCGCGCTCGGGCCGGGAGACGCCGTGCTGCTCCCGCACGGGACCGGGCACGTGATCGCCGACTCGCCCGCCGACGCGGAGACCGTCGCGCGGGCCGAGCCCTTCGTCCGCCGGGGCGACGGGGATCCGGCGAGCCGGACCGTGCCCGCGCCCCGGCCGGGAGAGCCCGCGGTGGTGATGCTCTGCGGCAAGTACCGGCTCGACCGCAGCCACGCGCACCCGCTCCTGGCCGAGCTCCCCTCCCTCGTCCACCTGCCGGACCGCGACGGCTCCTCCCCCGAACTCCGTTCCGCCGTAAGTCTGTTGGCGGGCGAGCTGGGTGAGGAGGAGGCCGAGCGGCCCGGGTCCGGCATCGCCCTGCCCAGCCTGCTCGACCTGCTGCTCGTCTACATGATCCGGTCCTGGATGGACGGGAGTACGGGCGGGAGCGCGGGCGGCGTCTGGCCTGCGGCCCTCGGCGACCCGGTGGCCGCCGCCGCGCTGCGCGCCCTGCACGCCGACCCGGCCGCGCCCTGGACCGTCGACCGGCTCGCGGCCGAGGCGGGCGTCTCCCGCGCCACCCTGGTCCGCCGCTTCACCGCCCGCGTCGGCCGGGCCCCGATGGCGTACCTCACCTGGTGGCGGCTGACCCGCGCCGCCGCCCTGCTCCGGAACGGCACGGACCCGCTGGGCACCGTCGCCCGCCTCGTCGGCTACAGCACGCCGTACGCGCTCTCGCACGCGTTCCGGCGCGAGTTCGGGGTCACGCCGGGGCGGTACCGGGAGAACGGGGAGGGGCGGAAGGACGCGCTCAGTCCGTCGGCTTCGTATCCGTATCCGTATCCGTATTCGTATTCGTATCCGTAGGAGACTTCTCCAGCAGGTTCTTGAACGCGTCCAGGTTCCGGGTCGACTCCCCCCGCGAGACCCGCCACGCGTACTCGCGCCGGATCGACGTCGCGAAGCCCAGCTCCAGGAGCGTGTTGAAGTCGCCGTCCGCCGCCTCCAGGACCGAGCCGAGCAGCCGGTCCAGCTCCTCGGGCGTGACGGCGGCGAGCGGGAGCTTGCCGGTGAGGTAGACGTCGCCGAGGCCGTCGATCGCGTAACCCACCCCGTACAGCTTGAGGTTGCGCTCCAGGAGCCAGCGGTGGACGCCCGCCTCGTTCTCGTCCGGGTGGCGGACGACGAAGGCGTTGAGGGAGAGGGAGTGGCGGCCCGCGCGGAGGGAGAGCGTCGTGAAGAGCTTGCGCGTGCCCGGGAGCTTGACGACGTAGGAGCCCGGTTCGGGGGACTCCCACTCCAGTTCCGCGTCGTCGAGCGTGGACTCGATCGTCTGCCTGACGTCCCCGGCGGTCTTGTCCTCAGCCATGGTGGGAGCGTACGCGACGCCGGTTGTCGCGCAGCCGGTGGTCGTGCACGGCGGCCGTGTAGACGTCCGCCGTGGCCGAGGCCGCCGTGTCCCAGCCGAAGGAGCTCGCGTGCGCCGCCGCCGCCTCGCCCATCCGGTCCGACAGGGCCGGGTCGTCCGCGAAGCGGCCGAGCGCCCGCGCGTAGTCCGCCGGGTCGTGGCCCTGCACGAGGAAGCCGGTCACGTCGTCCCGCACGGCCACGGGCAGGCCGCCCACCGCCGCCGCGACGACCGGGGTGCCGGCCGCCTGCGCCTCTATGGCGACCAGGCCGAACGACTCGCTGTACGAGGGCATGACGAGGACGCTGGCCGCGCGGAACCAGTCGGCGAGCCGCTCCTGGCCCACCGGCGGGTGGAAGCGCACGACGTCCGCGATGCCGAGCCGGGCGGCGAGCTTCTGGAGCCCCTCCGGCTTGGCCAGGCCGCTGCCGCTCGGGCCGCCGACCACGGGGACGACCATGCGGGAGCGCAGCGACGGGTCCCGGTCCAGGAGCCGGGCGGCCGCCCGGAGCAGGATGTCCGGGGCCTTCAACGGCTGTATCCGGCCGGCGAAGACCGGCACGAAGGCGTCCCGGGGCAGGCCGAGCCGGTCCCGGGCCGCGGCGCGGCCGTCGGCGGGGCGGAAGCGGTCGAGGTTGACGCCCGGGTGGACGACCGCGACCTTGCCGGGCTCCGCGTCGTAGAAGCGGGCCAGCTCGTCGGCCTCCTCGGCCGTGTTGGCGATCAGCCGGTCGGCGGCGGAGACGATCTGGGTCTCGCCGATCACGCGGGCCGCGGGCTCGGGCGTGTCGCCCTCGGCGAGCGAGGCGTTCTTGACCTTCGCCATGGTGTGCATGGCGTGGACGAGCGGGACGCCCCAGCGCTGGGCGGCGAGCCAGCCGACGTGGCCGGAGAGCCAGTAGTGGGAGTGGACGAGGTCGTAGTACCCCGGGCGGTGGCCCGCCCACGCCTGCATCACGCCGTGCGTGAAGGCGCAGAGCTGGGCCGGCAGCTCCTCCTTGGCCAGGCCCTCGTACGGGCCGGCGTCGACGTGCCGCACGAGCACGCCCGGCGTCAGCTCGACCACCGGGGGCAGGCCACCGGTGGTGGCCCGGGTGAAGATCTCCACCTCGATGTCGATGGCGGCGAGCCGCTTGGCCAGCTCGACGATGTAGACGTTCATGCCGCCCGCGTCGCCGGTGCCCGGCTGGTGCAGCGGCGAGGTGTGGACGCTGAGCATGGCCACGCGCCGGGGGGGCCGGGGCCGGCCGGGAAGCCGGAGCCGGGCCGGCGCCGGGTGCCGGTGCCGGGTACCGGCGAACCGGGACACGTACTGGCTCACGTCGGCGGTCCTTCCGCTCGGGGGCCGGGACCGGGGCCGGGGTCGGGACGCGGACCGGGGCCTTCGGTCTTCGGCGTGCGTTCGGCCGGTCGTCGGCCGGTCGTCTGCTGGTCTTCGGTTTTCGATCTGCTGGTCTGCTGGTCTTCGGTCTGCCGGTCTTCGGTTTTCGGGCCGCGCCGGACCGGGTCGTACCGGGTCGGGCATGGCGACAGGAGGACGCGGCACGTCCTCCAGCCGCGACAACACCGGAACGGTCCCTTTCATTTCCGGTGGCGGAGGCGTTTTGCCAATTCATTGCCGGAGGACGGAGCACGCGGCCCCCTCCCCCGCACCCCTTACGCTCTTGGCATGGCCCCGCGCACCACCCGCCCCGTCGGCACCCCGACCCGCGGGACCACCAACCCGAACCGGCTGCGCCGCATGGACCGCTGGATCGCCGCCGTCCACGGGCCCGCCCTCCGCCGCTCCCCCGAGCCGCCCCTCGCCGTCGACCTCGGGTACGGGGCCGCCCCCTGGACCGCCGTCGAACTGCTCGCCCGGCTGCGCACCGCCGAACCCCGCACCCGGCTGTACGGCGTCGAGATCGAGCCCGCCCGGGTCGAGGCCGCCCGGCCGTACGAGCACGAGGGGCTCTCCTTCCTGCACGGCGGCTTCGAGGTGCCGGTCCCCGGCCGGGTCGCCCTGGTCCGGGCCGCGAACGTGCTGCGCCAGTACGACGAGGAGCAGGTCGCGGCCGTCTGGGAGCGCCTGTGCCGGCGGCTCGCCCCGGGCGGGCTGCTCGTGGAGGGCACCTGCGACGAGATCGGGCGCCGGCACGTCTGGGTGGCGCTCGGTCCGGAGGGGCCCCGCACCGTGACCTTCGCCACCCGGCTCGGCTCGCTCGACCGTCCCTCCGACCTGGCGGAGCGGCTGCCGAAGGCGCTGATCCACCGGAACGTGCCGGGCGAGCCGGTGCACGCCTTCCTGCGGGACTTCGACCGGGCGTGGGCCGCGGCCGCCCCGTACGCCTCGCTCGGCGCGCGCCAGCGCTGGATCCGTTCCGTGCGCGACCTGGCGGCGGACTGGCCGCTGACGGACGGCCCGCGGCGGTGGCGCCAGGGGGAAGTGACGGTGCGGTGGGAGGCGTTGGCGCCTCGGGCGTGACGGCCGACCCGGGAACTCCGGCCGAACGGCCGACCCCTCCTCCGCCCCCTCTCCCACCGAATTCTCGCCATCCGTGGAACGCCACTCCCGCCCCATACGTCACCCATGGGGGGAACCCGTCCGACAGGCCTCGTTCTCCCTTGTTACTTTCCGGTTTCGCATGGCACTATCGCCAAGGTCACCGCCAGGTTACTGACGGTAAATCACTTGTGGGTCACCAGAGGGGGAGCTCGTGAACCGACGCCGCCGTGCCGCCGCGATCACCATGATCTGCGCCTTGGCCGTGCTGGCCTCCCCCGCGCTGACCCTCCAGGCCTCCGCCGCGCCGCTGCCCCCTCCCCCGCCGAAGAAGAGCCTGGAGGAGGTGCGCAAGGAGATCGACGGTCTGTACCGGCAGGCCGCCGTCGCCACCGACGCGTACAACCTCGCCGAGGAGAAGGCCAAGGAGCAGTCCACCGAGATCGTCCGGGTCAACCGGATGCTCGCGGAGGGGCGCGAGAAGATCGAGAGCCTCAAGGTCCAGGCCGGCGCCGCCGCCCGTTCCCAGTACCGCAACGGCGGGCTGCCCGAGGGCGCGCACCTCATCCTCACCAACGACCCGCAGCTCTTCCTCGACGCCGCGGGACGCATCAAGGACGGCGCGAAGGCCACCAAGGACCTCCTCGCCGAGATGACCCGCACCCAGGCCTCGCTGGACGTCTACGCCAAGGAGGCGAGCGACCACTGGACCAGGCTGGAGGCCAACCGCGTCCGGCAGGCCGCGGCGCGCAAGGAGATCAACGCCAAGATCGACGCGGCCAAGAAGCTGGAGTCCGAGCTCGCCGCCGAGGAGCGGGAGCGGCTGCGCCGCCTGGAGGAGCAGGCCCAGAAGGACGCCCAGCGGACCTGGCTCGACGCCGGCGCCCTCAAGGGGCTGAAGACGGAGGCGACCGCGGAGGGCCTGAGGGCGGTCGAGTTCGCGACGGCCCAGATCGGCAAGCCGTACGGCTGGGGCGACGAGGGCCCCGGCTCCTTCGACTGCTCCGGCCTCACCCAGAGCGCCTGGGGCGCGGCGGGCCTCCGGATCCCGCGCACCTCGCAGGAGCAGTGGCGGCTGCTGCCGCGCGTGGACGTCAAGGACATGCGGCCGGGCGACCTGATCGTCTACTTCGAGGACGCGAGCCACATCGGGATGTACGTCGGGAACGGGACGATGGTGCACGCACCGCGCCCGGGACGGAACATCACCCTCGCGGGCGCGGGCTCGATGGAGATCCTGGGAGTCGTCCGCCCGGTGTGAGCGGTGGGCCCGCGTAAGCAGCAGGTCCGCACGAACGGCGGGCGAGCGGGCGGCGTCCCGCGAGCCCCGCATCGCCCCTCCCGACGTGACGGAGAAAGCCCCGGCCGCAGGCCCGCCCGTCGCACCCGCGTGACCTTTCTCATTGCCCCCGGAACCGCTCCCACCTGCCCTACGGGGGCGAGTACCTCCCCTTCCGCGGCATATGCCAACCGTGGCGCGCGCACTCACAGCCGATCTCCATTCCGCTGCGCACCGTCCTGGCGCTAGGGTCCGGGACGGGCGGGGTGCCATCCGGTGCTCCGCGCCCCCTCGGGGGGAGGGAAGGAAAAACCGGACCGATGCCCGTATCCGTACCGCGTCAGAGAAACGTCTCTGCCGCCGCGGGCCCCGGCGACGACATCGACACGGACGCCACCGATACGGACGCCAGCGCCATGGACGCCACCGCTATGACAGGCACAGTCACCGGCACCGACCGCACCGATCTGACCCTCCTGGTCGTCGAGGACGACCCGGCGGGCGCCCTCGCCGTACCCGAACTCCTCGACGCGGCGGACGCCGTCGGCACCCGGGTCCGCATCCGTACCGCCCGCAACCTCACCGAGGCCGAGCGGCTGCTCACCGACGACGTCCACTGCGTCCTCGTCGACCTCTCGCTGCCCGGCCCCCGGGCCGCCGCCGGCGACGACCCGCTCGCCCCGCTCCGGCACATCCTGCGCCTGGCCCCGCGCCACGCCGTCCTCGCGCTCGCGGCCTCGGCCGACGCGGAGCTGGCCGCCGAGGCGGTACGGGTCGGGGCCCAGGACCACCTCTTCCGCGAGGAGCTCGACGGGCGGCTGCTCAGCCGGGCCATCCGGTACGCGGTCGAGCGCAAGCGGGCCGACGCCGTGCAGGTGAAGCTGGCCGAGTCCCGGCTGCGGGCCCAGGAGAACGCCCGCCTGGAGCGCGGACTGCTCCCGACGCCGCTCCTGGAGGGCTCCGACCTGCGGTTCGCGGCCCACTACCGGCCCGGCCGGTCCCGCGCGCTGCTCGGCGGCGACTTCTACGACGTCGTCCGCACCCCGGACGGCACCGTCCACGCCATGATCGGCGACGTCTGCGGCCACGGCCCGGACGAGGCGGCGCTCGGGGTCGAGCTGCGGATCGCCTGGCGGGCGCTGACCTTCGCGGGCCTGTGCGGGGACGAGCTGCTCTCGACGATGCAGCAGGTCCTGGAGCACGAGCGGGAGAGCGAGGAGATCTTCGCGACCCTCTGCACGGTCGACATCGCGCCCGACGGACGCCGGGCCGGCCTCTGCCTGGCCGGGCACCCCTCGCCCCTGATCGCCCGGCAGGGACGGGCCGCGCGGCTCCTGCCGTACGAGGACGGCGGCCCGGCCCTGGGGCTGCTGCCGCGCGCCCGCTGGCCGCGCCGCCAGGTGGAGCTGGGCGGGGCGTGGAGCCTGCTCATGTACACGGACGGGCTGATCGAGGGCCGCTCGGCCGGACCCGGTTCGCCGCGCCTCGGCCAGGAGGGGATGGTCGCGATGATGAACCGGCAGCTGGATGCGGGCCTGCGGGGCGAGGAGCTCCTGGAGGCGGCCGTGACGGAGGTCCGGTCCCTGAACGGCGGCGAGCTGACGGACGACGTGGCCGTCCTGGCCCTGGAAAGGGACAGGGCCCGGGGATAGCCCCGGGCCCTGTCGCCGCCTGCTTCGTCGCTCCCGCTCCGCTACCGGCCGCCGTTGTAGGGGCCGTACGGTCCGTCGCTGCTGGAACCGCCGCCCCGGGGACCGCGGCCGCCGCCCGACACCTGCGCGAGCGCGGGACGCACGTCCACCATGAACACGATGGCGGCGATCACTCCGGCGATCTGCAGGAACAGCATCGGCAGGAGCAGGTTCAGGACGAGGTTGACGGCCAGAATGATCAGCCAGAACTTCTTCGTCTGCTTGTCCGCGGCGCGGTAGGCGTCCTCGCGCGCCATGGCGGCGAAGACGAGCGCGGCGACGGCGAAGCCGGTGAAGACCAGGAACATCACCAGGTTAAGGAGGGAATCGAATCCCGCGCGCAACATGCTGAGCACCGCCTAGTGGGGATGGAGAGAGAGCGCCTCACGGTCAAGGTACCCGGTACGACGCTCCGTGTACCCGTACGGGGGCCGCCCCTACTCCTTCTCGGCGGCGACCGACACCTTCTTGGCGGGCGCCTTGCGGGCGGTGGTCTTCTTGGCGGCCGCCTTCTTCTCCTCGGCCTCGGCCTGGATCGTCCCGACCGTCTTGGCCCCGTCGGTCCCGTCGGCCTTCGGCTCCGCGTCGGGCTCGACGGCGATGGCGATCTCGGTGATCTCCTCGGCGGCCTCGCCGCGCCAGGCGCGGACGGTCTCCTCGCCGTGGGCGGCGACCTCCTCGTACTTCTCGCGCGCCTTGACCGCGTACTCGGCGGCGACGCCGACCCCGCGCAGGGCGAGGTCCTGGGCGGTCTCGCCGAGCTTCTTGAGGTCGGTGTCGAGGACCTCGACGACCTCGGCGAACTTCGTCCGGGCGGTGGCCTGGGCCTCCTTGGCCTGGGTCGTCACCCGCTCCTGCACGACCTTCGGGTCGGTCTTGCGGACGGCCTCGATGCGCGCGGGCGCCTCGGCCGCGATCTGCTCGATCAGGCCGGGAACCTTCCGGGCCTGCCGCACGGCGAGGTCGGCGGTGCCGGCGGCGAAGTAGAGGGGGGTACGCAGTTCGTCGATGATGGGCATGCTGGTGTTCCTCCCGGATGTGACGTACGTACTGGCTAGCGCGAAGGCGGTTCTTCGGCATCGGGCACGGGCGCGGGCACCTGCGCGGGCCCGGGGACGTCGTCCCCGGAGACGTTCGCGGAAGCGGCCTCGGCGGCGTTCTCCTTGCGGAACGAGTCGTAGATCTGGAGCAGCACCTGCTTCTGCCGCTCGTTGATCGAGGGATCGGCCAGGATGACGGCGCGCGTCTCCAGCTCCTCCCGCTCCTTCTCGTCGAGGATCCCGGCCCGTACGTAGAGCGTCTCGGCGGAGATCCGCAGCGCCTTCGCGACCTGCTGCAGCACCTCGGCGCTGGGCTTCCGCAGCCCCCGCTCGATCTGGCTCAGGTACGGATTCGACACCCCGGCGGCCTCGGCGAGCTGCCGCAGCGACAGCTGCGCGGTCCTCCGCTGCTCGCGGAGGTAGTCGCCGAGATTGCCGAGATTGCCGACGTTGAGCGATGCCATGCTCCGACCATGCCAGCCCTTGCTAACTATTGCAAGCGACTGCTTGCAATAGTGGCGCTCGTGTCAAGTGCGGGGAATGGGGCCGGGGAACGGGGCCAAGGCTCGGCGGAACCGGGCGGGGAGGGACCGGCGTCCCTCGCAGGCGTACGAGATCACCGGTCGGCGACGGAGGCCCGGGACATGACGGACACGGCTGCGCGATACCTCTACCTCGCCCGGCACGGGGAGGCGTCGGCGGACGAGAGCGCCCTGACGGAGAACGGGCGGCGCCAGGCCGTCCTGCTCGGCGAACGGCTCCGGGGCGCCCCGCTGTCGGTGATCCACCACGGCCCGCTGCCCCGCGCCGAGGAGACCGCCCGGCTGATCGGCGCACAGCTCGACGGCGTTCCGCTGCGGCGGTCGGAGGCGGCCGGCGACTACGTCCCCCACCTGCCGGCGAGGGAGGAACTGCCGCCGGACTCGGCCGACGCCCTGCTCGCCTTTCTCTCCGGCGTTACGGAGGAGGAGCGCGACCTCGGCCGGGAGCTGGCCCGGGAGGCGCTCGCGGAGTTCACGGGCCCGGTCGACGGCGAACACCCCCGCCACGAGCTGGTGGTCACGCACAACTTCCTCGTCGGCTGGCTCGTCCGGGCCGCCCTCGACGCGCCCGCGTGGCGCTGGCTGGGCCTCAACCAGGGCAACGCGGCCCTGACGGTCCTCCGCTACGCGCCCGGCCGGCCGGCCACCGTGCTGTTCTCCAACGACATGCGGCACCTGCCCGAGGAACTGCGCTGGACCGGCTTCCCGCCCGAGCTCTCCATCTGATCCTCCGTACGGCACCAGGGCGAGAGGGCGAGGGCGGGAGTGGCGGTGAGGTGGCGGGGAGCCCGGAGGACGGGGTCGGGGCGGAGGCCCGGGCGGGTGATCGGCGGGGTCGCGGTGGCGACCGCCGGCCTGCTGCTGTTCCACCGGGCCGTGCCCGGTCCCCCCGGCGGTCTCCTCGCCTCCTTCCTGCCCTGGCTCGGCCTGATCGTCGTGGTGCTGTCCGGGCTCGCGCTGCTGCGCCGTTCCGGCATCGCACTGGCCGCGCTCGTCCTGCCGGCGGCGGCCTGGGCGTACGCGTTCGGCGGGCTGCTCCTGCCCGGCGAGGGGCCGGGCGGCGGGCCGTACGGACTCGTCGTCGTGCAGCACAACGTGAGCGACGAGAACCCCGACCCGGCCGGCACCGCCCGCGCGCTGGCCGCCGCCGGGCCCGACCTCGTCGCCCTGGAGGAGCTGGTGCCCCCGGCGCTCTCCGTCTATGAGGAGGTGCTCACGCCGGAGTACCCGTACCGCGCCGTCCACGGCACGGTCGGGCTCTGGTCGAGGCATCCGCTCACGGGGGTGCGCCCGGTGGACATCAAGCCGCCGGAGATCACCGAGCCGTGGGAGCGGGGGCTGCGGGCCGTTGCCCGCACGCCGCGCGGCGACGTCGCGGTGTACGTCGCGCACCTGCCCTCGGTACGGATCGGGGCGGGCGGTCTGGCGTCCTCCCGGCGCGACGAGAGCGCCCGGCGGCTCGGGGACGCCGTCGCCGCCGAGGAGGTGGCGGCGGTGGTCCTGCTCGGCGACCTCAACGGCACCGTCGACGACCGCGGCCTCGACCCGCTGACCTCGCGCCTCGGCGCGGCCCGGCGCGGTCTCGCCCCCAGCTTCCCCGCCGCCTTCCCGGTGGCCCGCATCGACCAGGTCATGGCCCGCTCGGCGGCCGTCGGCCGGATCCGCACCCTGCCCGCCACCGGCAGCGATCACCTGCCGGTCCTCGCCCGGGTCACCCTGCGCTGAGACCCAGGGCGTCCAGCCACCCTGCGAGGGCCGTGAAGTCCGCGTCCGTGAGGCCGTCGCGGGGGTCGACGCGCCGGAGGAGGGCCGGGGCCCGGTGGTGGGCGGCCACCCAGGCCCGGTCGGCCCCGGTGATCTCGTCGTCCACCCAGACGAAGGGGCGGCCGGCGGCCCGGGCGACGAGGGGGCGGGTCTTCCAGTGGAGGCCCGTGCGCTCGCGCTCGGCCACGTCCTCGTCGGTCTCGTCCGGCCAGAGCACCACCGGAAGGTCCGGCAGGCCCAGCCAGGGCGCGACGTACGCGTTCGCGTCGTCCATCCACGTCGTCGCCCACACCAGCTCGCACCCCGTCGCCGCCAGACGCGGACCGAGCCCGGGGTCTACCCGCGCGAGGAGCGGGTTCATGCCGTCGTCCGGTCCTCCCGCGGGCGGGAGGTACGTCGGGTAGCCCCCGGGGTGCCGCGTCGACGGCCCTCCGAAGGGGATGAGAGGGCCGTCGACGTCCAGGAAGAGGAGGGGGAGGGGCGAGGGGTTCCCTCGGCGGGGGATCGGCGGGTGCGGGGACACGTCCTCACCGTACGCGGCCGGGAAGGCCTCACCCACCGGGCCGGAAAGGGCGTACCCCCGGTCCCGGACCCCCTGCCGTGCCATCCTGGGAAGGTGAACCTGGAGGACCTGGTACGGCTGCGGCGCGCACGCGACACGATGGACCGCGACTACGCGTCGCCCCTGGACGTACCGGCCCTGGCGAAGGTGGCCCTGATGTCGACCGGGCACTTCGCGCGGAGCTTCCGCGCCGCCTTCGGGGAGACGCCCTACAGCTATCTGATGACCCGTCGCGTCGAGCGGGCCAAGGCGCTGCTGCGGCGGGGCGACCTGAGCGTCACCGAGGTCTGCTTCGAGGTGGGGTGCACCTCGCTCGGGTCGTTCAGCTCGCGCTTCACCGAGCTGGTCGGGGAGACCCCGAGCGCGTACCGGGCCCGCGACCACGCGGAGGGCGCCGAGATCCCCGCGTGCGTCGCCAAGGTCCTCACCCGGCCCGTCAGGAACGGGTAGCGGATCGGCCGGGGCGGAAGGGCCGGGACCGGGAGGCCGGGGACCGGTCGGGAACGGCCGCCGGGCGAACGGTCAGGATCGGAGAAGCGGGAGCCCGGGCCCCCGCCGTAGCGTCGATCCCATGGACATCACACTCTCGCAGTGCTTCATCGCCGTCGACGACCACGACAAGGCGCTCTCCTTCTACCGCGACGCCCTCGGGCTCGACGTGCGCGACGACGTCGGCTTCGAGGGGATGCGCTGGGTGACCCTCGGCTCGCCCGCGCAGCCCGGCGTGGAGATCGTCCTCGAACCGCCGCTCGCCGACCCGGGCGCCTCCCCCGCCGACCGGCAGGCCGTCGCGGAGCTGCTCGCCAAGGGCCTGCTGCGCGGCGTGATCTTCTCCACCGACGACGTCGACGCCACCTTCGAGCGGATCCGGGAGTCCGGCGCCGAGGTCCTCCAGGAGCCGTTCGACCAGCCGTACGGCGTCCGCGACTGCGCCTTCCGCGACCCGGCCGGGAACATGATCCGCTTCGCCCGGCGCCGTACCGGCTGACCCTCGCCCCGGTGCCCGGCCCGTGGCAGCATGGGCCGGGGCCGACAGGGAGGGCGGGCATGGCGGTCGAACGGATCTGGCTGGACGTTCCGTACGCCGAGAAGGACGAGGCGAAGCGCGGCGGCGCCCGCTGGGACCCGGCGGCCAGGCGGTGGTACGCGCCCCGGCCGGGGATGGCGGAGCTCGCCCGCTGGACCGCCGCCGCCGACGTCCCCGAGCTGCTGCCCGGGGAGGACCGGAGCCTCGGCAGCGGTCTGTTCGTCGACCTCGTGCCCCGGACCTGCTGGTTCACCAACGTGCGGTCCTGCGTCGCCCCCGCCGACTGGGAGCGGCTGCGCCGGATGATCACCCGCCGGGCCGGGCAGCGCTGCGAGGCCTGCGGGGCGGGCGAGGACCGTGGGGCCCGGCGGTGGCTGGAGGCCCACGAGCGCTGGACCTTCGACGAGGCCGCCCGCGTCCAGACCCTCAAGCGGCTCATCTGCCTGTGCACCGACTGCCACACCGTCACGCACTTCGGCCTCGCCCAGGTGCGCGGCCTCCAGGACCGGGCCCTCGCCCACCTGCGGAAGGTCACCGGGATGGGCGAGGCGCAGGCGCGCGAGCACGTGGAGATCGCCTTCGAGGTCTGGGACCACCGCTCCCGGCACGACTGGGAGCTCGACCTCGGCATCCTCACCGGCGCGGGCGTCACCCTCGCCGCGCCCCCGCACGCGGACGCGCGCGCCCGGGTCGCGGTGGAGACGCTGAACCGGCTGGGCGGCGGGAGGCCGTAGCCGGTCCCGGGCGGGGAGGCGGTAGCCGGTCCCGGGCGGGGAGGCGGTAGCCGGTCCCGGGCCGGGAGGCCGTGGCCCCGGCGCGCACCGCGTCCCCGTCCCCACCCCCGTACGGAACCCCACTTCCTCCGCTTCTCGACGATCCGTCACGGATCGTTCCTCGCTACCCTGGCCGCATGACCTCCATGGCCCCCGCCCGCACCGAGCCCGACCTCTCCTACCTCCTCGACCACACCAGCCACGTCCTGCGGACCCGGATGGCGGCCGCGCTGGGCGAGATCGGGCTCACCGCCCGCATGCACTGCGTCCTGGTGCACGCCCTGGAGGAGGAGCGCACGCAGGCACAGCTCGCCGAGATCGGGGACATGGACAAGACGACCATGGTGGTGACCGTCGACGCCCTGGAGAAGGCCGGGCTCGCCGAGCGGCGGCCGTCGAGCACGGACCGGCGGGCGCGGATCATCGCCGTGACCGGGGCGGGGGCGGAGGTCGCGGCGGAGAGTCAGAGGATCGTCGACCGGGTGCACGACGAGGCCCTCTCCTCGCTCCCCGACGACGAGCGCGCGGTCCTGCTCCGCGCCCTGGACCGCCTGGCCACCGGCCATCTGGAGACCCCCGTCGAGAGCCCGAGGCCCACCCGCAGGGCCCGTCAGCGCGGGTGAGCGGCCCCGGGCCCCGTTCCGCGCACCCCGCGACCTCCTCCCGTAAAAAACAGTCTGCAACAAAACCTTCTGCTAACGTCTCTCCTGTCGCCTTCCTCCGACAGGAGAGTTCCCATGCGCACGCCCACACCCGCCACCCCCTCCCGCCGCCTCGCCCTCGGCGTCCTCGCCACCGGCCTGCTGATGACGGTCCTCGACGGCAGCATCGTCACCGTCGCGATGCCCGCCATCCAGGGCGATCTCGGCTTCACCCCCGCCGGCCTGAGCTGGGTCGTCAACGCCTACCTGATCGCCTTCGGCGCGCTCCTCCTCCTCGCCGGCCGCCTCGGCGACCTGATCGGCCGCCGGAAGATGTTCCTCGCGGGCACCGCGCTCTTCACCGCCGCCTCGCTCCTCGCGGGGGCCGCCGACTCCCCCGGCGTCCTCGTCGCCGCCCGCTTCCTCCAGGGCGCCGGCAGCGCGATGGCCTCGGCCGTCGGCCTCGGCATCCTCGTGACCCTCTTCACCGGGGAGCGCGAACGGGCCCGCGCCATCGCCGTGTTCAGCTTCACCGGGGCCGCCGGCGCCTCCCTCGGCCAGGTCCTCGGCGGCGTCCTCACCGATGCCCTCGCCTGGAACTGGATCTTCCTGATCAACCTGCCCATCGGCGTCGCGACCCTCCTCACCGCCCTCCGCGCCCTCCCCGCCGACCGGGGCCTCGGACTCCGCGCCGGCGCCGACGTCAGCGGCGCGCTGCTCGTGACCTCCGGGCTCACGGCCGGGATCTACGCCGTCGTCACGATCGAGGAGTACGGGGCCGGTTCGGCGCACACCCTCGGCTTCGGGGCCCTCTCCGCCGCCCTCCTGGCCGGCTTCCTCGTCCGCCAGGCGAAGGCCGCGCACCCGCTCATGCCCCTGCGGATCCTCCGCTCCCGCAGCGTCGCCGGCGCGAACGCCGTCCAGATGCTGATGGTCGCCGCGCTCTTCTCCTTCCAGATCCTCGTCGCCCTCTACCTGCAGAAGGTCCTCGGGTACGGGGCCTCCGCGACCGGCTTCGCGATGCTGCCCGCCGCGCTCGTCATCGGAGCCGTCTCGCTCGGCGCGTCCGCCCGGCTCATCGCCCGCTTCGGCGAGCGGAACGTCCTGCTCACCGGGATCGTGCTGCTCGTCGGCGTCCTCGGCCTGCTGACCCGCGTCCCCGTCCACGCCTCGTACGCCGTCGACCTGCTCCCCGTGATGCTGCTCGCCGCCGGGTTCGGCCTCGCGCTGCCCGCCCTCACCTCGCTCGCCATGGCGGGCGCCGAGGAGTCGGACGCGGGTCTGGCCTCCGGGCTCTTCAACACCACCCAGCAGATCGGCATGGCCCTCGGCGTCGCGGTCCTCTCCACCCTGGCCGCCGCCCGCACCGAGTCCCTCGCCGGGGCCGGGCGGCCCGCCGCCGAGGCCCTGACCGGCGGCTACCACCTGGCCTTCGGCGTCGGCACCGGCCTCCTGCTCGCGGCCCTGGCCGTGGCGGCCCTCGTCCTGCGGAACCCGGCGGCACGGAGGCCGGAGCCACGCACGGAGCCCCGCGCCGAGCCCCGGACCGGAGCCGAACTCACCGCGCCGTAGCGGGGACCGGCTCCCGCAGGCACTCCGGAAGCTCCTCCGCGTGCACGAGCGTCAGGCGTGACACGGCCCGGGTGAGGGCCACGTACAGCAGGTTCGCGCCGCGCGGCCCGGAGGCCGCGACGGCGGCCGGTTCGACCACCACGACGTGGTCGAACTCCAGGCCCTTGGCGAGCGAGGCGGGCAGCACGGTCACCCGCTCCGACGCCGTCACCGCGTCCGAAGCCGACGCCGCGTCCGAAGCCGTCACCGTCACCGCGCCGGAGACCGCCACCGCCTCCGCCGCCTTCCCCACGAAGCCGTCCGTCGCGATCACCCCCACCGAGCCCTCCGCCGCGAGCGCGTCCCGCACGGCCGTGCGGATCCCGGACGGGAGGTCCGCCGTCCGGTGGACGGTCACCTCGCCGTCCGGGCGCGCCGACCGGCCCGCCGGGACGTCCGCGTCCAGGTGCGGCAGGAGCCGGTTGGCGAGGTCCACGATCGCCGCCGGGACCCGGTGGCCGAGCGTCAGGGGCACCACCCGCGCCTCCGGCTTCCCCAGGTGGGCCAGCTGCGCGCCCCAGTCGCGGGCGGCCCACGGCGTGGTGCCCTGGGCCAGGTCCCCGAGGACGGTGAGCGAGCCGAACGCGGTGCGGCGGGCGACGGCCCGGCACTGCATGGGCGAGAGGTCCTGGGCCTCGTCCACGACGACGTGGCCGTAGCCCCCGGGGTGCTCGACGAGGCCCGCGAGCTCGTCGAGGAGGACGAGGTCGGCGGCGGTCCAGCGGGCCGTGCGGTACGAGCGCGGAGGCCGCTCCCAGCGGATCGCGTCGCGCTCGGCGGCGGTCAGTTCCACCGCGCCGCCCGGATCGGCGAGCAGTTCCGCGAGGACCTCCTCCGGGACCGCCTTCGGCCAGCACGCGTCCAGGAACGCCGTCACCGGGCGCGACCGCTCGATCCGGCGCGCCCAGGCCGTGCCCCTCGGCCCCGACCGGCGTTCGGCGCGCTCCCGGAGGGCCCGGACGACCCGGGCGAGGACCCGCTCGCGGCCCGTGGCGTAGGGCGGGGCCTCCTCCCGTACCGCCGTGACGACCTCCGCGAGCGCGGCGGCCGGGAGGCGCCAGTGGTACGCGCCGTCGGGGACGGCCAGGTCGTCCGCCGGGGCCGGGTCGACGCGGGCGTACAGCGCGCGGCGCAGCACCTGAGCCATCCGGGCGTCGTGCTTGACCCGGGCCGCCGCACCGCCGTCCTCGGCGCGTACCGGGTGGCGGGCGATCTCCTCGTCCAGGGTGGTCTGGCGGATCCCGGTCTCGCCGAGCGCGGGCAGCACCTCCGCGATGTACGCGAGGAAGGTCCGGTGCGGGCCGAGGACGAGGAGGCCGGAGCGGCGGATGCGCTGCGGGTGGGTGTAGAGCAGGTACGCGGCCCGGTGCAGGCCCACGGCGGTCTTGCCGGTGCCGGGCGCGCCCTGTACGCACAGCGAGGCGGCCGGGTCGGAGCGCACGAGGTCGTCCTGCTCGGGCTGGACGGTGGCGGCGATGTCCCGCATGGGGCCGGTCCGGGGCCGTTCGATCTCCCGGGCGAGCAGGATCCCGGCCGCCCCTCCCCCGCCGTCCGTCAGGTGCTCGTCCTCCAGGGCCGTCAGGTCCTCCGACGCGCCGAGGCCGTTCGGGGCCCAGCCGAAGCGGCGGCGGCGCAGGACGCCCTGCGGGTCGTGGGCGCCGGCCTGGTAGTAGGCGCGGGAGACGGGGGCGCGCCAGTCGATCACGAGCGGCGGGGCGGCGGGGTCCTCCGCGATCCGGCGGCGGCCGATGTGGTGGGTCCGGCCGTCCTCGTGGTCGAGGCGGCCGAAGAACAGCGGCCCCGGCGGCTGTTCGCCCATCTCCCTGGCCCGGCCGCGCAGATGGCGGCCGAGGGCTTCGGCGTCGGCGCCGGACGCGGCGGTGTCCTCGCCGGTGACGACCTGCCCGGCCGCGTCCTCGGTCATGCGGGCCAGGGCGGCGCGGCAGGCCTCGTGGTGGGAGCGCTCGCGGGCGAGCTCGGATTCCGGGTGCGCGGAGGTGTCCGGTGACGTCATTCCGACGACCCTAACGGAAAACGTTACCAGGTTACATTTTTTACTTGGTCAGGTCTTCACTCCGTACGGAAGCCCCGCCCGCTCCGTACGGAAGCCCCTCCCGCAGCGTCCCGAACGCCCGCCCCGCCTCCGCCACCGCGTCCGCCGCCACCGCGTCCGCCGTCTCGCCGCCCGCGATCCGGACGACGTTCCGGTCCGCGAGGACCCGGAGCACGGCCACGACCTGCCCGGCGGCGAGCCGCGCCACCAGGGGGTCGCCGCCGAGCGCGCCCGCGAGGGCCTCCTCCGTACCGGCCCGGTACGCGTGGAGGCGGGCGAGCAGCGCCGGGGTGCCGTAGAGCAGGCGGTGGTACGCCAGGACCTCGGGCGCGTCGCAGAGCCCGGTGACCGGATCGCGCCGCTCCAGGCCGTCGAGCAGGTGCGCGCACAGGGCGTCGAGCGGGGCCGTGCCGGTGGCGCGCCCCGCCTCCACCACGCGGGCCGGCTCGTCCTGGTGGTCCGCGAACCGGTGGAGGACCAGGTCCTCCTTGGCCGGGAAGTACCGGAAGAGCGTCGGCTTCGAGACCTCGGCGGCGGCGGCCACCTCCGCGACGGAGACCCCGTCGAACCCGCGCTCCAGGAAGAGCGCGACCGCCGTGTCCGACAGGACCTGCCGGGTGCGGGCCTTCTTGCGCTCGCGGAGGCCGGGGGCCGGCGGCTCCCCCGTCACGACGCGGTCCCCCCGCCCGCCACCAGGACCGCGACCCCGTCCAGGATCCGGTCCAGGCCGAAGCGGAACTCGCCCTCCGGTTCGTCGGCGACGTCGAGGACGCCCGAGTGCAGCATCCGCGTCACCGCCGGGTACTCCTCCGGGTCCGCGAGCCGCCGCAGGGTGCGGGCGTACCGGGCCATGACCTCCTCCGGCGGGTCGTCGCTCGCGGCGACCACGGCGGCGAGGTCGGCCGTCAGGACGGCCTCGTTCTTCACGTAGCCGGACACGAGCAGGGTCACCGAGAGCACGGCGCCGTCGTCCAGGCCCGTCCCCTCCAGGGCGACGAGGGCCCTCTCCCACCAGGCGACCATGTTCGGGGTCGCGGGCGGACCGGCGACGGGGACCCGCAGCAGCCAGAGGTTGCGGTGGTAGACCTCGCGCATCGCCCAGGCCCAGGCCGCCAGCGCCTCGCGCCAGTCGGTGCCGGGCGGGGGGAGTTCGGGCGGGGCGCCGGTCGCGGCCTCCTGCATGAGGACGTACAGCTCGCTCTTGGCGGAGACGTACCGGTAGAGCGACATGGTGGAGACGCCCAGCTCCTTGGCGACCCGGCCCATGGAGACGGCGTCGAGCCCCTCGGCCGAGGCGAGGGAGACGGCCGCGCCGACGATCCGGTCCAGGGTCAGGCTGGGCCTGGGCCCCTTGGAGGGCCGCTCCCGCACCCCCCAGGCCGCCTCGATCGCGGGCGGCAGGAAGGACCCGCCGCCGACCGGACCGCCCGCCGGGCCACCGGCACGGCCGCCCGACCGCCCGACCGCCCGGGCGGCCCCCCGATCACCCTCCCGCTCGCCTTCCCGGCCGCTCTCGCCGTCCGCCATGACCTTCCGCCTCCGCACCTCGTCCGCCTCGCGGGCCGCGCCCGGCCCGCACAGCCCGTACAGCCTGCACGGCCCGTACAGCCCGCACGAACCGGCCCCGCGCCGACCCCACGCTTGACGCCCATCCTAGTAATGCGTAACCCTTACACGGTAACGCGTAAGGGTTACGCATTACCGGCGCGGCGCTCCGCCGTGCCCTCCACGAGCCCAGGGAGCACGCCATGCCTCCGGCCATCGAAGCCACCGGCCTGTCCAAGAGCCACGGCGCCGTCCGCGTCCTCGACGCCCTCGACCTGCAGGTCGCCGAGGGGTCCGTCTTCGCCCTCCTCGGCCCCAACGGCGCCGGGAAGACCACCACGGTCCGGATCCTCGCCACCCTCACCCGGCCCGACGCCGGCCACGCGCGCGTGGCCGGGCACGACATCGTCACCGAGCGCTCCCGGGTCCGCCGCGCGATCAGCCTCACCGGCCAGTACGCCGCCGTCGACGAGACCCAGACCGGCGCCGAGAACCTGCGGACCGCGGCCCGGCTCTCCGGGCTCTCCCGCCCCGCCGCCGCCCGCCGCACCGCCGAACTCCTCGAACGTTTCCGCCTCACCGAGGCCGCCGACCGGCTCACCAGGACCTACTCGGGCGGCATGCGCCGCCGCCTCGACCTCGCCGCCGGCCTCGTCCGCGACCCCGGCACCACCCGGGTGATGTTCCTCGACGAACCCACCACCGGCCTCGACCCGCGCAGCCGCCAGGAGCTGTGGGAGGCCGTCCGCGAGCTCTCCGCCGCCGGCACGACCGTCTTCCTCACCACCCAGTACCTGGAGGAGGCCGACCGGCTCGCCGACCGGATCACCGTCCTCGGCGCGGGCCGCACCCTGGCCACCGGCACCGCCGCCGAGCTCAAGTCGCGCTACGCCGGACACCGGCTCGACCTCGTCGCCCGGGACCGGGATGCCTATCTGCGGCTCGCGTCCGCCGCGGCCCCCGTCACGACCGCCCCCGAGACGCTCGCCCTCGGCCTCCCCACCGACGGCAGCGCCGCCCACGTCCGCGGACTCCTCGACGTCCTCGACCCGGAGCGCCGGGACATCGCCCGCTTCGCCCTCCACACGGCCACGCTCGACGACGTCTTCCTCGCCCTCACCGACACCACCGCCCTCCCCGTGAACGACAAGGAGCCCAGCCGTGTCTGACGCCCTCTCCGCCGCGAGCGTCCTCGCCGGCCGCGGCATCCGGATCAGCCGCCGCAACCTCGACGCCGTCATCACCTCGATGATGCTGCCGATCATGCTGATGCTGGTCTTCGTCTACTTCTTCGGCGGAGCCATCGACACCGGCACCCGGTACGTGACCTACGTCGTCCCCGG
The DNA here is from genome assembly GCF_040702165.1 of Streptomyces sp. NPDC086147. Classification (NCBI taxonomy): domain Bacteria; kingdom Bacillati; phylum Actinomycetota; class Actinomycetes; order Kitasatosporales; family Streptomycetaceae; genus Streptomyces; species Streptomyces sp. NPDC086147. Next base: position 49,617 of record NZ_JBFBJO010000007.1, on the reverse strand, counting down.
CGTCCTCGTCCTCTGCGCCGGGTTCGGCGCGGCGAGCACCGCCGTCAGCGTCAGCGAGGACATGCGGCTCGGGGTCGTCGACCGCTTCCGCACCCTCGACATCGGCGGTGCGCCGTTCCTCGCCGGGCACGTCGCCGCCACCGTCACCCGCAACGCGCTCTCCACCGCCCTCGTGCTCGGCGCGGCCTTCGCCATCGGCTTCCGCCCGGCCGGGACCGCAGCCGGCTGGCTCGCGGCGATCGGGCTGCTGCTCGCCTGGATCACCGCCGTCTCCTGGCTGTCGGCGGCGCTCGGACTCGTCACGAAGACGGCGGAGGCGGCCGGGGCCATCACCTTCTTCATGATGTTCCTGCCGTACCCGAGCAGCGCGTTCGTCCCGATCGAGACCATGCCGAGCTGGCTGCACGGCTTCGCCGAGCACCAGCCGGTGACCCCGCTCATCGAGTCGATGCGCGGCCTGCTGCTCGACCGGCCGGCCGGTGACGCGCCGTGGATCGCGCTGGGCTGGTGCGCGGGCCTGCTGACCCTGGCGCTCGCCGCCTCCGGCTTCCTCTTCCGCCTCCGTACCCGCTGAAGCCCCGGGAACGACTGAAGCCCCGGAAACGGCCGAAGTCCCGGGAACGGCTCAGAAGATGTCGGGCGAGAACGGGCGCAGCGCGGTGCGGAACAGCAGCTCGGCGCGGGCCGCCGCGCCGGGCACCGCCTCCTCGACGCGCCCGAGCCGGGCCAGCCGTACCGCCGAGTGGTCGCCGAACGCCAGCGTCCCCAGCTCGGCGACGCCGAGGACGAGGTCGGCGGACGCGTCCGTACGGACGCAGGAGGCGCCCTCCGGCGAGGCGTCGAGGCGGAAGCGCCCGCCCGCGAGGCCGTCCGCGTCCCGCACCTCCAGGACGAGGGAGTCCTCCACCGGGTACGCGCGGCCCTCCAGGAGCCGGACCACGTCCAGGACCCGCACCCACAGCATGTCCGTGTGGGACACCGTCCTCGCCGCGCGCGGGTCCGGCAGGAGCTCCGGCAGCGGGTCGTCCGGCACGCGGTAACCGGAGCGGACGGTGGTGATCCAGTCGACCGAGCAGAGGTAGAGCCACAGGGCGCGCTCGGCGGCCGGGGTGACGGCGACCAGGTCCCGCACGGTCGCGGTGTTCACCGGCTGCTTGCCGTCGTTCCACTTGTCGTCCGAGCGGTACGACACGAACCCCTCGGGCTCGCCGGACGCCGACCGGTACACCGCGTAGTACGGCTCCGTCCACGGGTCGATCTGGAAGCCGAGGCCGGTGCCCTGCGCCCAGAGCCGCTCAGTCCGGTCGGTGACCCCGGCCCGGACCCCGGCGAGCCGGCGGTGCAGCGCGGGCCCGATCTTGCGGATCTCGTCGCCGTCGCTCAGGTCCACGCGGCCGCCGTCCTCCGGGCGGCCCGAACGGCGCGGGTCGAGCCCGGCCCGCCGCAGGTCCACGCTCCACTCGGTGGCCCAGCTCGCCGGACCGAAGCCGAAGCGGCCGTAGATCGGGTACTCGGCGGCGATCAGGGTCGCGATCGCGTCGCCCCGCTCCTTCGCGGCGGCCAGGTCGGCGGCCATCATGCGGCTCAGCAGGCCCTGGCGCCGGTGCGTCGGCGAGACGGTCACCTGCGTGATCGCGTCGGCGGCGAGGCTGCCCCCGCCCGGCGTGCTGACCTCCTGCCGGAACGAGCGGAAGGTGGCGACGACCCGGTCCCGGTCGAACGCCCCGAGGGTCCGCGCCAGGTCCGTGTGCGGCAGCCGGTCGGCCGCGTCCCCGTCCGGTACGACGGGCGGACGGAGGAAACCGGTGCGCAGGGCCCGCAGCCAGTCGGGGAACTCGGACTCCGTCACCGCGCGTACGTCGACAGTCATCCTTCGACCCTACGCAGGGCCCCGGCGGACCCGCACCGGGTTTTCGGGCGCCCGGGAAGCGGCCCGGAAGCGACCCCCGGGGGCGGCCCCGCGGGCCCCGTCGAAGGCTTCGGAAGGCCCCGGAAGGCCTCAGGCCAGCAGGTCGTCGACCTGCGCCTCGCCCTCCCGGTACCGGCGGGCGATCTCCGCGCCGCAGTCGTCGGCCGTCCGCTGGAGCTGCTGCCGGCGCCGGGAGATCTGCTGCTCGTACCCCGCGAGCCGGCCCATCCCCGCGTGCAGTTCGTCGTCCGTGCGGGCCGTCAGGTCCGACAGCTCGACCTCGGACAGCATCTCGGCCGCGAGCCGCCGGTACTCCTCCCCGCGCGGCGTCGACAGCGTCACGTGCCGGGCCGAACTGCGGTGCCGCGAGGGCACGTCGGCGAGGATCTCCGAGAGCCGGTCGAGGACCGGCGCCTCCGGGTCGGTCCGGCGCGCCAGCTCGGCCCGCAGGATGTCGATCCGGCCCTGGAGCATCCGCCGCACGTAGCTCAGGTCGGCCTCGTCGCTCCGGGCGTCCCGGCGCAGCGCGCGCAGCTCGGGCAGCCTCAGCGTGCCGAGCTCCGGCTGCGCCCGGTCCGGCAGGGCGGGCTCGGAGATCCGCTGCGCGGGTGGCCGCGTCACGGAGGAGCGGCCGGTCCGCGTCAGCGGTACGGGACCGGGCGGCGTGGGCCCGGTGCCAGGTGCACTCATGAGTTTCGTCCCCTCGACCGGTGCGGAGCCGCACCGCCTGACAGGCATGGTGCCACTCCCACCCGTGCGCGTGCAGGCGCTCTGCACCCGTTCGGCCCCTCCCGCGTCCGGGTGGGTAGGTTGGGGCGCATGCGAGCAGTGGTGCAGAGGGTGGACGGCGCGCGCGTCGTCGTCGCAGGGGAGACCGTCGGTGAGATCGAGGGCGAGGGGCTGTGCGTCCTGGTCGGGGTGACCCATGACGACACCCCGGAGAAGGCCGCCCGATTGGCCGGAAAGCTCTGGTCCGTCCGGGTGCTGGACGACGAGAAGTCGTGCTCCGACGTGAACGCGCCGCTGCTCGTGATCTCCCAGTTCACCCTCTACGGAGACGCCCGCAAGGGCCGCCGCCCCACCTGGAACGCGGCCGCGCCCGGCCCGGTCGCCGAGCCCCTCGTGGACGAGGTCGTGCACCGGCTGCGCGAGCTGGGCGCGCACGTGGAGACGGGCCGCTTCGGAGCGGACATGCGCGTCTCGCTCACGAACCACGGCCCGTTCACGGTGATCGTCGAGGTCTGACGGCCTACGGCTCCACGACGGTCTCCTGCGCCGCCGCCGTCGTCCCGACGACCAGGGGCGCGTCCACGGGAACGTTCCGCTTCACCAGGGCCAGGGCGATCGGGCCCAGCTCGTGGTGGCGGACGGCGGTGGTCACGAAGCCGAGCTGGCGCCCGTCCTCGCCGTCGGAGGCGAGCCGGACGGGGGTGCCGTGGCCCGGCAGGAGCACCTCGCTGCCGTCCAGGTGCAGGAAGACCAGGCGGCGCGGCGGCTTCCCCAGGTTCTGCACCCGGGCGACGGTCTCCTGCCCCCGGTAACAGCCCTTCTGGAGGTGGACGGCGCTGCCGATGAGGCCGATCTCGTGCGGGATGGTCCGGTGGTCGGTCTCGAAGCCGAGCCGCGGCCGGTACGCCTCGACCCGCAGCGCCTCGTACGCGAGGATCCCGGCCGCCGGGCCGTGCGAGGCGGCGAAGGACTCCAGGCCCGTACGGGGCAGGAACAGGTCGCGGCCGTGCGGGGTCTCCCGTACGACGGCCCCCTCGGGGGCCTCGGCGATGGAGCCGGCCGGGAGGTGGACGACCGCGGTGTCCTCGGTGCGGTCGGCGACCTCCACCCGGTAGAAGAACTTCATCGACTCCAGGTAGGCGATCAGCTCGCCCTGGGTGCCCGGCTCGACGTGCGCCCACACCGTCTCGCCGTCGTCGACGAGGTAGAGGGCGTGCTCGATGTGCCCGTTGGCGGAGAGGACCAGCGCCTCGGTGGCCCGCCCGGCCGGCAGGTCGGTCATGTGCTGGGTGAGCAGCAGGTGCAGCCAGCTCAGCCGGTCGTCGCCGGAGACGGCGACGACGCCGCGGTGCGAGAGGTCGACGAAGCCCTCGCCCTCCGAGAGGGCGCGCTGCTCGCGGAACAGGTCGCCGTAGTGCGCGGCGACGCCCTCGTCGCGCCCTTCCGCGGCGACGGCGCCGGGCAGGGACAGCAGGGGGCTGGTCGTGGAATGTCGCTGCATGGGGAAAGCCTACGACTCCGTGTCCAGGGGGTGCCGGGCGTCCGGGCCTCGGCGGGCGTCCGGCGCCTGCCCGGCCCCGGGCCTACTCCCCCGCCGGGATCTCCTCGCGCTTCTTCGCGGCGCAGTCCCCGCACCGCCCGAAGATCGCGAAGTGCTTCATGTCCGTCTCGAAGCCGAAGGTCTCGCGGAGCTTCCCGGTGAACTCGGCTGCCACCTCGACGTCCGCCTCGATCACCCCGGAGCAGTCCCGGCAGACCAGGTGGAGGTGGTGGTGCCGGTCGGCGAGGTGGTACGTCGGGGCCCCGTGCCCCAGGTGCGCGTGGCTGACCAGCCCGAGCTCCTCCAGGAGCTCCAGGGTCCGGTACACGGTGGAGATGTTCACCCCGGAGGCCGTCCTGCGGACCTCGCAGAGGATGTCGTCGGGCGTCGCGTGCTCCAGCGCGTCGACGGCCTCCAGGACAAGCTGGCGCTGCGGCGTCAGCCGGTAGCCGCGCTGCCGCAGGTCGCTCTTCCAGTCGGTGCTCACCACGCCCCCCAGTGTAGGAGGGCGCGGCGCGCGACCCCAGGCCTTCGCCGGACGGAAGGGTCCGCTCAGCGGAAGAAGGCGATGCCGTCGTCCGGCATGTCGGGCAGGTTGCGGGCCATCTCCGCGACCTCCTCCGGGGTGACGACCTTCTTCAGGTGCGCCGACATGTACGGACGGAGCGGGACCTCGGGGGTCGCCTTCTCGCCCACCCACATCAGGTCGCTCTTGACGTAGCCGTACAGGCGCTTGCCGCCGCTGTACGGACCCGAGGCGGCCGTACGGGCGACGGCGTCCGTCGCCAGGTCGATCTGCGGCTTCTGGTCGGCGAGCTCGCCGTACCAGATCTCGACGATGCCCTGGTCACGGACCATGACGACCTCGACCTTGCGGTCCTTGTCGATCCGCCAGTAACCGCTCTCGCTCTCCAGCGGACGGACCTTGTTGCCCTCTTCGTCCAGGACCCAGGAGTGCGACTGGTACTCCAGGAAGTCCCGGCCGTCGTGGCTGAAGGTCACGGACTGGCCGAAGTTGCACTTCTCGGCGCCGGGGAAGTCGGAGACGCCCGCGCCCTCCCACGTGCCGAGCAGGAACGCGAGGGGGACGAGGTCCGGGTTGAGGTCGGACGGAATCTCGATCATGAGCAGCTCTGGCGTTCTCTAGAGGTGGATTACCGCTGGCCCTGGTACAGCTTCTTCACTGCCAGGCCCGTGAAGGCGAGCACGCCCACGCAGACCAGGACCAGCAGAGCTTCGAAGAAAAAGATCACGGGGTGCTCCTCGACTGAGGTGTGAAGGCGGAACGGGCCGGATCCCAGCTTAGTGGCCTGGGGTCCGGCCCACTCGGTGAGGTGGGTCTCGGCACGGGTTCCGCGCGGGGTGCGGTCAGCCGAGGAGCTGCGCCTGGAGGGCGACGGTCTGCTGGAACGGCACGGTGAGGGTCCCGCCCTTCCGGGTCTGGGTGACCACCCCGATCGTGTCCCCGGCCTGGATGTAGGCCCAGCGGGTCTGCTCGGAGCCGTACGGCTCCGTCTCCGCGTAGGAGTAGAGGGAGAGGTACGGCACCGCGATCTTCTGGAGGGACGCGTCGATCTCCGCGGCCTCGACGCCGAGCGGCATCCTGGTCGTCTTGGACACCCCCTCCATGGTCTCGTCCTTGAAGTCCTCCGCGAACGCCACCGACGCGAACCGCAGCAGGTGCACCCGGGTGGTCGTGCCGTCCGGCGTGGTCCAGCCGCGGGCGGCGACGTGCCGGAGCGCCGAGTCCGCCATGTACTCCCGCACCCCGGCCCGGTCCTTCTCGGGAAGGAGCGCGAGGTAGGAGTCGAGGCCGGTCCAGCCGCCGTTCAGCTTCGGGTCGGCCGTGGCGCCCGCCGGGGCGGGCAGCAGGAGCTCGCGCAGGTCGGCGTGGTGGATCTCGCCGTCGTTGCCCTCGGTCCACGGGCGCGGGGCGTCCTCGGGCAGCGCCGGGAGGGCGAGCTCCGGATAGTCCCAGCGGCCGTCGGACTCGGTCGCGAGGCCGGGCACGTCGGTGCGCTCCAGGGCGGTGATGCCCAGGGCCGTACCGGCGCCGACGCCGCCGCAGACGAGCACGGCGGCTGTCCAGCGGACGATGCCCCACAGGAGGGGCCGCCGGGACCTCTTCGGCGCGGGGGCGGGTACGGAGACGGACGCGGCCTCGGGGGCGGGTACGGGCTCCGGCGCGGGCGCGGGGACGGGCTCCGGCGCGGATGCGGGGACGGACGGTGCCGGCGGCGCCGGTGTCAGGGCCTGCTCGGTCATACGTACTCCCCCGGGGACGCGATGTGGTCGAGCTGCTGCTTCAGGAGGTCCGCCACGCGCGCCCCGTCGAACGGCTTGGCGCCCACCGCCTTGAGGGTGACCATGACCTCGGAGTCGTACGCGAGGCAGATCATCTCCTCCAGCGCCAGGGCCTGCTCCTTCTTGTTCAGCTCGTCGTTGTCGGGCGCGGTGTAGCAGACGGCGTCGCGGTGGTCCTTGACCTCGGGTCCCTTCGGGAACTCCAGGAAGTCCATGACCTCCTTGCGCAGCCGGTAGCTGTCCTTGACCCGCTTCCTGTCCTTCATCCGCGCGATCTGGAAGGAGACGACGACGTCGCGGCCGGGGTCGGCGAAGGTGCGGACCGCGATGCCCCCGATGCCGAGCTTGTCGACCCGCTTCTCGAACTCCCGGCGCTTCTTCCCGGAGAGCCCCTTGCCCCCCTGCTTCATCAGGGCGGTGGCCTCGGCGGCGCCGAGTTCGCCGTCGTTCCCGTACAGCTCCTCGTCGGGACCGAACTCGTACCCCTCCGGCAGCGGGAGGAGCAGCCTGCTCAGCGGGGTTCCGGCCCTGCCGCGCGCCAGGGCGGCGGCCGGGTCCTCGTCCCGCGCGGTCTTCTCCGGCGTGCCCCACACCTGCGTCGGCGCGGTGCGGTCGGCGGAGGAGACGGTCAGGGCGGTGTACGTGACGCCGCCGCCGATCAGGCCGAGGACGAGCACGGAGGGCAGGACGACGCCGAGGAGGATCCGGCGGGCGCCCCTCTTCCCCGGAGTCTCCGCCCGCTGCTCGCCCGCCTCTTCGGTCACGGGTTCGGTCACGTCGTTCCGGTCCTCACTCACAGGCGCCCCAGCTGTCGCTCGGCCAGCGAACGGATGTCGTTCTCGGAGATCTTCTTCGTGTCCACGATGAAGATCTCCACCGCGATGTCACCGCGGTGGAAGTAGGCCCTGGCCCGGTACATGTCGAGGTAGCCGGCCTTCCGCTTCACGGGGAAGACGTAGTAGCGGCCGTTGGTCGAGCCCTTGAGCTCCCGGCCCTCGTTCCGGGCGAAGTCCTCGTCGGGCATGTAGCCCTGCTGGTCCTCGACGTACTCCTGCGCCCCGAGGACGTCGTTCGCGCGGTACTGGATCAGCCGGACGTCGACCTCCCGGTGCTCGCCCGTCGCCCAGGAGGCGACCGCGACCCGCCGGAGGCCCAGGCCGATCTGGTGGTCGAGGGCCCCGCTCGGCCTGTCGAACATCGAGGTGAACGCGGACACGTCCATCCAGCCGTCGGTGTCGGCGGCGTCGGCGTTCCGCGCGCCGGCGGGCTTCGGCAGCAGCAGCTTCCGCAGGTCGCCCCGGGCCTTCGCCCGGAGGTCCTCCGACGCGGGGAGCGGCTTCGCCTTCTGCCCCTTCGGGAGCGGCTTCGGCTGGGCGAGGCCCGGCTGGTTCAGCGGCGGAAGGGCGGTCGGTTCGCGCTGGGCCTGGACGCCGTAGCCGACGGCGGTGCCGCCGACGAGGCCGATGACGGCGGCGACGGCGATCAGCCCGACGGTACGGAGGACGCGGCGGCGGGGCCGTGCGGCGGCCCCGGGCGCGGTGTCCGGCTCGGTCTCGGGCGCGGCACTCGTCCCGTCCTCGGGCGCGGCCTCCGGCGCGGGCGCGGTGTCGGCCGGCGCGTCCGGTTTCACCGGCGGTGGTGCCGTTCCCTGGTCAGGGATGGTTGCTTCGTCGTTCAAGAGTCCCCCCACGAGACCTGAAGCACGGATTCCACAACCCGCGCACCCACCTGACCCGTGAGGGGTGCACGGGGTTGCGGTGGTCCGCATTACAGTTCGGTGTATGGCGAAGAAGCTCGTGATCAAGGTGACCGCCGGGGCCGACTCCCCCGAACGCTGCTCGCAGGCCTTCACGGTGGCCGCCGTGGCCGTCGCCAGCGGGGTCGAGGTGTCGCTCTGGCTGACCGGCGAGTCCGCCTGGTTCGCCCTCCCGGGCCGGGCGGCCGAGTTCGAACTCCCGCACGCCGCGCCGCTGCCGGACCTGCTCGACTCGCTCCTGGCGGGCGGGCGCGTGACGCTCTGCACGCAGTGCGCGGCCCGCCGCGGGATCACGGAGAAGGACGTCCTGAACGGCGTCCGCATCGCCGGCGCGCAGGTCTTCGTCCAGGAGGCGACGGCGGACGACGTACAGGCCCTCGTCTACTGACGGATCTCAGCGCTCCCCACGCTTCTTCCCGTCCAGCTCGTCCCACCACTCGTCCGACTTCGGGTCGCCCGAGGGGTCGTCCCACCAGCGGACCCACTCCCGACGCACCCCTCGCACGGCTCGGCCCGAGGGGCCTCCCCGGCTTCGGGCCGCTGCGCCGGACTCCGTCCGACGACTCCCGGGCGACGCCCCCGAGCCCCGACCCGCCGCACGGGCTCTACCGCCCCCCGCGCCTCTTCCCGTCCAGCTCGTCCCACCACTCGTCCGACTTCGGGTCGCCCGACGGATCGTCCCACCAGCGGTCCTCCGGGCCCCGGCGGTTCGCGATCATCGCGGCGACCGGGGGGATGACCATGGCGACGACGCACATGGCGACGGCGGCCGGCGTCGAGAAGAGGCGCACGACGGCCCAGGCGCCCACGAAGAGGACGAGGCAGGCGCCCATCATCCAGAAGTAGACGTGGCGACGGCGTGCGTACACCCCTTCAGCCTACGTCCGGACGGACCGAAGGGCCGTGCCCCAAGTCCCGGAATGGCGTCCAACCCCCCAGGAGGCACGGCCCTTCGGCCGGTAAGGCGTCGCGGGTCAGACCGCGATGGCGACCTCCGCGAGACCGCCCTTCTGCGCCACGACCTTGCGGTCGGCGGTGCCGCCCGGCACCAGGGCGCGGACGGTCCAGGTGCCCTCGGCCGCGTAGAAGCGGAACTGTCCGGTGGCGGAGGTCGGAACCTCGGCCGTGAACTCGCCGGTCGAATCCAGGAGGCGGACGTAACCGGTGACCGGCTCGCCGTCCTTGGTCACGAAGCCCTGGATGGTGGTCTCACCGGGCTTGATCGTCGAGGCGTCGGGGCCGCCGGGCTGCGCTCCACACATGCTGTTCTGTCCTTACGGTCGAGGGGTCCGGAGGAAGGGGAGGTCCGGAGGGGTTACTTGGCCGCGCCGAGCTCGATCGGCACGCCGACGAGGGAGCCGTACTCGGTCCACGAGCCGTCGTAGTTCTTGACGTTCGGGACGTTCAGCAGCTCGTGCAGGACGAACCACGTGAGCGCGGAGCGCTCGCCGATGCGGCAGTAGGCGATGGTGTCCTTCGCCAGGTCGACCTTCTCGTCCTCATAGAGGGCCTTGAGCTCGTCGTCCGACTTGAACGTGCCGTCGTCGTTGGCGTTCTTCGACCACGGGATGTTGCGGGCGCTCGGCACGTGGCCGGGGCGCTGCGACTGCTCCTGCGGGAGGTGCGCCGGGGCGAGCAGCTTGCCGGAGAACTCGTCGGGCGAGCGCACGTCGACCAGGTTCTGGGCGCCGATCGCGGCCACGACGTCGTCGCGGAAGGCGCGGATCGAGGCGTCCTGGGCCTTGGCCTTGTACTCGGTGGCCGGGCGGCTGGGGACCTCGGAGCCGTCGACCAGGTCGCGGGAGTCGAGCTCCCACTTCTTGCGGCCGCCGTCGAGGAGCTTCACGTCCTGGTGGCCGTAGAGCTTGAAGTACCAGTAGGCGTAGGAGGCGAACCAGTTGTTGTTGCCGCCGTAGAGCACCACCGTGGTGTCGTTCGCGATGCCCTTGGCCGAGAGGAGCTTCTCGAAGCCCTCCTGGTCGATGAAGTCGCGGCGGACGGGGTCCTGGAGGTCCTGGGTCCAGTCGATGCGGATGGCGTTGCGGATGTGGTTCTTCTCGTAGGCCGAGGTGTCCTCGTCGACCTCGACGAGGGCGACCTGCGGGTTGTCGAGGTTGGCCTCGACCCAGTCCGCGTCGACCAGGACGTCGCTGCGAGCCATGCTGTTCTCCTCCGGGGCAGTGTGCGGCGGTGTGGTGCGGGGTGGTGCGGGTACGCGTCGGAAGCGTGTGCACGACGGCGTACGGCTGCGCGGGATGTGGCCCCGACTTCGGTCGGCGGGCCGTGAGGAAGGGCGGGGTCGGACGTCCCGCTCAGACGGAGCGACAGAGCATGGCGGCGACGCGGCACAGGTCCACTGCCCGCCGCTTCGTGAGATCCGCCTGTCGCTTCATGGCCACGATCGTAGGGACGGACAGGCGGCCGTGTCACCGGCGTGTCGTATTTTGAGACGCGATCGTCCGAGATGCGAGACGCGATCACGGTACGGGGCGGCTCCGGGCGCCTCCGCACCGAGGTGTCCGGTTTCCCTTCTGCGGATCGGACGGCGCCGTCTCAGCATGTGACCAGCCGGTAGGGGTGAGACCCTGACCGGCCCCGGGGCTCAGCCCGTCAGGGCCATGTCCTTGCCCGAGAGCGTGACCGCCAGGCCCTCCGGGCGCGGCTCGACCTTCTCCACCCTCATCCCGGCGAGCACCTGGAGCGGGCGCTCGAAGTCGGTGCGGGCCCGGACCAGGTCCTCCACGCCCGGAATGCCCTCGCCGGGCACCTCGTCGGCGCGGAACCGGATCGTGTCGCCGTTCACCACGGACACCGTCGAGACGACCGTGCGGGTCAGGGTGCGGCCCAGGACCTCGACGCTGCCGGTGACCTTCACCTTGCCCTCGCCGCCGTAGGCGACGGTGGCCTCGCGCTCGGAGGCGGCGGTGAGGTCCGCGTAGGAGATGAGGGCCGTGCCGGTCGCGGAGCCCGCCTTCGCGCCCGTCCAGCCGCCGGTCACGGTCACGTCCCGCAGGACCATGTCCAGCTCGCCGACCCGGATCTGCCGGTCGCCCGCCCGCGCCTGGATGCCGGTCGCCCGCACGTCGACCCGGTCGAACCGGTCGGCCGCGACCTGGGTGAGGAAGGGGAAGCCCTTGATGTCGACCTCGATCGACTCGCTCCGGACGCCGGAGAGCTTCGTCCGGTCCGCCGCCTCCGACTCCGTGTACGCCGCGGCGAGGCGGTCGACCCCCACGAGGATCCCGCCGAGGACGACGGCCAGGATGAGCAGAATCCGCAGTGCTCGCATGGGCTGTGCGTCCCCCCGTGAAAGTGTTCGGCCCCCGACACGAAGATCGACGTGCCGGGGGTCCGGTTGGTTCCCGCGCCCGGACGGTCTCCGGGGCGCGTCGGGGTGCCGCGTCAGCCCAGCGCGCGGCCGAGCAGGTACACGGCGGGCGCGGCGGCGGTCAGCGGCAGCGCGACGCCCGCGGTCATGTGGACGAACCGCGACGGGTAGTCGTAACTGGCCGCCCGCAGGCCGACGAGCGCGCAGACTCCGGCGCCGAGGCCGAGCAGCGCGCCGGACGCGCCCAGGTCCGTGAGGCCGCCGGCCGCGATCCCGGCGCCCGCCGAGGCGAGCAGCGCGGCGACCGCGGAGACCGGGCCGGGCAGCGGGAGCGCCTTCGCGAGGACGGCGGCGGCGACCGCGACCCCGCCGACGACCACCGCGTCGGGGCCCGCGCCGAGGTGCCCGGTGGCGATCACGGTCAGCGCCGCCGAGGCGACGGTGGCCATCAGTCCGTACATCCGCTCGTCCGGGTCCGCGTGGCTGCGGAGCTGGAGGACGAGGCAGAGCAGCACCCAGGCGCCGAGCGTGCCCAGGATCGCGGGGGCCGCGTTCTCCCGGCCGACGACGAGCAGGGCGCCGTCGGCGGCCAGACCGCCGGCGAAGGCGAGGGCGATGCCCTGCCGGGCCGGCCACATGCCGTTGAGCCGGAACCAGCCGGCCGCGGTGAGGCCCTGGAGCAGGACGAGCGGGAGGAGCAGCCCGTAGGGGCCGAGGGCGGCGCCGCCGGCGATCAGCAGGCCGAGGACCGCCGTCAGGGCGGCGGGCTGCATGCCGGGCTCGATGATCGGCGAGCGGCCCTCGGCGCGGGCGCGCTGGGCGTCGGTGATCCGGGTGTTCCCCGAGGTGGTGGGCGAGGAGTAGGCGGGCCCGCCGTCGGCCGCGGGGGCCTGGACCTGCGCCTGTGCCCGGTCGGCGGCCGGCGCCGGAGCGTGGACCGGGGCGGGGGCGGGCATCGGAGCCCCCGCCTGCTGGACCTGGGGCTGGGGCTGGGCCTGGAACTGCGGCTGCCGGTACGCGCCCGCGTACGACTCCGGCGACTGCTGCCCGTACGCCTGCGGCTGGGGCTGGGGCTCGTACGGCTGCGGGTACGGCTGCGGCTGCGGCTCGTACGCCGGCGGCTGCTGTCCGTACGCCTGCTCCTGGCCGTACGCCTGCTCCTGGCCGTACCCCTGCGGCTGCCCGTACTGCTGGGGCTCGTACGCCTGCGGCTGCTGCTGCCCGTACGGGTCGGGGGCCTGCGGCCGGGGCCGCACGGCCGGCTGGTACTGGGTGTCCCAGGTCTGGCCCTCCCACGTCTGCGTGACGTCGGGGCCCTGCTGCCCGTCCGCGTACGGGTCGTACGGCTGCCGCCCGTCCGCGTACGGGTCCGGCTGCTGTCCGCCGTGGTGCTGGTCGTTGCTCATTGCTCTGGGGTTCACCCTCCTGCGAACGGGGGGAGCACCTCGACCGTGCCGCCCTCGGCAAGCCGTACGGTCTCATGGCTCCGGGTGCCGACGGGATCGCCGTCGACCAGGAACGAGCACCGCTGGAGGACCCGGACGAGCTCTCCCGGGTGCTTCGCCCGGACCGCGTCCAGGGCCTCGGCCAGGTGCTCGGCGGCGTACGGCTCCTCGGCGACACCGGCGGCCGCCTTGGCCGCGGCCCAGTAGCGGATGGTTCCCGCTGCCATAGCGGCGCTCCCTTCGTTCGTCTGCGCGCCGCTCCCATGATGGGCCATGCGCGCGTGGGCCGGACCGGTGACCGCCGTCCCGGTGAACCGCGCGGGAGAGGGCTCCCGAACCGCCCCGACACGGGCGCCTCACCCCCGCGCAACATGGCGGCCGGGGTGCGGGAAGTGAGCGAAGAGACATCCACGATGTGAAATCCGCCCTCTCCACCGGAAGGCATCTGGGTTATTCTGCTGGGCAGAGGATCCGGGCGACGCAGCCACCGGGTCCTTTTGCGTTTTCCGACCGTTGTTACGGACGGATGAACAAAAGCTCTCAGGGCGCGAGAGCCGGCAGAGCCGTACGAAGCAGTGCACGTCCTCGCAGGGACCGAGGAAGGAACCGACCTTATGGGCGAGCGAACCGAGCACGATCGCATGACCACGACCGGGGCGGGTGGTGGGCGATGAGTTCACTTCTCCTCCTGACCAACGCCCTCCAGCCGTCGACCGAGGTGCTGCCCGCACTCGGTCTGCTGCTGCACAACGTCCGGGTGGCTCCGGCCGAGGGCCCGGCCCTCGTGGACACCCCCGGCGCGGACGTGATCCTCGTCGACGGCCGGCGCGACCTCCCGCAGGTGCGCTCGCTCTGCCAGCTGCTGCGGTCCACCGGACCCGGCTGTCCGCTGATCCTCGTCGTCACCGAGGGCGGCCTCGCGGCCGTCACCGCCGACTGGGGCATCGACGACGTCCTCCTGGACACGGCGGGCCCGGCCGAGGTCGAGGCCCGGCTGCGGCTCGCCATGGGCCGCCAGCAGATCGTCTCCGACGACTCCCCGATGGAGATCCGCAACGGCGACCTGTCGGTCGACGAGGCGACGTACAGCGCGAAGCTCAAGGGCCGGGTCCTGGACCTGACCTTCAAGGAGTTCGAGCTGCTCAAGTACCTCGCCCAGCACCCGGGCCGGGTCTTCACGCGCGCGCAGCTCCTCCAGGAGGTGTGGGGATACGACTACTTCGGCGGCACCCGTACGGTCGACGTCCACGTACGGCGGCTGCGGGCGAAGCTCGGCCCCGAGCACGAGTCCCTCATCGGCACCGTCCGCAACGTCGGCTACCGGTTCGTCACCCCCGAGAAGGTGGAGCGGGCGGCCGAGGAGGCCCGTGCCAAGGAGGAGGCGCGCGCCAAGGAGGGCGCGCGCGTCAAGGGCGGCGCGGAGGGCGCCACCCCCTCGGGGGACAGGAACGTGGCGGATGCCACAGCGCGACCTGCCGGTAGGTAGGTCCCCCCGCGTAGACTGCCGCGCGTGGCCAAGGTGACGCGGGATGACGTAGCTCGACTGGCGGGTACTTCGACCGCGGTCGTGAGCTACGTCATCAACAACGGACCCAGGCCGGTCGCCCCGGCCACGCGCGAGCGTGTCCTCGCCGCCATCAAGGAGCTGGGCTACCGCCCCGACCGGGTGGCCCAGGCGATGGCGTCCCGGCGCACCGACCTCATAGGCATGATCGTCCCGGACGCGCGCCAGCCCTTCTTCGCGGAGATGGCGCACGCGGTCGAGCAGGCCGCCGCCGAGCGCGGCAAGATGGTCCTCGTCGGCAACTCCGACTACCGGACCGAGCGCGAGATCCACTATCTGCGCGCCTTCCTCGGGATGCGGGTCTCCGGTCTGATCCTGGTCAGCCAGGGCATGAGTGAGCAGGCCGCGAGCGAGATCGAGGCCTGGGACGCGCGCGTGGTGCTGCTGCACGAGCGGCCCGAGGCGATCGACGACGTGGCCGTCGTCACCGACGACATCGGCGGCGCCCAGCTCGTCACCCGCCACCTCCTGGAGCACGGCCACCCGTACGTGGCGTGCCTCGGCGGCGTCCCGAACACCCCGGCCGTGGGCGACCCGGTCGCCGACCACGTCGAGGGCTGGCGGCGGGCCATGGTCGAGGCGGGCCGCTCCACCGAGGGCCGGCTCTTCGAGGCGCCGTACAACCGCTACGACGCCTATCAGGTGGCCCTGAAGCTGCTCGCCGGCCCGGACAGGCCGCCGGCCATCTTCTGCTCCACCGACGACCAGGCCTTCGGCGTGCTGCGGGCGGCGCGCGAGCTGCGGATCGAGGTGCCGACCGAGCTGGCGGTCGCGGGCTTCGACGACGTGAAGGAGGCGGCGCTCACCGACCCGCCGCTGACGACCGTCTACTCCGACCGCCCGGCGATGGCCCGGGCCGCCGTCGACCTGGTCCTCGACGACTCGCTGCGGGTCGCGGGCTCGCGCCGCGAGCGGGTGAAGCTCTTCCCGTCGGCCCTGATCGTGCGCCGCTCCTGCGGCTGCGACGGCGGCGGACCGGACCTGGCGCGGCTCTCGGCCCCGCGCTGAGCCCCGGCCCGCACAGGGCCTCGCACGGAGGCCTTTATATCGGGCATACAGGGTTCTGTCGGGCTTCTCAGCCGCTCCTCAGACGCCTCTCATGTACGGCTCCGAGAGTCTTCCCATGACGGATCACCAGGAGCAGCCGCAGCAGCCTTACTACCCGCCGAGGCCGCCGTACGAGCCGGGCCGGGCCCCGTACGAGCCGTTCACCACCGAGCACGGCACCACGATCTGGCCCTCCGGCGCCCACGGCGGCCACGTCCCGCCGCCGGCGGACCCGGCGCCCACCGCCACCGCCGCCCCCGTCCCGGGTCCCCGCCGCCGCGCCAGGCGCGGGGTCGGGCTCATGGCGGCCGTGGCCATCGCGGCCGCCGCGGTCGGCGGCGGCACGGCGACGCTGGTGCAGCGGCTCGCCGCCGACCCGGCGACGACCTCCGCCTCCGCCCCCGTGGCCGGCACGAACGTGGCGGCGCGCGGCACCGGCACGGTCGCCGGGGTCGCCGAGGCCGTCTCCCCCTCCATCGTGGAGATCTCCGCCGCCTCGAACTCCGGCAAGTCCACCGGCTCGGGCGTGATCGTCACCTCCGACGGCGAGATCGTCACCAACAACCACGTGATCTCCGGCGCCTCCGAGATCACCGTGCGGCTGGACGACGGCAGCACCTACCCGGCCGAGGTCGTCGGCACGGACCCTGACAAGGACCTGGCGCTCATCAAGCTGAAGGGCGCCTCCGGCCTCAAGGCCGCCTCGCTCGGGGACTCGAAGGACGTGAAGGTCGGCGACGAGGTCGTGGCCATCGGCTCCCCCGAGGGGCTGACCGGGACCGTCACCAGCGGCATCGTCTCCGCCCTCGACCGGGACGTGACCGTCGCCAAGGACGAGGACCAGGGGCAGGGGCAGGACCGGCAGCAGTACGACCCCCGGCAGGGGTGGCCGTTCGAGTTCGGCGGACAGCGGTTCAACGGCGACACGGGCTCGTCGAAGACCACGTACAAGGCGCTCCAGACCGACGCCTCGCTCAATCCGGGGAATTCCGGCGGCGCGCTGATCAATATGAACGGCGAGATCATCGGAATCAATTCGGCCATGTATGCGCCCAGTTCTTCGAACGGCTCCACGGCCGGGAGCGTCGGCCTCGGATTCGCGATCCCGATCGACACCGTGAAGGCCGACCTGGACGGACTCCGCTCGGGCGGCGACAACTGAACACGTGGGACGCTGCCCCCATGACGGGACAGCAGAACGAAGCCGAGCGGATCCTCATCGTCGACGACGAGCCCGCCGTACGGGAGGCCCTGCGCCGCAGCCTCGCCTTCGAGGGGTACGCGACGCGGGACGCCGTCGACGGGCTCGACGCGCTCGCCGCCGTGGAGTCGTACGCCCCCGACCTCGTCGTCCTCGACGTGCAGATGCCCCGCATGGACGGCCTGACGGCGGCCCGCCGGATCCGGGCGTCCGGCTCGACCGTGCCGATCCTGATGCTCACCGCCCGCGACACCGTCGGCGACCGGGTCACCGGGCTCGACGCGGGCGCGGACGACTACCTGGTGAAGCCCTTCGAGCTGGACGAGCTGTTCGCCCGCATCCGGGCCCTGCTGCGCCGCAGCTCGTACGCGACGGCGGCGTCCGCCGCACCGGAGGACGACGTCCTCTCCTTCGAGGACCTGCGGATGAATCCGGCCACCCGCGAGGTGACCCGGGGCGGCCGGCCCGTGGAGCTGACGCGGACCGAGTTCACGCTCCTGGAGATGTTCCTGGCGCACCCGCGCCAGGTGCTGACCCGCGAGCAGATCCTCAAGGCCGTGTGGGGCTTCGACTTCGAGCCGAGCTCGAACTCGCTCGACGTGTACGTGATGTACCTGCGGCGCAAGACGGAGGCGGGCGGCGAGCCGCGCCTGGTCCACACGGTGCGGGGCGTGGGGTACGCGCTGCGCGGAGGGGGCGGGGAGTGACGGCGCCCCCTCCGCACGCGCCCGCCGCCCCGCCCGGGCCCCGTTTCCGCCCGCTGGCCTGGTTCCGCTCCCGGCCGCTGCGCTCCCGGCTCGCCCTGCTGACCGCCGTCGCGGTGGCGCTCGCGGTGGCGGCGGTGTCGCTGGCGTGCTGGTTCGTGACGCGGGAGCAGCTGGAGGCCGAGCTGGACTCCTCGCTGAGCTCCACCCGGGTGGAGCCGGGCGGGGTGCAGAACATCCTGTCGTCCTGCCGCCAGGGCATTCCGCCGCTGCCGGTGGTGGGCTCGTACACGGTGCAGGTGATCTTCGCCGACGGGAGCGTGTGCACCTCGGGGGAGGCCGCCATCCCCGTCGGACGCGACGACCTCGCGGTGGCGCGGGGCCGGCTGGAGAACGCGCTGCACACGGTGAAGGACGACGCCGGGCGCGAGATGCGCGTCCACACCTATCCGCAGGGGGAACAGCCCGGCCTCGCGGTCTCCCTCGCCCGGCCGCTCGCCGAGATCGACAACTCGATGTCCACGCTGCGCTGGGTGCTGCTCCTGGTCTCCGGGATCGGGGTCGTCGGCGCGGGCGCGGCGGGGCTGTGGGTGGCGCGGACCGGTCTGGAGCCGGTGAACCGGCTGACCGGGGCCGTCGAGCACGTGGCGGCGACCGAGGACCTGACGGTCCGCATCCCGGTGGAGGGCGAGGACGAGATCGCCCGTCTGTCGCGCTCGTTCAACGCGATGACGGCGGCGCTCGCGACCTCCCGGGACCTCCAGGCGCGGCTGATCGCGGACGCGGGGCACGAGCTGCGGACGCCGCTGACCTCGCTGCGCACCAACGTCGAACTCCTCGCGCGGAGCGAGGAGACGGGCCGGGCGATCCCGCCGGAGGACCGGCGGGCCCTGATGGCCTCGGTGAAGGCGCAGATGACGGAGCTGGCGTCGCTGATCGGGGACCTCCAGGAGCTGGCCAGGCCGGACGCGGGGCGGTCGGGCCCCCTGGAGGTGGTGCCGCTGCACACGGTGCTGCGGGCGGCCCTGGACCGGGCGCGGCTGCGCGGCCCGGAGCTGGCCTTCGTGACGGACCTGGCGCCCTGGTACGTACGGGCGGAGCCGGCGGCGCTCGAACGGGCCCTGGTGAACGTCCTGGACAACGCGGTGAAGTTCTCGCCGCCCCGGGGCGCGGTCGAGGTGACCCTGATGCGGGGCGAGCTGACGGTCCGGGACCACGGTCCGGGCATCCCGGCGGACGAGCTGCCGCACGTCTTCGACCGCTTCTGGCGCTCGCCGTCGGCCCGCAGCCTGCCGGGCTCGGGCCTGGGCCTGTCGATCGTGGCGCGCACGGTCCGGCAGGCGGGCGGCACGGTCGCGCTGGCCCCGGCGGAGGGCGGCGGGACGGTGGCGACGGTCCGGCTGCCGGGGGCGCCGACACCGCCGCCGGGCGGGGCCTCAGTTGTGCCGGAGCAGGGCCTCGACCAGCCCTGACCGGGTGTTCGGGAAGTCCAGGGGGACGATCCCGAGCCCGGTCCGGCCGGCCAGCTCGGCGCTGTCGAGGAAGCCGTGGACACGGGGGTTGAGCCGGTCGGAGTTCCAGCGGGGCGGGAGGTACGCGGAGGTGCTGACGAAGTTGACGTAGAGCCGTCCGGGCTGGGCGACGGCGGCCCGGAAATGCGCCTGGACCTTGGGGTACTTGGCGTCGGGCAGCGCGTTCCAGTCGTCCTGGAGGGCGATCTGCGACCCGTCCCACCACTTCAGGCCGGGCAGCCCGCCGTTGTCGGCGATGAGGACAACCTTCCCGCGGGCCTCGCCGAGGAGCGGCAGCCGGTCGCCGATCCGGAAGAGGGGGCGCCAGCCGCGCCCGTCGAGGTAGTCGTCGAAGACGGCCCGGAAGGTGGCGTCGGACTCCTCGGAGTACTCCTGCTTGACCCGCATGAGGACGGTCTCGGAGGGGTGGGCGGCGAGGAAGTCCCGGCAGGCGATCAGCACGTCGCCGAACATCATGTTCTGGTACGAGGCCCCGTGGTGGATCGCGAACGAGCCCCCGGTCACCCGGCAGCGCACGTCCAGGAAGCGGATGCCGCTGTCCAGCTGCCGGGCGATCGTGGTGTTCTGGCACTCGCTCCAGGGCCCGCCGAACCGGGCGCCGGAGTCGTGCGTGCCGGGGATGGTGAGCCGGGTCAGCTCGGTGCCGTCCCCGTGCGCGCCCATCCACGCCCGTACGTCCACGGCCGAGGCGGGCGGCGCCCCGACGAGCAGGGCGGCACCGGCGGCCGCGGCCCCCACGAGGAATCGTCGTCGCTCCATGGCACCGCACTATGACAGGTGCACTTCAACCGCCGCCAGGGCGCGGCACGAGGAGGACGGAAAAGGGGCGACGGCCGGGGACGGAGAGGGGCGGCGCCCCGGAACGCGAAGGGGCGACGGCCCGCCGAAACGGTCCGCCGCCCCTCCCGTGCGCGTTACTTGACGACCGTGATCCGGTCCGCCGCCGGTGCCGGCAGCGGGGCGGAGGCCGAGGAGTGGGCCGCCAGGTAGGCGGTGAACATGTCCAGGTCGGACGCGCCGACCAGCTTGTTCCTGTGCTCCTTCAGGACGGCGAAGCCGTCGCCGCCGCCGGACAGGAACTCGTTCATCGCGACCCGGTAGGTCTTCGCCGGGTCGATCGGCTCGCCGTTCAGCCGCACCGAGGAGACCACGACCCGGTCGGCGCCGGTCTTCGTCATGTCCAGGGTGTACGTGAAGCCCTTCGACACCTGGAGGATCTTCGGGGACGCCAGGTTGGCGCCGCTGACCTGCTGCTGGAGCGTGGTGACGAGCTGGGCGCCGGTCAGGTCGACCGCCGTCATCATGTTGGTGAACGGCTGGACGGTGTACGCCTCGCCGTAGGTCACGACCCCGTCGCCCTCGGCGCCGGACGCCTTGTGGGTCAGGGGCGCGCGGATGCCGCCCGGGTTCATCAGGGCGAGCTGGGCGCCGCCCTTGTCGGCCGGGGCCATGCCCTCCAGCTGCGCGTCCGCGATCAGGTCGCCCAGCGGCTTCTCGTACGCCTGGGGGTCGAGGGGGTTCTCGATGTCGGCGGCGATGTGGCCGACGGGGCGGTTGGCGATCGGCGCGGCCAGGGTCTTCCAGCGGTCGATCAGCCTGGTCATGTCGCGGGCCGGCTTCACGTCACGGGTGACGACGTGGTTGGCGGAGGCGACGGCGGTGCGGACGATGTCGTCCGTGCGCCGGTCGTAGGTGAGCGTCGTGTCGGTGTAGAGCCGGCCGAAGGAGGCCGCCGACGTGACCGTGCGCGGCTTGCCCGCCGGGTCCGGGATCGTGCACGCGTACGCCTGGTGGGTGTGGCCGGTGACCAGGGCGTCGACCTGCGGGCTGACGTTCTTGGCGATGTCGACGATCGGACCGGAGATGCCGTTGCCGGGACCCGGGCTGTCGCAGTCGTAGTTGTACGCGCCCGAGGCGGGCAGGCCGCCCTCGTGGAGCAGGGCGACGATCGACTTCACGCCCTTGCGCTCCAGCACCTTGGCGTACTTGTTGATCGTCTCGACCTCGTCGCCGAACTTCAGGCCCTTGATGCCCTCGGCGGACACGATGTTGGCCGTGCCTTCGAGGGTGACGCCGATGAAGCCGATCTTGACGCCGTTGCGCTCCCAGACGAAGTACGGGTCGAGCAGCGGCCTGCCGCTCTTCTCGTTCGTCACGTTGGCCGCGAGGTAGGGGAAGTCCGCGCCGCGGAACTTCCGGCCCTTCTCGAAACAGCCCTCGGTCGGGTGACAGCCGCCGTTCTGGATGCGGGCCAGCTCGCGCGCGCCCTCGTCGAACTCGTGGTTGCCGACCGAGGAGACGTCGAGGTCGAGCTTGTTCAGCGCCTCGATGGTCGGCTCGTCGTGGAAGAGGCCGGAGACCAGCGGCGAGGCGCCGATCATGTCGCCCGCGGCGGCGGTGACGGAGTACGGGTTGCCCTTGCGGGCCTGCCGCAGGTGCGTGGCGAGGTACTCGACGCCGCCGACGCCCTCGACGGTCTCGGACGTGCCGTCCGGCTTCAGGCGCGTGAGCCGGCCCGACGAGCCGGTCGGCGGCTCCAGGTTGCCGTGCAGGTCGTTGAAGGAGAGCAGCTGGACATCGACCAGGCGACTCTTCCCCTTGTCGTGTCCGTGGCCGTGTCCGCCGTCGAACCGGTCACCGGCCGCGCCGGCCGACGGCATCGCGGCGACGAGCGCCCCGACCGTCACGAGCCCGGCCCCCGCGGCGAGGATCCGCCGCGCCGTCCTGTTCTTCCTGGGTGTCGCTGCCATCTGCCCTCTGTTCCCTCTGCACCTCTACGGGACGCACTTCCCGTATGCCGGTGCAGCCTAGGGTCAACGCGCGTAGCACAACAGGGGGTAGCGGATTACAAGACGGTTGCCGCCCGCTTTCCGCCGGGCGGCGGCGGGCCGCCGTAGGCTCGTGCCATGACTTCCGACGCGGCACCGGCCCTCGAACCCGGACGGCAGATCCACACGTACGACGAGCTCACGCCCGAGCAGGTCCGGGACGTAGGAGAGCTCCTGGAGGCCGCCGACCTGGCGGACGGGATGCACGCCGTGTCCGAGCAGGGGCGGCTCTACCTGCGCAACGGCCGGCGCGAGGGCGTGCGGCACTTCCTGCTGACCGTCGGCTCCCGGCTCTACGGCTACGCCCAGCTGGAGGAGACCGACCCGATCGAGGCCCCCGCCGCCGAGTTGGTCGTCCACCCCGACCGGCGCGGGCTCGGACACGGCCGGGCGCTCGGCACCGCCCTGCTCGGCGCCTCCGGCAAGCGGCTGCGCGTCTGGGCGCACGGCGGCAAGCCGGCCGCCCGGCACCTCGCCCAGGTCCTCGGCCTGACCCTCTTCCGCGAACTGCGCCAGCTGCGGCGGTCCCTGGTGCCGCTCGACATCCCCGAGCCGGTGCTGCCCGAGGGCGTCACCGTCCGCACCTTCGTCCCCGGACAGGACGACACGGCCTGGCTCGCCGTCAACGCCGCCGCCTTCGCCCACCACCCCGAGCAGGGCTCCCTCACCCAGCGGGACCTGGACGACCGGGCCGCCGAGGCGTGGTTCGACCCGAAGGGCTTCTTCCTCGCGGAGAAGGACGGCCGGCTCGTCGGCTTCCACTGGACGAAGACGCACGCCGAGGAGCAGCTCGGCGAGGTGTACGTGGTCGGCATCCTGCCCGAGGCCCAGGGCGGCGGCCTCGGCAAGGCGCTCACCGCGATCGGCCTGCGGCACCTGGCGGCGCAGGGGCTGCCGACGGCGATGCTGTACGTGGACGGGGACAACTCGACGGCGGTGCGGGTGTACGAGGGGCTCGGCTTCGCCACGCACGAGGTGGACCTGATGTACCGCACGGAGTCGTAAGGCCCTTCCGGAAGGGGGCGGTTGACACCGCCCCCTTCTTTCCACCACCCTTTCACTACTTGATTAGTGAAAGGGTGATGGAAGGGAACGTGCTCGAATACCGCATCGACCGGCGCAGCGGCGTCGCCACCTACCTCCAGATCGTCCAGCAGACGAAACAGGCCCTCCGCATGGGCCTCCTGGAGCCCGGCGACCGGCTGCCCACCGCGCGCGAGGTCGTCGAGGCGACGGCCATCAATCCCAACACGGTCCTCAAGGCCTACCGCGAACTCGAACGCGAAGGCCTCGTCGAGGCCCGCCGCGGCCTCGGCACCTTCGTCCGCGCCACCCTCGGCACCGGCCCCGCCGACTCGCCGCTGCGCGGCGAACTCGCCGACTGGGCACGCCGGGCGCGGGCCTCGGGACTCGAACGGGACGACGTGGCCGCGCTCTTCACATCCGTACTGAAAGAACACTTCGAGGGGGACGACGACCGATGACCAAGGACACCGCCCTGAGGGCGGACCTCCTGGGCAAGAAATACGGGGGACGCAGAGGCGGCTGGGCCCTGCGGGAGTGCGGCTTCGCCCTCCCCCGGGGACGGGTCTGCGCCCTCGTCGGCCCCAACGGCGCCGGCAAGTCCACCCTCCTCGGCCTCGCCGCCGGGCTCCTGCGCCCCACCGAGGGCACCATCGAGGCCCCCGCCCGCGAACTCCTCGCGTACGTCGACCAGGACAAGCCGCTCCACCCCCGGCTCAGCGTCGACGACACCCTGCGCATGGGCCGCGAACTCAACCCGGGACGCTGGGACGACACCGTCGCCCGCCGGGTCGTCGAGGGCGGCGGCTTCTCCTCCGACACCCTCGTGCACCACCTCTCCGGCGGCCAGCGCACCCGCGTCGCCCTCGCGTTCGCCCTCGGCAAGCGGCCCGAACTGCTCCTCCTGGACGAGCCGATGGCCGACCTCGACCCGCTCGCCCGCCACCAGCTCATGGGCCTGCTCATGGCCGACGCCGCCGAGAACGGCACCACCGTCGTCATGTCGTCCCACATCCTCACCGAGCTGGAGGGCGCCTGCGACCACCTCCTCCTGCTCCACGGCGGCCGGATCCGCCTCGACGGCCCCGTCGAGGAACTCCTCGCCGCCCACACCCTGCTCACCGGCCCCGTCGCCGACCTCGCCCCGCACACGGTGATCGAGTCCCGCACGACCGGCCGCCAGCTCACCGCCCTGATCCGCCGCGAGGGCCCGGTCGAAGGCCCCTGGGAGACCTCGGACCCCTCCCTGGAGGACCTCCTCCTCGCCCACCTCCGCACCCCCGAAGGAGCCCCCGCATGAGCACGCCCGCCCTGAGGGGTTCCTACTGGGTGACGGTCCGCCAGTACCGGCGGACGCTGTGGCTCACGGGCGCGCTGGTGCTCGCGGCGTCGGCGGTGATCGGGGGGCTGCGGATCTGGGACGCGCAGTACCCGGACGTGTACATGGAGGACGGCTACGCGCTCCCCGCCGACGGCAACAGGGGTTTCGACCTGCTCCGCTTCGGCATGGAGCAGCTCTCCCTCGGCATGGTCCTGCTGCCGCTCCTCGCCGGCGCCTTCGTCGCCGGACCCCTGATCGCCCGCGAGTTCGAGTCGGGGACGTACAAGATCTCGCTCACCCAGTCGGTGACCCCGGCGGCCTGGCTCCGCGCCAAGCTCCTCACCGCGACCGCCGTCGCGCTCGTGACGACCCTGGCCCTCGCGGGCGTCTTCTCGACCAGCTGGGGCCGGGTCTCGAACACCTGGAACCTCAACTGGTCCGACCGGGGCCCGTACGAGGTGGCCGGCGTCGTCCTCTTCGCCTACGTCCTCGCCGCCGTCGCCGTCGGCGCCCTCGTCGGACAGCTGATCCGGCGCACCCTCCTCGCCATGGCGGCCACGGGCCTGGTCATGGGCGCGGTCCTGCTCGTGCTCGGCGAGCTCCGCTGGTCCTTCCTGGCGGTGAAGACGGTCACCGGTCCGTACGGCGCCACGCTCTGGACCCCGGAGAACGGCTTCATGACGGAGACGGGGCTGCTCACCTCCTCCGGCGCCCGCTTCGATCAGACGACCTGCTGGCAGGAGGCGGCCCGAACGCCGGGCACGGACAGCGTCGACGGCCTGTGGAACAAGGTGCAGGACCAGTGCCTCGCCCGGAACGGCGTCACCGCCCAGTACCTCGACTACCACCCCCAGTCCCACTTCTGGCCCACCCAGCTCATCGAGACCGGCATCCTCCTCGCCCTCGCCGCCCTCGCGGCCTACGCCGCCTTCCGGGTCCTGCGCGCCCGGCACCCGTAACCCTCCGTACACGGAAAAGGGGCGCGGGGCCCGCACACGGCCCCGCCCCCGATTCCCGTACGACATGTCGTCGTTACCGGCCATTCAGAAGCGCTTGCGACGCTCACGCAATGAAGCGCTCCGTGTCCGGCCTCCCCAAAGGGAGGCTTCCCTCCCCCGCGGCCCGCTCCGACGCGCCCGAGCAGCCCCCCGCGCGGAAGAATGGGGTCATGAGCCAGCAGCCCGCCGAGGTCCCGGTCCAGTCCTCCGCCACGCCGTCGTCCTCCGCCCCCCTCGGTTCCATAGCCGCGCACCGTCCGCAGACGGCCACCGACATCGATTCCGGTCTGGACACCGATCCCGACGCCTACGAGAGCGACGGCGCGCTCGGCGACGAACTGCCGCAGGGGCGGTTCCTCGACCGGGAGCGCAGCTGGCTCGCGTTCAACGAGCGCGTCCTCGAACTCGCCGAGGACCCCACGACCCCCCTCCTCGAACGGGCGAACTTCCTCGCGATCTTCGCCTCGAACCTCGACGAGTTCTTCATGGTCCGGGTCGCCGGCCTCAAGCGCCGCATCGCCACCGGCGTCGCCACCCGCTCCGCCTCCGGCCTCCAGCCCCGCGAGGTCCTCGACCTGATCTGGACCCGCTCGCGCGAGCTCATGGCCCGGCACGCCGCCTGCTACCAGCAGGACGTGGCCCCGGCCCTGGCCGACGAGGGCATCCACCTGATCCGCTGGCCCGAGCTCACGGAGAAGGAGCAGGCCCGGCTCTTCACCCTCTTCCGCCAGCAGATCTTCCCCGTCCTCACCCCGCTCGCCGTCGACCCGGCCCACCCCTTCCCGTACATCTCGGGGCTCTCGCTCAACCTCGCCGTGGTCGTGCGCAATCCGGTCAGCGGCCACCGCCACTTCGCGCGCGTGAAGGTGCCCCCGCTGCTCTCCCGCTTCCTGGAGGCCTCCCCGCAGCGGTACGTCCCCCTGGAGGACGTCATCGCCGCGCACCTGGAGGAGCTGTTCCCCGGCATGGAGGTGCTCGCGCACCACATGTTCCGGGTCACCAGGAACGAGGACCTGGAGGTCGAGGAGGACGACGCGGAGAACCTGCTCCAGGCCCTGGAGAAGGAGCTCATGCGGCGCCGCTTCGGCCCGCCGGTCCGCCTGGAGGTCGAGGAGTCCATCGACCCGTACGTCCTCGACCTGCTCGTGCGCGAGCTGAAGGTCTCCGACGCCGAGGTCTACCCGCTGCCCGGCCCGCTCGACCTCACCGGCCTCTTCGGGATCTCCGGCCAGGACCGGCCCGAGCTGAAGTACCCGACGTTCGTCGCCGGCACCCACCGGGACCTCGCCGAGGTCGAGTCCGCGTCCGCGCCGGACGTCTTCGCCGCGCTGCGCGAGCGGGACGTGCTCCTGCACCACCCGTACGACTCGTTCTCCACCTCCGTCCAGGCCTTCCTGGAGCAGGCGGCGGCCGACCCGGACGTCCTCGCGATCAAGCAGACGCTGTACCGGACCTCCGGCGACTCCCCGATCGTGGACGCCCTCATCGACGCCGCCGAGTCCGGCAAGCAGGTCCTCGTCCTCGTCGAGATCAAGGCCCGCTTCGACGAGCAGGCCAACATCAAGTGGGCGCGCAAGCTGGAGGAGGCCGGCTGCCACGTCGTCTACGGCCTCGTCGGCCTCAAGACCCACTGCAAGCTGTCGCTCGTCGTACGGCAGGAGGGCGAGCTGCTCCGCCGGTACTCGCACGTCGGCACCGGCAACTACCACCCCAAGACGGCCCGGCTCTACGAGGACCTCGGCCTGCTCACCGCCGACCCGCAGGTCGGCGCGGACCTCTCCGACCTGTTCAACCGGCTCTCCGGCTACTCGCGGCGCGAGACCTACCGGCGCCTGCTGACCGCCCCGAAGTCGCTGCGGGACGGCCTGGTCTCCCGGATCACCAAGGAGATCGCCCACCACCGCGCCGGACGGCCCGCGTACGTGCGGATCAAGGTCAACTCGATGGTCGACGAGGCCGTCATCGACGCCTGCTACCAGGCCTCGCGGGCCGGCGTCCCCGTCGACATCTGGGTCCGCGGCATCTGCGCCGTACGGCCCGGGGTCGCCGGGCTCTCCGAGAACATCCGGGTCCGCTCGGTCCTCGGCCGCTTCCTGGAGCACTCCCGGATCTTCGCCTTCTGCAACGGCGGCGAACCCGAGGTGTGGTTCGGCAGCGCCGACATGATGCACCGCAACCTGGACCGCCGGATCGAGGCCCTCGTGCGGGTCTCCGACCCGGCGCACCGGGCCGCCCTCATCCGGTTCCTGGAGACCGGGATGTCCGACACCACCTCCTCCTGGCACCTGGGCCCGGACGGGAACTGGACGCGGCACGCGACCGATCCCGAGGGACGGCCCCTGCGGCACGTCCAGGAGATGCTCATCGACGCGCGGAGGCGCAGGCGTGCACAACCCTGACCAGTCGCAGGACGTCACGGCGGGCGAGGCCCTGTCCCCGTACCTCCACGCGCGGGCCGCGGACTTCCTCCGCGGCCTGCGCCTGCACGGCGAGAGCGGCTCCGACACCGCTGGGGCGGAGGAGGCGGCCCGTACGCTGCGGGCCGCCGCCCGGCGGATCGGCGCCACTCTCCACACCTTCCGGCCGCTGCTCGACGGCCCCTGGGCCGACGAGCTGCGCACCGAGCTGGCCTGGCTCTCGGGCACCCTGGCCGTGGAGCAGGCCTGCACCTCGCGCCTGGTCCGCCTGGTGGACGCGCTGTCCCGCCTGTCGAACGGCGGCGGGCCCGTCCCCGCCGCCCGCGGCAGCGAATCGGCCGGGCTCTCGGTCGGCGCGGCCCGGGCCGGCGCCCTCCTGGAGCGCCAGCTGACCCTGGCCCGTACGCGCGCCCACTCGGCGGCCCTCCAAGCGCTCGGCTCCGCCCGCTTCCACGCGGTCGCGGACGCCGTCGCCCTCCTCGCCTCGGAGGTCCCGCTCGGGCCCGCCTCCGCCGCGCCCGCCGCCGAGATCCTGGACGCCTCCGCCTCGGTGGCCGAAAGACGCCTCCTGGACGCGGTCGCCGCCCTCCCGCTGACCCGGGCGGCCCATCCGTACAACGCCGAGGCCCTCGCCCTCGCCGCCGGCGAGACCCAGGACGCGCCCTGGCACCAGACCCGGCTGCTGCTGCGGCTGCACCGGTACGCCACCGAGGCCCGGCACGCCAGGAGCGAACCGGACCCCGTCCTGTACGAGGCCACCCGCGCCCTGGACCGGCACCGCGACGCCGCCGAGGCCGCGTCGGCCGCCGCCACCGCCGCCCGCACCCCCCGCATCGCCCCGGCGACGGCCTACGCCCTCGGCGTCCTCCACGCCGACCAGCGCCACGAGGTCGAAGCGGCCCGCTTCGCCTTCCAGCGCGCCTGGCGCAGAACGACGGCCCCGGTCCCATGACCCCCCGCGACAACCCGATCCTGGCGGCGGGCTGCGTCCTGTGGCGCCCGTCGCCGTCGGGGCGGGGGATCGAGATCGCGCTGGTCCACCGGCCCAAGTACGACGACTGGTCGCACCCGAAGGGGAAGCTGAAGCGCGGCGAGACGGCGGAGGAGTGCGCGCGGCGCGAGGTCCTGGAGGAGACGGGCCGGCGCTGCGAGCTGGGCGCCCGGCTGTCCACGGTCCACTACACGGTGGCGGGCCGCCCCAAGGAGGTCGCCTACTGGTCGGCCCGCGCCCTCGACGGCGCCTTCACCCCGAGCCGCGAGGTCGACGCCCTCCTCTGGCTCCCCCCGGGCCGCGCCCGCCCCCGCCTGACCCGGCCGAGGGACCGCGACCTCCTGGACGAGGCGCTGGCGGCGACCCGTCGCTGAGACGATCCCCGGCCCAAGGCCGGAAGAGACCCGCGCCCCACCCCGCACGACAGCACCCGCCCCGGTCACCCCCGCCCCGGGGACTCGCACCGGGGCTTCCGGCACGGTTCACTTCCCGTTCACCCTCCCCCGTCGGCGGCTTCACCTGTTCTGCCTAATTTCGGCCTTACGAGGTGCTCGGAGCACAGTGAAGGCACCCGCCAAACCGACACACGCCGTCGTAGAACGTTCAGGACACTCGGTCCGCGACAAGACGGCTTCTGGAAGGAACACCCGAAAGTGAAGCTTTCGCGCAAGAACGGGCTTCGCGCCTCCGCGATCGGTGCCCTCGTCGTCTCCGGCGCCCTGGTCCTCTCGGCGTGTGGCTCGGACAACAACACGGCGACCCCGGACAAGAAGGACGGCACCTCGGCCTCCGCCGCCGCCTCGAACATCGCCTGCGAGGGCGCCAAGGGCCAGCTTCTCGCCGCCGGCTCCAGCGCGCAGAAGAACGCGATGGACCTGTGGGTCAAGAACTTCCAGGCCGCCTGCTCCGGCGTCGAGATCAACTACCAGGCCATCGGTTCCGGCGGCGGCATCACCAAGTTCAACCAGGGCCAGGTCGCCTTCGCCGGCTCCGACTCCGCGCTGAAGGAGGAGGAGGTCACCGAGTCGCAGAAGATCTGCAAGGGCGGCAAGGGCGTCAACCTGCCCATGGTCGGCGGCCCCATCGCCATCGGCTACAAGCTGGAGGGCGTGGACAACCTGGTCCTGGACGCCTCCACGATCGCCAAGATCTTCGACAACAAGATCACCAAGTGGAACGACGAGGCGATCGCCAAGCTGAACCCGGGCGCCAAGCTCCCCGACTCCACCATCCAGGCCTTCCACCGCTCCGACGAGTCGGGCACCACCCAGAACCTGGGCAAGTACCTCTCGACCGCCGCCGCGGCCGACTGGAAGCACGACCCGAAGTCGAAGTCGTGGCCCGCCCAGGGCGGCCAGGCCGCCAACGGCTCCTCCGGCGTCGCCACCGCGGTCAAGGACGCCGAGGGCTCCATCGGCTACTTCGAGCTCTCGTACGCCACCGCGAACAAGATCTCCACGGTCAGCATCAACACCGGTGCCGCCGCCCCGGTCGCCGCCTCCTCGGAGAACGCCTCCAAGGCCATCGCCGCCGCCAAGGTCAAGGGCACCGGCAGCGACCTGGCCCTCTCCCTCGACTACGCCACCAAGGCCGACGGCGCCTACCCGATCGTCCTCGTCACGTACGAGATCGCCTGCGACAAGGGCAACAAGGCGGAGACCCTGCCGACCCTGAAGGCCTTCCTCAACTACACGGTGAGCGAGGAGGGCCAGAAGGTCCTCGCCGACGCCGGCTACGCCCCGCTCCCGGCCGAGATCGCCGCCAAGGTCCGCACGATCGTCCCCACCCTGTCCTGACCCCCGGCCGGGCCGGCCCCTGACCTCCCGTGCAGGGGCCGGCCCGGCATCCGGTGCACCGCCGCCAGGAGCCCGTACACCCCGTACCGGCCCCGCAGACCGGAGAAGCAGATGGCCACCACCACACCAGAGCTCAAGAGGAGCCGGAGCGCCAAGAGCGCCTCCCGCCCCGGGGACCGCGTCTTCAGCGGACTCTCCCGAGGCTCCGGCATCACCCTCCTCGTCATCATGGCCGCGATCGCGGTCTTCCTCAGCTACCGCGCCGTCCTCGCCATCTCGAAGGACAGCACCAACTTCTTCACCACCTTCGAGTGGAACCCGGCCGGTGACCCGCCGGTCTTCGGCATCGCCGTCCTCGCCTTCGGCACCGTCGTCTCGTCGGTCGTCGCGATGGTCATAGCCGTGCCGGTCGCGATCGGCATCGCGCTCTTCATCTCGCACTACGCCCCGCGCAGGCTCGCCAAGCCGCTCGCGTACGTCGTCGACCTGCTCGCCGCCGTGCCCAGCATCATCTACGGCCTCTGGGGCGCGATCTTCCTCGTCCCCTACCTGGCCGGCCTGAACGAGTGGCTCGACCAGTACCTCGGCTGGACGTACATCTTCGACAAGTCCCAGGACGGCGTCGCCCGCAACCTCTTCACCGTGGGCATCCTCCTGGCGATCATGATCCTCCCGATCATCACCAACGTGACCCGCGAGGTCTTCCTCCAGGTCCCGAAGATGCACGAGGAGGCCGCCCTCGCCCTCGGCGCCACGCGCTGGGAGGTCATCCGCATGTCGGTGCTGCCCTTCGGCCGCTCCGGCATCATCTCCGCCTCCATGCTGGGCCTCGGCCGCGCGCTCGGCGAGACCATGGCCGTCGCCGTGGTCCTCTCCCCCAGCTTCCTCATCTCGGGCCACCTGCTCGACCCGGGCGGCGGCACCTTCGCCCAGAACATCGCCGCCAAGTTCAACGAGGCCAACGAGTTCGGCCGGGACGCCCTCATCGCGTCCGGTCTCGTCCTCTTCGCCATCACCCTGCTCGTCAACGGCGCGGCCCGCTGGATCATCGGCCGCCGCAAGGAGTACTCGGGGGCAGCGGCATGAGCCACGCCATTCAGGACCGTCCGCTCCCGGTGGCCCCGCGCCGCGGATCCCTCTCCCACGCCCGCCTCCCCCGCTGGACCCCGGCGGCCGTCGCCGCCGGCTCGATCCTCGCGGGCGTCGGCATCGGCCTCGCCGCCGGCTGGCACAGCAAGGTCCAGTGGGGCCTGCTCTCCGCCCTGCTCTTCGTCCTCGTCACGTACGCCCTGACCAGCAAGGTCGAGGGCCGCCGCCAGGCCAAGGACCGCGTCGCCACCAGCCTCGTCTGGGTCTGCTTCGTCCTCGCCGTCGTCCCGCTGCTCTCCCTCGCCTGGGTCACGATCAGCAAGGGCGCGACCGTCCTCGACGGCTACTTCCTGACCCACTCGATGAACGGCGTCCTCGACGCCGAGGCCGGCGGCGGCGTCTACCACGCACTGCTCGGCACCATCGAGCAGGTCCTCATCGCGACCGTGATCGCCGCCCCCATCGGCCTGCTGACCGCGGTCTACCTCGTCGAGTACGGCGGCGGGAAGCTCGCCCAGGCCGTCACCTTCTTCGTCGACGTCATGACGGGCATCCCGTCCATCGTCGCCGGCCTCTTCATCCTCGCCACCTGGAACCTGATCCTGGGCTTCGGCCCCTCCGGTTTCGCCGGCGCGATGGCCCTCGCCATCCTGATGATGCCGGTCGTGGTCCGCTCCACCGAGGAGATGCTCAAGCTCGTCCCGAACGAGCTCCGCGAGGCCTCCCTCGCCCTCGGCATCCCCAAGTGGCGCACCATCCTGAAGGTGGTCCTGCCCACCGCGATCGGCGGCATCACCACGGGCGTCATGCTCGCGGTCGCCCGCATCACCGGCGAGACGGCCCCCGTCCTGCTCCTCGTGTTCGGTACGAAGCTCATCAACCCGAACCCCTTCGAAGGCGCCCAGTCCTCCCTGCCGCTCTACGTGTACGAGCAGTACGCGGTCGGCACCGACGCCGCCGTGGCCCGCGCCTGGGCCGCCGCGCTCGTCCTGATCGCCTTCGTCATGATCCTCAACCTGGTGGCCCGCGGCATCGCCCGCTGGAAGGCCCCGAAGACCGGCCGCTGACCGCGGCAATTGGAAGTGATCCCCATGGCCAAGCGAATCGACGTCAGCGGCCTCTCCGCCTACTACGGCGCCCACAAGGCGATCGACGACATCTCGATGACCGTCGAGCCCCGCTCCGTGACGGCCTTCATCGGCCCCTCCGGCTGCGGCAAGTCCACCTTCCTGCGCACCCTGAACCGCATGCACGAGGTCACCCCCGGCGGCCGCGTCGAGGGCAAGGTGATGCTGGACGACGAGAACCTGTACGGCGCGAACGTCGACCCGGTCGCGGTCCGCCGCACGGTCGGCATGGTCTTCCAGCGCCCGAACCCCTTCCCCACCATGTCGATCTTCGACAACGTGGCGGCGGGCCTGCGCCTCAACGGCAACTACAAGAAGTCGCAGCTCAGCGACATCGTCGAGAAGTCCCTCAAGGGCGCCAACCTCTGGAACGAGGTCAAGGACCGCCTCAACAAGCCGGGCTCCGGCCTCTCCGGCGGCCAGCAGCAGCGCCTGTGCATCGCCCGCGCCATCGCGGTCGAGCCCGACGTCCTGCTGATGGACGAGCCCTGCTCGGCCCTCGACCCGATCTCCACCCTCGCCATCGAGGACCTGATCGGCGAGCTGAAGGAGCGCTTCACGATCGTCATCGTGACGCACAACATGCAGCAGGCCGCCCGCGTCTCCGACCGCACCGCCTTCTTCAACCTGGCGGCCGTCGGCCAGCCCGGCAAGCTGATCGAGCTGGACGACACGGAGCGCATCTTCTCCAACCCGAGCGTCCAGGCGACCGAGGACTACATCTCCGGCCGCTTCGGATAAAGGCCGTCTTGCGGTGCTGCATGGCGGTGCCACCGCACGACGAAGGGCCCGGCTCCCCTGGTGGGGGGCCGGGCCCGTTTCCGTACGCGAGCGTCTACCCGAAGCAGAGCTTCACCACGCCGCATCCCCCGGGGGACGACCCCCGGGCCCCCAGCAGTGCCGGGGCGCAGCGCCTGTCAGCCGTCAGCCGTCAGCCGTCAGCCGAAGCAGAGCTTCACCACGTAATAGCTCAGCGCAGCGACCACCGCCGCCGCCGGCATCGTGATGAACCAGCCCAGGATGATGTTCTTGGCGACGCCCCACCGGACCGCGTTGACGCGCTTCGTCGCGCCCACGCCCATGATCGCGGAGGTGATGACGTGCGTGGTCGAGATCGGCGCGTGAAACAGGAACGCCGAGCCGAACATGATCGACGCGCCTGTGGTCTCCGCCGCGAAGCCCTGCGGC
Source organism: Streptomyces sp. NPDC086147 (assembly GCF_040702165.1). NCBI lineage: Bacteria > Bacillati > Actinomycetota > Actinomycetes > Kitasatosporales > Streptomycetaceae > Streptomyces > Streptomyces sp. NPDC086147. The sequence goes on along the minus strand of NZ_JBFBJO010000007.1, from coordinate 15,780 downwards.
GGGTCCAGCTCGATGATCTTGCGGCCGAGGGTCCGCATGATGCGCCACCCGCCCGCGTACGTGCCGAGCGACAGCATCACCGCACAGGCGATCTTCACCCACACCGGGATGTCGTCGCCGGCCTCCTGCACGTCGGCGATGACCAGGGCCATCACCACGATGCCCATCGTCTTCTGGGCGTCCTGGAGGCCGTGGCCGAGGGCCATGCCGGCCGCCGACACCGTCTGCGCGATGCGGAAGCCGCGCTTCGCCTTGTGCGGGTTGGCCTTGCGGAAGATCCACATGATCGCGCACATCACCAGGTAACCGGCCACGAGACCGACCACCGGCGAGATGAACATCGGGATGACGACCTTGTCGAGCACCCCGCCCCAGATGACCTCGGTGCCGCCGGCGAGGGCCGCGCCCACCATGCCGCCGAACAGCGCGTGCGAGGAGGAGGACGGCAGACCGAAGTACCAGGTGACCAGGTTCCAGATGATCGCGCCCACGAGCGCGGCGAAGAGGATGCCCATCCCCTTGTCGCCGGTGGGGGTCTCGATGAGCCCCTCACTGACGGTCTTGGCGACCCCCTGGCCCATGAAGGCGCCCGCGAGGTTCATCACCGCCGCCATCGCCAGGGCCGCCCGGGGCGTCAGCGCCCGGGTCGACACCGAGGTGGCGATGGCGTTGGCGGAGTCGTGGAATCCGTTCGTATACGTGAAGCCGAGCGCGACACCGATGGTCACGATCAGAGCGAAGGTGTCCACGAAGCCTCAGGACTCCTTGACCGCGATGGTCTCCACCGTGTTGGCCACGTGCTCGAACGCGTCGGCCGCCTCTTCGAGGACGTCCACGATCTGCTTGAGCTTCAGCACCTCGATGGCGTCGTACTTGCCGTTGAAGAGCTGGGCGAGCAGCTTGCGGTGGATCTGGTCGGCCTGGTTCTCCAGACGGTTGACCTCGATCCAGTACTCGGTGAGGTTGGACATCGTCCGCAGGTTCGGCATCGCCTCGGCGGTCAGCTCCGCCGCCCGCGCCAGGACCTCGATCTGCTGCTCGACGCCCTTGGGCAGTTCCTCGACGTTGTAGAGGACGACCAGGTCGACGGCCTCCTCCATGAAGTCCATGATGTCGTCGAGGGACGAGGCCAGGGAGTAGATGTCCTCGCGGTCGAACGGCGTGATGAAGGAGGAGTTGAGCTGGTGGAAGATCGCGTGGGTGGCGTCGTCGCCGGCGTGTTCCGCTGCCCGCATCCGCTCCGCGATCTCGGCCCGGGCGGAAGGCTCCGCCCCGAGCAGTTCCATCAGGAGCTTCGAGCCCGTGACGATGTTGTCCGCGGACGCGGCGAACATGTCGTAGAAGCTCGTCTCCCTGGGGGTCAGACGAAATCGCACGTGAGGTCCTCGGGGTGCTGGGTTGGGTCAGGCTGATGCTAGGCGCATCATCCGGCCACGGCTAACCGGCGTCCTCTCAGTGTCGCCCATCAGGCACAGTGATCTGCACGGGCCCCCGCCCGGTTCGGCGGGGATCGGTACCATATACCCACGAGGGGTATACACCCCCTTTCTGGACAACGGGAGGACGCGATGACGACCACCGAGGCGGACCAGGTCACCCCCGAGCCCGTCGAGGCCGTCGGGCCCGTCGAGACCGCCGCGGCGGCCGGCCACGAGCACGGTCACGAGCACGGCGTGCACGGCTACCACAAGCAGAAGGACGAGCACCTCAAGCGCCTCCGCCGGATCGAGGGCCAGATCAGGGGCCTCCAGCGGATGGTCGACGAGGACGTCTACTGCATCGACATACTCACGCAGGTCTCCGCCTCCACGAAGGCGCTCCAGTCCTTCGCGCTCCAGCTCCTGGAGGAGCACCTGCGGCACTGCGTCGCGGCCGCGGCGGCCAAGGGCGGCGACGACGTCGACGCCAAGGTCGAGGAGGCCACGAAGGCGATCGCCCGCATGCTGCGCACCTGAAACGCGGGGCGGGTCGGCCGGAAATCGCCGTTCGCTCAGCAGCCGCGCGCGGTCCGTTCCGCCGCCACCCTGAGCACCTCGTCTATCCGGTCGGCGCTGAGCCGCTCCCCGTCGGCGGCGGAGGCGGCGATGATGAGCTCGCCGCACAGCTCTATCTCGGCGAGGGCGACGCACTCCTGGTCTGCGGGCACGGTCGCGGTACCGGGCGGGGCCACGCGCATCCACCTCTTCCTGCCGGCGTCGGTCTCCCAGCGGTCTCCCAGCGTAGGGACGGTGCCACGCACCGCGCATGACACGTCTGGACCATTTGCCGATGGCCCGCGCCACCGTCGCCCGAGGCGGGGGCGGGGCCCTCCCCTCGTACGGGGTCCCGGCCCGCCCCTCCCCTCAGGTCTCGACCTTCCCGTCGTAGAGGTCCCGGCGGTCCGGCAGCACGACCCGGACGGGGACCCCGAAGCCGTACAGGAGCGTGGTCGACGCGACGGCGACCGTGCGGCCCTGGTTGCTGAAGCTGAACTGGTGGCGGACCTTCCGCAGCCGCCCCTCCCCGTCCAGGTACGCGTCGAACGGCACCGCGTCGTCGGAGAACCCTTTCGCCGCCGCGGCGAGCGCCCCGCGCAGCTGCGGCGACGCGGCCCGGGCCGCGTGCGCGATGTCGGCGACCCCCCGGTAGTGGCCGACCTTCACCCCCGCGAGGTCCACCTCGCCGACGTACGTGACCTCCCGGACGCCCCGCAGCAGTTCGGCCGCGGCGGCCGGGTCGGTGGCGCCGCCCGTGACGAGGTTCCCGTCGTCGAGGGCCGTGGTGTCGACGCGGACCCACTTGTCGGCGGGCACCCCGGCCCCGCGGTTCTTCATGTAGAGGGCGCCGGGGGTGAGGAGTTCGGTGATCGGCCGGTGGCCGCTCGTGCCGGCCGGGTCCTTGGGCAGCACCACCTGGAGGTGGCCGGTCCGGTGCCGGAAGTCGTAGCCGCCCTCGCCCCGGATGGTGACCCGGGTCCCGCCCGAGGCCATCTCCATGGCGGTGCTGGCCTTGGCGGTGCCGGCCCGCGCCAGCGCGTCGGCGGCGCCCCGCACGGCGAGCGCGGGATCGGCCGCGGGCCTGGGGCCCGGGGGCGCGGCGCACCCGGAGACGGCGGCGGACCCGACGAGGGAGCCGACCAGCACGACGGTGGCGGCGAACGCCCCGCTCCCCCGGCCCTGCGGACGCCCGTACTCCTGCACCACCATCGTCTGCCAACCCCCGTACCTCGCCGCTGTCCGTCCGGGACCGCCTCGCCCCCGGCCCGGGGGCGTCCGTTCCGGATAACGACGGTCCGGGCGAGCCGTCACGCGCAGTACGGTGGTCGCGTGCACGCGGAGGCTTCCCCCCACACCACCACCACGACGGAACGCGGCTCGTTCGCGCTGGCGCGCTGCAGCTGCGGCTGGTCGGGCCCGGCCCGCAGATCGAGGGACCGGGCGCGCACGGACGCGGCGGACCACTCCCGTACGGCGACGGAGCCGGACACCCCCTAGGGGGTCCGCTCACCCGTCGTCAGGCGGCCAGGTCCTTGCGGTCCTTGCGGCCGGTCCCGGCGGACGATCCGCCGACGCGGCACTCGGGGATGTCGACCGTCTCCGGAAGCCGCGCCGTCTCGGCCCGGCGGGAGCGGACGAGGCGGGCGGCGCGGCCCGAGCGGGCGACGGCGGAGACGACCGGGGTCAGCAGGGCGAGCGCGAGCGGGGCGAGGAGCAGCGCCACCGCCGTACCGAGGGCGAGGCCGCCGATGACGTCGGTCGGGTAGTGGACGCCCATGTAGACCCGGGCGAAGCCCTCGGCGAGGGCGAGTCCGATCGCGGCGAGACCGAAGCCCCGGTGGGCGACGAAGAGGCCGACGGCGAGGGCCATCGCGAGGGTGGCGTGGTCGCTGACGAAGGAGAAGTCGGTCTTGCCCCCGACGAGGACCTCCAGGCCCCGGTGGTCCACGAAGGGGCGGGGGCGCTCGACGAAGCCCCGGATGGGGATGTTGACCAGGAGGGCGGTCCCGGCGGCCAGCGGGGCCCAGACGAGACCGGCGACGGCCGAGACGGAGTCGTTGAGGGTGCCGCGCCGGCGGACGCTCCACCAGCACCCGAGCACGGTGAGGACGATCGCGAGGACGATCCCGTACTCGCCGACGTACGCCATGACGCGGTCGAACCACGGCGGAGCGGCCTTGGCCAGTCCGTTGATGTCGTAGAGCAGGCTGACATCGGGGTTCGAACCGTCCGATGCGAGTACAGCCATCTGCTGCGGCCCCTTGCTCTCGTTGTCTGCGGTTTCCAACCCCCGTGGTCAGAGCGGTCGGATCAGGGAACGAACCGCCTGAGGCGTGCGTTCCGCTCTCTCCGGTGGATCATGCCGACGTTATCGAAGAGTGACGGCCCGCCGCAGCTCAGGGCCTGTGCATGACGGAGAGTTCCGGCCATGTCCCGTACGCCCCGAACGCCTCCCTACGTCTGCGGCGGGTGCGTGGGCAGGGCGGCGGCGCCCTCCGGGGTGACCCGGGTGGCGCCGAAGTAGTCCGGGGTGTCGATCCGGTCGAAGCGGATCACCGCCCCGGTCCGCGGCGCGTTGATCATGTACCCGCCGCCGACGTAGACGCCGACGTGCCGGATGGCCCGCGAATTGGTCAGGTCGTCCGAGAAGAACACCAGGTCGCCGGGGAGCAGCTCCTCGCGCGAGGGGTGCGGCCCGGCGTTGTACTGGTCGTTGGCGACGCGCGGGAGCCGGATCCCGACGCTGTCGTACGCGGCCTGGGTGAGCCCGGAGCAGTCGAACCGGCCGTTCTGCGCGGCCGTGCCCGTACCGCCCCAGAGATAGAGGGTGCCGAGCTTCTGCTGCGCGTAGTGGATGGCCCCGGCGGCCTGCTGGGACGGGTCGACGCGGCCGAGGGGCCGGGCGAAGCTCTTCTCCAGGGACTTGATGATGCGGACGTAGTTCCGGGTCTCGCTGAAGGGCGGCACGCCGCCGTGCCGGATCACCCGGTACGCGCCCGCGTTGTACGCGGCCAGCATGTTGCTCGCCGGATCGCCGGGCACGTTCCGCACGTACTTGGCGAGCTCGCAGTCGTACGAGGCGGCCGACGGGATCGCGTCCTTCGGGTCCCAGATGTCCCGGTCCCCGTCCCCGTCCCCGTCGATGCCGTGGCTGGCCCAGGTGCCGGGGATGAACTGGGCGATGCCCCGGGCGTCGGCCGGGGAGACGGCCCGCGGGTTCCAGCCGCTCTCCTGGTAGAGCTGCGCGGCGAGCAGCGCCGGGTTGATGGCGGGGCAGAGGTTCCCCCACCGCTGCACGAGCCCCTGGTAGAGGGCCGGGACGGCGCCCTTGGCGAGCCCCACGGTGCCGTTCTTCCCGCTGCCCGCGCCGGCGGCGAGGCCCGAGGCCGCGGAGTACGTGCCGACGACGAGCATGGCCACGAAGGCGAGACAGACCCCGAAGGCCCCGCCGGCCACCCACCACGCCCTGCCCGCCCTACGGCCCGCCCTACGCACCGTCAACCACCCCTCGGCCCATGGCAGTACGCCCCGACGGGTCAGTCTAGGCGGCGAGGGGCTCCCTGGGGACGGTGCGCGACGACCTCGTCACGCGCGCCGCGCGTGCGCCCGCCCGTCAGACGCCCCAAGAGTGGAACAACGACGATCATTGCCCGGAGTCACCCTCCGTGATACACAGAGTGACGATACGCTTCTTCACACGGAAACCGGCCACACCATCGCAGGTCAAGGCGGTCAGACCGGTCAAGTGTGCGGGGATCGGGTAAAGAGAGCCGCCAAGCAGTCACACGCGAGCGGTTTCATCAGCGAAGATAGGGCGATGACCCGTGCCGTCCGGGAGGGGCGGCCAACAACCCATACAGGGGCGGTGAGTTACATGTACCTGGCGGCCAACAAGGGCGACATCACCACCATTATCGGTGGAATCGCCCCGAACTGGGGGCCCTTCGGGAGCCTGGGCAACGAAGCCAAGGTGATGATCGAGGTCGTGATGGCCGTGGCCATCCTGCTCTGCCTGGGCATCGCCATCTGGGGCGCGGCCAAGCAGCGCATCGGCGCGACCGCCCTCCGCGACACGTTCAGCGCGGAACAGGGCAAGGGCCTGATCGTGGCCGGCCTGACCGGCGTCTTCATCATCGGCTCGCTGGGGACGCTCTTCACCATCGTCTACGGGATGGCCGTCTGACGTCCCGTCGGACCGGTCTCCCGAGATTGTCCACCTGAACCTGATGCCCAGTCCTGTTGAAGCACGGCCGTACCCGCGAACGAGTGAGGGGGCGTACCCGGCATGAGTCCCGGCGACGAGCACGACAGCTTCGGCGGCGTGGGCGGCTCGGGCCAGACCCGGACCCGCCTGCCCGAGGGCAACAGCGGCGACGTGTACGGCGCCGGCCGCCGCCCCGTCCGCAGCTCCCGCTCCCTCGTCACGGTCGTGGGCGTGGTGGTCCTCCTCGTCGGCGCCATCGCCCTCGCCAACCGCGGCGGGGGCGACCCGGCGGACCCGTCGGCCCCCCGCGCGGGCACCCCGGGCAAGACGGCCCCCACGGCGGCGACGGGCGTCCCCCCGGTCACGGGCAGGAACGGCCCCATCCCCACGGGCCACGCCCGCGACGCACAGGGGGCCCAGAGCGCGGCGACGAACTACGCGGTGGCGCTGGGGTCGGCGGCGATGTTCCAGCAGGCGTCCCGCCACGACATCGTGCGCGCCGTCTACGCCCCGGCGGTCGTGGACGGCGTCCTGAAGACACTGGACGCCACCTACTCGGCCGCCCTCGCGAAGAGCGCGGGACTCGACGCGAACGGCGTCGCCCCCACCGGCACGACCCTGGTGTCCCGCACGGTGCCGATCGGCACCAGGATCCGGGAGTACACGGAGAACACGGCGACGGTCGAGGTGTGGTGCACCAACCTGGGCGGCCTCGCCGGCGCGGACTCGACCAGGCCCGTCACCTCCACCTGGTTCACCATCACGGAGAAGCTCACCTGGGTCGACGGGGACTGGCGCCTGGAGTCCTCCAGCCAGAGCGACGGACCCACCCCGGTCAACGGCGACAACCGCGCCTCCACCGCCGACGAGATCGCCGAGGCGGTCGAGGGATACGGAGGGTTCACCTATGCCCGCTAGTCGAAGCCTGGCGGGTCGCGCGACGGCCGCGCTCACCGTCGCCTTCCTCGGCGCACCGTTCCTGTTCGCGTCCCGCGCCCAGGCGGCCCCCACCCCGACCCCGTCGCCCACACCGTCTCCCGGCGCGAGCGACAACCCGTGCGCCCTCATCGTGGGAGAGGCCCGGGACCTGTGCGAGAAGGGCCAGTCCACCGGGACCGGCACGGCTCCCACCCCCGACCCGGCCGCCGCCCTCGACCCCCTCACCTCCCTCTCCCGAGGCTTCGCCGACGCCGCCACCGCCACCCTCGACTACCTCTCCAAGGCCGTCAAAGAGACCGCCGACGTGGACTTCACCAACATGGAGTTCCTCGGCCGCTACGCCGTCGTCTTCGCCGCCTCCACCGTCCTCACCCTCCTCCTCTGGCTCCTCGCCGTCGCCAAGCGCGCCATCCGCGGCGTCCCCCTCACCACCGCGCTCTCCGAAGCCATCGGCTTCCTCTGGCTGACGGTCCTCGCCTCCGCCTTCACCCCCCTGATCCTCTACACCGTCGTCAACGCCACCGACGCCGTCACCGAGGTCATCGCCTCCGGCACCGGACAGCAGACCGACGTCTTCTTCGGCAGCTTCAAGGAGGCCCTCCAGAAGGGCGACAGCATCGGCGGCGGCCCGATCATGCTGATCATCGTGTCCCTGGTGACCGTGATCGCCGCCGGCGTCCTCTACCTGGAGCTCTTCCTCCGCGCCGTCATGCTGTACGTCGGCGCCCTCCTCGGCGTCGTCGTCTACTCCGGCCTCGTCGACAAGAACATGTGGGGCCACGTCCGCCGCTGGGCCGGCATCATGATCGCGATCATCATGGTCAAGCCGGTCATCGTCATCGTCCTCGGCCTCGCCGGCGCCCTCTCCTCCGGCACCGGCCCGGACTCCTTCTCCGCCGTCGTCTCCGGCCTCGCGATCATCCTGCTCGCCATCTTCGCCTCCGCGATGATCTACCGCTTCGTCCCCGGCTTCGGCGACGAGATCGCCGCCTCCCGCAACAACCGCCTCCACCGCGCGGGAGAGAACACCGCCGCCGCCGTCATCTCCTCCCCCGCCTCCCTCGTCTCCCAGGGCATCAAGACCCACAGCTCCCGCGGCGACGGCGGAGGCGGCGACGGCGGCCGGTCCGCGGCCCCCCGCCCCGCCAACCAGCTCTCCGGCGGCATGGCCGCCCACAGCAGCCGCGGCGGCGCCGGCGGCGGAGGCGCGACACCGCCCCCGGCCCCCCGCAGCAGCAGCCCCACCGCCGGAACCCCGCACGGCAACCGCAAGAACTCTGGAGGTGCAGGGCGTTGACGACCCAGTCCCAGCCGGTCGCGCCCCGCCGCACGTATCTCGTCGGCCGCGCCCGGCCGAACGCGATCGTCGGCAAGAACCGCGAGACCGGCGAGATCGCCCTGATCATCGTCGGCGCCTTCCTCGGCATGATGAGCGGACTCCTCGTCCCCCTCCTCCCCCTGCGGATCGCCCTCCTCGCGGGCCTGCCCATGCTCGCGATCGCCGCCGTGTACCTCCCGTACAAGGGCCGCACCTTCTACAAGTGGTTCGAGATCAACCGCAGCTACAAGCGCATGCTCAAGCGCGGCACCGCCTACCGCTCCTCCGTCGTCGAGGCCGGCACCCGCCTCGACGGGCGCGAGGTCGAGATCGGCCCGCCCCCCGGCATCGGCCGCGTCGGCTGGCTCTCCGCCCCCTTCGGCCCCGACGAGATCGCCGTCCTCCTCCACGCCGACCGCCGCACCGTCACCGCCGCCATCGAGATCGAGGGCCCCGGCGTCGGCCTGCGCGACAGCGAGGACCAGGAGGCCCTGGTCGACCGCTTCGGCACCCTCCTCAAGCACGTCGCCAACGGCGACGGCTTCGTCACCCGCCTCCAGATGCTGGCCCGCACCCTCCCCGCCGACCCCGACGCGCACGCCAAGGACGTCGGCCAGCGCGGCGACCCGCACGCGCCCCCGTGGCTCCAGGAGTCCTACGACCAGCTCCAGTCCATGGTCTCCACCTCCAGCGAGCAGCACCGCGCCTACCTCGTCGCCTGCATGCACTACACCCGCGAACTCGCCGCCGAGGCCAACGCCATGGCCCGCGCCGCCAAGCACGCCTCCGGCGCCCGCCGCCTCGACCGCGACGCCGGCATCGCCGTCGTCATGGCCCGCGAGCTCACCGACATCTGCGCCCGCCTCGCCGAGGCCGACATCCGCGTCCGCCAGCCCCTCGGGCAGTCCCGGCTCGCCTCCCTCGTGCACTCCATGTACGACCCGGACCACCCCATCGACCACATCCAGGCCATGACCAAGCGCAACGCCTGGCCGGCCGAGCTGGACGCGATGGAACCGACGTACCTCCAGGCCAAGACCCGCGAGTCCTCCACCCGCGCCCCCTGGTGCCACGCCACCGCCTGGGTCAAGGAGTGGCCGATGACCCCCGTCGGCGTCAACTTCCTCGCCCCGCTCCTCGTCCACACCCCCGACGTCATCCGCACGGTCGCCGTCACCATGGACCTGGAGCCCACCGAGGTCGCCATCGAGCGCATGCTCACCGAGAAGACCAACGACGAGGCCGACGCCAGCCGCGCCGCCAAGATGAACCGCACGGTCGACCCGCGCGACATCGCCGCCCACGGCCGGCTCGACCAGCGGGGTGAAGATCTCGCCAGCGGCGCTGCCGGAGTGAACCTCGTCGGGTACATCACGGTGTCGTCGCGTTCCCCCGAGGCCCTCGCCCGGGACAAGCGCACGATCAGGGCCTCCGCCGGCAAGTCGTACCTGAAGCTGGAGTGGTGCGACCGCGAGCACCACCGGGCCTTTGTGAACACCTTGCCGTTCGCGACCGGCATCCGCCGCTAGGGCCGAAGGGGCACAGACCCATGCGAGATCCGCTGTCCGTCCTCACCGAGGCCTTCACCTCCTTCCTCTTCGGGAAGGTGGAGACGACCCGCCTGCCCGTCCGCACCTCCACCGGACAGGCCCAGGCCGTCTACCTGCCGACCGCGGCCCCCGGCCTCGGCGACTCCGGCGTCATCATCGGCCGCGAGGTCTACAGCGGCAAGGGCTACATCTACGACCCCTTCCAGCTGTACGGCCAGCAGCTCCCCGCCCCCCACTGGCTGGTCCTCGGCGAGTCCGGCAACGGCAAGTCGGCCCTGGAGAAGACGTACGTGCTCCGCCAGCTCCGCTTCCGGGACCGGCAGGTCGTCGTCCTCGACGCCCAGGGCGAGGACGGCGTCGGCGAGTGGAACCTGATCGCCCAGGAACTGGGGATAACCCCCATCCGCCTGGACCCGATGGTCGCCAACGACGCCGGGATCCGCCTCAACCCGCTCGACCCGTCGATCACCACCACGGGCCAGCTCGCGCTGCTGCGCACCATCATCGAGGTGGCGATGGGCCACGGCCTCGACGAGCGCTCCGGCTTCGCCCTCAAGGTCGCCCACGCGTACGTGACCCACCACGTCACCGAACGCCAGCCGATCCTCACCGACATCGTCGAGCAGCTCCGCCACCCCAAGGCCGAGTCCGCCGAGGCGATGAACGTCGCCATAGACGACGTACGCGCCTGGGGCCTGGACGTCGCCCTCGTCCTGGACCGCCTGGTCGACGGCGACCTGCGCGGCATGTTCGACGGCCCGACGACCGTCGGCATCGACCTCGACGCGCCCCTGATCGTCTTCGACCTCTCCCACATCGACCGCAACTCCATCGCCATGCCGATCCTCATGGCGATCGTCGGCGTCTGGCTGGAGCACACCTGGATCCGCCCCGACCGGAAGAAGCGCATCTTCCTGGTCGAGGAGGCCTGGCACATCATCAACAGCCCGTTCGTGGCCCAGCTCTTCCAGCGCCTCCTGAAGTTCGGCCGGCGCCTCGGCCTGTCCTTCGTCGCGGTCGTCCACCACCTCTCCGACGTCGTCGACGGAGCGGCGGCCAAGGAGGCGGCGGCGATCCTCAAGATGGCCTCGACCAGGACCATCTACGCCCAGAAGGCCGACGAGGCCCGCAACACCGGCCGGGTCCTCGGCCTGCCCCGCTGGGCGGTCGAGATCATCCCGACCCTCACCCCCGGCATCGCGGTCTGGGACGTCAACGGCAACGTGCAGGTGGTCAAACACCTCATCACCGAGAAGGAACGCCCGCTCGTCTACACCGACCGCGCCATGACCGAGTCCTCGGTCACCGACCCGGAACTGGAGTGGGAGACGGAGCAGCGGGCCATGCTCGTCGAGCAGCAGATGAACGGCTCCTCGCAGTCGACGGTGGCATAGGCGGCACGGATGGAAACGGCACGGAAGGGGGGAGGGATCTCGGACGGGCTGCTGCTCAGCCTGTTCGCCCTCCTCCTCTGCCTCACGGTCCTGGTGTGGACGGCGACCGGTCTGGCGGGCCTGTTCGCCCACGGGTCCTGGCCGGACGGCGTCGCCTACACCGGCACGCCGTCGGCCCTGCGCTCCCTGGCGACGGCCCCGACGGACCTCCCGGCCGCCTGGCCGGCCGCCCCGCCGGACCGGCTCTCGGGGTACGGCCTCTTCTGGGGTCTCCTGATCGGCGAGGCGATGATCCTCCTCGTCCTCGCGGTCTTCGCCTTGGGCACGGTGACCCGCTGGCGCGCGGTCCGCGCCCACCGGAAGGCGGGCGCGTACGGGCCGCCGACGGACCATCCCGTACGGGAGCCGGTACCGACCCCCACGGACACGACCGCCCCCGAACCGTCGTTCCGGACCCCCGCCGCCGCAGGCGCGGCCCCCGCCACCCAGCCCGAGCCGCACACCCGGGAACCCGCCCCCGCCCCCCTGGGCCCCGTACGGGAGACCCCGAGGCCGCTCCTCGCCCCGGCCGAGCCGCAGATCCCTCCGCAGCCCCACCCCGCCACGCCTGGGCACCCGGCCCCCGCAGGCGCCCCCGGCACCCTCTTCGGCCCGCCCGAGGTCCGCCGCCCCGCCGCCGTCCGGGCGGTGCGGGACGCCGAGGGCCCGGTCCTCGTCGTCACCTCCGACCCCGCCGTCTGGTCGGAGACCAAGGACGCGCGCGGCAAGCTCGGCCCGGTCCTCGTCTACGACCCCGGGCACCTCTGCGACACCCCGGGCCGGCTCCACTGGTCGCCCGCCGAGGGCTGCGAGGACGCGGAGACCGCCCAGGCCAGGGCCGCCGCCCTGCTCGCCCCGGTCCGCCCGCACTCCCGGCTCGACGCGGCGACCGCCGACACCGCGGAAACGCTCCTGCGCTGCTGGCTGCACGCGGCGGCCGTCGACGGCCGCCCCTTCCGCCAGGTGCACCGCTGGGCCCAGGGCTCCGACGCCCACGAACCCGTACGGATCCTCCGCAGCCACCCCAGGGCCGTGTCGGGCCTGGCCGGACTGCTCGAATCCGCCCTGACCGCCCACCCCGAAAGCCGCCGCCTGGCACAGGAGCTGACGGCCCGTGCGTTCTCGGCCCTCTCCACGGTCCACATCAGGGAGGCCTGCACCCCGAATCGAACGGATTCGCTGGCCCTGGCATCTTTCCTCCCCGAAGGGGGCACCCTCTACGTGGTGGGTGAATCGATCGAGGACCCCCGTACCCACCCCGGCGCGATGCCGCTCCTGACGGCGCTCGCCGCAAGCGTGGTCGAGCACGGCCGCCGCATGGCCGCACGGTCATCCGACGGTCGGCTCGACCCACCACTCACCCTGGTGCTCGACGATGTCGCCGCCGTCGCCCCGTTCCCCGCCCTCCCGGCCCTCCTGGCCGACGGCGAAGGCCGGGGCCTGCCCGCCCTGGCCCTGATGCGCTCCCGCGAACAGGCCAGGACCCGCTGGCCGAACGACGTCCTGACCCCACGGGGTTAGAGCCGGTTCAGGAGACGGGCCGCTCCACCGCGTACTCCACCTCCTGCGCCGACCCGCTCCCCGGCACCGCCACCCGCTCGCCCGTCGGCGCGAACCCGAACCGCCGGTAGAAGGCCGCCGCCCGCGCGTTCTCCTCGTGCACGTACAGCCGCACCCGCTCGACCACCGGCTCCGCCAGCGACCAGGACCACTCCACGCCCGCCCGGAACAGCGCGTCGATCACGCCCGTCCCGCGCGCCTCGGGACGCACGTACACCCCCACGACGTGCGTCTGGTCCACCTTCGCCGGCTCGCCGAACCGCACCTCGTCCGAGGGCCGCTCCACGAGCAGCGTGATCGTGCCCGCCCAGGAGCCGTCCGGCCCCTCGGCCACGAACTGCCGCACCGTCCCTGCACCGCTCTCGGACGAGTCCTCCGCCCGCTCCCGCCAGAAGGAGTCGGGCCGCTCGACGGCCGCCCCGTACGTATCGAGGAACGCCAGGTGCGCGACCGGATCCCGGAGGGCGGCGAGACGGATCTCGCGGGCCTTCTCCCACTCGTCGGCGCGGATGACACGTATCAGACAGTCCATGGCCCAGATCCTGACGACGGACACACGCCCCTGACAAGGCATTTCCCAAGCCGCACGCCCCGCGCGCCGTACCCCGGTACTACGCCCGCCCCCCGCACACCACCCCGGTCCGACGCCCCGCCCCTCCCCGCCCCCTAGGGTCGAAGGCGTGAGCCGAGCCCCCTTGCTCAAGTGCCGTGACGTGCGAGGAAGATGACGACGTGACGACGGAGACGGAAGAACACCCGGGCGGAACCGCGGACACGGGCCTCAGCCGCCACGTCCACCGTCTCCTCACGCGCGTACGCGCCTTCGACGCCCGCCGCCCCTGGCCGTGGGACACGGCGGTGACGTCCTGCTGGGTGGTGGCCGCGCTCGTGGACGCGGCGGGCGGCTGGCGGAACACCGCCCCGGACCCGACCCTGCCGGCCTGGTGCGTGACCGCCCTCGGCCTGGCCCTGACCGTGCCGCTGTACTGGCGCCGCCGCCACCCCGTGCCCGCCCTGGCCGTGATGGCGGGCGCGGCGCTCGTCAGCGACGCCTCGGGCGCCTTCCTCCAGGCCTCGTACCTCCAGCTGCTCCCGGTCTTCCACATCGCGCTGCTCCGCCCGCCCCGCGCCCTCCTGTGGGCCCTCGCCCTGCTCCTGCCGCCCCTGGTGACGGGAGCCGTCCGCTTCGCCCCGGGGAGCTGGGACCAGCGGGTCGTCCCCGCCCTGTGGGCGTACGCGCTCGTCGCCCTCCTCGGCATCACGGTCCGCTCCCGCAGGGACTACACGGCGGGCCTCGTCGACCGGGCCCGCCGCCTGGAGACCGAGCGGGACCAGGAGGTCCGGCTCGCCGCGGCGGCCGAACGGACCCGCATCGCCCGCGAGATGCACGACATCATCGGCCACAACCTCTCGGTCATCACCGGCCTCGCGGACGGCGGCCGGTACGCGGCGGCCAAGAACCCCGAGCGCGCCGCCCAGGCCCTCGACGCCATCGGCACGACGAGCCGCGAGGCCCTCGCCGACCTCCGCCGCCTCCTGGGCGTCCTGCGCGACGACGAGCAGGAGGCGGTACGGGACCCCCAGCCGACCCTGGCGGACCTGGACGCCCTCCTCACCGGCGTACGCGAGGCGGGCCTGCCGGTCCGCCTCGACACCCGCGCCGAGCCTCCCTCCCATCCCCTCTCCCCCGGCGCCCAGCTGACGGTCTACCGGGTGGTGCAGGAGGCCCTGACGAACACCCTCAAGCACGCGGGCCCCGACGCGAAGGCGACCGTGCTCCTCACGTACGCCCCCGGGGAGGTACGGGCGGAGGTCACCGACACGGGAACGGGCACCGCCCGAGCGCCCGGGGGCCAGGGCCAGGGCCTCACCGGCATGCGCGAGCGCGCGGCCCTCTACGACGGCACACTCGACTGCGGCCCGCTGCCGGTCGGCGGCTGGTCCGTCCGGCTCCGCATCCCCCTCCGCACCGCCCTCTGACCGAACCGCCCACCGAATCCCGGGAGATCCCCCCTCGTGACGACCGTTCTCATCGCGGACGACCAGCCGATGCAGCGCTTCGGCTTCCGCATCCTGCTGGAGAGCCAGGACGACATGACCGTCATCGGCGAGGCGCCGAACGGCGCCGAGGCGATCCGCCTGGTCGACTCCCTCCGCCCCGACGTCGTCCTGATGGACATCCGGATGCCGGGCCTGGACGGCATCGAGGCGACCCGCCGCATCATCGCCACGGGAGCCCGCTCCCGCATCCTGATCGTCACCACCTTCGACCTGGACGCGTACGCGTACGACGGCCTGCGCGCCGGCGCCAGCGGCTTCCTGGTGAAGGACGCCCAGCCGGAGGAACTCCTCGCCGGCATCCGCGCGGTGGCCGCCGGCGACGCGGTCGTCGCCCCGAGCCTCACCCGCCGCCTTCTGGACGCCTACATCCACCACCTGCCGCGGCAGACCCCCGTGGAGGAGCCCGACGGCCCGGAGGATCCCCGTCTCGCCGCCCTGACGGAGCGGGAACGCGAGATCCTCACGGTCATCGGCCGGGGCTGGACGAACACCGAGATCGCCACCCGTCTCCACCTCGCGGAATCCACGGTGAAGACCCATGTGAGCCGCATCCTCGCCAAGACGGGCGCCCGCGACCGCGTCCAAGCGGTCATCCTGGCGTACGACACCCAGCTCGTCGCGCCGGCCTGAAAAGGAAAGGGGGTGAACGCAGAAAAGCCCCGCACCAGAAGGTGCGGGGCTTTCCCACAATGATTGTTCGGCGGTGTCCTACTCTCCCACAGGGTCCCCCCTGCAGTAC
>NZ_JBFBJO010000006.1:0-395396 GCF_040702165.1 Streptomyces sp. NPDC086147 | reverse complement strand
GTATCGGGGCGACCCTCCGCCTTGCGATCGCACGCACCGGACACCGCCGGGCCTGCCCTTCGGGCAGACGACGCCACTTTCGACACACGCCCTAGCCCTCCCGTACGGCCCCGGCGCCCGGCCCCGGACCCGGGTGTCGGTGCCGTACGGGAGAATGGGCCGCATGAGTCTGTTCCGTGACGACGGCGTCGTGCTGCGCACCCAGAAGCTGGGTGAGGCGGACCGCATCATCACGATCCTCACGCGCGGTCACGGGCGCGTACGCGCCGTGGCGCGGGGCGTGCGGCGCACGAAGTCGAAGTTCGGGGCCCGGCTCGAACCCTTCTCCCACGTGGACGTGCAGTTCTTCGCCCGGGGGAGCGAGCTGATCGGGCGCGGCCTGCCGCTCTGCACGCAGAGCGAGACCATCGCCGCGTACGGCGGCGGGATCGTCACCGACTACGCCCGCTACACCGCCGGCACGGCCATGCTGGAGACGGCCGAGCGGTTCACCGACCACGAGGGCGAGCCGGCGGTCCAGCAGTACCTGCTGCTCGTCGGGGGCCTGCGGACCCTCGCCCGGGGCGAGCACGCCCCCCATCTGATCCTGGACGCCTTCCTGCTGCGCTCCCTCGCCGTGAACGGCTACGCGCCCAGCTTCGGGGACTGCGCCAGATGCGGGCTCTCGGGGCCGAACCGGTTCTTCTCGGTCGCGGCGGGCGGAGTCATATGCGGCGACTGCCGGGTCCCCGGAAGCGTCGTACCCTCTGCGGAGGCCATCGGCCTGCTCAGCGCGCTCCTCACCGGCGACTGGGCGACGGCGGACGCGTGCGAGCCGCGTCACGTCAGGGAGGGCAGCGGGCTCGTCTCCGCCTACCTGCACTGGCACCTGGAGCGCGGCCTGCGCTCCCTGCGATACGTAGAGAAGACCTAGGTAGGAGATCCATCGCCATGGCCATCGCACGACGCGGAATCCTCGGGCGGCAGCGCCGGGAGTACAAGCTGCCCGAGCCGCACCCGTCCGGCGCCCGCCCGCCGAAGCTCCCGGCCGAGCTGGTGCCGAACCACGTGGCCTGCGTGATGGACGGGAACGGCCGCTGGGCCAAGGAGCGCGGCCTGCCGCGCACCGAGGGCCACAAGGTCGGCGAGGGCGTCGTCCTGGACGTGCTCAAGGGCTGCCTGGAGATGGGCGTCAAGAACCTCTCCCTCTACGCCTTCTCCACCGAGAACTGGAAGCGCTCGCCCGACGAGGTCCGCTTCCTCATGAACTTCAACCGGGACGTCATCCGCCGCCGCCGCGACGAGATGGACGAGCTGGGCATCCGCATCCGCTGGGTCGGCCGCATGCCCAAGATGTGGAAGTCGGTCGTCCAGGAGCTCCAGGTCGCCCAGGAGCAGACCGTCGGCAACGACGCCATGACCCTGTACTTCTGCGTCAACTACGGCGGGCGCGCCGAGATCGCGGACGCGGCACAGGCCATCGCCCGGGACGTGGCGGCCGGGAAGCTGGACCCGTCGAAGGTCAACGAGAAGACCTTCCAGAAGTACCTGTACTACCCGGACATGCCGGACGTCGACGTCTTCCTGCGCCCGAGCGGCGAGCAGCGCACCTCGAACTACCTCATCTGGCAGAGCAGCTACGCCGAGATGATCTTCCAGGACGTGCTGTGGCCGGACTTCGACCGCCGCGACCTGTGGCGCGCCTGCGTCGAGTACGCCTCCCGCGACCGGCGCTTCGGCGGCGTGGACCCGGCCGACCTGGCCGTCCTCGACAAGGGCTGACCGGACCCGCCGCACGCGTGAGGGCCCGTACCGGAGAAAGTCCGGTACGGGCCCTCACGGGCGTCCATGTCCGTCAGGTCACTTCGCGGCGCACTCCGCGCACGTGCCGAAGATCTCCACCGTGTGCGCCACGTTCACGAAGCCGTGCTCGGCGGCGACCGCCTCGGCCCACTGCTCCACCATGGGGCCCTCCACCTCCACGGCCTTGCCGCAGAGGCGGCAGACCAGATGGTGGTGGTGGTCACCGGTCGAGCAGCGGCGGTAGACCGTCTCGCCGTCGCTGGTGCGCAGCGCGTCGACCTCGCCCGCGTCCGCCAGGGACTGGAGCGTGCGGTAGACGGTGGTGAGGCCGACCGAGTCGCCGCGGTGCTTGAGCATGTCGTGCAGCTCCTGCGCGCTGCGGAACTCGTCCACCTCGTTCAGTGCCGCCGACACGGCGGCCCGCTGCTTGGTCGAGCGGCCGCGTACGGGGGGTCCTGCCGTCACCACGGGGGCCTCCTTGGATGCTTGTCTGCCCCCGCCATTCTGCCAGCCCCCCGTGTCCCACGGACCGGTCGTGGCTCACACCCTCACGTCGTCGCCCGGCCGCCGTCCGGTCGGGACCCGTACGTCGCAGGCCGCCGCGTCGGTCTCGGCCGCCCTGGCCCGCCGTTTGGCGAGCGGCGTGGCGAGCGCCGTGAGCAGGACGAAGACCCCGATCGCGTACAGCACGATCGTCGCGCCGGGCGGGGCCTCCACGTAGTACGTGGTGATCGTTCCCGACAGGGAGACGACGATCCCGATGAGGACCGCGCCGATGAAAGTGGCGCGGAAGGAGCGGGTGAGCTGCTGGGCCGCCGCGACCGGGACCACCATGAGCGCGCTCACCAGGAGCAGGCCCACGACCCGCATGGCGACGGTGACGGTCACCGCGGCCGTGACCGCGATCAGCAGGTTCAGGGCGCGCACCGGAAGGCCGGTGACCCGGGCGAACTCCTCGTCCTGGCTGACCGCGAAGAGCCGGCGGCGCAGACCGACCGTGACCAGGACCACGAAGGCGGCCAGGACCGAGATCGCGGTGATGTCCTCCGGCGAGACCGTGGTCAGCGAGCCGAAGAGGTACGAGGTGAGGTTGGCGTTGGAGCCGGTCGGCGAGAGGTTGATCAGCAGGACGCCGCCCGCCATGCCGCCGTAGAAGAGCAGCGCGAGCGCCAGGTCGCCGCGGGTCTTGCCGTACGCCCTGATCAGCTCCATCGCGACCGAGCCGGCGACGGCGACGAGGGTCGCCATCCAGACCGGGCTGGAGTTCAGCAGGAAGCCCAGGCCGACACCGGTCATGGCGACGTGGCCGATGCCGTCGCCCATCAGCGCCTGGCGGCGCTGGACGAGGTAGACGCCGACGGCGGGGGCGGTGATCCCGACCAGGAGGGCGGCGATCAGCG
The DNA here is from genome assembly GCF_040702165.1 of Streptomyces sp. NPDC086147. Taxonomy (NCBI): domain Bacteria; kingdom Bacillati; phylum Actinomycetota; class Actinomycetes; order Kitasatosporales; family Streptomycetaceae; genus Streptomyces; species Streptomyces sp. NPDC086147. The sequence goes on along the minus strand of NZ_JBFBJO010000006.1, from coordinate 392,214 downwards.
CCCGCTGCATGAAGGCGGGTTCGAGGAATTCCATGTCAGGTCAGCAGTCCCGTGCGGAGCGGCTCGCCGGCCGCGTGCGGATGTACGTGGTCGTGGCCGGGCAGCGCGTGCTGTCCGACGGCCTCGGGCGGCGGGCCGTCGTGGACGACGCAGCCGTCGCGCAGGACCACGGCCCGGTCGATCAGCGGCTCCAGGGGGCCCAGCTCGTGCAGGACGAGGAGGACGGTGGCGCCGCCCGCGACCTGCTCGCGCAGGGTCGCGGCCAGGATCTCCTGGCTGGCCAGGTCCACGCCCGCCATCGGCTCGTCCATGATCAGGAGCTCGGGCTCGGAGGCGAGCGCGCGGGCGATCAGGACCCGCTGGTGCTGGCCGCCGGAGAGGGCGTCGACGGAGTCCCCGGCGCGGTCGGCGAGGCCGACGAGGGCGATGGCCCGCTCGACGGCGGCCCGGTCCTGCCTGGCGAGCCGGCCGAAGCGGCGGCGGGAGAGGCGGCCCGAGGTGACGACCTCGCGGATGGTGGCGGGGACGCCGCTCGCGGCGGTGGTGCGCTGCGGCACGTACCCGACGCGGGCCCAGTCGCGGAACCGCTTCCGGTCGGTGCCGAACAGCTCGATCGTGCCGCTGGTCAGCGGCACCTGGCCGATGACGGAGCGGACGGCGGTGGACTTGCCGGAGCCGTTGGCGCCGAGCAGCGCGACGACCTCACCGCGGTGGACGGTGAGGTCGACGCCCCGGAGGACGGGGCGGCCGCCGAGGGCCGCGGTGGCCCCCCGGACGGAGACGACGGCTTCGGGGGCCTCGGCGGTGGTTTCCTGTGCCATGGGCCGTACCTCCTGCTGTGCGGTGGTCACTTGGCGCCGAGGGCCTTCTTCAGCGCGGTGAGGTTGGAGCGCATGACCTCGATGTAGTCGCTGCCCCGGGACTTGTCCGTGATGCCCTCCAGCGGGTCGAGCACGTCGGTCTTCAGACCGGTGTCGCCGGCGAGGGTCTTCGCGGTCCTGTCGCTCGCCAGGGTCTCGAAGAAGACCGTGGAGACCTTGTCCTTGGCCGCGATCTCCTGGAGCTCCTTCATGCGGGCGGGGCTCGGCTCGGACTCGGGGTCGACGCCGGCGATGCCCTCCTGCTCCAGGTGGTAGCGCTCGGCGAGGTAGCCGAAGGCGGAGTGGGTGGTGATGAAGGTGCGGGTCGCGGTGTTCTTCAGGCCCGTCTCGAACTCGGTGTTCAGGTCGCCGAGCTTCTTCACCAGGGCGTCGGTGTTCTTCTTGTAGTCGGCGGCGTGGTCCGGGTCGGCCTTCTCGAAGGCGCTGCCGACGCCCTTGGCGACCTCGGCGTACTTCACGGGGTCGAGCCAGACGTGGGGGTCGGTGCCGGCCTCGGAGCCGTGGTCGTGGCCCTCTTCCCCGGCGTGCTCGTGGCCCTCCTCGCCGTGGCCGTGGTCGTGTCCGGCCCCGGTGCCGTGCGCCTCCAGCTTCGTGAGCGTGGTGGCGTCGACCGTGTTCTTCACGCCGGCCTGGGCGATGGCCTCGTCGACGGCGGGCTGGACGCCCTTGAGGTAGACGATGACGTCGGCCTCGCCGAGCTCGCCGATCTGCTTCGGCTTGAGCTCCAGGTCGTGCGGCTCGACGCCGGGCTTCGTGAGCGTCTCGACGGCGACGTGGCCGCCGCCTATCTGCTCGGCCAGGTACTGCATCGGATAGAACGACGCCACCACGTCCAGCTTGCCGCCCTTGCCCCCGTCGGCGGCGTCGGAGGTCCCGGCGCAGGCGGAGAGGGAGACGAGGCCGAGCGCGACGGCTCCGGCGAGGGCGGTGCTGGGTATCAGGCGACGTACGTTCATGACACTCATTTTCAACAAAATTGGAAACGGTTGTCAATTGCCTTCCGTGTGGTCCCACCCACGCGACGCCCCGCTCTCCCTCCCGCCCCCCTTACCCGGAACCGATTTGATGCGGGGGGTACGGGCGCCGGTAACCTGTGGCATTCGCCCACCCGTCTCCCGACCACCACCCCCCACAGAGGCGCTTCGCGCCGCAGTTCCCATCCTTTCCGTCGTCGTAATGAAGAGAGCACCGTGGCCGCCGACAAGATCGACACCATCGTCAGCCTGAGCAAGCGCCGTGGCTTCGTTTTCCCCTGTAGCGAGATCTACGGCGGCCAGCGCGCCGCCTGGGACTACGGGCACCTGGGCGTCGAGCTCAAGGAGAACATCAAGCGCCAGTGGTGGCGTTACATGGTCACCTCGCGCGAGGACGTCGTCGGCATCGACTCGTCGGTCATCCTGGCGACCGAGGTCTGGGAGGCGTCCGGTCACGTCGCCACCTTCACCGACCCGCTGACCGAGTGCACCTCCTGCCACAAGCGCTTCCGCGCCGACCACCTGGAGGAGGCGTACGAGGAGAAGCACGGCCGTCTCCCCGAGAACGGCCTCGCCGACCTCAACTGCCCCAACTGCGGCAACAAGGGCACCTTCACCGAGCCCAAGAACTTCTCGGGCCTGCTCTCCACCCACCTCGGCCCGACCCAGGACTCCGGCTCCGTCGCCTACCTGCGTCCCGAGACCGCCCAGGGCATCTTCACCAACTTCTCCCAGGTGCAGACCACCGCGCGCAAGAAGCCCCCGTTCGGCATCGCGCAGATGGGCAAGTCCTTCCGGAACGAGATCACTCCGGGCAACTTCATCTTCCGGACCCGCGAGTTCGAGCAGATGGAGATGGAGTTCTTCGTCAAGCCGGGCGAGGACGAGGAGTGGCAGGAGTACTGGATGCAGCAGCGCTGGAACTGGTACACCGGCCTGGGCCTGCGCGAGGAGAACATGCGCTGGTTCGAGCACCCGCAGGAGAAGCTCTCCCACTACTCCAAGCGCACCGCCGACATCGAGTACCGCTTCTCCTTCGGCGGCAGCGAGTGGGGCGAGCTGGAGGGCGTCGCCAACCGCACGGACTACGACCTGAGCGCCCACTCCAAGGCCTCCGGCGCCAGCCTGACCTACCTGGACCAGGAGTCCAACGAGCGCTACACGCCGTACGTCATCGAGCCGGCGGCCGGTGTCGGCCGCACGATGCTGGCCTTCCTGCTCGACGCGTACACCGAGGACGAGGCCCCCAACGCCAAGGGCGTCATGGAGAAGCGCGTCGTGCTGCGCCTCGACCACCGCCTGGCCCCGGTCAAGGCCGCGGTCCTGCCGCTCTCCCGCAACCCGCAGCTCTCCCCGAAGGCCAAGGGCCTCGCGGCGGACCTGCGCCAGAACTGGAACATCGAGTTCGACGACGCCGGCGCCATCGGCCGCCGCTACCGCCGTCAGGACGAGATCGGCACCCCGTTCTGCATCACCGTCGACTTCGACACCCTCGACGACAACGCGGTGACCGTGCGCGAGCGCGACACCATGAAGCAGGAGCGCGTCTCCCTCGACCAGATCCAGGGCTACCTGGGCAGCCGCCTCCTCGGCTGCTGAGTCGCGGCGCCTTCCTTCAGGACGGCAGTACGTCAGTACGGCGAAGCCCCCGGTTCCGGACCACGGAACCGGGGGCTTCCCCGTCGTACGGGCCCTTCTCAGGCGCGCAGACCGCGCAGCAGCAGCTCCACCACGGCCTCGAACTCGGTCTCGATCGTCGGGCGCCGCCACTCCGGCGCGTAGGCCGGGTCGTGGAAGCGGGAGGTCGCGTCGAAGAGCGCGCGGGCCGTCGCGTCCGGGTCGGGGGCGGCGAACTCCGCCTCCTCGGCGCCCTCCGCCACGATCGACCGGACCTGGTCGATCAGAACGCCGATGTGCTGCTCCACCACGCCGCTGCTCTCGTCGATCAGCACGTTGTACGTGGCGAACAGCTCGGGGTCGTCGCCCGCCTTGTGCCGCTTGGCCTCGAAGAGGTGGGCGAACCAGGCGCGCAGCTTCTCCGGCGCCGGCCGGTCCGGGGCCGCGGTCAGCTCGGCGAGGGCGGTCTCGGTGCGCGAGAGCCACCGCTCGGTCACCGCCTCGCGCAGCGCCGCCTTGGTGCGGAAGTGGCGGTAGACGCTGCCGTGGCTGACGCCGAGGACCCGGGCCACGTCCACGACGGTCGCCTTCGCCGGGCCGTAGCGCCTCAGCACCTCCTCGGTCGCTTCGAGGATGCGCTCTGCGGTCAGGGTCTCGGTGGCGGCCATGGAAGGACAGTACCTTTCGGCCTGAACCCGCCGACGCTCACGACCGCTCGCTGTCCAGGTGCGCCATCTGCGCCGCCGGGTACCGCTCGCCGGCCGCCGCGCCCGCCGGGACGGCCTCCTCGATCGCGGCCAGGTCGGCGGCGTCGAGCGTGACGTCCAGGGCGCCGAGCGCCTCCGCGAGCCGGTCCCGGCGCCGGGCGCCGATCAGCGGCACCACGTCCGCGCCCTGCCGCTCGCCCTGCGCCAGGACCCAGGCGACGGCGATCTGCGCGACGGAGGCGCCCTTCGCCTCCGCGAGCGCCCGCAGCCGGTCCACCAGGTCCAGGTTCCGCTGGAGGTTCTCGCCCTGGAAGCGCGGGCTCATGCCCCGGAAGTCGCCCGGCGCCAGCTCCCGGTCCCGGGTGAAGTGGCCGCTGATCAGCCCGCGCGAGAGCACGCCGTAGGCCGTGATCCCGATGCCGAGCTCGTGGGCGGTGGGCAGGATCTTCTCCTCGATGGACCGGGAGATCAGCGAGTACTCGATCTGGAGGTCCGCGATCGGGGTCACGGCCGCCGCCCGGCGCAGGGTGTCCGCGCCGACCTCGGAGAGCCCGACGTGCCGCACGTGTCCCGCCTCGACCAGTTCGGCGATGGCGCCGACGGTCTCCTCGATCGGCACGTCCGGGTCGACGCGGGCGATCCGGTAGACGTCGATGTGGTCGGTGCCCAGGCGCTGGAGCGAGTACGCCGCGAAGTTCTTCACGGCGGCCGGCCGCCCGTCGTACCCGGTGAAGCCGCCCTCGACCGTGCGGAGCGCGCCGAACTTCACGCTGGTGAGGGCCTGCTCGCGGGCGGCGGCGGGCGCGGTCCGCAGCGCCTCGGCGATCAGCAGTTCGTTGTGCCCCATCCCGTAGAAGTCGCCGGTGTCGAGGAGGGTCACCCCGGCGTCCAGGGCGGCGTGGATGGTCGCGATCGACTCGGCGCGGTCGCTCTCGCCGTACAGCGCGGACATGCCCATGCAGCCGAGGCCGAGGGCGGAGACCCGGGGGCCGGTGGCGCCGAGCGGGCGGGTGGGGACGCGGTCGGGGGAGGGTGTCGTGCTCTGGGTCGTGGTCATGGTTCAACCATGGCATGTGCGATGACAGATTTCAATATCTGTCATTCCTTCGAGTGGTGCGGGGAAAATCGGGTGCCGCCGGGACGGGGCCGGGGTAGCGTCCCCGGCATGTGTTCGTTCTTCCAGATCTACGAGTGAGCGCTCAGCGCCGGGGCTGACCGAGCCCGACCACCGACCACCTCACCACTGACGGGAGAACCCCATGGCGAAGGGCCGCAACAACCTCCTCGGCGTCGGCGGACAGCGCAAGAAGCTGTCCCGCGCCGACCAGCAGGCCACCACCCGGGACCGCGCCGCCGACCGGCGCACGGCCGAGGACCAGAAGCAGGAGCTCCTGAGGAAGATGCGCGAACGCGCGCGGGGAGCCGAGAGCGGCACGGAGGGCGCCGGGGGCGCCGACGCGCCCGGCAGCGGCCAGGAGTAACCAGCACCGCACCACGAAGGGCCCGAGGCGTTCCCCGCCCCGGGCCCTTTTCGCGATCGAGAGGAAGAACGTCCTTGCAGTACAGAAGACCCGGCCCCGTGCGGACGAGGGCGGGCGCGTCCGTCCTCGCCCTCGCCCTGGCGCTGGCCGCCGTCGGACCCGTCGCCGGAACCGCGCACGCCGAAGGGACCGTGCTCGGATCCTTCCAGGAGGCCTTCAACAACACGGCCATCACCCCAGAGGGCGGCAGCTCGAACGGACCCGGCTTCGACGGAGCGGGCAACAGCTACTCCGGCGCCCTGCTCGCCGCCGCCGGCTGGGAGCCGGGGGCGCCGATCACCGTCAACGGCACGAACCACACCTGGCCGAGCGCGACCTCGGAGGGGGACAACGCGAAGGCCGAGGGGCAGACCTTCGCCTTGTCGGGCAAGGGCGACGCCCTCGGCTTTCTGGCCGCCGCCGAGCGCGGGCCCGTCCAGGGCGACGGCACCGTCACGTACACCGACGGCACCACGTCGACGTACCGCCTCGGCGTGGAGGGCTGGATCTGGAACCCGGCCAAGCAGTCGGCCCCCGCGGTGACCGTGACGAGTGAGTCCTTCTCCTCGGGCAGGCCGAACAGGGAGGGCGGCAAGAACGTCTACGCGGTCACCGTCCCGCTCGACCGCACCAAGACCGTGAAGACCGTCAAGCTGCCGACGGCCCCCGGTCTGCACGTCTTCTCCGTCGGCATCCGCGACACCACCACGGCGTCGTCCGAGGGCAAGACATGGACGGGAAGCTGGGGCGCGGCCCTCGCGCCGCCGGAGGGGATGGGCAAGGAGCCCGAGGGCTACTGGCCCGTATGGAACAACCAGACCCTGCGCATGGTCGTCCACCCGCACAAGAGTGGATCCGGCTTCCGGCTCCGCTTCACGAACACCTTCGGATTCCGGCCCGTCACCCTCGGACGCGTCACCCTCGCCGAGCGGTCCGCCAAGACGGGCGCGGCCACCGGAGCCGTCCGCGAGGTGACGTTCCCCAAGGGCCGGACCACCATGCCGGCGGGCGGCGAGCTGGTCAGCGACCGGATCGCGTTCCCCGTCACCGCCGGCCGTGACCTCCTGGTCAGCGTCCACCTCCCGGGCGAGGTCAAGGGTGCCCCCGTGCACTCCTACGCCCTGTCGAAGACGTACGTCGGCGCGGGCGATCTCACGCGTCAGGCCGGCCAGACCGGCTTCACGGCGAGCCCGTCCAAGTGGACCCTGCTCAGCGGTCTCGACGTGGAGGCCGACGGCTCCCCGGGGACCGTCGTCATGATCGGTGACTCCCAGACCGACGGCTCCCACAGCACCGAGGACGAGAACCAGCGCTGGCCCGACCTGTTCGCCAAGGTGCTCGCCGGCGACCCGGCCGCGCCGGGGGTCCTGAACATGGGCTTGAGCAGCAACAGAGTCCTCCAGGACCACGGCAGTTCGGTCGACGTGGGATCCGGCACGACGGTGAACCTCCTCGACGCCGCGGGTCCGGCCGCCCTGAACCGGCTCGACCGCGACGTGTTCGCCCAGCCCGGCGTCCGCCGCGTGGTCCTCTACGAGGGGGTCAACGACATCCTCTCCGGGGGCGCCGGAGTGGAGGGAGCCGCGCTCAAGGCGGGCATCGACACGATCATGGCGGACGCCCGTGCCCGCGGCACCGACGTCACGGTCGCGACCATCCCGCCGTTCGCGTGCCAGAGCGGCAAACCGACCGGCTGCTCCGACAACCCCGCCCACGAGAGGGCCCGGCAGGCCGTCAACGCCCACATCCGGACCCTGCCCGGCCACGTCGACCTCGACCGCGCCACCCGGGACCCCGCCGCACCGACCCGGCTCGCCCGCGCCTACAAGTCGGGCCGGGACGACCTGCACTTCAACGACACCGGCACCCAGCGCCTGGCCGACACGTTCGCCGCGGCGGTCACCGGAACGTCCAAGCACCTCTCGCAGACCGCCGCGGCCGACTTCGACGGCGACGGTCTCACCGACCTCATCGCCCGGGACGCCACCTCCTCGACCATGAGGATCTGGTTCGGCCGGGGGGACGGCTCGTTCGACCGCTCGCTGCACGTCACCAACGACTGGAACCACACCCAGACCGTCGCGGGGGACTTCAACGGCGACGGCAAGGCCGACATCATGGCCAGGACACCGCCCCTGTCCGAGGGCTCGACCGCGGACGAGCTGTGGGCGTGGCCCGGCCTGGGGAACGGCCGCTTCGGCTCGCGCGAATGCGTCACGCTGGGCTGGAAGTTCAAGGAGGTGGCCGTCGCCGACTTCGACATCGACGGCAAGGTGGACATCATCGCCGCCCATGAGGACACGAAGCAGCTCCACATCTGGGCGGGCACCGATTCCACGCCCATCGCCTTCAAGCAGCCGAGGGACGTGACGAAGGGCTGGATCTTCACCCAGACCGTCGCCGGGGACCTCAACGGCGACGGCGGGGCCGACATCATGGCGGTGGACTCCGGCGACCTCATGGTGTGGGTCCGCAGACCGGACGGCACCTTCTGGCCGAAGAAGCCCGCCATCCAGGACTGGAACTCCACCGAGACCGTCGTCGGGGACTTCACCGAGGACGGCAAGGCGGACGTCCTCGCCCGGGACACCGACGGCACGCTGAAGATCTGGACCGGTCGGGGCGACACCACCTTCGACGACCCGAAGGTCGCGCCCGTCCGCTGGTAGCGGGACCGGAAGGTGCCCGGGGGTGCGGACGGCGGCGACCACTGCCCGCGCCCCCGGGTGCCCCGGATGTGAGGTCGGGTATGTTCGGATAGTACGGCTAACTAATGACCGCCGTCGTACGCGACAATGGGCCCATGACCGCGTTCACCCCCCTCGCCATCGGGCCGCACATCGTGCAGCCGCCGGTGGTGCTCGCCCCGATGGCCGGCATCACCAACGCCCCCTTCCGCACCCTCTGCCGCGAGTACTCCGGCGGCAAGGGGCTGTTCGTGAGCGAGATGATCACGACGCGCGCCCTGGTCGAGCGCAACGAGAAGACGATGCAGCTCATCCGGTTCGACGAGACGGAGAAGCCGCGTTCGATCCAGCTCTACGGGGTGGACCCGGTGACGGTCGGCAAGGCCGTGCGGATGATCGTCGACGAGGACCTGGCCGACCACATCGACCTGAACTTCGGCTGCCCGGTCCCCAAGGTGACCCGGAAGGGCGGCGGCTCGGCCCTGCCCTACAAGCGGCCGCTGCTGCGGGCGATCCTGCACGAGGCCGTGACCAGCGCGGGCGACCTGCCGGTCACGATGAAGATGCGCAAGGGCATCGACGACGACCACATCACCTTCCTGGACGCGGGCCGGATCGCGGTCGAGGAGGGCGTCACGGCGATCGCCCTGCACGGGCGGACGGCGGCCCAGCACTACGGCGGCACGGCCGACTGGGACGCCATCGCGCGCCTCAAGGAGCACGTGCCGGAGATCCCGGTGCTCGGCAACGGCGACATCTGGTCGGCCGACGACGCCCTGCGGATGATGCGCGAGACCGGCTGCGACGGCGTGGTCGTCGGGCGCGGCTGCCTGGGCCGCCCGTGGCTCTTCGGGGACCTCGTGGCGGGCTTCGAGGGTACGGGGGCCTATGCCCAGCCGCCCCTGCGGGAGGTCGCGGACGCGATGGTGCGCCACGCCCGGCTGCTCGGCGAGTGGCTCGGGGACGAGGCACGCGGTGTCATCGACTTCCGCAAGCACGTGGCCTGGTACCTGAAGGGCTTCGCGGTCGGTTCGGAGATGCGCAAGAAGCTGGCGATCACCTCCTCCCTGGACGAGCTGCGCGCTCAGTTGAGCGAGCTCGACCTGGACCAGGCGTGGCCCGTCGGCGCGGACGGCCCCCGCGGTCGTACGTCCGGAAACAACCGAGTCGTCCTGCCGGACGGCTGGTTGAAGGACCCGTACGACTGCTCCGGCGTGAGCGAGGACGCGGAGCTGGACACGTCCGGCGGCTGAGATTCAAGCCTTTCTCGGGGAGTGATCCTCGCCACCCTTGAGGGGGTTGGCGCTCACATGAGCAAGTTACGAACGACTGCACCGCCTGAAGGGTGGCACCCGGTGCCACCCTTTTTGCGTTCAGAAGTTGAACGCAAAAGTCGCGATGATCGCTCACCTGAGCGACTTGCCTCTGTTTTGGGTCATCGCGTCTTCGGGCCCTGAAAGCGGAAGCTACCGCTCGGTTACTTTCGAAGCGCTGGCGGACGGGTGGTTAAGACCAGCTGACCGCTAGGCGTACCTCCCTAGAAGCCTTCGATCTGGGTATGTTCCTCGCCGTCAGGGCAGCCAACCGAGTCGTCGAGGAGTCGTGGCCCGTGTCGGAAAACAATGATCAGAAGTTCGTCTACGACTTCACCGAGGGCAACAGGGACCTGAAGGACCTGCTCGGTGGCAAGGGCGCGAACCTGGCCGAGATGACCAACCTCGGTCTCCCGGTTCCCCCCGGCTTCACGATCACCACCGAGGCGTGCAAGGTCTACCTCGAGAGCGGCTCGGAGCCGGCCGCGCTCCGCGACGAGGTCAGCGCGCACCTCGACGCCCTCGAACGGAAGATGGGCAAGAAGCTCGGCCAGGCCGACGACCCGCTGCTCGTCTCCGTCCGCTCCGGCGCGAAGTTCTCCATGCCGGGCATGATGGACACCGTGCTGAACATCGGCCTCTCCGACGAGTCCGTCGCCGGCCTCGCACGCCAGGCCGACAACGAGCGCTTCGCCTGGGACTCGTACCGCCGCCTCATCCAGATGTTCGGCAAGACCGTCCTGGACGTCGACGGCGAGCTCTTCGAGGACGCGCTCGACGAGGTCAAGGCCGCCAAGAAGGCCGCCAGCGACACCGACCTGGACGCCGCCGACCTCAAGAAGGTCGTCAAGCAGTTCAAGAAGATCGTGAAGGCCGAGACCGGCCGCGACTTCCCGCAGGACCCGCGCGAGCAGATGGACCTCGCCATCGAGGCCGTCTTCAACTCCTGGAACACGGACCGCGCCAAGCTGTACCGCCGCCAGGAGCGCATCCCGGGCGACCTCGGCACCGCCGTCAACGTCTGCTCGATGGTCTTCGGCAACCTGGGCCCGGACTCCGGCACCGGCGTCGCCTTCACCCGCGACCCCGCCTCCGGCCACCAGGGCGTCTACGGCGACTACCTCCAGAACGCGCAGGGCGAGGACGTCGTCGCCGGCATCCGCAACACGGTGCCGCTGGCCGACCTGGAGTCGATCGACAAGACGTCGTACGACCAGCTCATGCACATCATGGAGACCCTTGAGACCCACTACAAGGACCTCTGCGACATCGAGTTCACCATCGAGCGCGGCCAGCTCTGGATGCTCCAGACCCGCGTCGGCAAGCGCACCGCCGGTGCCGCCTTCCGCATCGCCACCCAGCTCGTGGACCAGGGCCTGATCGACGAGGCCGAGGCGCTCCAGCGCGTCAACGGCGCCCAGCTCGCCCAGCTCATGTTCCCCAAGTTCGACGAGGACGCGAAGGTCGAGCAGATCGGGCGCGGCATCGCCGCCTCCCCGGGCGCCGCCGTCGGCAAGGCCGTCTTCGACTCGTACACGGCCGTCAAGTGGTCCCGCTCCGGCGAGAAGGTCATCCTGATCCGCCGCGAGACCAACCCCGACGACCTGGACGGCATGATCGCCGCCGAGGGCATCCTCACCTCGCGCGGCGGCAAGACCTCGCACGCCGCCGTCGTCGCCCGCGGCATGGGCAAGACCTGTGTCTGCGGCGCCGAGGAGCTGGAGGTCGACACCAAGCGCCGCCGGATGACCACCTCCGACGGCCAGGTGGTCGAGGAGGGCGACGTCGTCTCCATCGACGGCTCCACCGGCAAGGTGTACCTCGGCGAGGTACCCGTCGTGCCGTCCCCGGTCGTCGAGTACTTCGAGGGCCGGATGCACGCCGGCGCCGACGACGCCGACGAGCTGGTCCAGGCCGTCCACCGGATCATGGCCTACGCCGACCGCGTCCGCCGCCTGCGGGTCCGCGCCAACGCCGACAACGCCGAGGACGCCTCGCGCGCCCGCCGCTTCGGCGCCCAGGGCATCGGGCTGTGCCGCACCGAGCACATGTTCCTCGGCGAGCGCCGCCAGTACGTCGAGCGCCTGATCCTCGCGGACACGGACGCCGAGCGCGAGGACGCCCTCAAGGCCCTCCTGCCGCTCCAGAAGCAGGACTTCGTGGAGCTCTTCGAGGCCATGGACGGGCTGCCCGTCACGGTCCGGCTGCTCGACCCGCCGCTGCACGAGTTCCTGCCCGACATCACCGAGCTGTCGGTCCGCGTCGCCCTCGCCGAGTCCCGCAAGGAGCCGCACGAGAACGACCTGCGCCTGCTCCAGGCCGTGCACCGGCTGCACGAGCAGAACCCGATGCTGGGTCTGCGCGGCGTCCGCCTCGGCCTGGTCATCCCCGGCCTGTTCACCATGCAGGTCCGGGCCATCGCGGAGGCCGCGGCCCAGCGGATCGACGCCAAGGGCGACCCGCGCGCCGAGATCATGATCCCGCTCGTCGGCACCGTCCAGGAGCTGGAGATCGTCCGCGAGGAGGCCGAGCAGGTCATCGAGGAGGTCCGCGCGCAGACCGGCGTCGACCTCAAGCTCGCGCTCGGCACCATGATCGAGCTGCCGCGCGCCGCCGTCACCGCCGGTCAGATCGCCGAGGCCGCCGAGTTCTTCTCCTTCGGCACCAACGACCTGACGCAGACGGTGTGGGGCTTCTCCCGCGACGACGTGGAGGCCAGCTTCTTCACGGCGTACCTGGAGAAGGGCATCTTCGGCGTCAGCCCCTTCGAGACCATCGACAAGGACGGCGTGGGCGCCCTGGTCCGCAGCGCCGTCGAGGCCGGCCGCGCCACCCGCCCCGACATCAAGCTCGGCGTCTGCGGCGAGCACGGCGGCGACCCGGAGTCGGTGCACTTCTTCCACGAGGTGGGCCTCGACTACGTCTCCTGCTCGCCCTTCCGGATCCCGGTGGCGCGTCTGGAGGCGGGCCGCGCGGCGGCCGAGTCGAAGGGCAGCGACAGCCGCTGAGGCGGTACGGCGGGCTCCTGAACCCCTGTTCAGGAGCCGGCCCGGATCCCCGCTGAACCCCCGTTCAGCAGCGGATTCACCGAACTCCCGGGGTCGCCGCCGGTCCACTTCACCACCCTCACCGGCGGGCGGCGGCTCCGGATTCACAGGGACGGGACGGACACCTTTGTGCGGAGGTGTCCGTCCCGTCGTTTTTCTCCCCGAGGGCCGGCCGCTCATTTCGCCGGGCCGTCGATCGGATGTGGATTCGTGTTCAATTACGGCCGATCGAATTATTGGCCATTGAACTTTCCTGTTTCCGCGCCGCAAAGAACGGGGCGGGCGCGACCCCCGGATCCCCACCCGGAGGCCGCGCCCTTTACCGATGCCGGGCAGGTGAGCCGCAACCCTCGCCGACCGCCGCCGGACGGGCAAAGCCCCCCACGGTCTTCACCACGTCACCTCGGTCCAGAAGGTTTCCTGCCCGACCCGTACAGCTTTTCGGTTCCGCCCCGTTCGCCGCGATGCTTTTCAACTGTGGCTGAAACACCCTGGTAACGTGCAGTGATGCTGTGCATACTCGACGTCGGGGGTGGTTGCGAGTGCACAGGTGGGGACCTCATGCTGCGGATTCATTTCACCGGAAACGACTTGGCGGGGGTGCGGACGGCGGCCCGGCCGGATGTTCTGTGGGAAACGATTCTGAGCTTTCACCGTTTAAGGGACCGGCGCGGCCCCGTCGTCTACGGAGAATGGCGGGCGGAGGCCCGGGCACGGCTCGGCGGTGAGACCCGCCTCCTCGCCGCCCTCGTCCCCGGCAGGGGATATTTCCCCGACTTCCTGACGCCCGCCGAGGGCGTCCACGGCCTCGACGAGGGCCTCCAGGCGATCCGCGCGACCGACCCCGGACGGCTGCGCGGAGAGCTCTCGCTCCTCGCCGCCGACCGCTCCGGCGGACGGACCGTGCCCCACTCGCTGCGTGCCCTCGCCGACGGGGGACCGGAGCCCTTCGACCGGCTCGTGGGGGCGCTGCGCGGCTACCACCGGGCCGTCGTCGAGCCCTACTGGCCGCACATCCTGGCCCGCGTCGAGGCCGACCGGGCCCGCCGCGGCCGGGCCCTCCTGGACGGCGGCGCCGAGGAACTCCTCGCCTCGCTGCCGCCGATGCTGCGCTGGCGCGCGCCCGTCCTGGAGGCCGACTACCCGGTGGACCGGGACGTGTACCTCGACGGGCGCGGACTGCTGCTCCAGCCCTCGTACTTCTGCCGGGGGACGCCCGTCGTGCTGCGCGACCCCGCGCTGCCGCCGGTCCTCGTCTACCCCGTCACCCACGGCGAGGCGCCGACCGTCCGCGCGCCGGGCGGCTCCTCGCTCGCCAAGCTCGTCGGCCAGACCCGCTCGACGGTGCTGCACGCCATCGGCGACGGCGGCACGACCAGCGAACTCGCGCGCCGCGCCGGGGTGTCGCTCGCCTCGGCCAGCCAGCACGCCGGCGTCCTGCGCGAGGCCGGGCTCATCGCGACCCTGCGCCACGGCAACGCGGTCCTGCACACCCTGACGCCACTGGGCGCCGCCCTCCTCGGCGGCGCCCAGCAGAAGAAGGTGGAGCTGCGCTGCTACGCGCGGAACGGACCCGTCACCTCGTAGGTGATGCCGCCCGAGGAGCTGCCGCTCGTGCCCCGCTGGCTGGAGAAGTACAGCCGCCTGCCGTCGGGCGAGAAGGCCGGTCCGGTGATCTCCGAGCCGGACTGGCCGTTGATCCGCAGGAACGGGGCGACGACGTCGTCCGGGGTGATGACGCAGATCTCCATGTTGCCGCCGTCCTCGGCGACGTACAGGTCGCCGGAGGAGGTGCCGGTGACGTTGTCGACGCCGGTGAGCGGGGCGCCGCCGGAGACCAGCGAGTCGTCGTAGGCCAGCTCGTACGTGCCGGCGGCCAGGTTGACCTGCCAGACCCGGTTGTCGCCCTTGGTGGTGAACCAGACGGTGTCGTTCGCGTAGTAGCAGCCCTCGCCGCCGTTGAAGCGCTTGGCGCCGGAGACCTGGTTGCGCGTGACGGTCGGGGAGCCGTCCGGGTCCGGCACGTTCTGCCAGGTGAAGCTGCCGGAGGTGGCCGTGGACGCCTTGAAGACCTGGAGGGTGCCGGAGGAGAGGTTGCCCCAGGTGGTGGGCAGGAAGCGGTAGAAGCAGCCGTCCGTCTCGTCCTCGGTCAGGTAGACCGCCCTGCGGACCGGGTCGGCCGCCGCCGCCTCGTGCTTGAAGCGGCCCATCGCGTCCCGGCGGTAGGCCGTGCCGCCCCACGGGTTCGACTCGTAGACGTAGCCGAGGGACACCTCCTCGCAGGACAGCCAGGTGTTCCACGGGGTGGCGCCGCCCGCGCAGTTCTGCCGGGTGCCGGAGAGGATGCGGTACGCGCCGGTGATCGTGCCCGACGCGTTGAACCGCACCGCGCTCGCGCCGCCGCTCGGGTTGACCTCCGAGTTCGAGACGTAGATCCAGCCGGTGCCGTCGACGAAGCAGGCGCCGCCGTCGGGAGCGCTGTGCCAGGTGTACGAGGTGCCGGTGACCGTCTGGCCGGACCGGGCGATCACCCGGCTGGTGAACCCGGCCGGAAGCTGGATGCCGTTCGCGTCCGCCGGGCCGAGCGCCCCGTAGGGGCCCGCGCCGGGCTGGGCCGGGGCGGCGAAGGCCGCCCCGTGCCACAGGCTGCCGCCGAAGGCGGCGGCCGAGGTACCGATGACCGCTCCGCGCAGGAAACCGCGTCGCTCCACGTCTCACTCCCGAGAAGGATGGTGAATGCCCCGTCGCACCGGTCGGCGACGGGGTCGCGCGTCTCCGCAACCTAGGAGCGGGGAGTTGACGGGGCGTCAACGAGCGGTGAAGGGGAGGCGGCGGGTGTGGGGCGGGGGTATGGGGGAGGGTGGGGGAGGGGGCGGCTGCCGGGCGGAGCCCCGGCGCGGACCCCGGCCCCCGCGTACCTCCGGAAGGGACCTTCGGCACTGGGGAGGCCGGCCGGGCCGGGGGAGACTGGGGGGCATGCCTGCCACCCGGGACATCAGTGACCGCGCCGACCTCGACGCGCTGCTGCGCCGCTTCTACGCCGAGGCCTTCGCCGATCCGCTCGTCGGGCCCTTCTTCACGGAGGTCGCGGGCACCGATCTGGAGGCCCATCTGCCGGGGATCACCGACTTCTGGGAGCGGGCCCTGTTCCGTACCGCCTCCTACGGGCGGGACGCCTTCGCCCCGCACGCCGCGCTCCACTCCGCCCGGCCGCTCACCGCCGCCCACTTCGGGCGGTGGGTGCAGCTCTGGCGCGCCACCGTCGACGGCCTCCACGAGGGGCCGCTGGCCGAGCGGGCCAAGGCGCAGGGCGAGCGGATCGCCCTGGCCATGCTGCGGCGGCTCGCCGGGCCCGAGGCGTCCACCCGGGGCGGGGGCGGAGGGTTCGTGCCCCTCGCGGCCCTCCGGCTGCGCACCGCGGCCTGACCCCGACAAAAAATCCTTTCCGGAGCGGCGATGAGTTTCGGGCGGCGCCCCCGTCCTACCTCTCGAAAGCGCCGGAACGCACCGAGCGGGCCGGACGACCGAGGAAGAGAGAACGCCATGGCTCCGCAGATGATCTTCGTGAACCTGCCCGTGAAGGACCTCGATGCCAGCAAGGCCTTCTTCGAGAAGCTCGGCTACTCCTTCAACCCGCAGTTCAGCGACGACACCGCCGCCTGTCTCGTCATCAGCGACACGATCTTCGCGATGCTGCTCACCGAGAAGAAGTTCAAGGAGTTCACCGCCCCGGGCAAGGAGATCTCCGACGCCACGAAGGCCACCGAGGTGCTCATCACGCTGAGCGCCGAGAGCCGCGAGAAGGCGGACGAGCTGGCCGACGCGGCCCTCGCCGCCGGTGGCACGCCGGCGAAGGAGCCCATGGACATGGGCTTCATGTACGGGCGCTCCTTCACCGACCTGGACGGCCACCACTGGGAGGTCTTCTGGATGGACCCGGCCGCCGACCAGGGCTGAGCCCGGACGGATGGACCCCGCCGCTGCCAGGGCTGATCCGGCGGACGGAGACTCAGGCCGCCACCCCGCCGTCGATCACCAGGTCGGTGCCGACGGCGGAGCCGGCCGCGTCCGAGGCGAGGTAGAGGACCGCCGCCGCCACCTCCGCGGCGGACGAGATCCGGCCGAGCGGCGACTCCTCCTTCATCCGGACCTCCCGCTCGGCCTCGGTCTCGCCGGGCCGCAGCGACATCGTGGACTCCGACGCCCCCGGACTGACCGCGTTGATCCGGATCCCGTCGCCGACGTGGTCCAGGGCCGCGGCCCGGGTGAGCGCCGACACGGCCGCCTTGGAGACCTGGTAGCCGAAGACACCGGGGATCCGGACGTGCGCGCCCAGGTTGGACGAGACGTTCACGATCGCCCCGCCGCCGTGCGCCCGCATGTGCGCCACCTCGGCCTGGAGCGCGTGCAGGACCCCCGTGACGTTGACGTCGAGCAGGGCCTGCCAATCCTCCAGCGGGAGGTCGGCGGCACTGTGGCCGCCGCCCCGGAACACCCCCGCGTTGTTCACCGCGACGTCCAGGCCGCCGAAGAGCTCGACCGTGCGCCGGACCAGCTCCCGGGTGGAGGCGGCGTCGGTCACGTCGGCGGTGACCGCCGCGGCCGTGCCCCCGGCGGCCCCGATCAGGGCCGCCGTCTCCTCCAGGGTCTCCGCCGTGCGCCCGGCGGCGACGACCTTCGCGCCCTCGGCGGCGAAGGCGAGCGCGACGGCCCGGCCGAGGCCGGAACCGGCCCCGGTGACGAGGACGACGCGGTCGGTGAAGCGTGCGGCGGTCATGGAGTGTCTCCCTTTGTTTTTGACCGTACGTTCCAATATGAGGGCCGAAGAAAGGGGCACCCTCGCGGGTGCCCGTCCCCGGATCGTTCAGTCCAGCAGGGTCAGCGCCTGTTCCGCCGCGTCCCGCACCCTGGCCGGGTCGCTCGACGCCTTGCCGACCACCCGGACGCCCTGGAGCAGGACCAGGAGCATCCGGGCCAGCGCGCGCGGATCGCGGCCGGCCGGGAGCTCGCCCCCGGCGCGGGCCCGCGCGAGCGCCGCGTGCAGCAGCGTCTCCAGCTGCTCCCAGCTCAGCTCGACCCGGCGGGCCACCGCCGTGTCGTGCGGCCCCAGCTCCGCCGCCGAGTTGGTGACGAAGCAGCCGGTCAGGCGCTCCCCGTCGGCCGCCGCCTCGGCGGCGAAGCGGCGGACGAGCGCCCGGACGGCCGGCAGGGCGGGGCCCGGCGCGGACAGCTCCTCGACGAGCCGGGGGTCGTTGGTCTCCGTGTACCGGTCCAGCGCCTTCAGGTACAGCTCGTGCTTGTTCCCGAAGGTCGCGTAGAGGCTGGCGCGGCCCACCCCGAGGTGCTCCACGAGGTCCGCCATCGTCGTCGCCTCGTAGCCGCGCGCCCAGAACAGTTCGAGGGCTGCCCGGAGCGCGGCGTCCGGATCGAATTCCTTGGTCCTGGCCACGACAGGACCCTAGATCCATCTGGAACGATCGGTCAAGTAATTCAGGAGAACGCCGGATCGAGCTGGACCGCCCGCACCGGATACACCGCCACCGCGACCTCCTCGTCGTCCAGACAGCGGCCCGTCTCCAGGTCGAACCGCTGCTTCAGGAGCGGCGAGGCCACGAACGGGCGCCCGTCCGCCGAGCCGAGGAGGCCCCGGGAGAGCACCTGCGCCCCCGTGAACGGGTCGCGGTTGTCGATCGCGTACGTCCGGCCCCGCCGGTCCCGGAAGACCGCCACCTGCCGGCCGTCCGGCAGCAGCGCCGCCACGCCGCGGCCCGGGGTCAGCCGGGCCTCCTCGCAGACGGCCATCCAGGACTCGGGGGAGAGGGACAGTTCGAGCGTCGTCATCGGGAGGCAACCCCTTCCAGGGTGAGGAACGTCAGGTCCGGCTTGATCTGGTCGCGCTCCGGCACGAACCGGACCGAGGGGTCCGGCGCGTCCGGGGCGTTCACGAAGGAGACGAAGCGTCGCAGCCGCTCCGGGTCGTCGAGGGTCTGCGCCCACTCGTCCTGGTAGGCGTCCACGTGCGCCGCCATCAGCGCCTCCAGCTCGTCGCAGAGCCCGAGCGAGTCGTGCACCACCACGTCCTTGAGGTGGTCGAGCCCGCCCTCCAGGCGCTCCAGCCAGGTCGACGTCCGCTCCAGGCGGTCCGCCGTCCGGATGTAGAACATCAGGAACCGGTCGATCAGCCGGACCAGTTCGGCGTCCGACAGGTCCTGGGCGAGCAGGTCCGCGTGGCGCGGGGTCGCGCCGCCGTTCCCGCCGACGTACAGGTTCCAGCCACTGGCCGTCGCGATGATCCCGAAGTCCTTCGACTGCGCCTCGGCGCACTCGCGGGCGCAGCCCGAGACCGCCGACTTCAGCTTGTGCGGCGAGCGCAGCCCCCGGTAGCGCAGCTCCAGCTGGATCGCCATCTTCACCGAGTCCTGCACGCCGTACCGGCACCAGGTCTGCCCGACGCAGGACTTCACGGTCCGCAGCGACTTGCCGTACGCGTGCCCCGACTCGAAGCCCGCGTTGACCAGCCGGGTCCAGATCGCCGGGAGCTGGTCCACCCGCGCGCCGAAGAGGTCGATCCGCTGGCCGCCCGTGATCTTCGTGTAGAGGCCGTAGTCGCGGGCCACCTCGCCGATCACGATCAGCTTGTCCGGAGTGATCTCGCCGCCGGGGATGCGCGGCACGACCGAGTAGGAGCCGTTGCGCTGCATGTTGGCGAGGAAGTGGTCGTTGGTGTCCTGGAGGGAGGCCTGCTCGCCGTCCAGGATGTAGCCGTTGTTGAGCGAGGCCAGGATCGAGCCCACGGTCGGCTTGCAGACCTCGCAGCCCTCGCCGCCCCGCGCCTCCGGCCGCCCGTGCGAGTCGAGCAGCGCGGCGAACGAGGTCACGCGCAGGGTGCGGGCGATCTCGTACAGCTCGCTCCTGCCGTACGAGAAGCAGCCGCAGAGCCCCTTGTCGACGGCGGCCGGCAGCAGCTTCTCGATCACCTTCACGCAACTGCCGCAGCCCGTGCCGGCCTTGGTGCACTTCTTCACCTCGGCGAGCGAGGAGCACTGGCCGATCGCGTGCTTCGTGACGTTGTGGCAGGAGCAGATCACCGCGTCGTCCGGAAGCGCCGACGGGCCGAGCGCCACCGGCGCGCCCGCGCCCGCCGGAAGCACCAGCTGCTCGGGCGAGACCGGCGGGACCGTGCCGGTCAGCGGCCTCAGCAGCCCGTACGAGTCGGCGTCGCCGACCAGGACGCCGCCGAGCAGCACGCCCTCGCCGTCCACCACCAGCTTCTTGTAGACGCCCGAGCGGGAGTCGGAGTACACGACGTCGAGGCAGCCCTCGGCCGTGCCGTGCGCGTCGCCGAAGGACGCCACGTCCACGCCGAGCAGCTTCAGCTTGGTCGACATGTCGGCGCCCGTGAACCCCCGGTCCTCCTCCTCCGCGAGGACCGCCGCCACCGTCTGCGCCATCTCGTAGCCCGGCGCCACCAGGCCGTAGACCCGTCCGTCGACCGCGAGCGCGCACTCGCCGATCGCGAAGACCGCCGGGTCCGAGGTCCGGCACAGCTCGTCGACGGCGATGCCGCCGCGCTCGCCCACGGCGAGCCCGCAGTCCCGGGCGAGCTGGTCCCGGGGCCGCACGCCCGCCGAGAACACGACCATGTCCACGGCCAGTTCGGAGCCGTCCGACAGCCTCATGCCCGTCACGGCGCCGTCCGCCGTCACGACCTCCTGCGTGCCCGTCCCCGTGTGGACGCCCAGGCCCATCCGCTCGATCGTGCGCAGCAGGGCCGCGCCGCCGCCCTCGTCCACCTGCACCGGCATCAGACGCGGCGCGAACTCCACCACGTGCGTCTCCAGGCCGAGGCCCTTGAGCGCGCCCGCCGCCTCCAGGCCGAGCAGACCGCCGCCGACCACCGCACCGGTCGTCGCCGTCCTCGCGTACTCCTCGATCGCGAGCAGGTCCTCGATCGTGCGGTAGACGAAGCAGCCCCGGGCGTCCTTGCCGGGCACCGGCGGGACGAAGGGGTACGAGCCGGTGGCCAGGACGAGCGTGTCGTACGCGAAGACCCGCCCCGAACGGGCGGTGACCGTCCGGGCCTCCCGGTCCACCGACGCGGCCGCGTCGCCCACGTACAGCTCGATGCCGTGCTCCGCCATGAACCCCGCCCCGACCATCGACAGGTCGTCGGGGGTCTTCCCGGAGAAGTACGAGGTGAGCTGGACGCGGTCGTAGGCCGGGCGCGGCTCCTCGCAGAGGACCACGATCCGGGCCCGCCCGGTCAGGCCCCGGTCGGCGAGCGCCTCCAGGAACCGCTGGCCGACCATTCCGTGGCCGACCAGGACGATCGTCGGGGTGTGCGCGGTGGTGTCAGCGTCAGCGCTCATGTCAGGAGCCTCCGTCGTGGGTGAGCAGGTGGAGCAGGGGGGCCTCCGGGAGGGCTTCGTCGCCCTCCCAGGCCCGGGCGAGCGCGCCGACCGCGGCCAGGTCGCCGAGGAGGACGCCCCCGACGAGCCGGTCGCCCCGGACGACGACCTTGCGGTACGCGCCGCGGGTGGGGTCGGTGAGCTGGACGGTGTCGTCGCCCGGCCGCGCGGTGACCTCGCCGAAGGCGGCCAGGTCGAGCGGGCGCGGGCCGGTGAGGGTGAGCCGGGTGAGGGCGCGGGTGCCGGTGTAGGCGGCCGTGGGCACGGGCGCGGGCGCGTCGGAGGCCTCGGTCCCGGTCTCCCTCGCCAGCAGCTCCGCCAGCGCGTCCGCCTGTTCGAGCGCCGGGCCCGCGAGCCCGTACACCCGGCCCGCGTGCTCCGCGCAGTCGCCCACCGCGTGGACGGCCGGGTCGGAGGTCCGCAGCTCGTCGTCGACCACGATCCCGGTGGCGACGTCGAGCCCCGCCTCCCGGGCCAGGGCCACCCGGGGCCGCACCCCGCAGGCCAGCACCACGACCCCGGCGTCCAGCACGAAGCCGTCGGCGAGTTCGACCGCCGTGACCGCCCCGTCCCGCTGCCGCAGACCGCCCACCCGGCACTCGGTGTGCACCTCGACCCCGAGGGACTCGACGTGCTCCCGGAGCAGCGCCGACGCGTGGACGTCGAGCTGGCGCTCCATCAGGCGCTCGCCCTGCTGGGCGAGGACCACGTCCGCGCCGAGCGCCGCGAGCGCCCGGGCCGCCGACACCCCGAGGAGCCCGCCGCCGACGACCACGGCCCGCACGCCCGGCCGTACCGACGCGCGCAGCGCCAGGCAGTCGTCGAGCGTGCGGAAGGGGTGGACGCCCGCCGGAAGGGCCGCCCCGCGCAGTCCGCGCAGCGGCGGCAGCACCGGGTTGGAGCCCGTCGCCAGGACCAGGCGGTCGTAGCCGACGAGCGAGCCGTCCGCGCACTCCACCGTCCGCGCGGCCCGGTCGATCCGCACCGCCCGCGTCCCGATCCGGGCCGGCTCGCGGGTCCCGGGCAGCGCGATCACCTCGGGGGCGTACCGCCCGGCGAGGACGTCGGCGAGCAGCACCCTGTTGTACGGTGCGTGCGGCTCCTCCCCGAGGAGGGTGACGGGCAGGCGCCGGGCGAGCCGGGCGCCCGCCGTTCCGCCCCCGACCACCACGATCCGTGTACTCATGACCGGAAGCGTGCGCGGCCGGTGTTACCCGGCGGCATCCCGTCTGTTTCCCGTACGGAACGCTGATCTCCGCTCCCGGCGCCGTCCGCTGTGAGGGGCCGCCGGACCGGCGTCGGGGTTAACCCGTGGTCAGCCTCGCCTCAAGGCCGCCTTAAGGATCGCGGAGACGCGGCTGAGCTGCGGATTCCCGTATACGGGCGCCCCTAGGGTGCCGGACGTGACCACCGAGGCCAGCCACCCCCTCTACGTACCCCTCGCGCCCCTCACCGCGCCGCGGGCCCCCGGATCCCACCGCCGACGCCGGGGTCCGGCCCCGGTCGCCGGGCCGGTCGACGTGCCCGCCCGGCCCGTCGACGCGCCCGCCCGGCCGACGGACATACCCGCCCGGCCCGCCCCGTCCGCAGGCCCGCTCGTCCGGCCCGGCGCCCGGTCCGCGGGCCCGCCGCCCACCGCCCCGCCCGCGGCTCCGCCCGCCGCCCCCGTGCTCCGGCTCGCGCCCGAGCGGCTGCGGGCCGGGATCGTCGCCGGTGCCGGGGGCGTCGGCCTCCTCTGGGGACTCCAGGCCCGGCCCTCCGCCCGGCTCGACGTCCTCTTCGCGTCCGGCGCCCACCTCACCGGACTCCTCGCCGGGTACGGCGTCCTCGTCCTGCTGCTGCTCATGGCCCGGGTCCCGGCCGTCGAGCACGGCGTCGGCGCCGACCGGCTCGCCCGTTGGCACGCCCTCGGCGGCCGGTACGTCCTCGGCCTGATCGCCGCCCACGCCGTCCTCGCCCTCTGCGGCCACGCCGCCCACACCCACGCCGACCTGGTCACCGCCGCCGGAGACCTCCTCTCGTACGGGGCGATCGCCGCCGCCGCCGCGGGCACCGCCCTGCTCGTCGCCGTCGGGATCACCTCCGCCCGCTCCGTACGGCGCAGGCTCCGGCACGAGACCTGGCGGGCCGTCCACCTCGGCGCGCTGCTCGCCGCCGCGCTCGGCTTCGTCCACCAGCTCGCGGGCCCCGACGTCGCCGACGGCCTCCTCACCCGCTGGCTCTGGTCCATGGCGCACGCCACCGTCGCCGTCCTCCTCCTCTGGTACCGGCTCGTCGTCCCCGCCCGCGCCGCCCTCCGCCACGACCTGCGGGTCGCCGAGGTCCGCGACGAGGGCCCCGGGGTCGTCTCGGTCCTGATCCGGGGCAGGGGAGTGGACCGGCTGTGCGCCGAGCCCGGCCAGTTCTTCCGCTGGCGCTTCCTGCGGCGCGGCCTCTGGGCCACCGCCCTGCCCTTCTCGCTCTCCGCGCCCGTCCGCGACGACACCCTGCGGATCACCGTCAAGGCGCTCGGCGACCACACCCGCCGCGTCCGGCGGCTCCGCCCCGGCACCCGGGTCCTCGCCTCCGGGCCCTTCGGCGCGCTCACCGCCCACCGCCGCACCCGCCGCAAGGTGCTGCTGCTCGCGGGCGGGGTCGGCATCACCCCGCTGCGGGCCCTCTTCGAGACCCTGCCCGGCGGGCCCGGCGACGTGACCCTCCTCTACCGCGCCTCGGACGCCTCCGCCGTCGTCCTGCGCGAGGAGCTGGAGGCCATCGCCCGCGAACGGCGGGCCGCCCTCCACTTCCTCCTCGGCCCCTCGGACGGCTCCTTCGACCCGCTCGCGCCCCGGGCCCTGCGCAACCTCGTGCCCGACCTCGCCGCCCACGACGTGTACCTGTGCGGCCCGCCCGCGATGGCCCGCGCCGCGACCGCCTCCCTGATCCGGGCCGGGGTGCCGGCCTCCCGCATCCACAGCGAGGACTTCGACCGTGCCTAGACCCGGCCCCGACCTCAGTAGCGGCTCCGGCTCCGGCTCCGGCCCCGGCCCCCGGCACAGCGCCCGGCGCCTCCCGGGCGAGTGGGCCCGGCGGCGCCTCGCCGCCGGTCTCCTCGGCACCGGGGTGCTCGCCGCGACCCTGCTCACCGCCGCCGTCACCCCGGCCGCCCCGCCCCCGCCCGACCGCGGACCGGGCGCGGCAAGCTCAGACGTAGCTCAACTCTCCCGCGATTGATGGACGGGCCAACGACCGTCTCCCTAGGCTCACGTCCATGCCCGAGATATCGCTGACCACGCTCGTCCTGCTCTGCCTCGCCGCTCTCGTCGCGGGCTGGATCGACGCCGTGGTGGGCGGCGGCGGGCTGCTCCTGCTGCCCGCCCTGCTCCTCGGCCTCCCGCACGCCCCGGCCGCGCAGATCCTCGGCACGAACAAGGCCGTCGCGATCGTCGGCACCACCGGCGCCGCCGTCACCTACGTCCGCAAGGCGCCCGTCCGGGTCGGGACGGCGGTGCGGATCGGGCTCGCGGCCCTCGCCGGCTCCATGACCGGCGCCTTCTTCGCCGCCGGGATCAGCAGCGAGGTGCTGCGCCCGGTGATCATGGTGGTGCTGCTCGGCGTGGCGGCCTTCGTGATGCTCCGGCCCTCCTTCGGCGCGCGGGCCGAGGGGGAGGAGCGGGCGCCGCTGACCCGGGCCAGGATCGTGACCGCGATCGTGGTCGTCGGCGGCGGGATCGGCTTCTACGACGGCCTGTTCGGGCCGGGCACCGGCACCTTCCTGGTCCTCGCCCTGACCGCCGTCCTCCACCTCGACCTGGTGACCGCCTCCGCCACCGCCAAGATCGTCAACGTCTGCACCAACGCGGGCGCCCTCGCGATGTTCGCCCACCAGGGCACCGTGTACTGGCAGCTCGCCGCCGTCATGGCGGTCTTCAACCTGGTCGGCGGGACGGTCGGCGCCCGGATGGCGCTGAGCAAGGGCGCCGAGTTCGTCCGGGGCGTACTGCTCGTGGTGGTCTTCTCCCTGGTCGCGAAGCTCGCCTTCGACCAGTGGGGGTGAGCCGCCGGGGCCGGGCTACTTCACTCCGATGAGGTGCCCGTAGGCGACCACGTTCCCCTGGTAGCCGTTCTTCTTCGAGAACCCGCCGCCGCAGGTGATGACCCGGATCTCGGACCGGTCCGCCTCGTCGTAGACCTTGCCGCTCGGGAAGGCGTCGTTCTCGTACACCTCGACCGCGTCGACCGTGAACACGGCGGTGCGCCCGTCCTCCCGGTCCACCTCGATCCGGTGGCCCTTCTTCAGCGCGCCGAGGGTGTAGAAGACGGCGGGCCCGTCCGCGTTGTCGACGTGGCCCGCGACGACCGCGGTCCCCTTCGCGCCGGGCGTGGTGCCGCCCTCGTACCAGCCGGCCAGGTTCCGGTCCCCGGCCGGCGGCACTTCGAGGGTGCCGTCCGCCGCCAGGCCCAGCCCCTTCATCGGGGTGTCCACGTCGGTCTCGGGGATGCGCAGCCGTACGGGCGCCGAGGGCGGCAGCGGGTCGGCGGCGGCGTCGGTGTGGACGCTCGGCCCGGCGGCGAAGGCCTGGGCGGCGGACGGCACGGGCGGGGTGACGCTCTCCGAGCCGTTCTGGACGAGCCAGAGACCCACGCAGGCGGCCACCGCCATGCCCCAGCCCTTGCTCCTGTTGCTCACCTGGATCCCTTCCGTCTCTTCGATGCACCGCTTCTCGACGCGCTGCCGGAACGTGCCGGGATGTGGTCCTGCCCCCGCCGGGCCCGTACGGGCGTGCGGCGGGGGCAGGATGGGGCGGTGCCTCAGTGCCCCCGCGCGCCGCTCGCCCGGCGACGCAGGAACAGGGCACCGCCGACGGCGGTCGCGGCCAGCACCGCCGCGCCCGCCGCGACCTGGGCGGTGTCGGGGCCGACGCTGCCCCCGACACCGGTCTGGACGTGGCCGCTGGGACGCCGGTGCGTGACGGTCAGGTCGCCCCGGGCCGTCTTGCCGTTGTCGCAGGCCACGCTGATGCCGTAGGTACCGGCCCTGGCGTGCTGGGGCACGGTGAACTGCCCCACCACGATCTCCTTGTGGGTGCTCGGCTTCAGGCGGAAGTCGCCCGCGCCGAGCGAGTTCGCGTCGCCGACGCCGCGTCCGTTCTTGCCGCAGGCGAGGGTGTTCACGGTGACCGTGGTGCCGGGGGACGCGGACGACGGGTAGACCTCCAGGGTCTCGTGCCGACCCTCGGACTCGTTCCACTCCTCACCGGCGTGCGCCGCCGGGACGGCGAACGCCCCGAGTGCGGCGACCGTCAGCGCGGTACCGGTGAACAGGCGGGCAGTGGTGCGCATGATGGGGTCCTCCGGAGCGCGCGTGCGGTCATGCCGGGACGGTCCTCCCGGGAGGGACTTCCCGGGACCGGACCTTCTGTGACCGAGGTAAAGGCCGCCGCACGCCCGCCGCCTGCTGATGGGGCATCAGGATGGGGCCGTTCGATACGGCGCGCCGCCTGGATGCCGGACGTTTCCGCAGGTCGGAGCCGCTCTCGACACGCCCGGTCGGGACTCGCGCCGAACGGGTGACCGGGCCGTCCGCACCCTCTTCACTGGGCGGGGGGCCGAGCCGCCCGCACCCGCCCCGGACCGCCGCTTGACCTCAACCAAACTTGAGGTACCACGATCATCGACATGGACCTCACCGACTCCACGCAGCCCGCCGTTTCCCCCGCCCCCGGCCCCGATCCCGCCGCCGTCTCCGCTCCTCCCGCCCCCCTCTCCCTCGCCCTCGTCGTCGCCAGCGACCGTGAGGGCCGGTTCGCCCCCGTCGTCGCCGACTGGTTCCTCTCCCGCCTCGCCGAGCGCGAGGACTTCGCCGTCTCGGTCGTCGACCTCGCCGAGGTCGACCTCCCCACCGCCCTCTCGTACGACCCCTCCCCGGCCGTCCGCGCCGAACTCGCCAAGGTCACCCCGGTCCTCGACGACGCCGACGCCTTCGTCGTCCTCACCCCCGAGTACAACCACTCCTTCCCCGCCGCCCTCAAGAACCTGATCGACCGCCACTACACCGAATGGCAGGCCAAGCCCGTCGGCTTCGTCTCCTACGGCGGGATCTCCGGCGGCCTGCGGGCCGTCGAGCAGCTCCGCCAGGTCTTCGCCGAGATGCACGCCGTCACCGTCCGGGACACCGTCTCCTTCCCGCACGCCCACGCGCAGTTCGACGAGGACGGACGGCACCGGGACCCGGCCGGGCCCGAGGGCGCGGCCAAGGCCCTCCTCGACCAGCTCGCCTGGTGGGCCCACGCCCTCCGGGACGCCAAGTCCGTCCGCCCGTACGGCGCGTGAGGAGGCGGCACCGTGCTCTTCCGGCTCCTCCTCCCCCGCCTCCGGCCGTACCGGAACCTCCTCGTCCTCCTCGTCGCCCTCCAGCTCGTCCAGACCCTGTCCTCCCTCGCCCTGCCCGCCCTCAACGCCGGCGTCATCGACCACGGCGTCCTGCGCGGCGACACCGGACGGGTCCTCTCCGGGGGCGCCCGGATGGCCGCCGTCACCCTCCTCCAGGTCGCGGCGGCCGCCGCCGCCACCTACACCGGCGCCCGCGTCGCCATGGGCGTCGCCCGCGACCTGCGCTCCGAGGTCTTCCGCCGGGTCCAGGACTTCTCCGCCCGGGAGCGGGGCCGCTTCGGCGCCGCCTCCCTCATCACCCGCACCACCAACGACGTCCAGCAGATCCAGACGTTCACCGTCCTCGTCCTGACCATGCTGGTCGCCGCCCCGCTCCTGTGCGCCGGGGGCATCGTCATGGCCCTGCGCCAGGACGTGCCGCTCGCCCTCGTCCTGGTCCTCTTCGTGCCCGTGATGACCGGGGCCGTCGGCAGCGTCGTGCTCCGCATGCGGCCCCTCTTCCGGGGCATGCAGCGCCGCGTCGACCTGACCAACCGGATCCTGCGCGAACAGATCACCGGCGTCCGGGTCGTCCGCGCCTTCGTCCGCGACCGGCACGAGCGGGAACGGTTCGCCGTCGCCAACGACGAGCTGTTCTCCGTCGGCCTGCGGGCCGGCCGGTTACAGGCCCTCATGTTCCCCGTCGTCCTGGTGATCTGGGAGCTGACCACGGTCGCCCTGGTGTACGTCGGCGCCCACCGCATCGACTCCGGCGCCCTCCAGCCCGGCGGGCTCGTCGCCTTCCTCGGCTATCTGCTCCAGACCGCCATGTCCGTGATGATGGCCCTCTTCCTCCTGATGCACATGCCGCGCGCCGAGGCCGGCGCCGAACGCGTCCGCGAGGTCCTCGACACCCGCTCCTCCGTCGCCCCGCCCGCGTACCCGGTCCGCGAGCTCCACGGCCCCGGCCGGCTCGAACTCGACGGCGTCGGCTTCCGCTACCCCGGCGCGGAGGAACCCGTCCTGCACGAGGTCGGGCTCGTCGCCCGGCCCGGCGAGACCACCGCGATCGTCGGCTCCACCGGCAGCGGCAAGTCGACCCTCCTCGGGCTCGTGCCCCGCCTCTTCGACGCCACCGAGGGCCGGGTCCTCGTCGACGGCGCCGACGTCCGCACCCTCGACCCCGCCCTCGTGGCCAGGACCGTCGGGATCGTCCCCCAGAAGCCGTACCTCTTCTCGGGCACGATCGCCTCCAACCTCCGCTACGGGAGGCCCGACGCCACCGACGAGGAGCTGTGGCACGCCCTGGAGACCGCCCAGGCCGCCGACTTCGTCCGGGAGCTCGACGAGGGGCTCGACGCGCCCGTCTCCCAGGGCGGCGCCAACTTCTCCGGCGGCCAGCGCCAGCGGCTCGCCATCGCCCGCGTCCTCGTCGCCCGCCCCCGGCTCTACCTCTTCGACGACTCCTTCTCCGCCCTCGACCCCGGCACCGACGCCCGGCTGCGGGCCGCGCTCGCCGAGGAGACGGCCGGCTCCACCGTGGTGGTCGTCGCCCAGCGCGTCTCCACCGTCCGCCACGCCGACCGGATCGTCGTCCTCGACCGGGGCCGGGTCGTCGGCACCGGCACCCACGCGTCCCTCCTGCGGGACGACCCCACCTACCGGGAGATCGTCCTCTCCCAGCTCACCGAGGAGGAGGCCGCGTGACCACGCCCACGAAGCCCCGCGACCCGGCCCCCGACCACGACGGGGCCCGGGACCGGGCCCCCGCCGCCCCCGCCCGCACCGGCCCCCCGCCCCAGCGCGGCCCCGGCCCCGCCACCCCCTCCCTCGAACGCTCCCTCTCCTTCCGCGCCTCCGGCCTCCGCCTCCTGCGCACCCTCGCCCCCGACCGGGCCCGGCTGCTCGCCCTCCTCGCCGCCGGCACCGGCGGCGTCGCCCTCTCCGTCCTCGCGCCCCTCCTCCTCGGCCGCGCCACCGACCTCGTCGTCACCGGCGTCACCCGCCCCGCCGGGGTCGACTTCGCCGCCGTCGGCCGGGTCCTCGCCCTCTCCGCCGCCGTCGTCCTCGGCTCCTCCGTCCTCATCTGGCTCCAGCAGCGGATCGCCACCGACGTCGTCCAGCGGGCCGGGCACCGGCTGCGCGAGCGGGCCCAGCACAAGCTGGCCCGGCTGCCCCTCTCCCACCTCGACCGGCAGCCGCGCGGCGAGGTCCTCTCCCGCACCACCAACGACATCGACAACGTCACCCAGACCCTCCAGCAGGCCTTCAGCCAGATGGTGCGCGCCCTGCTCACCCTGGTCGGCGTCCTCGCGATGATGTTCTGGATCTCCCCGCTGCTCGCCCTCGTCGCCCTCGCCACCGTCCCGGTCTCCCTCGCCGTCGCCGCCCTCGTCGGACGGCGCGCCCAGCCGCAGTTCGTGAAGCAGTGGGCGGTCACGGGCCGGCTCGGCGGCCACGTCGAGGAGATGGTCACCGGCCACACCGAGGTCGTCGCCTTCGGGCGGCGCGAGGAGGCCGTGCGCCGCTTCGACGAGCTGGGCGAGGAGCTGTACCGGGCGAGCTTCCGCGCCCAGTTCGTCTCCGGCTTCATCCAGCCCGCGCTGACCTTCGTCGGCAACCTGAACTACGTGGCCGTCGCCGTGGTCGGCGGACTGCGGGTCGCGAGCGGCACGCTCACCGTCGGCGACGTACAGGCCTTCGTCCAGTACTCGTACGAGTTCAACGGCCCCATCACCCAGGTCGCCGCCATGGCCAACCTGCTCCAGTCCGGAGTGGCCTCCGCCGAGCGGGTCTTCGACCTCCTCGACGCCGAGGAGGAGACGCCCGACCCGGCCGAGCCCCGGCGGCCCGAACCGCTGCGCGGCCGGGTCTCCTTCGAGAAGGTCTCCTTCCGCCACGAGCCCGACCGGCCGCTGATCGAGGACCTCTCCCTCACCGTCGAGCCCGGCCGGACCGTCGCCGTCGTC
The DNA here is from genome assembly GCF_040702165.1 of Streptomyces sp. NPDC086147. Classification (NCBI taxonomy): domain Bacteria; kingdom Bacillati; phylum Actinomycetota; class Actinomycetes; order Kitasatosporales; family Streptomycetaceae; genus Streptomyces; species Streptomyces sp. NPDC086147. The sequence goes on along the minus strand of NZ_JBFBJO010000006.1, from coordinate 361,740 downwards.
GGCCCCACGGGCGCCGGCAAGACCACCCTGGTCAACCTGCTGATGCGCTTCCACGAGCCCACCGGCGGCCGGATCACCCTCGACGGCGTCGACACGGCCGCGATGACCCGCGAGGAGCTGCGCTCCGGCACCGGCATGGTCCTCCAGGACACCTGGCTCTTCGGCGGCACCATCGCCGAGAACATCGCCTACGGGGTCCCCGGCGAGGTCTCCCGCGAGCGGATCGTCGCGGCGGCGCGGGCCGCCCACGCCGACCGGTTCGTCCGCACCCTGCCCGACGGCTACGACACCGTCCTCGACGAGGACGGCGGCGGCCTCAGCGCCGGCGAGAAGCAGCTCGTCACCCTCGCCCGCGCCTTCCTCTCCGACCCGGTGATCCTCGTCCTCGACGAGGCCACCAGCTCCGTCGACACCCGCACCGAACTCCTCGTCAGGCAGGCCATGTCCTCGCTGCGCGCGGGCCGCACCAGCTTCGTCGTCGCCCACCGGCTCTCCACGATCCGCGACGCCGACACCATCCTGGTGATGGAGCGCGGCGCGATCGCCGAGCAGGGCACCCACGAGGAGCTGCTCGCCGCCGGAGGGGCCTACGCCCGGCTGCACGCGGCCCAGTTCGCCCGTACGGTGGAGACGTGATCGTCACCGTCCGCACCACCACCGACGCGCGCGCCAAGGCCGACGCCCTGGCGCGCGGCGCCGTCGAGGCCCGGCTCGCCGCCTGCGCGCAGATCGCCGGGCCCGTCACCTCCGTCTACCACTGGCGGGGCGCGATCGACACCACCGAGGAGTGGGAGGTGGTCCTCAAGACCACCGAGGCCCGCTATCCCGCCCTGGAGGCGCACCTCCTCGCCGCCCACGACTACGAGACGCCCGAGATCCTCGCCACCCGGGTCACCCGGGTGAGCGAGGGGTACGCCCGCTGGGTCGAGCGGGAGACCTCGCCCGACCCGGCGATCGAGGGCCCGGTGGCCGACGACGAGCTGCCGTTCTTCGTGTACGGGACGCTCCGCCCGGGCGCGTACAACCACGACCGGTTCCTGGCCGGCCGGATCGGCACCGAGGACGACGCCGTGCTCGACGGCGCGGTCCTGTACGACGGTCCCGGCTACCCGTACGTCGTCCCGGCGGCGAAGGGCCGGGTGGTCGGCACCCTGCTCACGCCCGCGCCCGGCGCCTACGGCGAGCTGTTCGGCCTGCTCGACCGCCTCGAACTGCCCGTCGGCTACGAGCGGGTGGCGAAGGACGTCGTACGGTCACGGGACGGGGCGCGGGTCTCCGCCTGGGTCTTCCTGGCGGCCCCGGACGCGCCCCTCGGCCCGGTGATCGAGAGCGGCGACTGGTTCAGCCGGCCGTAGCGGCGTTGTCGGCCGGTTCCAGGCGCACCGCGCACACCTTGAACTCCGGCATCCGGGAGACCGGGTCGAGCGCCGGGTTCACCAGGGTGTTCGCCCGGCCCTCGCCCGCCCAGTGGAAGGGCATGAAGACGGTGTCCGGCCGGATCGACGTGGTGATCCGGGCCGGCGCGACCGCCCGGCCGCGCCGCGACACCACCGTGATCCGCTCGCCCTCGGTCACCCCGATCCGCTGCGCGAGCCTCGGGTGCAGCTCCACGAAGGGGCCGGGCGCCGCCGCGTTCAGTTCGTCCACCCGCCGGGTCTGCGCCCCCGACTGGTACTGGGACACCACCCGGCCCGTGGTCAGCACGACCGGGTACTCGGCGTCGGTCTCCTCGGCCGCCGCCCGGTGCGTCACCGGCACGAACCGGGCCCGCCCGTCGGCCGTCGCGAACCGGTCCAGGAACAGCCGGGGCGTCCCCGGGTGGTCCGGCCCGGGGCACGGCCAGAACACGCCCCGCTCCTCCTCGACGCGCCGGTAGTCGATGCCCGCGTAGTCGGCGGGCCCGCCGGCCGAGGCGCGGCGCAGCTCCTCGAAGACCTCCTCGGGGTCGACGGGGAAGCCCTTCCCGTGTCCGAGGAGCCCCGCGAGCCCGTGCAGCACCTCCAGATCGCTCCGCACCCCGGCGGGCGGGTCGAGGGCCCGGCGGCGGAGCAGGACGCGCCCCTCCAGGTTGGTCATGGTGCCGGTCTCCTCCGCCCACTGGGCGACGGGCAGGACGACGTCGGCGAGGGCGGCGGTCTCGGAGAGCACCACGTCCGCGACGGCGAGGAAGTCCAGCGACCGCAGCCGCCCCTCGACGTGCGCGGCGCGCGGCGCGGAGACCACCGGGTTGGAGCCCATGAGCAGCAGGGCCCGCACGTCCCCGCCGAGCGCGTCCAGGAGTTCGTACGCGCTCCGCCCCGGCCCCGGCAGTGACTCCGGGTCGACGCCCCACACCCCGGCCACGTGCGCGCGTGCGGCCGGGTCGTCGAGCTTGCGGTAGCCGGGGAGCTGGTCGGCCTTCTGGCCGTGCTCGCGGCCGCCCTGGCCGTTGCCCTGGCCGGTGAGGCAGCCGTAGCCGCTCAGCGGCCGTCCGGCCCGGCCGGTGGCCAGGCACAGGTTGATCCAGGCGCCGACGGTGTCGGTGCCCTTGGACTGCTGCTCGGGGCCGCGCGCGGTGAGGACCATGCCGGTGGGCGCGTCGCAGAACATCGCGACGGCCTCGCGCAGCAGCGGCACGGACACGCCGGTGATCCGCTCGACCTGCTCGGGCCAGTGGGACATGGCCCCGGCGCGGGCCTCCTCCCAGCCGCCGGTCCGCTCCCGCACGAACTCCTCGTCCACCCGGCCCTCGGCCACCACCAGGTGCAGCATGCCGAGGGCGAGCGCGAGGTCGGTGCCGGGGCGCGGCGCCAGGTGCAGGTCGGCCTGCTCGGCGGTGCGGGTGCGGCGCGGGTCGACGACGATCAGTTTTCCGCCGTTCTCCCTCAGCTCGGTGAGGTAGCGCAGGGCGGGCGGCATGGTCTCGGCGAGGTTGGAGCCGACGAGGATCACGCACCCGGTCCCCGGGACGTCCTCCAGGGGGAAGGGGAGGCCCCGGTCGAGACCGAAGGCCCGCTGGTGCGCGGCGGCCGCCGACGACATGCAGAAGCGCCCGTTGTAGTCGATCTGCGAGGTGCCGAGGACGACCCGGGCGAACTTGCCCAGGGAGTACGCCTTCTCGTTGGTGAGGCCGCCGCCGCCGAAGACCCCCACGGCATCGGGACCGTGGTCGGCGCGGGTCCGGCGCAGCCCGTCGGCGACGGCGGCGAGCGCCTCCTCCCAGGACGCGGGCACCAGGGCCCCCGTGTCAGGGCTTCGGACCAGGGGCTCGGTGAGCCGGACCCGGGAGGAGAGTACGGAGGGGGCGGTGCGGCCCTTGCCGCACAGGGCGCCCCGGTTGACGGGGAAGTCGGTCCGCTCGACCACCTCGGCGGGCAGCTCCGGAGCGCCGGTGGGACGCAGCGACATCCCGCACTGGAGGGCGCAGTAGGGGCAGTGGGTGGGGACGGCGGTGGCGTCGGACATGCCGCAAGCGTGGGACGGGAGTGTTACGCGGGACGGCGCGGCGTATTACGGGCGCGGTGCCAGGCCCTCCGCCGGGCGGGCGGCGGAGGGTGAGTCCGCCCGGTTCACCGCCCGTGGGGTGACGCCAGCGCCTCGGTGACGCCCCTCTCCTCCGGGCCGAGGAAGCGGGGATCGGGCCGCAGACCGGCGTCGAGGGCGGCCTTGCCCGCCGCGAGGACCTCCCGGGTGGTGCCGTAGTACCAGGTGGCGTCGTGGGGTTCGGCCACCCCGACCCCGTACGCGTCGACGCCCGCGCGCCCGCACAGTGCGACGGCCCGCTTGACGTGGAAGTCCTGGGTGACGAGGACGGCCCGGTCGACGCCGAAGACCTTCCTGGCCCGGACGCAGGAGTCCCAGGTGTCGAAACCCGCGTAGTCGCTGACGATCTGTTCGTCCGGCACCCCGCGCCCGGTGAGGTACGCGCGCATGGCGCTGGGCTCGTCGTACGCGGTCCGGCTGTTGTCGCCGGTGACGAGGAGGACCCGCACCTTGCCCGTGCGGTACAGCTCGGCGGCGGTGTCGAGCCGGTGCGCGAGGTACGGGGTGGGGCGGCCCTTCCACAGGCCGGCGCCGAAGACGACGGCGACGTCCCGGGCGGGCACGTCGGCGGTGGTGCGGAGCTTCCCGGCGGCGGCCGTGTGCATCCAGGCGGCGGGCAGGAGCGCGAGGACGGCGCCCGCCATCACGGCCTGGACGGCGCTGCGGCGGGCCCGGACGCTGCGGGGGAGCCACCGGGTGAACCGTGCCGGCATGCGGGAACCTCCGTGGACGGGAACGTGTGTGCTGTCACCCCGTCCGACGCGCCTCGGCCGGGTTCGGTTCACCGGACGCCCGGTCCGTGCCGTAGAGCACACCCGCCAGGACCAGGCCGCACAGCATCCCGAGGAGCTGCGCGGCGGCGAAGGCGGGCACCGAGGCGGGGGCGATCCCGGTGAAGGAGTCGGAGAGGGAACGGCCCACGGTGGCCGCCGGATTGGCGAAGGAGCCGGAGGAGGTGAACCAGATCGCCGCGCCGATGTAGCCGGCCACGGCGACCGGCGCGAGGGCGGGCCGGCCGATGTGGCGCAGGCCCTGCACGACCAGGACGAGACCGGCGGTGGCGACGGCCTCGCCGAGCAGCAGGTGGAGGGCCGAGCGCGGCTCGGTGGCCCAGGAGCCGGGCGCCCGGCCGAACATCGCCTCGGCGAGCAGGGCGCCCGAGACCGCCCCGGCGAGCTGGGCGCCGATGTAGGCGAGGGCCTCGCGCCCTCCGCGCTCGGGGCGCCGGGACCACCACTCGGAGAGCGTCACGACGGGGTTGAAGTGCGCCCCGGAGAGCGGGCCGATGAGGGCGATGAGCAGCCCGAGGCCGAGCGCGGAGGCGGAGGCGTTGGCGAGCAGCCGGACACCGGTGTCCTGGCTGAGGGAGTCGGCGCGGATGCCGGAGCCGACGACGACGGCGACGAGGGAGGCGGTGCCGATGAACTCGGCGGCGGCGCGCCGGGGGAGCGACGCGGGGGACATTCTCATGGTGGAAAAGATATTCCGTGATTCGGAAGGAAAAAAGAGGGGAGGGGAGGAGCGCGGTGTCCGTACGATCCGGACCGTGAACACGATGAAGATCGACGACCTCGTCGTCCGCCGCGCGGTCGGCTCCGACGCCGCCGGGGCGGCCGAGGTCTGGCTGCGCTCCTACGCGGCGGCGCTCCCGGACGTGCGCCGGGCGCACACCGACGACGAGGTCCGGTACTGGTTCCGGGAGGTGCTCGTCCCCCACCGGGAGACCTGGGTGGCGACCGTCGGGGACGTGCCCGTCGCCGTGATGGTCCTCGACGGCGAGGACCTGGACCAGCTCTACGTCGACCCGCCGTGGCGCGGCCGGGGCGTCGGCGACCGGCTCGTGGACCTGGCCAAGCGGCGCCGCCCGGCCGGCCTGGAGCTCTGGACGTTCCGGGTCAACGCCCCGGCGCGGCGCTTCTACGAGCGGCACGGCTTCGTCGCCGCCGAGCACACCGACGGCTCGCGCAACGAGGAGCGCGAGCCGGACGTCCGGTACGCGTGGCGCCCGGAACCGTCCTGACAGGACGCGCGCGGCGGCCGTGAGGTCGCGGAAAACAGCCGTGACCCCCGCGCAACGGGCAGGCAACGCGGGACCCGCAGGATCGGTCCATGACGGAGCCGGACAGCACGTTCGACAACGCCGCCGAACTGCTCATCAGGATCACCGAGCACCTCGGGAACCGGCTCGGCGAGGTGCGTCCGTACGGCACCCGCCACCCGGGGACGCGGAGACCGGAGATCCGGGAGCCGGAGACCCGGAGGACGGGGGTACGGCCACCGGAGCCCCAGGGCCCGGAGGAACGACCCCCGGAGGCACGACCCCCGGAGGCACGACCCCCGGAGGCACGGCCCCCGGAGGCACGGCCCCCGGAGGTCCGAATCCCTCCGCCCGGCGCCCGTCCGCCGCAGGAACCGACGCTCCCGCCCGGCATCCGCCCGCCGACGACGCCGGGCACGGCGACCCCGCCCCGCGGCCGCCCGCCAGAGGAATCCGGCCGGGTGCGTCCGTACGGCCGCCCGCAGGGGAAGCCCCACGAGGAGGTACACCCGCCATGCACCACCGCACCGCACCCGCCACCCCCCGCCGTCCGGCGACCCTCGTCGCCGTCGGCCACGGCAGCCGCGACCCGCGCGCCCGCGCCACCCTGCTCCGGCTCCTCGACCGCGTCCGCGAGCTCCGCCCCGGACTCGACGTCCGCCTCGCCCACATCGAGCTGAACGCACCCCTCCTCGACGAGACCCTCGCCGGCCTCGCCGCCGAGGGCCGGGAGGCGGTCCTCGTCCCCCTCCTCTTCGCCCCCGGACACCACGTCACCCACGACCTGCCCGCCGCCGTCGCCGCCGCACCCGGCCTCCGGGCCCACGTCGCCGCCCCCCTCGGCGCCCACCCCCTCCTCGTCGAGGCCCTCGCCGGCCGCCTCGCCGAAGCGGGCTGGACCCCGGAGGAGCGCGACCGGCGCACCACCGGCGTCGTCCTCGCCGCCGCCGGCTCCCGCGACCCCCGGTCCGGCGCCGAGACCCGCCGCATCGCCACCCTCCTCGGCGAGCGCCTCGGCGTCCCCGTCGTCCCCGCCTACGCCTCCGCCGCCGCGCCCACCGTCCCCGAGGCCGTCGCCGCCCTCGCCGCCCGGGGCCGCCACCGGGTCGCGGTCGCCTCCTGCTTCACCGCCCCCGGTCTCTTCGCCGCCCGCGCCGCCGCCCAGGCCCCCTGGATCGCCGCCGCGCCGCTCGGCGCCCACCCGGCCCTCGCCCGCCTGGTCCTCCACCGCCACGACCGCGCGCTCGCCGCCCGTACCGCCGCCGTCCACGCGCGGGAACTCACCGCCGTCTGAGCGCTTCTCAGGTCCTTCCGGTTACCTTCGGGTCATGGAAGGCATCAAGGACACCAAGGACAGCACCGACCTCCCCGGATACGACCCCGCCGCGACCGAGCGCTGGGACCCCGAGCCCGACAAGCAGCCGGGCCGCACCGCCTTCCAGCGCGACCGCGCCCGCGTGCTGCACTCCGCCGCGCTCCGCCGCCTCGCCGGCAAGACCCAGGTCGTCACCCCCGGCACCAGGAGCCACGCCTGGGACGCCAGCCCCCGCACCCGGCTCACCCACTCCCTGGAGTGCGCCCAGGTCGGCCGCGAACTCGGCGCCGCCCTCGGCTGCGACCCCGACCTCGTCGAAGCCGCCTGCCTCTCCCACGACATGGGCCACCCGCCCTTCGGGCACAACGGCGAACAGGCCCTCAACGACGTCGCCAAGGACTGCGGCGGCTTCGAGGGCAACGCCCAGTCCCTCCGCCTCCTCACCCGCATCGAGCCCAAGCGCTTCGTCAAGGACGCCGACGGCGAACTCGTCAGCGTCGGCCTCAACCTCACCCGCGCCGCCCTCGACGCCGCCACCAAGTACCCCTGGGAACGCGGCGGCGACCCCCGGGACCCCGGCTCCCCCAAGTTCGGCGTGTACGAGGACGACCTGCCCGTCTTCGAGTGGATCCGGCGGGGCGCCCCCGCCCACCGCAAGTGCTTCGAGGCCCAGGTCATGGACTGGTCCGACGACGTGGCCTACTCGGTCCACGACTTCGAGGACGGCCTGCACGCCGGGCACATCGACCCCAACCTCCTCCTCGCCGAGCCCGAGCGCGCCGACATCTGGCAGGTCGCCATCGGCCGCTACGTACCCGAGGACACCGACCCGCAGGAGCTGGCCGAGGCCCTGGACCGGCTCGTCGACCAGGAGTGGTGGCCGCACGGCTACGACGGCTCGGCCGTCGCGCAGGCCCGCCTCAAGGACGCCACCAGCCAGCTCATCGGCCGCTTCTGCCTCTCCGCCGAGGGCGCCACCCGCCAGGCGTACGGCTCCGGCCGCCTCACCCGCTACGGCGCCGAGCTCGTCGTCCCCCGCGAGACCCGCAACGAGTGCGCCGTCCTCAAGGCCGTCGCCGTCCGCTACGTGATGCAGCGCGCCGAGCAGGAGGCCCTCCGCGCCGACCAGCGGATCGTCGTCGCCGAACTCGCCGAGGCCCTCGCCGCCCGCGCCCCCGACGGACTCGAACCGCAGTTCCGCGCCGCCTACGACGCGGCGCCCGACGACCGGGCCCGCAAGCGCGTGGTCGTCGACCAGATCGCCTCCCTCACCGACGCCTCCGCCCGCGCCCTCCACGCCCGCTTCCACCACCCGCGGGTTTAGGGCGTGTGTCGAAAGTCCCGCCTGCCCAGCGGCGCCCGGCACGCACGCTCGCCGCGTTGTCGGGATCGCCCCGATACAACCAGTATCGGGGCGACCCTCCGCCTTGCGATCGCACGCACCGGACACCGCCGGGCCTGCCCTTCGGGCAGACGACGCCACTTTCGACACACGCCCTGGGACCCCCGCCCCCGGGCCCTCTTCCGCCGCCCCCCTCCGTGCGGGACGCTCGCATGCGGCCCCGGGGCGGTACGGCCGGACGAGCGTCCGGGGGCGTAGGTTGGAACCGGTCGCAACGAGGAGGAAACGACGTGGTCGACGCAGATCAGACCTTTGTCATCGTCGGCGGGGGCCTGGCAGGGGCCAAGGCGGCGGAGACCCTGCGCGCCGAGGGGTTCAACGGCCGGGTGATCCTCATCGGGGACGAACGCGACCACCCCTACGAGCGCCCACCCCTCTCCAAGGGCTACCTCACCGGGGACAAGGAGCGCGACAGCACCCTCGTCCACGAGCCCGCCTGGTACGCGGCGAACGACGTCGAACTGCACCTCGGGCAGCCCGTCACCGCGATCGACCGCGAGGCCCGCACGGTCCGCCTCGGCGACGGCACCGTCATCCGCTACGACAAGCTGCTCCTGGCCACCGGCTCCGAGCCGCGCCGCCTCGACGTCCCCGGCACCGACCTCACCGGCGTCCACCACCTGCGCCGGCTCGCCCACGCCGACCGGCTCCGCCAGGTCCTCGCCGGCCTCGGCCGGGACAACGGGCACCTGGTGATCGCCGGCGGCGGCTGGATCGGCCTGGAGGTCGCCGCCGCCGCCCGCGGCTACGGCGCCGAGGTCACCGTCGTCGAGGCCGACCCCACCCCGCTCCACCGGGTCCTCGGCCCCGAGCTCGGCCAGCTCTTCGCCGACCTCCACAGCGACCACGGCGTCCGCTTCCACTTCGGCGCCCGGCTCACCGAGATCGTCGGCCAGGACGGCCTGGTCCTCGCCGTCCGCACCGACGACGGCGAGGAGCACCCGGCGCACGCCGTCCTCGCCGCGATCGGCGCCGCCCCCCGCACCGCCCTCGCCGAGAACTCCGGGCTCGCCCTCGTCGACCGGGCCGACGGCGGCGGCATCGCCGTCGACGAGTCCCTGCGCACCTCCGACCCGGACGTCTTCGCCGCCGGCGACGTGGCCGCCGCCCACCACCCGCTCCTCCACACCCGGCTCCGCGTCGAGCACTGGGCCAACGCCCTCAACGGCGGCCCCGCCGCCGCCCGCGCCATGCTCGGCAGGCACGTCTCGTACGACCGGGTGCCGTACTTCTTCACCGACCAGTACGACCTGGGCATGGAGTACTCGGGCTGGGCGCCCCCCGGCTCGTACGACCAGGTCGTGGTCCGCGGCGACACCGGCAAGCGCGAGTTCATCGCCTTCTGGCTCAAGGACGGGCGCGTCCTCGCCGGGATGAACGTGAACGTGTGGGACGTCACAGAGCCGATCCAGCGGCTCATCCGTTCCCGCGCGGCCGTGGACACCGACGCCCTCGCCGACCCCTCCGTCTCCCTGGAGAGCCTGATCTGATCACCTCCGCCCGCACGTAGACTTCACGCGTGGCAGGCAGGATCAACGATGACGACGTGAAGGCGGTCCGGGACGCGGTCCCGATCGACGCCGTCGTGTCCGAGTACCTCCAGCTGCGCAACGCGGGCGGCGGGAACCTCAAGGGGCTCTGCCCCTTCCACGACGAGAAGTCGCCCTCCTTCCAGGTCAGCCCGAGCAAGGGACTCTTCCACTGCTTCGGCTGCCAGGAGGGCGGCGACACCATCGCCTTCGTGATGAAGATCGACCACCTCTCCTTCTCGGAGACGGTCGAGCGCCTCGCCGCCAAGGCGGGCATCACGCTGCGGTACGAGGAGGGCGGCTACAACCCCGGCCACCAGCGCGGGGAGCGCATCCGGCTGATCGAGGCCCACCAGGCCGCCGCCCGTTTCTACGCCGACCAGCTGGGCTCCGCCGAGGCCGAGATCGGCCGGAAGTTCCTCGCCGAGCGCGGCTTCGACCAGGCCGCCGCCGAGCACTTCGGCGTCGGCTACTCCCCGGCCGGCTGGGACCACCTCACCCGCTTCCTGCGCGGCAAGGGCTTCTCCGACAAGGAGCTGATCCTCTCCGGACTCTCCCAGGACGGCCGCCGCGGCCCCATCGACCGCTTCCGCGGCCGGCTCATGTGGCCGATCAGGGACGTCGGCGGCGAGATCGTCGGCTTCGGCGCGCGCAAGCTCCGCGACGACGACAACGGCCCCAAGTACCTCAACACCCCCGAGACCCCGGTCTATAAGAAGTCCCAGGTCCTCTACGGCATCGACCTCGCCAAGAAGGACATCGCCAAGAGCAGCCGGGCCGTCGTCGTCGAGGGCTACACCGACGTCATGGCCTGCCACCTCGCCGGGGTCACCACCGCCATCGCCACCTGCGGCACCGCCTTCGGCGGCGACCACGTCAAGATCCTCCGCCGCCTCCTCATGGACAACGGCTCGGCCCGCGTCATCTTCACCTTCGACGGCGACGCCGCCGGCCAGAAGGCGGCCCTGCGCGCCTTCGAGGACGACCAGAAGTTCGCCGCCGAGACGTACATCGCGGTCGCCCCCGAGGGCATGGACCCCTGCGACCTGCGGCTCGCCAAGGGCGACGAGGCCGTCGCCGACCTGGTCGAACCCCGCACCCCGCTCTTCGAGTTCGCCCTCCGCCAGATCGTGCGGCGCTACGACCTGGAGACCCCGGCGGGCCGGGCCGCCGCCCTGGACGAGGCCGCCCCGATCGTCGCCAAGCTCAAGAACCTGGCCGTACGGCACGGCGTCGCCGTCCAGCTCGCCGGCATGCTCGGGATCATGGACGAGCGGTTCGTCGTGCAGCGGGTCAGCCGGGTCGCCCAGTGGCAGCGCGACCGCGGCGGCCGGGGCCGCACGGACGACCGGCCGCGCCGCGAGATGCCGCAGATCCAGGCACCCGCGGCACCGCCGGGCCCCGCGCTCAACCTGCGCAGCCCCGCCCACCGCACCGAGCGCGAACTCCTCAAACTCGCCCTCCAGCGGCCCGAACTGGTCTCCCCGGCCTTCGACGCCTACGGCATCGACGAGTTCACCGCCCCGCCCTACGCGGCGGTCCGCCAGTGCGTCCAGGACGCGGGCGGCGCCACCGGCGCGCCCGCCGACTACCTCGACGCGGTCCGCGCGGCCGCCCCCGACGACACCGTCCGCGCCCTCGTCACCGAACTCGCCGTCGAGACGATCTTCGCCAAGACCGTCGACGAGGCCTACGCGGGCGACCAGCTCGTCACCGTCCGGCTCCGCGCCGTCGACCGCCGCATCCGCGACGTCCAGGGCACCCTGGCCCGCCTCGGCCCGAACGGCGACCCGGAGAAGGTGGCCGCCGTGCAGAACGAACTGTGGGTGCTCACCCAGTACGGGCAGTCCCTGCGGAACAACGGCGCCGCCGCGCTCTGACGCACGGTCACCCGGCGGACTCAAAAAGTCACCGCACGCCCCTCGTGGCGGCGATGTGTCGTACCCCACACTGGACGACGGTGCCGTTCCGCTCCTCCTGGAGGTCGCCCGCCGTGCAGACCCAGACCGTGCCGCAGGACCAGCAGGACCAGCAGGACCGGGCAGAGTCCGGCGAGGTGAGGGAGGAGATGACGGAGGAGCCCGCGGAGGAGATGACGGAGGAGCCCGCCGTCCCGGCCCCGCGCCGCCGCCCGGACCCCGGCGGCAACGCTCCCTCCTCCGACCTCTTCCGGCAGTACCTGCGCGAGATCGGCCGCATCCCGCTCCTCAGCGCCGAGGAGGAGGTCGAACTGGCCCGCCGCGTCGAGGCCGGCCTCTTCGCCGAGGAGAAGCTCGCCGGCACCCCGGACCTGGACACCCGCCTGGCGGGCGAACTGGACCAGCTCGTCGTCCTCGGCCGGATCGCGAAGCGCAGGCTCGTCGAGGCCAACCTCCGCCTCGTCGTCTCCGTCGCCAAGCGGTACGTGGGCCGGGGCCTGACCATGCTCGACCTCGTCCAGGAGGGCAACCTCGGCCTCATCCGGGCCGTCGAGAAGTTCGACTACGCGCGCGGCTTCAAGTTCTCCACGTACGCCACCTGGTGGATCCGCCAGGCCATGTCCCGGGCCCTCGCCGACCAGGCCCGCACCATCCGCGTCCCCGTCCACGTCGTGGAACTCATCAACCGGGTCGTCCGCGTCCAGCGCCGCATGCTCCAGGAACGCGGCTACGAACCCACCGCCGAAGAGGTCGCCGCCCAGCTGGACCTGCCCCCCGAGCGCATCGGGGAGGTGCTCCGCCTCGCCCAGGAGCCGGTCTCCCTGCACACTCCCGTCGGCGAGGAGGAGGACGTCGCCCTCGGCGACCTCATCGAGGACGGCGACGCCGCCTCCCCGGTCGAGTCCGCCGCCTTCCTGCTCCTCCGCCGCCACCTGGAGGACGTCCTCTCCACCCTCAACGAACGCGAACGCAAGGTCGTCCAGCTCCGCTACGGCCTCGACGACGGCCGCCCCCGCACCCTGGAGGAGATCGGCCGGCTCTTCGGCGTCACCCGCGAACGCATCCGCCAGATCGAGTCCAAGACCCTCAACAAACTCCGCGACCACGCCTACGCGGACCAGCTGCGCGGCTACCTCGACTGAGACCGGCCCCCGGCCCGTACCACCCGTGGAGCGGTACGGGCCGGCCCGCCGTCAGTCCACCTCCGCCACCGCCTGCGCGAACTGCGCCGCGTACAGGCGGGAGTAGGCGCCGCCCGAGGACAGCAGTTCCTCGTGCGTGCCCTGTTCCACGATCGAGCCGTTCTCCATCACCAGGATCACGTCCGCGTCCCGGATCGTGGAGAGGCGGTGGGCGATCACGAACGAGGTGCGGCCGTGGGCGAGGCGGGCCATCGCCTTCTGGATGAGGACCTCGGTGCGGGTGTCGACCGAGCTGGTGGCCTCGTCCAGGACGAGGATCACCGGGTCGGAGAGGAACGCGCGCGCGATGGTGATCAGCTGCTTCTCGCCCGCGCTCACCCCCGAGCCCTCGTCGTCCAGGACCGTGTCGTACCCGTCGGGCAGGGTCCGGACGAAGCGGTCGGCGTGCGCGGCCCGCGCCGCCTCCTCGACCTCCTCCCGGGTCACCGGGCGCGTCGCGCCGTACGCGATGTTGTCCGCGATCGTCCCGCCGAAGAGCCAGGTGTCCTGGAGGACCATCCCGATCCCGCTCCGCAGCCGCTCGCGCGACATCTTCGCGACGTCCACCCCGTCCAGGGCGATCCGGCCGCCCGTCACCTCGTAGAACCGCATCAGCAGGTTCACCAGGGTCGTCTTGCCCGCGCCCGTCGGACCGACGATCGCGACCGTCTGCCCCGGCTCCACCGTCAGCGACAGGTCCTCGATGAGCGGCTTGTCCTCCTCGTAGCGGAAGGAGACGTGCTCCAGGGAGACCCGGCCGCGGGCTTCGAGGGGCTTCTCACTCGTCGGGGCGTCCGGCTCCTGCTCCTCCGCGTCGAGCAGTTCGAAGACCCGCTCCGCCGAGGCCACGCCCGACTGCACCAGGTTCGCCATCGACGCGACCTGCGTCAGCGGCATCGAGAACTGGCGCGAGTACTGGATGAACGCCTGCACGTCACCGATGGAGAGCGTGCCGCTCGCCACCCGCAGACCGCCGACCACGGCCACCAGGACGTAGTTGATGTTCGAGATGAAGAACATCACCGGCTGCATCACGCCGGAGTTGAACTGCGCCTTGAACCCGGCCTCGTACAGCGCCTCGTTCTGCTCGCGGAAGTCCCGCGCGGACTCCTCCTGCCGCCCGAAGACCTTCACCAGGGCGTGCCCGGTGTACATCTCCTCGATGTGCGCGTTGAGCGTGCCCGTGGACTTCCACTGCTGCACGAAGTGCGGCTGCGAGCGCTTGCCGATCCGCGCCGCCACGAACACAGACACCGGCACCGTCACCAGCGCCACCAGGGCGAGCAGCGGCGAGATCCAGAACATCATCACGAGCACGCCGACGATCGTCAGGAGCGAGTTGATGAGCTGCCCCATCGACTGCTGGAGCGTCTGCGAGATGTTGTCGATGTCGTTGGTCGCCCGGGACAGCACCTCGCCGCGCTTGGCCTTGTCGAAGTACGACAGCGGCAGCCGTGCCAGCTTCGTCTGGACGTCCTCCCGCATCCGGTAGACCGTCCGGTTGATCACCTTGATCGAGAGCCGGGTGGAGACCAGCATCAGCAGGCCCGCCGCCACGTACACCGCGAGGACCAGGAGCAGCACCTCGCCCACGGCGGAGAAGTCGATGCCCCGCCCCGGGACGAAGTCGACGCCGGACAGCATGTCCGCCATGCCGTCCTGCCCGCCGGCGCGCAGCCGCTCCAGCGTCTCCGCCTTGGTGGCGCCCGCGTCCGTCTGCCGTCCGATCACCCCCGCGAAGATCAGGTCCGTCGCCCGGCCCAGGATCTTCGGCCCGACCACCGAGGCCGCCACCGAGAGCACGCCGGCGACCAGCATCACCCAGAGCGCGCCGCGCTCCGGCGCGAGCTGCCTCAGCAGCCGCCTGCCCGAGCCCTTGAAGTCCATCGACCGCTGGTCGGGGCCGCCACCGGCCATCATGCGTCCGCCAGGACCGGCCATCAGGCTGCCTCCGCCTCGGTCAGCTGGGAGAGCACGATCTCCCGGTACGTCTCGTTGTCCGCCATCAGCTCGTGGTGCCGTCCGGTGCCCACCACCCGGCCCTCGTCCAGGACCACGATCCGGTCGGCGTCCCGGATGGTCGACACCCGCTGGGCGACGATCACCACGGTCGAGTCCGCCGTCTCCTCGGCGAGCGCGGCCCGCAGCAGCGCGTCCGTCTCGTAGTCGAGCGCGGAGAACGAGTCGTCGAACAGGTAGATCTCCGGCCGCTGCACGAGCGTCCGCGCGATGGCGAGCCGCTGCCGCTGCCCGCCGGAGACGTTGGTGCCGCCCTGCGCGATCGGCGCGTTCAGACCGTTCTCCAGGTTCCGTACGAAGTCGGCGGCCTGGGCGACCTCCAGGGCGTGCCACAGCTCCTCGTCGGTCGCGTCGGGCTTCCCGTACCGCAGGTTCGTCGCCACCGTCCCCGAGAAGAGGTACGGCTTCTGGGGCACGAGCCCGACGGTCCTGGCCATGAGGGTGGGGTCCAGGACGCGGACGTCCACGCCGTCCACGAGGACCTCGCCGCCGGTCGTGTCGAAGAGCCGGGGCACGAGCCCGAGCAGGGTCGACTTGCCGCTGCCCGTCGAACCGATGATCGCGGTGGTCTCGCCGGGCCGGGCGACGAGCCCGACGTCCTTGAGGACCGGCTCCTCCGCGCCCGGGTAGCGGAACTCCGCGCCCCTGACCTCCAGGTGCCCGCGCCGGTCGAGCGCCGTCACCGGCTCGGTCGGCGGCACCACGCTGGAGTCGGTCGCGAGGACCTCCTCGATGCGCTCGGCGCAGACCTCGGCGCGCGGCACCATCATGAACATGAAGGTGGCCATCATGACGGCCATCACGATCTGCATCAGATAGGCGAGGAAGGCGGTCAGCGCGCCGATCTCCATCCCGCCGCCGTCGATGCGGTGCGCGCCGAACCAGACCACGGCCACGCTGGACACGTTCACGACCGTCATCACCGTCGGGAACATCAGCGCCATCAGCCGGCCCGTCGCCATCGACACGTCGGTCAGCTCGGCGTTGGCCCCCCGGAAGCGCTCCTCCTCGTACCCGTCCTTCACGAAGGCCCGGATGACGCGGTTGCCGGTGATCTGCTCGCGCAGCACCCGGTTCACCGTGTCGAGGCGCGTCTGCATGGTCCGGAAGAGAGGCCGCATCCGCCGCACGATCAGCGACACGGAGACGCCGAGCACCGGCACCACCGCGAGCAGCACGCCCGACAGCGGCACGTCCTGGCCGAGCGCCATCACGATGCCGCCGACGCACATGATGGGTGCGGAGACCATCAGGGTGAACGCCATCAGGACCAGCGTCTGGACCTGCTGCACGTCGTTGGTCGTGCGGGTGATCAGCGAGGGCGCGCCGAAGTGCCCGAGTTCCCGGGCGGAGAAGGACTGCACCCGGTCGAAGACGGCGCCGCGCACGTCCCGGCCGAGGGCGGACGCGGTCCGCGCGCCGTAGTACACGGCCCCGACGTTGCAGACGATCTGGACGACGGAGACGCCGACCATCAGGGCGCCGAAGCGGAGGATGTAGCCGGTGTCCCCGTGCACGACACCGTTGTCGATGATGTCGGCATTCAGGGTCGGCAGGTAGAGGCTCGCGCAGGTCTGGAGGAACTGGAGCAGCACGAGCAGCGCGATGGGTTTTCGATGCGGGCGCAGATGGGTCCGGAGAAGTCTTATGAGCACGGGACTTACTATCGCCCGCCGCCCCGGGCCGTTACGACCGGTTTCCGGGGCGGTGGAAAGCCTGGGGAAGTCTTTACGAAGGGACTTCCGCGGGACCTTTCCCGAGCGGGCCCCGGATCCCGCGCACCGCCCCGGACCGGCGGCGGTCACCCGTCCGAGGCCCGGGAGCCGGCCGCCCCCGGGCCGGCGGTCACCCGGCGAACGCGCCCGGGTGGATCTGCTCCCGCGTCGCCGTGTACTGCTGCCGCACGGCCTGTCCCGCCGCCAGCTCGTCCCCGGGCTCCAGGACCTGCGTGGCGGCGCCCTGCCAGGCCGGGGGAGCGGAGGGCGAGAGGGTGCCCCGCGCGACCCCGAGGGCCCAGGCGGCCTGCCGGGCCGCGCCGAGCGCCGCGTAGTCGGCCGGCTGGGGGACGACGACCTGCGCGCCGAAGACCGCCGGCGACAGCGCCTGCACCGCGTGCAGCGCGGCGGCGGCGCCGAGCAGGAAGACCCGCCGCACCTCCACGCCCCGCCCGCGCAGCACGTCCAGGGCGTCGGCGAGCGCGCAGAGCATCCCCTCGAACGCCGCCCGCGCCAGGTGCTCGGGCTTCATCGACTCGCGCCGCAGCCCGCTGAGCGTGCCCGCCGCGTGCGGCAGGTTCGGGGTCCGCTCGCCCTCCAGATAGGGCAGCAGGACGAGCCCGGAGGCGCCCGGCGTGGACTTCAGGGCCAGCGCGGAGAGCTCGTCGAGGGAGTCGAGGCCCAGCATCTCGGCGGTGCCGCGCAGCGCCCGCACCGCGTTGGAGGTGGAGACGACCGGCAGGTGCATGCCGGTGGCGTCGGCGAAGGAGGTGATCATGCCGCCGGGGTCGGAGAGGGCCTCGTGGTGCACGGCCATCACGGAACCGGAGGCGCCGAGCGAGACCACCACGTCGCCGGGGCCGAGCCCGAGGCCGAGCGCGGCGGCCATCGTCTCGCCGGTGCCGGCCGAGATCAGCAGCCCCTCGGGGGTGGTGCCGGCGGCGTCGGAGGGCCCGAGGACCTCGGGCAGCGCGGCCCGGTGCCCGAGCGCGAGCTCGACCAGGTCGGGGCGGTACGCGCCGGTGCGGGCCGACCAGTAGCCGGTGGCGGAGGCGGCGCCCCGGTCGGTGGTGCGGCGCGCGGGACGGCCGAGGAGCTGCCAGACCAGCCAGTCGTGCGGCTGGAGGACGAGCGCGGTGCGCCGGGCCTGCTCGGGCTCGGTGCGGGCCAGCCAGCGCAGCTTGGCGACCGGCTGCCCGGCGGCGGGCACGCTGCCGACGGCCTCGGCCCAGGCCTGCCGGCCGCCGAGGGAGTCGATCAGATCGGCGGCGGCGACCTGCGCCCGTTTGTCGTTGCGCACGAGCGCGGGCCGCACGAGGCCGCCCTGCGCGTCGAGCGGCACGAGCCCGTGCTGCTGCGCGGAGACCCCGATGGCCTCCACGCCCTCCAGGAGGCCGCCGGTGGCGGCCTCCCCGAGCGAGAGCAGCCAGGTCTGCGGATCGACGTCCACCGCCTTCGGCTCGCCGGGATGCGGGGCGTACCCCTGGCGCAGTACGGCACCGGTGTCGGTGTCGCAGACGACGATGCGTGTGAACTCAGCAGAGCTGTCCAGTCCGGCGACTATCCCCATGACAGAGATTCTGCCGCACGCGGGGCCTCAGGTGTTGCTGGTGCCCCACTCCTTGCTCTCGACCTTTCCGTTGCTCTGGCCGCGCTCGCGCAGCGCGTGGACCTTGTCGGCCACGGCGGGCGGCAGGTGGTCGCCCACCTTGTCGCCCACGACGTGCGCGGCCTTGCCGGCGACCTGCCGCCCGGTCTGGGCGGCGGACTCGGCGGCGTTGCGCACGGCCGGGTTGTCGGTGAAGTCCTTGGCGGACTTCTTCAACTTCTCGTACTGCTCGCGTCCGGCCCGCGTGCCGATCACGTAACCGAGGGCGAGTCCCACGATGAACGTCAGCTTGTATCGCATGGCCACCACCTTCCCTGGAGAGCTTGCTTGATGCATCGCTGGTGCCCACGGCGGTGCCACGGCGATACCGATTGGCGGAGCACCCCCCTGCTTGCGCTAATGTATGTGTCGCAGCGAACGCGCGCCGCCCGGGAAGGTCCGAGGTGGATCCGTTCGGTGCAACGCAGCAATCCCCTGTAGCTCAATTGGCAGAGCAGCCGGCTGTTAACCGGCAGGTTACTGGTTCGAGTCCAGTCGGGGGAGCGCGATCCCCTGTAGCTCAATTGGCAGAGCATTCGGCTGTTAACCGGAGGGTTGCTGGTTCGAGTCCAGCCGGGGGAGCGGAACGGAAGAGGACCCTTCGGGGTCCTTTTTCGCGTCCGGGGGAACCGCACGGGGCACGGCGGAGTCCTCATGGTCGAGCAGAGCCGATCTTCCGGAGCAGGAGATCGTATGAGCGGCTATGCTGCGGCAGACGGCGCGCACACATGTACGCGCCTCACCGAACGGGGCGGTAGCTCAGCCGGTTAGAGCAGCGGACTCATAATCCGTCGGCCGTGGGTTCGAGTCCCACCCGCCCCACCAAAGAAAAACGTTCTGAGCTGCGGAAACGCCCATACGGGGGTGTTCTCGCGCGGGGCGGTTCGGGTGCCTGCGGTCCGCCTCGCCGGGCGCGAACCGTCTCGGTCCGGGGTTCTCGGCGGAACACAGGGTCGAATCCAGGACGAGGGTCCCACGGCGGTCCCGCGACTCCCTCGTGTGACACGCCGCACATCGTGCCGAACATCCGCTTTCTTGACGGCACCTCACCGTTCAGGCGTTCGGGGCGTCGGCGATCCGGTAGCCCACCCCGGTCGTCGTCGTGATGACCGGCGGGCCGCCCAGCTTGCGGCGCAGCCGTCCGATGGTGACGGTCACCGTGTCGGCGAGGCGTTCCAGAAGGCCGTCGACCGTGTCGGCGAGCTGCTTGACCTCGTCCGCGGGGCCGGAGACGGCGAGCCGTTCGTGCAGGTTCTCCGCGGAGATCCGCCGTGTCGCCGCCGTGATCAGTCGCAGCGGGCGCAGGACCCGGTCGGCGAGGAGCCGGCCGAGCAGGAGCGAGACGACCGCCGTCACGGCCAGTGCGATCAGGAAGCCGACGAGCAGCCGGCGGTTCTGCTGCGCGTCCGCGAGCCGGCTCCCCAGGTCCCGGATCCGCTGCTCGGCGGCGGCGAGGTCGGAGCCGGGTTCGGAACCGCCCGGCGGGACCCGCCCGGGAAGCCGCTCGGGCGCGAGCGCGGTCACCCGGGTCCCGGAGAGCAGGTAGGCCAGGGCGAGCAGCACGGTCCCGGACGCGAGGTACCCGCTGGCGTACAGGAGCGTGAATCGTCGGCGGACGGTTCCGCCCCGCACTCTGCCCATGGTCCCCACCCCTTCGCGTCCGGCCGGACCCAGCATGCCCGGCCGGACCTGACAGCGGGGTGACAGCGGCGGTTCGGACGGTGTTACGGCCGGATCCGTAGACCGGGTCCATGACTTCGACGACTCCGACGACTTCGACCACAGAACGGCTCCGGCGGGAGTGGACCGGGTTCCGGCGCGTGGACAGGCTGGTCGCGATGGCGGTCGCCGCCCTGGCCGTCGTCGCGCTGGGACTGCTCCAGGCGTACGGCAACCACGCCTCCTGCGACGACCCCTGCCCGGCCGAGCCGACCGGGCCGGACGGCTCCCTCGTCAACGACCGGTTCTCCTTCCTGAACCGCGAGATGGGCCCCGAGGGCAGCATCACGGTCCGGCTGACGTCCATGACGGGCACGATCACCTATCCGCCGCCGCACCACGACCGGATCGTCCCTGGCCTGGTGCCGTGGGCGAAGGCCGGGATCATCGTCAAGGACGGCGTCCGCCCGGGCTCCTCCTACGCGGCGCTGATGGTCACCGGCGGCCACGGCGTACGGATGCAGTACGACTACCGCCACGACATCGCCGGCAGCGGCGGGGGAGTCGCGGAGGGGGCGCCGCGCTGGCTGCGGCTGACCCGGTCGGGCGACACCGTCACCGGCCACGAGTCCGCCGACGGCACGACGTGGACGGAGGTCGGTGCCGTACGCCTGCCGGGGCTGCCCGGGACCGTGCGGGTGGGGCTGTTCGCCGCCTCCCCGGGGGACCTGACGCTGCGGCGGACCGGCCTGGGCGGCGCCACGGAACAGGTGCGCTGGACGCAGGCCGGCGGCACCTTCGACAGGATCGCCCTCCGGGGCGCCGCCGCCGGGGGCTGGAGCGACGACGGGGTCGGCGAGCGGAACCGTACGGACTGGGAGAAGGACCACCTGGCGTCCGGGGCGGTGGAGAAGAATGGTGCGATCACCGGCGCCGGCGACATCGGCCCGAAAGGCGCCGAGGACGGCGCGCGCCCGGTGGAAAGCACCCTGGGCGGCCTGATCCCTGCCCTGCTCGTCGTGCTCGTGGTCTCGGCGCGGTTCGCCGTCGCCGGGCACCGGACCGGGCCCGCGGACGGCACGCCGCTCACCCGCTCCCGTGGTGGGCCGGGATCACCGTGCTGTGCGCGTACACGGCCGCACTCCTGTACCTCGCGCTGAAGCGCCTGCCGCGGAGCGGCGACCGGACCGGGTGACGGGCGGGCCGTGGACCGGTGCCCGTCCCGGCGCCCCCGGGCACCGGAACGGGCACCGGCCAGGTCGGGCTCAGTACGTCAGGATCCCCGGGTCCGAGACGTCCGGGGCGCCCGTCTCCACGTGGCCCGCGAGGCGGCGGAGGTGGTCCGGGGCCGATGCCGCCGTGATCGTCACGTCGTACCAGCGGTGGCCGGCGGTCAGGGGGACGGTGTGGGTGACCGTGGCGCCCTTGGCGACCGTCAGGGTCTTCGGGGAGCCTCCGTAGGAGTTGGTCACCGTCACCGTCGTGGTCGCGCCCGCGTTGGTGAAGGTCAGGTCCAGGTGGCCCGTGCCGGCGTTGTGGCGGGCGGCGACCTCCGGGACGGGCGTCCTGCCGGGGGAGCGGAAGCGGCGCAGGAAGCCGTTGGGGCCGTGGACCGTGAGGTCGGTGACGCCGGCCGAGTACGTGGTGTTCCAGGTGTCCGCGATCGACTTGCCCGCCTCTGCCGTGTACGTCCAGGGCGCGTCCGTGCGGTTGGCCGAGGTGACGTAGAACTGGGCGCCCGCGCCGGGGCCCGCGCCGAAGGTCAGGCGGTAGGTACCGGCCGCCGTGTCGGCGGCGCCGTCCACGTACGGCGCGTACTTCAGCGGGCGGGTCGGCTTCGCGCCCCGCTCCTGGCGGGGCATCGTGCCCGACGCGGGCGCGGTGGCCGGGAAGTCGGGGTGGCGGCTGCGGTCCGGCGGGTAGTAGCCGGCGGTCGGCGGCAGCGCGGCCGGCCGGGCGTCCGCGCGCGTGAAGTCGAAGGCCGAGGTCAGATCGCCGCAGACGGCCCGCCGCCAGGGGGAGATCTGCGGCTCCCGGACGCCGAAGCGCGCCTCCATGAAGCGGATGACCGAGGTGTGGTCGAAGGTCTCCGAGCAGCTGTAACCGCCCTTCGACCAGGGCGAGACGACGATCATCGGGACGCGCGGGCCGAGGCCGTAGGGGCCGGCGACGTAGCCCGTCTTCCCGGGGAAGTGGTCCAGGGAGGTCGCGACGGTGGAGAGTCCCTGCGCCGCCGAGGCCGGGACGTACGGCGGGACCACGTGGTCGAAGAAGCCGTCGTTCTCGTCGTACGTGATGAACAGGGCCGTACGGGCCCACACGTCCGGGTTCGAGGTCAGCGCGTCCAGGACCTGCGCGATGTACCAGGCGCCGTAGTTGGCGGGCCAGTTGGAGTGCTCCGAGAAGGCCTCCGGGGCCGCGATCCAGGAGACCTTCGGCAGCCGGCCGCCCTGCACGTCGGCGCGCAGCCGGTCGAAGAGGCCCTCGCCGGCCTTGGCGTTCGTGCCCGTGCGGGCCTTGTCGTACAGCGGGTTCCCGGGCTGGGCGCTCCGGTAGCTGTTGAAGTAGAGGAGCGAGTTGTCGCCGTAGTTGCCCCGGTACGCGTCGTTGATCCAGCCCCAGGAGCCCGCCGCGTCCAGGCCGTCGCCGACGTCCTGGTAGACCCGCCAGGAGACCCCGGCCGCCTCCAGGCGCTCGGGGTACGTCTTCCAGCCGTAGCCCGCCTCGGCGTTGTTGAGGACCGGGCCGCCACCCGTGCCGTCGTTCCCGGTGTGGCCGCTCCACAGGTAGTAGCGGTTCGGGTCGGTGGAGCCGATGAACGAGCAGTGGTACGCGTCGCAGACCGTGAACGCGTCGGCGAGCGCGTAGTGGAACGGGATGTCCTCACGGGTGAGGTGCGCCATCGTGGCCTTGGTCTTGGCCGGGATCCACTGGTCGTACCGGCCCTTCGCGAAGGCCTTCTGGCCGCCCGCCCAGTCGTGGTTGAGGCCCTGGAGGAACTCCATGCCGAGGCGGGCGCTCTCCGGCCGGAAGGGCAGCGTCACCTTGGAGCCGTCGGACTGGTTCCAGACGGACTTGCCGCTGGGCAGGGTCACCGGCCGGGGGTCGCCGAAGCCCCGTACGCCCTTCATCGCGCCGAAGTAGTGGTCGAAGGAACGGTTCTCCTGCATCAGGACGACGATGTGCTCGACGTCCTGGAGGGTGCCGGTGGAACCCTGTGCCGGTATCGCGGCGGCGCGGGCGATGCTCTCCGAGAGCAGCGTGAACGCGGCGGCGCCGCCGGTCAGCTGAAGGAACCGGCGGCGGTCGAGGTCGGCCATGGGGAGTTCTCCTCCGGGGTGGGGGCGGGCACGGGCGGAGCGTGCGGCGGCCGGGCTCCTGCCCGGCGGGCGCCCCAAGGACAGCGTCCGCGGGCCACCGCCCGGCGGCCGTCCCATGGCTGCCCGCCGTACGGCGGACGAACCCCCCGTGCCGTTCGTGCGAAGGTCCCGGTGCGCGCGGGCGGCACCGGGACCTTCACACGTCTCCCGCGCGAAGGCGGGGGCGCGGCTACTCGACGACGAGCTCGACCTCGATGTTGCCGCGGGTGGCCTTGGAGTACGGGCAGAAGGCGTGGGTCTTCTTCAGGAGCGCCAGGCCCGCCTCGCCCTGGAGGTGCTCCGGGAACTCGGCGCGCATGACGACCGCGAGGCCGAAGCCGCCGTCGGCGGGGTCCTTGCCGATGGAGACCTCGGCGGTGACGGAGGCGTCCGTGATGTCGATCTTCTCCTGGCGGGCCACCACGCCCATGGCGCTGGCGAAGCAGGCCGCGTAGCCCGCGGCGAAGAGCTGCTCGGGGTTGGTGCCCTGTCCGTTGCCGCCGAGGGCCTGCGGGTGGGCGAGGGGGAGGTCGATGTGGCCGTCGGAGCTGACGGCGCGGCCCTCGCGGCCGTTGGCGGTGGCGACGGCGGTGTAGATCGCGTCCATGGGTTCCTCTTCCGTCCTGATCGCTGTCCTGGGATGCGGTGGTCCTTCATTTGTAGCGCGCTATTTAATTGTGCGCAACTCAATCGGGTGTGATGCGTTCTCGCGTATCCTGGAGGCATGGAGACGCCCGACACCCTCCCCGACGGCCCCGCCGGTCCTTCCGCGGGCCTTCCCGACGGCCCCACCGGTCCCTCCGCGGGCCTTCCCGACGGTCTCCCGGACGGGGACTTCCTCCGCCTCGACCGGCAGATCTGCTTCTCGCTGCACGCGGCGACCCGCGCCTTCAACGGCGTCTACCGCGAGGCCCTCAGGGAGCTCGGGCTCACCTACCCCCAGTACCTCGTGATGCTCGTGCTCTGGGAGCACCGCGAGCTGTCCGTGAAGGGGATCGGGGAGCGGGTGCGGCTCGACTCCGGGACCCTGTCGCCGCTGCTCAAGCGGCTCGAAGCGGCCGGGTACGTCGAGCGGCGGCGCAGCCCCGAGGACGAGCGGTCCGTCACCGTGCGCCTCACGGAGGCCGGGACGGCGCTGCGGGAGAAGGCCCTCGGCGTGCCGCGCCGGATCGCCGCCGCCACCGGCCTGGACCTCGCGGACCTCGGCGACCTGCGCGAACGGCTCCACGCGCTGGCCGTCCGGCTCGACGCCGTCGACCCCGGGGACCTCTCCGGCTGCGCCTGATCCCCTCAGGGCGCCGCCAGCCCCGCGCGCGCGTGGTTCAGGCCGAGCAGTACGCAGACGTCCGTCAGGAGCGGGACGTGATAGGCGAGCGGCCGGGGGCCCGCCTGGTCCGGGCGCGACGTGAAGCCGCCGTCCGGCCGCTGCCGCTCCAGGAGGTGGCGCACCGCCCGCGCGGTCGCGGTCCGCGCGCCCGGCGTGCGCGCCACGCCGATCAGCGCGTACGCCGTGCTGATCGGGTCGCTCGGGTCCGCCGGCACGTGCCCCCAGCCGCCGTCCGGGTTCTGGGTGGCGAGCAGCCGGGCCACCGCCCGCGCCCGGCCCCGCGCGGCCCCGGCCGCCGCCGGGTGGCCGGGCGCCACCGCGAGGAAGGAGTCGTGGGCGAGGACGGTGCGGAAGAGGGCGTTGCTCTCGTTGAGGCTCCAGCTCCGCTCGAACGGACCGGCCGCCTCCTGCCGGGCCGTGACGAACCGGACGCCGGCCGCGACCGCCGCGCGGTGCGCGGGCTCGGGGGCCAGCGCGTTCACCGCCGCCGCCGTTATCGCCACCTCGGAGGCCGTCCCGCGCTCGAACGTCGGGAAGCCGCCGTCCGCGCCCTGCCGGGCGAGCAGGTACCGCTCGCCGGCCGCCACCCCGGCCCCGCACCGCTCCGGGGCCGCGGTCCGCAGGAACTCCACGCAGTACGCCGTGTCGTCCACGTCGCTCTGATCGACGCCCCGCTCGAAACCCCAGCCGCCATCACAATTCTGACGAGCCGTCAAGGCGTCCGCGAACGTCCGCAGGGCGGGGGCGGGCGCTCCCGCGCCGGCCAGGGCGAGGCCGCCGGTCGCCGTCGCGAAGACGTCCATGCCCGTGAGGAACGGCAGGCCGCCGTCCCCGCGCAGCGCGTTCCGCAGCTCGCCCGCCCGCGCCCGGACGGCCGCCGCGTACCGGGGCCGCAGCCGCAGCGCGAGCAGGGCGAGGATCCGGGCGAGGTGGTTGCCGTACGGAGGAGGGCCGGGGAGCGCGCAGGGCTCCAGGGTCCGCCAGTCGTCCTCGGTGACGCGTCCGGGTGAGCGCGTACCGAAGGCGTGCAGGACCTTCAGGGCGGCCATCTCCGTGATCAGCCAGCGCTGCTGGCCGCGCGCCCCGAAGGCGGTTCCGGGGGCGGGGAGTTCGGGGAACGCGTCGGCGCCCAGCTCCGCCAGGACCGTCCGGAACATCAGGTGCTTGCGCCCGGCGGTGAAGTGGTCGAAGCCGCCGAGCAGCTGGGCCAGCGCGCCCCGCCCGTCCGCGTACTCGCCGAGGGCCGCGCGGGCCGCCGCCTCCTGCACGGGATCGGGGGCGCCCTCGTCCAGACCGGTCTTCAGCCTCCGTACGAGCCGTTCCCGCGCGTCCGGGTCCACGTCCGTCACCGTCAGCAGCCGCAGGGCCAGGGCGGACTCCAGCATCCGGCTGTCGCAGGGCGCCCGCAGCAGGCCGTCCGGCCCGGCGGCGGCCAGGAGCCGGGCGGCGAGCCGGGCCCGGGCCCGGTCGAGCCGGCCCGTACCGGAGGGTGGGCGGGTGAGGGGCGGGGGGCCGGGGTCGGCGAGGGAGGTGCCGGATAAGGGCGGCGCGCAGTGCGTCATGGTGAGGGACGTCCTTGGTGAGGGCCGTGGAGGCGGTGGGGGAAAGGCGAAGGCGGGGGAGTCGTCGAAGGGGGAAGAGGCGCCGCACGGCCTCCGAGTCGGCCGGGGCCGGCGGGGTGCGGCCGCCCGGCGCCCCTCACCGGTCCGGACCGCGCCGCCGGTCAGGACGTCGTAGTGGTCCGGGCGGACCCGGTCTCGGGGGCCGACCTGTTCGAAGGGGCGGGCGGAGAAGGGGCGCGCGAGAGGCGAGCGCGCGCCAGGGGCGTGTGGCTCCGGGGCCCGCGCGCTCATGTCCGCCCGTGGAGACGCGTAACCCCCGGACCGATGCGCCGCGTTCCGTCACCGGGCAGGGGTGTCGCCAGGAGGAAGCGGAGGAAGAGGCCGGAAAAGGGTGCTCCGGAAGCCCGCGCGGTGACCTCGCGAAGAGGGGCCGGGGGCACACCAGGGGTGACGCGTCGTACTTGCATGATGACGCATCGTAAACCCAACAGCGATCTTCACCCTTCTCCCGCACCCCTCCCGGGCCACCTCCCGAACTCCCTGCCGAACCGGCCGTTCGAATCCCGGAGGTCCGGACTCCCGCCCCCTCCGTCTCCCCGTTCATCAAACTGTAAGGAGCCCATTCCGTATCCGCCCCTATACTCGCCCCATGTCCGACATCACCATCCGGCGTGCCACCGCCGACGACTCCCGGCGGCTCACCCGGCTCGTACGGAGCTCCCGGGCCTACCGGGGGGACTACGCCGCCATGGTCGAGGGGTACCAGGTCGGTGGTTCGTACATCGAGCACCACCCCGTCTTCGTCGCCGCCGACGGGGACGGGGACGGTAGGGTCCTCGGGTTCTACGCGCTGCTCGTCGAGGAGGCCGAACTCGACCTCGCGTTCGTCGCCGACGCCGCCCAGGGGCTCGGCATCGGACGGCTGCTCATGGAGCACATGACCGGGCAGGCCAGGGCCGCCGGACTCGGCTCCGTGAAGGTGGTCGCGCACCCGCCCGCCGAGGAGTTCTACCTCCGCACCGGCGCCGTCCGCACCGGGACCGTCCCGCCCTCCGGCCGCATCCACTGGGAGCGCCCCGAGCTGCGGTACGACGTCGCGTGACCGGCACCGACGCGCGCGAGCAGGAGCGGGAGCGCCGACGGCTCCTCGCCGACCTCACCCCGCTGCGCACCTCCGCGGACTACCGCCGCCTCTGGTTCGGCAACACCGTCTCCTGGGTCGGGCAGGGCATGACCGCCCTCGCCGTCTCCCTCCAGGTGTACGACATCACCGGCTCGCCCTTCTCCGTCGGCCTCGTCGGCCTCTTCTCCCTCGTCCCGCTCGTCGTCTTCGGCCTGTACGGCGGCGCGATCGCCGACACCGTCGACCGCCGCAAGCTCGGCCTCGCCAGCGCCGCCGGCTCCGCCGTGCTCTCCATAGCCCTGGCCGGAGCGGCGTTCGCCGGCTTCCACCGCGTCTGGTTCCTGTACGCGATCGTCGCCCTCCAGGCCGTGTGCGCCGCGCTCAACTCGCCCGCCCGCAGCGCGATGATCCCCCGGCTCCTGCCGCCCGAGCAGCTGCGCGCCGCCAACGCGCTCAACTCGATGGTCATGACCTTCGGCACCCTCGTCGGACCCAGCCTCGGCGGTCTGATCGTCGGGCTCGCCGGCTACCAGGCCGCCTACCTCGTCGACGCCGTCGCCTTCACCGCGAGCCTGTACGCGATGTGGCGGCTGCCGTCGATGCTCCCCGACCGCAAGGGGACCGAGCGGGCCTCGGTCCTCGACGGGCTGCGCTTCCTCGCCACCCGCCCCAACCTGCGCATGACGTTCTTCTCCGACTTCTGCGCGATGATCCTCGCCCACCCCCGCGCCCTCTTCCCGGCCGTCGCCGTGCTCTGGTACGGCGGGGACGCGAAGACCGCCGGACTCCTCGTCGCCGCGCCCGCGTTCGGGGCGCTCCTCGGCGGGATCCTGTCCGGCTGGCAGGGCCGGATCCGCCACCACGGGCAGGCGATCCTGATCGCCGTCGCCTGCTGGGGCACCGCCGTCGCCGTCTTCGGACTGACCCGGAACCTCTGGCTCGGGCTCTTCTTCCTCGCCCTCGCCGGCTACTCCGACACCGTCTCGATGATCTTCCGCAACACGATGATGCAGGTCGCCGCCCCGGACGAGATGCGCGGCCGGCTCCAGGGCGTCTTCATCGTGGTCGTCGCGGGCGGACCCCGGCTCGGCGACTTCCTCGCGGGCTCCGCCGCCGACCTGACCTCCCCGGCCGTCGCGATCACCGGCGGCGGGATCGCCTGCGTCGTCGCCGTCGGACTGCTCGCCCTGTACGGGCGCGGATTCCGCCGCTATGACGCCCTCGACCCGACTCCGTGAGCTTCACGGCCTTCACGAGCTCCACGGCCTTCACGAGCTCCGTGCGCTATCTCCCCGAACGACCCCGCCTGTCCTGGCGGTTGGCCGCCACGGCGCATAACCGCCAGGGCGGGCAGGGGTCAACACCCCTTCCCCGAGCCAAGACTCCTCGCGGCACCCGGAACACCCCGATCCCGGGGCCGCGAGGAGTACTCCGCCGATGTCCAC
Source organism: Streptomyces sp. NPDC086147 (assembly GCF_040702165.1). Lineage (NCBI taxonomy): Bacteria > Bacillati > Actinomycetota > Actinomycetes > Kitasatosporales > Streptomycetaceae > Streptomyces > Streptomyces sp. NPDC086147. Next base: position 332,977 of record NZ_JBFBJO010000006.1, on the reverse strand, counting down.
ACCCATCGCCAGAGGGAGGGCCGGGCTGCTCGCCGCGGGCATCTCCCTCGTGATGCTCTCGGCCGGGCAGACCGCCGCCGCCGGGACCACCGCCTCCGCCCCGCCGAGTGCCCCGCCGGCCGCCCCCGGGGCGTCCGCGACCAGCCGCACCGTCACCCTCGTGACCGGAGACCGCGTCACCCTCACCGAGATCGGCGACGGACGGCGGACCGTCACCGTCGACCGGGCGAAGGGCGCCACCGGCGCGATACGCACCCGGACCTCGAACGGCCGGATCACCGTGATCCCCGACGAGGCCCGCCCCCACCTGGCCTCCGGCGCGCTCGACCCCCGGCTCTTCGACGTCACCGGCCTCGTCGAGCAGGGCGTCACCGGCGCGCTCCCCCTGATCGTCGCGTACGGCGGCGGGAACTCCCGGAGCGCCGCCCCGCGCGGTGCCGCGACCGTCCGCGCCCTGCCCAGCATCGGCGGCGCCGCCGTCACGGCCACCGATCCCGCCGCCTTCTGGCGGGCCTTCACCGCCCCCGCCGCCCGGAGCACCGCCTCCGCCCCGGCCAAGGTCTGGCTCGACGGCCGGGTCCGGGCCGCCATGGCCGAATCCAACGCCCAGATCGGCACCCCGAAGGCCTGGGAGGCCGGGCTCACCGGCAAGGGCGTCAAGGTCGCCGTCCTCGACACGGGCGTGGACGCGGAACACCCCGACCTCGCCGGCCGGGTCGCCGAGTCCAAGTCCTTCATCGAGGGCGAGGAGGTCGCCGACCGCAACGGCCACGGCACCCACGTCACCTCCACCGTCGGCGGCAGCGGCGCCGGCTCCGGCGGCGAGGAGAAGGGCGTCGCGCCCGGCGCGACCCTCGCCGTCGGCAAGGTCCTCGGCGACGGGGGCTCCGGCAGCGAGTCGCAGATCATCGCCGGCATGGAGTGGGCCGCCAAGGACGTCGACGCGAAGATCGTCTCGATGAGCCTCGGATCCCGCGAACCCAGCGACGGCACCGACCCGATGGCCCGGGCCGTCGACACCCTCTCCGCCGAGACCGGCGCCCTCTTCGTCGTCGCCGCCGGCAACTCCGGCGCCCCCGGCTCCATCGGCTCGCCCGGCGCCGCCGACTCCGCGCTCACCGTCGGCGCCGTCGACTCCGACGACCGCGCCGCCTCCTTCACCAGCCAGGGCCCCCGGTACGGCGACCAGGCCCTCAAGCCCGACCTGTCGGCCCCCGGCGTCGGCATCCTCGCCGCCCGCTCACAACTCACCTCCGGCAGCGGCCTCTACACCTCGATGAACGGCACGTCCATGGCGACCCCGCACGTCGCCGGCGTCGCCGCCCTCCTCGCCGAGCGGCACCCCGACTGGACCGGCGCCCGCCTCAAGGACGCCCTGATGTCCTCCTCCAAGCCGCTCGACGCCGACGCGTACGCGCTCGGCGCCGGCCGGGTCGACGTGCCCGCCGCGATCTCCGCGCACGTCACCGCCACCGGCTCCGCCGACCTCGGCTTCACCTCCTGGCCGTACGAGGAGAACGAGCCGGTCACGAAGACCGTCACCTACGCCAACTCCTCGGACGAGCCGGTCGAGTTGAGCCTCGCCGTCGAGGGCATGCCCGCCGGGGTCGCCGCCCTCGCCGACACCGCCCTCACCGTCCCCGCCCACGGCACCGCGTCCACCACCGTCACCGGCGACGGCGCCGAGGCCCCCGTCGGGCGGTCCTCCGGCCGGATCACCGCCACCGCCGGCGGCGCGCCCGTCGCCCGCACCGCCCTCGGCCTGGTCAAGGAGGAGGAGCGCCACACCCTCACCGTCCACGTCAAGGACCGCGACGGCGCACCCGCCCCCGCCTCCCTCGGCGTGCAGCGGCTCGCCCCGGGCGTGGACCCGTTCCCGGCCGCCGTCGGCGAGTCCGGCACCCTCGAACTGCGCCTGAAGCCCGGCACGTACACCGTCGACACCTTCCTCGACGTGCGCGGCTCCCACGGCCCCGACTCCCTCGGCCTCGGCTTCCTCACCGCGCCCGAGATCGTCCTCGACCGGGACCGCGAGATCACCCTCGACGGGCGGCGGCTGCGCGAGATCCGCGCCGAGGTCGACCGGCGGACCGAGACCCGCCAGCTCCTGATGGAGTTCGACCGCAAGGCGAACGGCGCCTCCTACGGCGGAGCCGTCCAGGTCCCGTCGGCCTACGACTCGGTCTTCGCCGCGCCCACCGCCGAACCCGCCACCGGCACCTTCGAGTACCGGACCGTCTGGCGCCTCGGCAAGCCGCTCCTGGAGGCCTCCGTCGACGGCACCCGCCTCTCCGGCGCCACCCCGCAGGCCGGCACCGCCCTCCTCGAAGGCGGCCACCGCCTCGGCCTCGTCGACGCGGGCGACGGCTCCCCCGGCGCGTACACGGGCAGGAACGTCAGGGGCAGGGCCGTCCTGGTCCGGCTCGCCGACGGCGCCGACCCCGTCCGACTGGCCCAGACCGCCCAGGACGCGGGCGCCAAGGCCCTGTTCGTCACCGACGGCGCCCCCGGCCGCCTGATGAAGTGGTTCGGCACCGCCGACTACCAGGACCGCCCGCTCGCCGTCGCCACCGTGGACGCGGCCGACGCCCGGCTGCTCACGACCGCCGCCGCCCGCGGCAAGCGCGTCGACCTCACCGGCACCCGCTTCACCCCGTACACCTACGACCTCTCCGAGGGGCACCCCGGCGCCATCGGCGAGGACCTCGTCTTCCGGCCCGGCCGCGGGGACCTGGCCACGATCTCCTCCACCTTCCACGCGCCCACGAAGCGGAAGGAACTCGGCGGCGAGTTCCGGTACTCGATCACCGACACCTTCCCGATCGGCTTCGGCTTCAAGGAGTACGTCGCCTTCCCGGCCGAGCGCACCGAGTACGTCTCCACCGGCACCGGCCAGTACTGGCACGAGTCCGTCGACCTCGGCGACTCCCTGGAGCAGCGCGGCGGCCGGTCCCTCTACCGGGGCGGCAGCCGCGCCGACCTCAACTGGTTCGGGCCCGTCTGGCACCCGTGGCTGGGCACCGGACTCGGCTGGGGCCAGCAGCGCACCGGCAACGACCTGCGGTTCAACACCCCCGGCTGGGGTGACTCCGGCACCGACCACACCGGCTTCGGCAACGTGTGGAACGACGACTCGATGACCCAGTACACCGAGGTGCACGTCGACGGCGTCCGCGTCGACCGCAAGACGAGCTCCGGCGCCTACGCCTGGGACGCCCCGGCCCGTGAGGCGGCCTACAGGGTCGTCACCGACACCGCGCTCGACCGCGACCGCTGGCGGCTCGGCACCAAGGGCCACAGCGAGTGGACCTTCCGCTCCGCCGAGACCCCGTCCGACCGGGTCACCTACCTGCCGATGCTCAACCTCGGCTTCGACCTGGACACCGACCTGAACGGCGACGTCCGCGCCGGGAGCCGCCTGCCCGTCGGGATCTTCGCGGAGTACGTGAAGGGCGCGACCGGCACCGGAACCCTCCGCACCGGCACCCTGGAGGTCTCCTACGACGAGGGGAGGACCTGGCGGAAGGTCGCCCTGAGGAAGGACCGGCGCGCCGCCTCCTGGACCGGCGAGCTGCGGATCCCGCGCGGCGCCGGCTCCGTCTCGCTGCGGGCCGGCGCGAGCGACGACCGGGGCGGCTCGGTCACGCAGGAGCTGATCAGGGCGGTGGGCGTGCGGTAGACGTCCGTACGGGAAGCGGGCCGGGCTCCCTCGTCGGTGAAGGAGCCCGGCCCCTCCCCGCTCAACCCGCCGTCGGCAGCGCCTTCTTCAGGACCTTCCCCATGTCGTTGCGGGGCAGCGCGTCCAGGTAGCGCACCGCCCGGGGACGCTTGTGCGGGGCCAGGAGTCCGGCCACGTGGTTTGCGAGCTCCGTCTCCGCCGGCGGCACCGAGGCGTCCGCCGGCACCACCCAGGCCACGATCCGCTCGCCCAGGTCGGGGTCGGGCTCGCCGGTGACGGCCGCCTCGCGCACGCCCGGGTGGTCGAGGAGCGCGTTCTCGATCTCGCCCGCCCCGATCTTGTAGCCGCCGCTCTTGATCAGGTCGGTCGCCCGGCGGCCCACCAGGCGCACCGTCCCGTCCGCCTCCCGCACCGCCACGTCGCCGGTGCGGAACCAGTCCCCGTCGAACGCCTCCGCCGTCGCCTCCGGACGGTTCAGATAGCCGGAGAACAGGTTCGGGCCGCGCACCTGCACCTCCCCGACCGTCTCCCCGTCGTACGCGCCGAGCACCGAGCCGTTCTCGTCCACGAGCCGCAGGTCCACGCCCGGCAGCGGGGTGCCGACCGTCCCCGGACGGGGCTCCTCGCCCGGCCGCACGCTGGTGTTCATCAGGGTCTCGCTCATCCCGTACCGCTCCACGACCGTCCGGCCCGTCGCCGCCGCGATCCGCTCGTGGTCGTGGACCGGCAGCGCGGCGGAGCCCGAGACGAGCAGCCGCGCCCCGGCCAGCGCCCGGACCAGCTCCTCGTCGTGGGAGAGGGCGTCCGCGAGCCGGTGGTACATGGTCGGCACCCCGAACAGCACCGTGCCGCCCCCGGCGCCCAGCTCCCGCGCCACGCCCTCCACCGAGAACGCGCCCAGGTGCCGGACCTCGCCGCCGCGCCGCAGCGGGCCCAGGATCCCGAGGACGAGCCCGTGGACGTGGAACAGCGGCAGCGCGTGCACGAGGACGTCGTCGGAGGTCCAGGCCCAGGCCTCGGCGAGCGCGTCGAGCGACGCGGCGACCGCCCGGCGGGAGAGCAGCACGCCCTTGGGCGGTCCGGTGGTGCCGGAGGTGTAGACGATCAGGGCGGGCGACTCGGGGTCGATGCCCCCGGCCCCCTCCTCGGGGGCGGGGCCCGTCGCGTCGAGCTCCACGTCGATCCGGGGGAGTTCCGCGAGCCCCGCCGGCAGGACGTCCTCCGGGCCCGCGAGCACCGCGCCGGGCGCGCTGTCCCCGAGGATGTGCGCCAGCTCCCGTTCGCCCGTGCGCGGATTGAGCGGTACGGCGGGGACGCCCGCGAGGAGGGCGGCGACCACCGCGACCGCCGTGCGCGCGGTCGGCGTCGCCCAGACGGCCACCCGCTCCACGCCGTCGAGCCGGGCGGCCAGGGCGCCGGCGGTCCGGGCCAGCTCCCCGTACGTCAGCGAGTCCGCGCCGCAGCGCAGCGCGGGCCGGTCGGAACGGGCAGCGACGGCGGGAAAGAGAGCGCTCACCGGTCGTCCTCCTCGGATCGGGGGCGAGGGGGTCTCGCCGGGTCACCGGGAGGCATTCTGCCGCCCGCCGGGGTCCCGGCCGGGGCCGCCCCAGGGTTTCCCCAGGCTTCCCCGAGGCCCTTCCGAGGCGTCCCGGGCGCTTTCCGGCCCTTTCGCGGTGGCCTCCCGGTGTCCTCTCGCCGTCTCCTCAGGGGCGGCCCGCCGTCGCCCTCGCCGGCTCGGGCTCCGGCTCCTCGCCGCCCGGACGGAGCACGCGCATCCGCCCGTACGCGTACACGCAGCCCGCGAGCGCCAGGTCGGAGAGGAGCATGAAGCCGATCGAGTACGAGTCCTTGGCGCTGTAGATCGCGCCCATCACCAGCGGCGGCAGGAAGCCGCCCAGGCCGCCCATCGCGCCGACGATGCCCGTCACGCTGCCTACCTTGGCCTGCGGGGTGACCTGGGAGACCAGGGCGAAGACCGAACCGCTCGACGTGCCGAGCCCGGCCGCCATCACCAGGAGGGCGATCGTGCCGCCCGGGTACAGCGGCGGGTCGAAGGCCTGGACGATCGCGAACAGGGCGGCCGTGCCGAGCGCGGCGGCCGTCACGAGCGCCGGGTGGAACCGGTCCGAGAGCCAGCCGCCGATCGGCCGGAAGACGACGGTGACCAGGGCGAAACCGGCGGCCTTGGTGCCCGCGTCCGTCGGGTCCAGCTCGTACCAGGTCTTCAGGTACGTCGGCAGGTAGACGCCGAACGCGACGATGCCGCCGAAGCCGATCGCGTACAGCGCCGACAGCTCCCACGTCACCCGCAGTCGCGCCGCCGAGCCCAGCCGGGTCGCGAGCGACGCGGTGGGCACGGGCCGGTCGGGCCGGTCGGTGATGAGGAAGAAGGCGAGCACCGCGTACACGGCGAGCGCGATCGCCACCACGAGGAACGGCAGGTTCTCGCCGTGCTTCGCGATCCGGGGCGTGAAGTAGCCGGAGAGCGCCACGCCGCCCATGCCCATGCCGAACACGCCGAGCGCCAGGCCGCGCTTGGCGGGCGGGAACCAGGAGTTGACCAGCGGGATGCCGATCGCGAACGTGGTGCCGCCCAGGCCCAGGAGGAAGCCGACGACCAGCATCAGGCCGTAGCTGTCCTTGACCACGGTCAGGAGCAGCACGGGGACGATCGTCAGCGCCGAGAACAGCGGGAACATCGTCTTCGCCCCGTACCGGTCCGTCAGCGCGCCGGCCGGGACGCGGCCGATCGAGCCGACCAGGACGGGCACCGCGACGAGCAGCGACTGCTGGAAGGAGCTGAGGCCGAGCCGGTCGCCGTACCAGCTCGCGAGCGGTGCGATCAGGTTCCACGCCCAGAAGGTGAGCGTGAAGCCGATGGTGGCCATCACCAGGTTGCGGTAAGCCGCCGAGGTCGGGGGCTTGGTGTCGGTGTCCACCCCTCCAGTCAAGATCCCGCCCGGGGCCACGGCGCGTGGTGCTGCTCCGTACGGGGATCCCGTACGTGACTCCCTACGGTTCCCCGGGCCAGGTCACCACGGTCGGCGGGGTCCCGTCGTCCTCGATCCGCAGCCGGACGCCCCCGTCCCCGGCCGTCACCCCGACGTTGATCGCGCCGACCCCGGACCGCCGGTGCGCCGCCGCGAGCGCCCCGCGCAGCGCGCCGAGGAGCCTGCGCTCCGTCTCCTCGTCGACGAGGGCGTCGACCGCGCCGGAGAAGTGCACGGACGGCTGGAAGCCGAGCAGGGCCGCCGCTCCGCCGGTCTCGCGCAGCACCCGGCCCCGGAAGGTCGTCGGCGCGTCCGCCGGCGGCTGCTGGAGGGCGAAGATGGCCGTACGGACCTCCTGGATCGTGGAGTCCAGCTCGTCCACCGCCCGGCCGAGCAGCGCGTTCTCATCGGAGGGGTCCGCCGCCCGACGCCGGGTCGACTCCAGCATCATCTCGGTGGCGAACAGCCGCTGGACGACCAGGTCGTGCAGGTCCCGGGCGATCCGGTCCCGGTCCTCGTACACCGCGAGCCGTTCCCGGTCGTGGCGCGCGTCCGCGAGGACGAGCGCGAGCGCCGCCTGCGAGGCGAACTGCGAGGCGAGCAGCCGGTCCACCGCCGAGTACGGCGGGTCGCCGCGCCGCCGGGGGAGGGCGAGGGTGCCGATCAACTTCCCGCCGCTCCGCAGCGGCAGCATCATCGACGGGCCGAAGCGGGACCGGACGTGGGTGGTCATCCGCGGGTCGGTCGCCGAGTCCTCGACGAAGACGGGCTCCCCGCCGAGGAGCTGGACGAGCACCGGGGAGCCGGGCGCGATCGTCGTGCCGATCAAGTCGCCCGGGTCGTCCGGGGTCGAGGCGGCGACGATCTCCATCCCGCCCTCCGGGGTCGGCTGGAGGACCACCCCGGCCGAGGCGCCGGCCAGGACGCGGGCCCGCTCGGCGACGGTCGTCAGGGCGTTCTCGGCGGACGCGCCGGTGAGCAGGGCCGTGGTCACCGCGGCGGCGCCCTCGATCCAGCGCTCCCGCTGCCGGGCCGTCTCGTACAGGCGGGCGTTGCCGATGGCGATACCGGCCTGCGAGGCGAGGACCCGGAGGAGGGCGAGGTCCTCCTCGGTGAAGCGGCCCGCGCGCTTCTCGGTGAGGTAGAGGTTGCCGAAGACCTCGGTGTGGACCCTGATGGGGACGCCCAGGAAGCCGCGCATCTCCGGATGCCCCTCGGGCACGCCGACGGAGCGCGGATCGGCCGTCAGGTCGTCGAGCCGCAGCGGCCGGGGGTCCCGGACCAAGGCGCCGGTGAGACCGGTGCGGCCGTCGGGGAGGCGGCCGCACCGCCGCCGCTCCTCCTCCGTCATGCCGGCGGTGAAGAGCTCGGTGAGCCGGTGGCGCTCGGGGTCGACGACCCCGAGCGCGCCGTAGCGGGCGCCGGTCAGCTCGGTGGCGGAGTCCACGACGTGCTGGAGCGTGGCACGCAGTTCGAGGTCCGTACCGACGCAGAGGACCGCTTCGAGCAGGAGGGGGAGGCGGGAAGGGGTTCCGTCCGGCTTCCCCGAGGGGTCCTCGGGGTGCTTCCCCGAGGGGTCTCCTGCGTGCTTCCCAGAGAGGTCTCCGGCCCGTCCTCCGGAGGCCCCCTCGTCCCTGTCCTCGTCCATGAGCGTCATGGTCTCATCGCCGGACGAAGGGGACTTTCGGGACGCTCCGCGTGCGGCCGGGGCTCACACCTCTTCCTTCTCCTCGTCGTCGGCGAAGGGGTCCCGCACCGACAGCGGGTCCAGGACCATCGGCTCGACCTTGCCCTCCAGCATCGCGCCGAGGCCCAGGACCGCGCACACGTCCGGCCGTTCGGCGATGTGCACCGGCATCCCGGTCGCCTCGCGCAGCATCTGGTCGAGGCCCGGCAGCAGCGCGGAGCCGCCGACCATCATGATCCCCCGGTCCGCGAGGTCGGCCACCAGGTCCGGCGGGCAGTCCCGCAGCACCTTGCCGATGCCGTCGAGGACCGCCGTCAGCGGGGTGTGGATGGCCTCCCGCACGGCGGCGGTATCGACGGTCACCGAACGGGCCAGGCCCGTGGCGACGTCCCGGCCGTGGATCTCGGTCCAGGCCGGCCCCTGGAGCGTCAGGCCGTTGCCGCTGAGGGCCAGTTGCAGCGGACGCACCGACTGGCTCGGCAGCATCAGCTCGTGGTGGTGGCGCAGGTGCTGGATGATCGCGTGGTCGATGGCGTCGCCGCCGATCGGCATCCGCTCCGCCGTGACGATCGCGCCGAGCGAGAGCACCGCGACCTGCGTGGTCGCCGCCCCGCAGACCATGATCATGGTCGCGGTCGGCTGCTCGACGGGCAGTCCGCAGCCCACGGCCGCCGCGATCAGGGTGTCGACCAGCTCGACCCGGCGCGCCCCGAGCCCCACGAGGGTCTCCACGGTGGCGCGCTGCGCCAGCGGGTCGCTGCCGTGCGGGGTGCACGCGGCCGCGCGCAGCCGGGGCTTGCGGCGCAGCTGCCGGCGCAGCTTCTCGCCCAGGAGGTGACGGAGCATCCGCTGCGCCATCTCGATGTCGACGACCGTGCCGCCCGAGACCGGGCGCACGACCCGGATGTAGTCGGGGGTGCGGCCGGTCATCTTCTCGGCCAGCTCGCCCACGGCGATCAGCGCGCCGGTGCGGGTGTTGACGGCGGCGACGCTCGGCTCGTCGACGACGAGTCCGGCGCCCTTGACGAAGACCCGGGTGCGGGAGGCACCCAGGTCGACGGCGACATGGCAGCGGCGCAGCTGCTCAAGGCTGACGGTCATGGCGGATCCTCCGGGGTGCGGTGCCGGCACGTGCGAGGTGGTGCGCGGTCCTCTTCGCATCGTCCGACCGTCCGGCCCCGTGCGCGCGCTGGGCTGCGCCGGCCGGGGGCGGAAGCGGTTCCTCCGCCGTCGGCCGAACCCTCCGGAGCCGACCGGCTCCGGAGGGTTCGGAGCGGTCCGGAGCCGATCCTTCCCGAAGCGGGAGAATCACGACGCACCGCCGTCGACCTGCGGTTTCCTCACAGGATCCTCACGTCCGTGCCTATCTGACGGAGCGCCGGGCCGCATAGCCTGCGGGCCCCATGGACTACTGCCACGCGTGCCGACGGCATCTCAACGGGGCCCTCGCCTGCGCCGGGTGCGGGACCCCCGTGGAGGAGCTGCGGTACGAGACCCCCCGCACCAGCGCCCCCGGGCAGGGACCGGCCACGACCCCGGCTCCGGCCCCCGCCCCGGGCACGGCTCCCGAGCACGTCTACGAACTGGACGTCGTCGAGCCGCCCCGTCCGCCCGCCGACGGCGGTCGCCGCGCCGCCCGCACCGCCGCGCGGGGCCGTTCCGCGCGCCGGGGGAAGCGGTCGCGGACGCGCCGGGGCCGTACCGTCCTGCTGGGGACGGTCGGACTGGTGCTCGCGGCCGGCGCGCTGAGCATGGCGAGGCTGGCCCTGGAGGAGCCGCCGCCGGGCGGTGCCGCCACGGCCGTCCAGGAGCTGGAGGTCACCGAGGTCCCGCTGCCGCCCGACCCCGTCGAGAGCACCGGGGCACCGGACGACTCCGGCCCCGCCCCGGTGACGGACGCGCCGGACTCCGCGTCCACCCGCCCCCACCAGGTCTCCGCGGACTCCACGGCCGGGGCGGGCAGGGGATCCGGCACGGGCGTCGGTACGAGCGCCGGCACGGGCGTCGGTACGGGGCCGGGGGCCGGCGAGGGGGCGGGCGACGGCTCCGGCGCGGTGCCCGGCGAAGGGCCCGGCGGCTCGGGCGCCGGCGGCTCCGGTCCCGGCCCGGCCGCGGGCCAGGGCGGCGACGGCGGTCCGGGGCAGTCGCCGGACGTCACGTCCTCCGCCTCCCCCTCCCGCCCGCCCGGCGCGACCCCGTCCGCGGGCGACCCGACGCCCTCCGGGCCCGGCGGGACCCAGAATCCGGGGAAGCCCGGCCGGCCCACGCCCCCGGCCACCGGCCCCGCGCCGACCGCGACTCCGACGCCGGACCCGACGCCGACCTGCACCCGCTTCCTCTGGTGGTGCGTGTAGGGCCCGGAGGCCGACCCGGGCGCGCGCCCTACGCCGGGACCTCGCCCAGCATCCGCTTCAGCAGGTCCCGCAGCAGGGCCCGCTCGACCTCGGTCAGCTCGCCGAGCGGCTCGCGCGCGAAGTCGAGCGACTCGCGCAGCCGGCGGGCGACGGTCCGGCCCTCGTCCGTGGGGACGGCCAGCTTGACCCGCCGGTCGTCCGGGGCGGGGCGGCGCTCCACGAGGCCGCGCGCCTCCAGGCGGTCGACTATCCCGGTGATGTTGGACGGCTCGCACTTCAGCTTCTGGGCGATGCGGCGCATCGGCAGCGGTTCGAGCGAGAGCAGGCCGAGGACCCGGGCCTGGGCACCGGTCAGCGCGTGCTGGGCGGCCGCCTGCTCGTACTCCTCGTAGTAGCGCGCCACGACCGTGCCGATCAGCTCGACGACTTCGAGGGTGAGGGGGTCCGTGCGTGAGGTGGCCATGGGCCCTATCCTACCCGGATACTTGACAACATGAAATATCAAGGAGCATGGTTGTTTCAGGCAGTGAACCTTTGTTTATCTGAAGCTTTTCTGGAGGCCGTGCCCATGTCCGCTCTTCCCGCGTCCAGCCGTGAGTGGCACCTCGTCGCCCGCCCGCACGGCTGGCCCGTCCCCGCGGACTTCGCCCTGCGCGAGACCCCGGTCGCCGAGCCCGCCGAAGGCCGGATCCTGGTGCGCAACAAGCACTTCTCCGTCGACCCGTACATGCGCGGCCGGATGAACGACGTGAAGTCGTACGTCCCGCCGTTCAAGCTCGACCACCCCATGGACGGCGGCGCGGTCGGCGAGGTCGTCGCGTCGAACGCCGAGGGCTTCGCCGTCGGCGACCACGTGCTGCACGGCCTCGGCTGGCGCGAGTACGCCCACGTGCCGGCCCAGCACGCGACCAAGGTCGACCCGGACCTCGCGCCCCTCTCCGCCTACCTCGGCGTGCTCGGCATGACCGGCCTCACGGCCTACGCCGGCCTCTTCGAGGTCGCCTCCTTCAAGGAGGGCGACGCCGTCTTCGTCTCCGGCGCGGCCGGCGCCGTCGGCAGCCAGGTCGGCCAGATGGCCCGGCTCAGGGGCGCCTCCCGGGTCATCGGCTCGGCCGGCTCCGACGAGAAGGTCAAGTGGCTGGTCGAGGAGCTCGGCTTCGACGCCGCGTTCAACTACAAGAACGGCCCGGTGAAGGACCAGCTCCACGAGGCCGCCCCGGACGGCATCGACGTCTACTTCGACAACGTCGGAGGGGACCACCTCGAAGCCGCGATCTCCTCGCTCAAGGTGCACGGCCGCGCCACCATCTGCGGCATGATCGCCCAGTACAACGACACCGAGCCGACCCCCGGCCCGCGCAACATGGCGCAGATCATCGGCAAGCGGCTCCGCCTCCAGGGCGTCCTCGTCGGCGACCACTACAACCTCCAGGAGCAGTTCGTCCGCGAGGTCGGCGGCTGGCTCGCCGCCGGCGAGCTCAAGCACCGCGAGACCTTCGCCGAGGGCATCGAGAACGGCGTGGACGCCTTCCTCGGCATGCTGCGCGGCGACAACACCGGGAAGATGATCGTCACGGTGTGACCCGCTAGGCTTCCCCCAGCCGTCGCGATCGTGGGCGCGAGTCGCGGCGAACCGCAGAAGGAAGTACCCAGCATGTCCATCCAGCACTCCGACGTCCTCTACACCGCGGTCGCCACCGCCGAGAACGGGCGTGACGGACGCGTCGCCACCGACGACGGCAAGCTCGACGTCGTCGTCAACCCGCCCAAGGCCATGGGCGGCTCCGGCGAGGGCACCAACCCCGAGCAGCTCTTCGCGGCCGGCTACAGCGCCTGCTTCCAGGGCGCCCTCGGGGTCGTCGCCCGCAACGAGAACGCCGACGTCTCCGGCTCGACGGTCACCGCCGAGGTCGGCATCGGCAAGAACGACGACGGCTTCGGCATCATCGTCAAGATCTCGGCGACCATCCCGAACGTGGACGCCGAGACCGCCAAGAGCCTCATCGAGAAGGCCCACCAGGTCTGCCCGTACTCCAAGGCGACCCGCGGCAACATCACGGTGGAGCTCACGGTCTGATCCCGGACGCACACCGTCGTACGAGGACCGCACCCCGGCAGGCCCGGGGTGCGGTCCTCGTCGCGTCGGGGGGTGTGCAGCCGGCCGGAGACCGGACCCCGGCGGGCGACGGCCCCGGCCGGAAACGGGCCCCCGAACGCCCCCGATAGGGTGACCCCCATGCGTGATCTCGGGGTGGGTTTCGGTTACCTGGTCAAGGGCCAGAAGTGGGTGGCCCGGCACGGACGCTGGTTCGGATTCGGGCTGCTGCCCGGACTCGTGACCCTCGTCCTCTACGCGGGCGCCCTCGTCGGACTCGGCTACGGCGCCGACGACCTGGCCGCCTGGGCGACCCCGTTCGCCGACAACTGGACCTCGCCCTGGCTCGACGTCCTGCGCGGCGCCCTCACGGCCCTCGTCTTCCTCTTCGGCCTCTTCCTCGCCGTCATCACCTTCACCGCCGTCACCCTCCTCGTCGGCCAGCCCTTCTACGAGTCGCTCTCCGAGGCGGTCGACCGCAGCGAGGGCGGCGAGGTGCCCGAGTCCGGGCTCCCGCTCTGGCGCGAGCTGTGGATCTCGGCCCGGGACAGCCTGCGGATCCTGCTGCGGGTCGCGTTCTACGGCGTCCTGCTCTTCGCCTGCGGCTTCATCCCGGTGGTCGGCCAGACCGTCGTCCCCGTCGTCGGCTTCTGCGTCTCCGGCTTCTTCCTCACCGAGGAGCTGACCTCCGTCGCCCTCCAGCGCCGGGGCGTCGAGTTCAAGGAGCGGCTGCGGCTGCTGCGCGGTCGCCGGTCCGCCGTGCTGGGCTTCGGAGTCCCGCTGACCCTCGCCTTCCTCGTGCCCGTCGTCGCCGTCTTCCTGATGCCGGGCGCGGTCGCCGGCGCCACCCTGATGGCCCGCGACCTGCGCGGCGAGAACGGCGACGAGGACCGGGACGGGAGCTCTCCGGAAAAGGACCTCTCCTACGAGTGACCCCGAGGGCCGCCACCAGTGACCCTGGAGGCCGTCACATGTGACCCCGAGGGCCGCTCCTACGCGCGGCCCTCCCCGGGAAGGTCCCCCAGGGCCGGGTGCAGCTCCGGCCGGGCCTCCCACCACTCCCGGTGGAAGGCGTTCGTGCTCACGTTCGCCACATAGGCCCCGGCCGCCGCCCGGTACAGCAGCTCCGCGTGCCGGGCGGGCACCGCCGCCCTGTTCCAGGCCAGCCGGATCCGCCCGGTCACCGGATCGCCCTCCAGCGGGCGCAGCACCGTCCCCGCGGCCGGCGGCGCCGTCGGCTGGCTCAGCGAGATCGCCCGGCCCGCCGCGATCAGGTCGTAGTGCATCTTGCGGTCGGCCACCCGGTGCCGGAGCAGGGGAGCGAACCCGGCCCGCGCACAGGCCGCGACCAGCGCCTCCGGACCGCCGTCGTCGTCCTCCACCAGCGTCATCCAGGACTCGCCCGCCAGCTCCGCGAGCGCGATCCGCTCCTTCGCGGCCAGCGGGTGGTCCGCCGAAAGACGCACGCAGAACGGCTCCTTGGGGACCAGCGTCCGGGCCGTCACGCCCTCCGGCAGCGACACTTCGTGGTCGTTGACCTCGCCGTACAGCACGGCGTCGTACCGGCCCGCGCCCAGCTGCCGGGTCAGCGTGGTCACCGAGTGTTCCACGGTCACCGCGATCTCCCGCCCCGCCAGGACCTCTTCGAGCCGCTCCATCAGCCGGTCCACCAGGACGAGCAGGATGCAGCCGAGCCGCAGCGGGGCGTCCGGCGCGACGGCCCGCGCACCGGCCGCCAGCGCGTCCATCTCACCCAGGACCAGACGCGCCTTGGCGAGGACGAACTCGCCGAGCGGCGTGGGCTCCACACCGCTGCGACCGCGCAGGAACAGCTCACCGCCCGCGACCCGCTCGATCCGCCGCAACTGCGCCGAAAGGGCCGGCTGCGAGACCCCGAGACGCACCGCCGCACGCCCCAGACTGCCCGCCTCCGCTATCCGGCAGACGGCCTCCAGATGCCTCAACTCCAGCTGCATTTCAGCAGCGTACGCAGCACCGCGCGGCCGCACCATAACCCGCGTCTTATGCCGCATGGGATGTCCCGGACCGGCCATGTCCACGCCCATACTCGGCGCGACGATCCGACTTCCCCACTCCGGATCCCACACCTCGATCCCACACCCCGGACCACCAGCCCGATTCCCCACCCCGGACCACCGGTCAGATCCCACACCCCGGACCACCGGACCGGAATCCCCACCCCGGAATCCCCACCCCGGATCCCCCACCTCGAACGGAGCACCCGTGCACCCCTCCAGACTGACGGCGGCCGTGGCCGCCCTGGCGCTCTCGGCGAGCCTCGCGACCGCCCTCGCCGGCCCCGCCACCGCCGCCCCGCAGGCCCCGGCCGGACCGCAGGCCCAGCCCGTCCCGCCCGGGCACGGCCGCTCCCTCGCCCTGGCCGCCGCCGACACCGCCGCCGAGAGCGGCCTCGACGAACTGCGGCACGGCACCGACGAGGAGCTCGTCCGCACCTCCGTCACCCCCTGGGCGAACGGGCTGTACTACGCCGCCTACGAGCGCACCTACAAGGGCCTCCCGGTCGCCGGCGGCGGCGACGCGGTCGTCCTCACCGACTCCACCGGCGCGGTCCGCGACGTCACCGGGGTCAAGGCCCCCGCGATCAGGCTCGCCACCACCACCGCCAAGGTCCCCGCCGGCACGGCGCTCGCCACCGCCCGCGGGCAGCTCGCCTCCGTCGAGTCCGCGAGCGCCCCCGAACTGACCGTGCTCCTCAAGAACGGCAAGCCCGTCCTGACCTGGCACACCCTGGTCGTCGGCCGGACCGCGAAGGGCGCCCCCAGCTCCCTCGACACCCACGTCGACGCCCGCACCGGAGCCGTCGCGCAGTCGAATGAGAAGATCCTGCACGCCGACGGCCGCGGCTACCACAACGGCAACGTCGCCATCGACACCGCCGCGAACTCCATGACCGACACCACCCGCGGCTCCTTCAAGTGCGGCGGCCAGAACGGCAGCGCCTACACCGGCACCCCGCCCTGGGGCAACAACGGCGCCAACGACCTGGTGACCGCCTGCGTCGACATCATGTACGCGGCGCAGAAGGAACACTCCATGCTCAAGGAGTGGTTCGGCTACAACGGCCAGAACGGACAGGGCGGCATGGTCCCGGCCCGCGCCGGGCTGAGCGAGGTCAACGCCTACTACGACGGCACGAAGACCACCTACGGCCGCAACCGGAACGGCACCAACCAGCTCACCGGCATCGACGTCGTGGCCCACGAGTACGGCCACGAGATCTTCGACCGGACCCCGGGCAGCGCCGGCTCCTCCAACGAGAACGGCGGCCTCAACGAGTCCACCGGCGACATCTTCGGCGCGCTCACCGAGCACTACGCCAACAACCCGAACGACACCCCGGACTACACGGTCGGCGAGGAGCTGAACTTCACCGGCAACAACCAGCCGATCCGCAACATGTACAACCCGTCGCTGATCAACAACGACCCCAACTGCTACCCGCAGCTGACCTCGGGCACCGAGGTGCACGCGGCGGCCGGCCCGCAGAACCACTGGTTCTACCTGCTGGCCGAGGGCTCCAACCCGGGCGGCGGCAAGCCCAACAGCCCCATATGTTCCGGCGGCCCCTCCTCCGTGACCGGCATCGGCATCCAGAAGGCCGGCAAGGTCTTCATGGGCGCCCTGCTCATGAAGACCTCCTCCTGGAACCACCTGGCCGCCCGCAGGGCGACCCTGACCAGCGCCAAGAACACCTACGGCAGCGCCGAGTGCAACGCGGTGAAGGCGGCCTGGAACGCTGTCGGCGTCCCCGCCCAGTCCGGTGAGACCGACTGCGGCGGCTCCACCAACCCGGACTTCTCGCTCGCCCTGAACCCGTCCTCGGGCTCGGTCCAGCCGGGCGCCTCCGCCACTTCCACGGTCAACACCAGCACCGTCGGCGGCAACGCGCAGACCGTCCAGCTCTCCGCGAGCGGCGCCCCGAGCGGCGTCACCGTCTCCTTCAGCCCCTCCTCGGTGACCTCCGGCAACTCCGCCACGATGACGGTCCAGGTCGCGGCGGGCACCGCCGACGGCACGTACCCGATCACCGTCACCGGTACGGGCTCCGCCACCCACACCGTCACCTACCAGCTGTCGGTCGGCTCGACGACCCCGCCCACCGGCTGCGCCAACGCCCAGCGCACCTACCAGGGCAGCCTGACGTCCGGCCAGACCGCGGTCCAGCCCGACGGCTCGTACTACTACGCGGCGACGTCCGGCACCCACACGGGCTGCCTGCGCGGCCCGGCCGGCCAGGACTACGACCTGTACCTCCAGAAGTGGAACGGGTACGGCTGGTCCGACGTGGCCGTGGGCGGCACGGCGACCGCCGACGAGAACACCAGCTACAACGGCACCGCCGGCTACTACCGGTACGTGGTCCACGCGTACAGCGGCTCAGGTGCCTACACGCTGGGTCTGAGCGCCCCGTAGCGGGCCGGGGGTCCCGCCACGGGGTCCCGCGCCGGGCGGCCGACCCGACGGCCGCCCGGCGTCCGCGCGCCCAGGGCCCCTCAGTCCTCCCCGACCTCGGCGAGGACGAAGCCCGGCCGGTCCGGGCCCGCGTCCGCCAGCCGCTCCCCGTCCGGCCCCCAGACCCCGGCGCCGCCCTGCCCCACCCCGTCCTCGTTGCTCCCGAGGACGTTGCCGAGCACCACGTACAGGCCGAAGTCCCGGGCCCGCACCGGATACACCTCGGTGAACGAGTCGTTGCCGGCGGTCAGCACCGAACTCGCCAGGTACACCGCGCAGCCGTCGGCCGCCGCCCGCTCGGCCAGTTCGGGGAAGCGGTTGTCGTAGCAGGTGGCCGTCGCGAACCGGACCCCGTCGAGCGCGAACCGCCCGTCCGCCGTCCCCGGCGCGAAGACCTCCCGCTCGACGCCGTACAGGTGCCGCTTGTCGTAGCGGGCCAGGAGCCCGCCGTCCGGGCCGATCACCAGCGAGGTGATGCCGGGCCGCCCGTCGGCCGTCCGCACCGGTCCGTTGACCACGGCCGCCGCCGACACCGCGCGGCACGCCTCCCGCACGGGGTCGAGCCGGGGGTCGTCCTCGGCGAGGACCAGACCGGGGGAGTCCCGTATCAGCGCGGGCTCGTACCCGCTGAGGCACAGCTCGGCGAAGACGACCACGCGGGCCCCCGCCTCCCCGGCCGCCCGGACCAGGCCGGCGACGGTCCGCGCGTTGGCGTCGATGTTCCCGGCGACCGGGGCGAACTGGGTGGCTGCGACGATCATGACCCCATCATCCCGTCCGCCCGCCGTAGGGGAACGACTCCGGGGTGCCCGGACAGTCAAGTAAGGGGCACACGGCCCCTTTTGGGGGAGGAATCACCGGATCGGGTGGCATATGCGGTGTTCGATATCACTTGGGGCGGCTTTGCTCCATGCTGGGAAATCCGCATCACATGATCACGGAAGGATCCGGCCCATGACCACCACGGTCCAGGACGTCATCACCACCAAGCTTGAGCGCCAGTTCGACGCCGCGGACGCCAACCAGGACGGCCACCTGGACTGGTCCGACTACGAGAAGCTCGCCGACCGCTACATCGAGGCGTACAAGCTCGACCGGAACGACCGCCGGACCAGGGCCCTCCGGACCTTCTTCCAGATCTACTGGCTGGAACTGCTGCGCCACGCGAGCGTGGAGGGCGACCGGCTGACGAAGGACCAGTTCGTCACGGCCAACCGCCTCGCGGCCGTCGACACCAGCCGGCTCAACGTCACCGAGGGCGGCGCGCACGCGATCTTCGACGTCATCGACGTCGACGGCGACAACGAGATCAGCAAGGACGAGTTCGCCCGTCTCCTGAGGGACGTCTGGCAGAGCCGGTCGCCCGAGGCGCTGGACGCCTTCGACCGGCTGGACACCGACGGGGACGGTGCGATCTCGCGCCAGGAGTTCGTCCGCGCGACCCGTGAGTACTTCTTCTCCAGCGACCCCGACGTGCCGGGCAGCCTGTTCTACGGGCGCGTCTGACCGCCCGTTCCCGGGGGCGGCTCCTGCGATCCGCCCCCCTCCCCGTACAGCAGTCGTACGAAGTCCCGGAAGGCGCCCGGCATGTCGACCGCCGACGGGTCCAGGAGCCACTGGTACTGGAGGCCGTCCATCACCGCGGTGAGCAGCGGCGCCGCGCGCTCCGGGGTGAGGCCGCCGGGCAGCCGCTCGCCGAACTCCAGGCGCAGCACCTCCGCCATGTGCGCCCGCACCTGGGCGTACCGCTCGGTGAAGAACTCCCGCGCCGGATGCCCGTCCGTGACGCTCTCGCCGAGCAGCGCGGAGAAGGTCTGCACGATCCCGGGGCGCATCGCGTTGTACTCCACGAGGGAGTCGACCAGGTCGAGGCGCCAGCCCTCGCGGCCCCCGCCGCCGCTGGTGTCCCAGTGGTCCCGCTCCTCCAGGACCGCGACGAGCAGGGCCTCCTTGGTCGGGAAGTAGTGCAGCAGCCCCTGCTGGGTCAGTCCGACGCGCTCGGCGACGGCGGCGAGCGTGGCGCCCCGGTAGCCGCGCTCGGCGATCACTTCGAGGGCGGCGCGCACGATGACCGCGCGCCGCTCCTCGCTCCTGGCCCGCACCATCCCCGGGGCTCCCTTCCGAAAGTCCGTCCGGACAGGACCGTACCTCTTCATGCAAGTAACGGAATCATCACATCACCTACCTCCCTACAGGGAAACCGGTGCACGATGGGGCCATCGGTACGTCGACGAGGAGGTACGGCCATGGCGGAGAGCGGCGCGGACGCGGGCACGGCGGAGGAAGCCGCCCGGGAGGCGGTCGTCGAGGCGGCCCTCGGCAGGCTCGACCTGGACGCCAAGGCCCGGCTGCTCGGCGGCCGGGACATGTGGAGCCTGCACCCCCTGCCCGAGATCGGCCTCGCGTCCCTGGTCATGTCCGACGGCCCCGTCGGCGTCCGGGGCGTCCGCTGGACCGCCGACGACCCCTCCGTCGCCCTGCCGTCCCCGACCGCGCTCGCCGCCGCCTGGGACCCCGCCCTCGCCCGCCGGGCCGGTCGCCTCCTCGCCCAGGAGGCCCGCCGCAAGGGCGTCCACGTCCTCCTCGCCCCCACCGTCAACCTGCACCGCAGCCCCCTCGGCGGCCGCCACTTCGAGGCCTGTTCCGAGGACCCCCTCCTCACCGGCGCGATCGGCACCGGCTACGTCCTGGGCGTCCAGGACGGCGGGGTCGGCACCACCGTCAAGCACTTCGTCGCCAACGACGCCGAGACCGACCGCTTCACCGTCGACAACCGCGTCGCGCCCCGCCCACTCCGCGAGCTCTACCTCGCCCCCTTCGAGGCCATCGTCGAGAACGCCCGCCCCTGGGGCATCATGACCGCGTACAACCAGGTCAACGGCGTGACCATGACCGAACACCACGAGCTGGTGAACGAGGTCCTGCGCGGCGAGTGGGGCTTCGACGGCGTCAACGTCTCCGACTGGATGGCCGCCCGTTCCACCGCCGGCGCCCTCCGGGGCGGCCTCGACGTCGCCATGCCCGGCCCGGCCACCGTCTACGGCGAGCCCCTCGCCGCCGCCGTCCGCGCCGGGGAGGTGGAGGAGGCCGCCGTCGACACCGCCGTCCGCCGCGTCCTGCGGCTCGCCGCCCGCGTCGGCGCCCTCGAAGGCGCCCCGCCGGCCGTCACCGAACCCCCGGCCCCGATCGACGGCGACGCCCTGGCCCGCGAGATCGCCCACCGCGGCTTCGTCCTCGTACGGAACGAACACTCCACGCGGCACGGCGGCCCCGTGCTCCCCCTCGCCCCCGGCACCACCGTCGCCCTCTCCGGCGCCGCCGCCCGTGACGCCCGCGTCCTCGGCGGCGGCTCCGCCCAGGTCTTCCCCGACCACGTCGTCTCCCCGCTCGACGGCCTCGCCGCCGCACTGCCCGAAGGGGCCCTGACGTACGCGGTCGGCGCCGACCCCAGCGACGAACCCGCCCCCGCCGACAAGGGGTTCACCCTCCGTGCCCGCTGCCGCGACGCCGCCGGGAACCTGCTCGGCGAGGGCTCCCTGCCCACCGGCCAGGTCCAGTGGATCGGCGGCGACCTGCCCGACGGCGTCACCCACGAGGCCCTCGCCTCCGTCGAGGTCGTCGGCACCTTCACCCCGCGCGAGACCGGCGCGCACTCCTTCGGCACCCGGGGCCTCGGCGCCTTCGTCCTCTCCGTCGGCGGCGAGACCGTCTTCGACGGCGTCCAGGCCATGGGCTCCGAGACCGACCCCTTCGAGGCCTTCTTCGGCTCCCCGGTCGAGCGCGCCGCGGTCCCGCTCACCGCCGGCGAGACCGTCGAGGTCTCCCTGCTCCACACCCTCGACAAGGAGTTCACGGCCCCGCTGCCCGCCGTCGCCTTCTCCCTCGTCCACCTCGGTCCGCGCCGTGACCCCGACGAACTGATCGCCGAAGCCGTCGGGGCCGCCCGCGCCGCCGACACCGCCGTCGTGGTCGTCGCCACCACCGAACGCGTCGAGTCCGAGGGCTTCGACCGCGCGGACCTCCGGCTCCCCGGCCGCCAGGACGACCTCGTACGGGCCGTCGCCGCCGCCAACCCGCACACCGTGGTCGTGGTCAACGCCGGTTCCCCGGTCGAGATGCCCTGGCGCGAGGACGTGGCCGCGGTCCTGCTCACCTGGTTCCCCGGCCAGGAGGGCGGCGCCGCCCTCGCCGACGTCCTCACCGGCGCCGAGGAGCCCGGCGGACGCCTCCCCACCACCTGGCCCGCCGTCCTCGCCGACGCCCCCGTCACCGACGTCGTCCCCGTCGACGGACGACTCGACTACGCCGAGGGCCCCTTCATCGGCCACCGCGCCTGGGACCGGAGCGGGCGGACCCCCGCGTACGCCTTCGGCCACGGCCTCGGCTACACCACCTGGTCGTACGACTCCCTGGTCACGGGGCCGGACCGGGCCACCGTCCGGATCACCAACACCGGCGGCCGGCCGGGCCGCGAGACCGTCCAGATCTATCTGGCGCCCGCGCCCTCCTCCGGCGCCCCCGAACGCCCGGCCCGCCTCCTCGCCGGTTTCGCGAGCGTCGAGGCGGGCCCCGGGGAGACCGTCGAGACCGAGATCGCGCTGTCCCGGCGGGCCTTCGAGGTCTGGGACGAGGAGAAGGACGACTGGACCTTCGTTCCCGGGGCATACGAGGTCAGGGCCGCACACTCCCTCGACGACGTGCGCCTGACGGCCGTGCTGGAGATCGACTGACCCTCCGGCGCGGGCCCCGGGACGGCTCCGGGGCGGGACCTGACACCCGCCCCGGGGCCCCTCACCCCGCCGTGATCCGCCGGTACGCCAGCTCCGCCAGCCGCGCCTGGCCGTCCCGGCTCGGATGGAACCAGTCCCAGGGGCTCAACTGGGCCCCGTCGAAGCGGAACCCGTGGACCGCCCCGCCGTCGTACCGGCAGCGCTCGTCCTTCGCGCAGACCTCCGCCAGCACCGTGTTGTACGCGTCCACCCGCTCCGACACCGTCGTGCGGCGCCGCTCGGCCTCGGGCCCCAGGTTCGCCGCGTCCGCCAGCATCGAGCCGCAGATCCCCAGGTCCCAGATCCCCGCCGCGCCGCCGAGCCGGCCCGTCGACCACAGGTGCTTCAGGTCCGGCACGCTCGCCACGTACACCTGCGCCTTCGGCGCCGCCGTCCGCAGCCGGGCGAGCGCCGCCTCGAAGGAGGCGCGGAACTCCCCGACCGGGGTCATCAGGCCCGGGGTCGGCCGGCAGGCGTCGTTCGCGCCCATCATCACCGTCACCAGCTCCGGCTTCCGGGCCGCCGCGGCGGTCATCTGCTCCGGGAGTTCCGCCATCCGCGCCCCCGTCCGCGCCAGGTTCCAGCTTCGGCCGGCCGCCTTCTCCGGGCCCAGGAGCCGCAGCGCCAGGCTGTTGACCGCCGCGTCCGTCCCGGTCGCCCAGGAGGCCTCCGGGCAGTCCGCCAGGAGCGAGCAGGCGTCGAAGGCGCGGGTGATGGAGTCACCGACGGCGGCGAGGGAGGAGGGGGAGGCGTTCCAGGAGGAGGTGGGCGTCGGGCTCGGGGCCGGCGTGCTCCTGGCGGGGGCGGGCGGCTCGGGGGTGCCGGAGGAGCAGCCGGCCAGCGCGCCGGCGCACAGCAGCGCCGCCGTCGCGGCGGTGACGGCGGCGCGGAATCGGCGTCGGCCGCGCATCCCCGGCCCCTCCTTCGGCGTCCTCGCGGGTGAAAGCTTCGTGTGCACGGTCATCGGTCCGACCGTACGTCACCCCGATGACGGTGCGGCACGGTAGCTTTTCCCCCGTCGAACCAGAGGCGCCCTCGCCGACCGGCTCCGGTAAATTACATCACGTCACAACCTGTCCTCTTTTTGAGGGTTTGTGAAGATCCCCTCCCGATGATGTTTACTGAGGCCGCTGGGAAAAGGCGAACCTCGTCCCACACTGGAGGTCCCGGTGACGACACGTGGAGTCCTGTACGTACACTCCGCACCGCGCGCGCTCTGCCCGCACGTCGAATGGGCGGTGGCGGGCGTCCTCGGTGCGAGGGTCCAGCTCGACTGGGTCCGCCAGCCGGCGTCCCCCGGCACCTGGAGAGCGGAACTCTCCTGGAAGGGCGAGACCGGCACCGCCTCCCGCATCGCCTCCGCCCTGCGCGGCTGGCAGATGCTCCGCTTCGAGGTCACGGCGGAGCCCTGCCCCACCGCCGAGGGCGAGCGCTACAGCGCCACCCCCGACCTGGGCATCTTCCACGCCGTCACCGGCATGCACGGCGACATCCTGGTCCCCGAGGACCGCCTCCGGGCCGCCCTGGCGCGCTCCGCGCAGGGCGAGACGCCGCTGGAGGCCGAGATCGCCAAGCTCCTCGGCAAGCCCTGGGACGACGAACTGGAGCCCTTCCGCTACGCCGGCGAGGGCGCCCCGGTCCGCTGGCTCCACCAGGTCGTCTGACGCCCCCCGGAACACGACGGAGGCCCACCCCCGGCCGGGGGTGGGCCTCACGCGTTCAGCGGGATCCCGGATCAGACCGTACGGAACGCCAGGACCACGTTGTGGCCGCCGAAGCCGAACGAGTTGTTGATCGCGGCGACCGTGCCCTCCGGGAGCGGACGGGCCTCGCCGCGGACGATGTCCGCGTCGATCTCCGGGTCCAGCTCGTCGACGTTGATCGTCGGCGGGGCGAGGCGGTGGTGCAGCGCCAGGACCGTCGCGACGGTCTCGATGCCGCCCGCGCCGCCGAGGAGGTGACCCGTCATCGACTTCGTCGCGGAGATCGCGACGTGGTCCAGGTCGTCGCCCAGGACGCTCCGCAGGGCCTTGATCTCGGCGGCGTCGCCCTGCGGCGTCGACGTGGCGTGCGCGTTCAGGTGGACGACCTCGGACGGCTTCAGGTCCGTCGAGTCCAGCAGGTTCCGCATCGCGGCCGCGATGCCCCGGCCGGTCGGCTCGGGCTGCGCGATGTGGTGGCTGTCGGCCGACAGGCCCTGGCCGAGCACCTCGCAGTAGATGCGCGCGCCGCGCGCCTTCGCGTGCTCCTCGGACTCCAGGATCACGACGCCCGCGCCCTCGCCGAGGACGAAGCCGTCACGGCCGGTGTCGTACGGGCGCGAGGCCTTCTCGGGCTCGTCGTTGCTCTTGGACATCGCCATCATGTTGGCGAAGGCGGCGATCGGCAGCGGGTGGATCGCGGCCTCGGTACCACCGGCGACGACCACGTCCGCACGGCCGGTGCGGATCATCTCGACGGCGTAGCCGACCGCCTCGGCGCCCGACGCGCACGCCGAGACCGGGGTGTGGACGCCCGCCCGGGCGTTCACCTCCAGACCCACGTTCGCCGAGGGGCTGTTGGGCATGAGCATGGGGACGGTGTGCGGGGAGACGCGGCGGATGCCCTTCTCCTTCAGCACGTCGTACTGGTCGAGCAGCGTGGTGACACCGCCGATGCCGGAGGCGATGACGGAACCGAGCCGCTCGGGCACGATGTTCCCGTCCTCGCCGGCCGGGGCGGTGTAGCCCGCGTCGGCCCACGCCTCGCGGGCCGCGATCACGGCGAACTGCGCCGAGCGGTCCAGCTTGCGGGCGAGCGGGCGGGGAAGGACGTCACCGGGGTCGACGGCGGCCGTCGCGGCGATCTTCACGGGCAGTTCGGCGAAACGTTCGCCCTCAAGCAGACGGACGCCGGAACGCCCCGCGATCAGACCTTCCCAGGTCGATGCGGAGTCGCCACCCAGCGGTGTGGTTGCGCCGATACCGGTGACGACCACGGTGCGATTGGTCGGGCTCACAGGAATTCTTTCTCCCTAGGGTGATGGTCGAAATGCGGCGCCACCGCCGGGTGGCTGACCGGAACAGCGAGGGCCGGATCAGCCCTGGTGCTTCAGGATGTAGTCGACGGCGTCGCCCACGGTCTTGAGGTTCTTGACGTCCTCGTCGGGGATCTTGACGTCGAAACGCTCTTCGGCGGCGACGACGACCTCGACCATGGACAGCGAGTCGACGTCCAGGTCGTCGGTGAAGGACTTGTCCAGCTGGACGTCCTCGGCCGGGATGCCCGCGATCTCGTTGACGATCTCGGCGAGACCTTCGACGATCTGCTCCTGGGTGAAGGCCATGGTGGCGCTCCTTCTGTGGTTGCTTCGGTAAGGGACTTCCGGGAGATCCGGGTGCCTAGGGGAGGGTAACGACCGTCGCGGCGTAGACGAGACCCGCCCCGAAGCCGATGACGAGCGCGGTGTCGCCGCTCTTCGCCTTCCCGGTCGCCAGGAGCCGCTCCATGGCGAGCGGGATCGAGGCGGCCGAGGTGTTGCCGGTGGTCTCCACGTCACGGGCGACCGTGACGTGCTCCGGCAGCTTCAAGGTCTTCACCATCGAGTCGATGATCCGCATGTTGGCCTGGTGCGGGATGAAGACGTCCAGGTCGTCCGCCGCGATGCCGGCGGCGTCCAGGGCCTGCTGGGCGACCTTGGCCATCTCGAAGACGGCCCAGCGGAAGACCGCCTGGCCCTCCTGCGTGATGGCGGGGAACTTGATCTCGCCCCGCTCGTTGAGCGGGAGCTTCGAGACGTCGTCGACGCGGAAGTCGTTCCACGGGACGGTCTGCTTGATCGTCTCGGACTTGTCGCCCTCGGAACCCCAGACCGTAGGGCCGATGTGCGGCTCGTCCGACGGACCGACGACCACGGCGCCGGCGCCGTCGCCGAACAGGAAGGCCGTCGCGCGGTCCTCCAGATCCGTCAGGTCGCTCAGCCGCTCGACGCCGATGACGAGCACGTACTCCGCCGAACCCTCGACGATCATGCCCTTGGCGAGGGTCAGGCCGTAGCCGAAGCCCGCGCAGCCGGCCGAGATGTCGAACGCGGCGGGCTTGCCCGCGCCGATCCGGTCCGCGATCTCCGTCGCGACGGCCGGGGTCTGGTGGAAGTGCGACACCGTGGAGACGACCACGGCGCCGATCTGCTCCGGGCTGATCCCGGCGTCCGCGATGGCCTTTCCGGAGGCCTCCACCGACATCGCGGCGACGGTCTCCTCCGGAGAGGCCCAGTGGCGGGTGGCGATGCCGGAGCGCGAGCGGATCCACTCGTCGGACGAGTCGATCGTCTCGAGGATCACCTCGTTCGGCACGACCCGCGTGGGACGGTAACCGCCCACGCCGAGGATCCGCGCGTACGGGGCGCCCTTGCTGGGCTTGATCTTCGACATGCTTCTCGACACTCCTCGTCAGACGGCCGCGTGCTCGGCGATGAGCGTACGGGCCGCGTCCAGGTCGTCGGGAGTCTTCAGGGCGATCGTGGTCACGCCCGGCAGGGCCCGCTTGGCGATGCCGGTCAGGGTGCCGCCGGGGCACACCTCGATCAGCGCCGTCGCGCCCAGGTCGTGGAAGGTCTCCATGCACAGGTCCCAGCGGACCGGGTTGGCGACCTGGCCGACCAGGCGGGCCAGGATCTCGGCGCCGTCCGAGACGACCTTCCCGTCCTTGTTGGAGACGTAGCGGGTGGTCGGGGCGGCCGGCGACAGCAGCGCCGCGGCCTCCTCCAGCTTCGCCACGGCCGGGGCCATGTGGCGCGTGTGGAAGGCGCCGGCGACCTTGAGCGCCACGACCCGGCGGACGCCCTCGGGCTTGTCCGCCTCCAGGGCGGCCAGTTCCTCCAGGGTGCCGGCGGCCACGATCTGGCCCGCGCCGTTCACGTTGGCGGCCGTCAGGCCGAGCTTCTCCAGGTGCGGGACGGTGACCTCGGGGTCGCCGCCGAGCAGCGCCGACATGCCGGTCGGCGTGATCGCGGCGGCCTCCGCCATCGCGAGTCCGCGGGTCCGCACGAGCCGCAGCGCCGCCGTGTCGTCGAGGACGCCCGCGAACGCGGCCGCGGTGAACTCGCCGACGCTGTGGCCGGCGACGACGCCGGGCGCGAGGTCATCGCCGAGCGCGGCCGCGGAGAGCAGGCCGGCGGCGACGAGCAGGGGCTGTGCCACGGCGGTGTCGCGGATCTCGTCCGCGTCCGCCTTCGTGCCGTAGTGGGCGAGGTCGAGCCCGATGGCGTCGGACCAGGCCGCCACGCGGTCGGCGGCGCCGGGGAGTTCGAGCCAGGGGGTCAGGAAGCCGGGCGTCTGAGCGCCTTGGCCGGGAGCGACGAGTACGAGCACCCTCACACTCTCTCTTGGGGACGGCTCCGAGCGCCCGTGGGGACAAGGACGAAGAACCGTCGGGGGAATTGTTGGTGTTCGACAAAAGTCTAGGACTGCGTCTCGCCGTCGGCCAAGCGTCCCAGGATGAGCGCGATCCGCAGGGTGAAGGCGGAGCGTACGTCGGAGGGTGACCAGCCGGTGACGTCGGTCACACGTCGGAGCCGGTAGCGCACGGTATTCGGGTGGACGAAGAGCATCCGCGCCGCGCCTTCCAGGCTGCTCGCCTGCTCCAGGTAGACACTGAGAGTTTCCAGAAGCGCCGACCCGGCTTCCTCCAGCGGTCTGTAGATCTCCTCCACCAACTGCTCGCGCGCCGAAGGGTCGGATGCGATGGCGCGCTCCGGCAGGAGGTCGTCCGCGAGGACCGGGCGCGGGGCGTCCTGCCAGGCCGAGCAGGCCTTCAGTCCGGCCGCGGCGGCCTGCGCGGAACGCGTCGCCGCGAGCAGGTCGGGGACCACCGGGCCGGCCACCACCGGGCCCGGCGCGTACGGTCCGATCAGGGCCTTCGCCACCGCGAGGGGGTTGTCGTCGCCGCCCGCGATCACGACGAGCCGGTTCCCGAGGACTCCGGTGAGCACCTGGAGCTTGGCGTGCCGGGCCGCCCGGCGGATCGCCTCCACCGTCAGCTCGCTGTCCCCGTCCGGGGCCGTGCCGAGCAGCACGCACACGTGGTCCGGGGAGTTCCAGCCGAGCGCGGCGGCCCGCGACACCGCGCCCTCGTCCGCCTCGCCGGACAGCACGGCGTTCACCACGAGTGACTCCAGGCGCGCGTCCCACGCGCCCCGGGCCTCGGCCGCCTGCGCGTACACCTGGGCCGTCGCGAAGGCGATCTCCCGGGCGTAGACGAGGAGCGCCTCGCGGAGGACCGACTCGTCGCCCGGGGCGGCGACCTCCTCGATCGCCGACTCCATCACCTCGATGGTGGTCCGGACCATCTCCACGGTCTGGCGCAGGGTGATCGCCCGGGTCAGCTCGCGGGGCGCGGTGCCGAAGACGTCCGTCGAGATCGCCTGCGGGGTCTCCGGGTGCCGGAACCACTCGGTGAACGCGGCGATGCCGGCCTGGGCGACGAGCCCGATCCACGACCGGTTCTCGGGCGGCATCGCGCGGTACCACGGCAGCGTCTCGTCCATGCGGGCGATGGCACCGGCGGCGAGCCGCCCGGAGGACTGCTCCAGGCGCTTCAGGGTCGCGGCGTGCGGATGGGAGGCGTTCACGGGTTCAGGCACGGGGACAAGACTGCCTTATCCGGACGCCGACGTGCGGGGTCGGGGCGGGTTCGCCTCCGGCGGGGGGCGGCCGGGTGGCTACGGTGGGACCCGTGATACGCATCCAGCGCGCGGGCGACCGGTACCCCGGCGGCGACCCGGCAGCGGGCATCGACACCCGGCACGCCTTCTCCTTCGGCCCGCACTACGACCCCGACAACCTCCGCTTCGGCTCGCTGATCGCCTGCAACGAGGAGCGGCTCGCCCCGGGGGCCGGATTCGACGAGCACCCGCACAGCCACACCGAGATCGTCACCTGGGTCGTGGAGGGCGAACTCACCCACCGCGACTCGACGGGCCGCGCGACGCTCGTCCGCGCGGGCGACCTCCAGCACCTCAGCGCGGCGTCCGGCGTCCGGCACGTGGAACGCAACGACGCCGACACCCCCCTGGTCTTCGTACAGATGTGGCTCGCCCCGCCGTCGTTCGGCGGGGAGCCGGCGTACGAGGTGGTACGGGACACGGGAGGGAACCTCGCGTACGAGGTCCCGGGCGCGACCCTCCGCGTCCACCGCCTGAAGAAGGACGAACGGCCCCCGCTCCCGGACGCCGACTCCGTCTACGTCTACGTGACGCGCGGCACGGTGCGCGTCGGCACCGAGGACCTCACCCCGGGCGACGCGGCCCGCGCCACCGACGAGAAGGGCCTCGTTCTGCTCGCGACGGGCGACGCGGAGGTCCTGGTGTGGGAGATGCGGCGTCCGGCCGCTTGAAGCGGTGGTGTGGCATCGCCACACCGGAAGGGCGGCTCCGCGGAGTACCCGTTTTCCGGCGAAGTCACCCGGTCTTATCCGGCGGAATCGCGTGCAACGGTCCAGTAGCTCATCAATTCTTCCGCTTCTTCCTGTTTCCCGAGTTCGCGGAAGATCGTGACCGCTTGCTCGAAGACGCTCATGGCCTCCTCGAACCGGCCCAGATCGTTGAGTGCGAGACCCGTGTTGCCCAGAGCCGAGCCCTCGTTGGAGCGGTCGCCGTGCTCGCGGAAGACGGTGACCGCCGGCGTGAAGGCCTTGATGGCCTCCTCGAACCGCCCGGCTTCGTACTGTGCGAATCCCAGGCCGAACAGAGCCCTGCCTTCCGCGGGGCGGTCGTGGACCTCGCGGAAGGCGGCGACCGACTGGGTGAGATGGTCGATGGCCTCTTCGAGTCGCTCTGTTTCGCCGAGGGCGACGCCCAGGTTGAGCAGGGCCCAGGCTTCTCCGTACCGGTCGCCCGCCTCCTGACGGACGGCCAGCTCCCGGGTGTGGGCGTCGATGGCCGCCTCCGGCCGGTCCAACGCGATCAGCGAGGTGCCGAGGTTGCCCAGGGCCTGGCCTTCGAGGTGGCGGTCGCCCAGCTCCCGGAAGAGGGTGACCGCCTGGGTGTGGACGTCTACGGCTTGTTCGAACCGCTTCGCTCCGCCGAGCGCGGTCCCGAGGTTGTCCAGCGCCCTGCCCTCACTGTGGCGGTCGCCGAGCTCGCGGAACGTGGCCGCCGCCCGGGTGTGGGCGTCGACGGCCTCTTCGACGCGCCCCACCGCCTGCAGGGCGAGGGCGCGGTTGTCCCGTGCCCAGGCTTCACGGTGGCGGTCGCGCAGCTCTCGGAAGAGGGTGACCGCCCCGGTGTGGGCTTCGATGGCCTCCTCGAACCGCTCCACTGCCTGAAGGGAGCTGCCGCGATTGTCCAGGACTCGTGCTTCGCTGTGGCGGTCGCGCAGCTCCCGGAAGATGACGGCCGCCCGGGTGTGGGCGTCGACGGCCTCCTCAAGGCGCCCCGACGCGCCGAAGTTGGTGCCGAGGCTGTCCAGCGCTTCGGCTTCACCGTGACGATCGTCGAGGGACCGCCAGATCGTCAGGCTCTGGGTGTGGGTTTCGACGGCCTTGTCGAACTGTCGCACCTCGTTGAGCACGATGCCGAGGTTGTTCAGTGTCTGGGCTTCGCCGGCGCGGTCCTCGACTTCGCGCCAGATCGCCAGGCACTCGACGTAGGTGTCGATGGCCTCTTCGAACCGCCGTACCTTCCACAACGCGTTGCCCAGGCTGTTCAGCAGTCCGCCTTCGTTGTCGCGGTCGCTTCGGTCCCGGCAGATGGAAAGGGCGGCTTGGGCGAGGGTGACCCAGTCGTCGAAGTAGCGACGGTCGTCGAGGTACGGGGCGATGCTGAGCACGAGGCGGGGGGTGGTGGCGGCGTGCCCGAGCTCCGGGGCGACGGTGGCGGTGGCGATCAGGTTGTCCCGTTCGGCGTCCAGCCACGCGAGGGCGGCGACGCGGTCCGGGAAGTGTTCGGTGGGAGGGCCGAACGGATGGACCAGGTGGCTGCCGGCGGCTTCGGCGGTGTCCTCGTAGTGGGCGAACAGGCGGGCGCGGGCGGCGTCGCGTTGATCGGGGGCTGCTCGGGCGAGGCCGTGTTCGGTGGCGTGGAGGCGGACCAGGTCGTGCATACGCCAGCGGCCCCAGATGGTGCCGAGTTCGATGAGGTGGGCGTCGGCGAGGTGTCGCAGGAGTTCTTCCACCTGGTCGGGGGTGCCGTCGGCGAGGTGGGCCGCGGCTTCGGTGGAGAGGGCGGGACCGGGGTTGAGGGGCAGGAGGCGAAAGAGCCGGGCCTGGTCGTCGGGCAGGATTCGGTAGGACAGGTCGAAGGCGGCGCGGACCGCGCGGTCGGGGCGGGCCAGCTTGTCCAGCCGGCTGTGTTCGTCCCGAAGGGCGGTGGCCAGGGAGGCGGCGGGTCGGGTGGGTGTGGCGGCCAGCGTGGCGGCGGCGATGCGCAGTGCCAGCGGGAGGCCGGCGCACAGACGGGCGATCAGGCCGGCTGATGCGGGATCGTCGCTGATGCGGGTGTCGTCGCTTCCGCGGGCGTGCCGCACGGCGAGGTCGAGCAGATCGGTGGCGGCGCTCTCGTCGAGGGTGTCGAGGTCGTGGAGGCGCGCGTCGAGGCCGTCGAGCGTGTGGCGGGAGGTGACCAGGGCGGCGGTGACCCCGTCGGTGGGCAGCAGGGGGGCGGCTTGGTCGGTGGTGGAGGCGTTGTCGATGACGACGAGGACGCGTCGGCCTTCGGCGGCGTAGGCGGCCAGGACGCTCCGGTAGAGCCGTTGCCGGTCTTCCAGGCTGTGGGGGATGCGCTCGCCGGGCACGGCCAGGGCGCGCAGCAGGCCTTCCAGGGCGCGTTCGGGGGAGAGGCGGCGTTCGGGGTCGTATCCGGCGAGGTCCGTGAACAGCACACCGCCGGGGAACCAGCCGGGTTGCCGGAGGGCGAGGGCGGCGGTTTGGACGGCGAGTTCGGTCTTGCCGATGCCGGCCAGCCCCGACACCGCGCTCACCAGGACCGCGCGTTGCGGCGCCCCGCCCCCGTCGTCATCGAGGACGGGGGCGGGGCGGGGGGCGAGGTCTGCGAGGAGCTGCTCGACGTGCCGGTCCCGGCCGGTGAAGGCCGGTGCCCGGGGAGGCAGACCGGACAGCGCCGGGGTGATGGCGGGTGGCAGCTGTACGGTGATGTCCCGGCCCTGGACGACGGCGTGGAAGAAGACCCCACCGCTGACCGTGTTGACGGTTGCACCGCCCTCGCGGGCCTCGCCCGTGCCGGTCACGGCGTGGTGCCGGCGGGGCCGCCTTCGGAGGTCGGGGAAGCGGGCGGGGCGGGAGGCGTGCCGAAGGTGAAGCTGCCGGAGAAGTCCTTGCCCTGCAGGACCGGACCGTGCAGTGTTCCGCCCGTGATCGAGTTCAGCACCACACCGTCCTGATCCTGCAGTGCGGCGGCCTGCTGCTGCCATGCCGCGAGACCGGCACGGAAGTCGGTGTCAACGGCCGCCCGGAGCGCCAACGCCGTGCTCAGCTCCTGCGCGCGTCCCTGGTCGTTCGGTTCCTCGGACAGACGCACCAGTTCCACCTCCCCGGTGCTGACCGCGGGGGCCTGTTCCCCAGCTCCTCGGGAGAACGGACGCCGAACCAGCGCGCTCAGTCCCGCCCAGCTCTGTCGGCCGAGCTCGCCACCGACGCCGCCGGCCAGTGCTGCCAGAAGCCCTATCGATACCGGATCCATGATCCACCATCCTTGGCCTTGTGTAAGAGGACACTCACAGTAAGTGACGCGAGGGTGGCGAGTAGGGTTGTCTCCCCTGTCCGCGGAAAAGCGGCCACGGCGAAGCTGACACCATGCGGTGTCATGGCAGACGACAGCACCAAGGGGTTCCGGGCGGGGCGGACGGCGCTCGTCGTCCGGATCCCGGAGGCGGAGCCGGTGGTCCGAGGGTGGCGCGAGCGGTTCGACCCCTCGGCCCGGGACGGGGTCCCGGCCCACGTCACCGTGCTCTTCCCGTTCCTCGACGAGAGCCGGGTGGACGCGTCCGTCCATGCCGCGCTCACGGACGTACTGGGCGGCCACCCGTCCTTCGACCTGCGGTTCGGGAAGTGCGGTCGGCTTTCGGACGTGCTGTACCTCGTTCCCGAACCCGGCACACCACTGCGGCGGCTCACGGAGTCGGTCGCCGAGCGCTGGCCCGAGGCCCCGCCATACGGCGGCCGGTTCACCGAGATCATTCCGCACCTGACCGTCGCTCAGGGGCAGGAAGAGGCCGTCCTGGCGGAGATCGAGGCCGACCTCGCGGGCGGGCTCCCGTTCACCTCCCGCGTCTCGTCGGTCGGGCTCATCGTCCACGACGGCACGCGATGGCGGGAACGGGCGTCTTTCGCACTGGGTACGGGCCACTGACCGACCGCTCCGGCGGGAAGCCTGCTCCTTCGGGACCCCATGGACGCGGATCACAAATCGAAGGGCTTCCAGTCGACGCAATCGGGGCGATTCCCGCCCGAGAAGACGAATTGCTTCACGGTCGCCCGGACGAGGTCGAGCGGGATCTCGCAGTTCTCCGGGAAGTAAGCCTCGTGCCCGGCGACGTGATAGAGCGGTTCGCAGCCGTCCCGCAGGTCACCCGCCGTCACGTAGGTGCCCTCTTCGTAGCCGAAGCTGATCGCCCCTCTGCGGAGTTCCGGGTTCACGCCGATGATGAACTCGTGGTCCGGGGAACCGGACGGAAGTGTCCTGCGGTCCGTGGAGACCACCTTTGCGGCCGTACGGAATTCCTCGCCGGAAAGGAGGTGGTCGATCATCCGGTCCACGTCTTCGGGCGTTTCGATCTCGTCCGGTCCGTTCCCGTGGTCGTCCTTGTAGTGGGCTTCGGCTCTGGTCCTCACTCACCCTCCCGATCCGGACGTGCCGACGCGAGGCACGCGGCGGCGGCCGCGACCGTCGACGCCGTATCCGTCGCCCCGGCGAACAGGCACGTGCCGTCGGCGTCGCACCGCACCTCGTCGGAGCCGCCGACCGCCGTGCCGTCCGCGCCGGGGACGGCGCTCTAGCGGAGCCCGTCCACGAAGGCCTGCCACGCCTCGGCGCCCATGACCAGGGCCGGGCCCGCCGGGTTCTTGCTGTCGCGGACCGGGACGGCGCCGGGGAAGCCGTCGGCGACCTCGACGCACTCGCCGCCGTTGGTGCCGCTGTACGACGACTTCCGCCACCGCGCTCCGGTCAGGTCAGGACGGGTCTCCATAACGTTCCTCCATCACGCGCGCGATCAGTGCCGCCGAGTCCTCGACAGAGAGGGCCGTGGCTTGCAGTCGAGCGTAACCGAAGGAACGCTCCTTGATCACGGGAGGATTGGCGGTCATGTGACCCTGGTCGTAGCCGTCGATGTAGAAGATGTCGGGGTCGCCATCAAACCTGAAGAGGGTGAACGACCCCATCAGTCCCGTGTGCTCGCCGGCGCCGAACGGAAGCACCTGGATCTGGACCCACGGGTTGTCGCGGAAGGTCAACAGGTGGGCCAGTTGGCCGCGCATGACCTCGCGGTCGCCCACCTTCTGCATCAGGACGGCCTCGCTCAGCACGACCCACAGGGCGGGCGGCTCGTCGCGTTCCAGGACGCGCTGGCGTTCCAGCCGGGCCGCCACCATCTCCTCGGCCTTGTCCGGGTAGTCGACGGCGAGCAGGGCCCGCGCGTACTCCGGCGTCTGCAACAGGCCGTACACGACCTGCGTCTGGAAGGTGGAGATGTACGTGGCGCGGGCCTCCAGTTCCGCGACCGGCTGGAACCACGCGGGCAACTGGCTGCGCAGCACCAGGCCGATCAGGCGGGAGAACGTCCCGCCCGTGCCGAGCGCCGCGTCCACCCGCTCCGAGAACTCGCGGGTGGGGACCTTCCTCGTCGTCTCGATCTGGCCGACGAGGGACCCCGTGCAGAAGATGACGTCCCCCAGCTGTTGCTGGGTGAGCCGGTGGTCCTCTCGTCGGCGGCGGAGTTCCCACCCGTAGTAGTCCAGCGGCGAAGCGCTGGGATCAAGTTCCTGAATGTTGACCATGGTCAGCACCTCCGGCCTGCGGCTCTCCTGTCGCTGCGTCGCCGAGCGTAGTCAGGAGGTCGCGGGCCGGAGGCGTGAATCACGTAAACCACCCCTGGGGGTGGGCCTGTTGGCGCCCCGGCTCAGCTCAGCGCGCTCTTCGCCTTCCAGTCCGCCCAGTTCACGTTCCACGCGCCGTAGCCGTTGCCCTCGGCGACCGTGCCCTTCGTGTCGGCGCCCTCGATCTCGAACGGGTCGCCCGGCTTCACCAGGCCGTAGAGGGCCGCCGCGTTCTCGTCGCTCATGCCGATGCAGCCCGAGCTGTGGTTGGCGTTGCCGAAGTAGCGGGCGTTCCACGGGGCCGCGTGGGCGTACATGCCCGACCAGGTCAGGCGCATCGAGTAGTCGACCATCTTGTCGTAGGCGTCGCCCAGGCCGACGGTCTCCGAGTTCATGTTGATGGTGCCCTCCTTCGCCATCAGGACGGCCGTGCCCCGCCAGGAGCGCTTGTCGCCGCCCGGGGTGCCGCCGGAGACCGGGATCGTGCGGACGGCGCTGCCGTTCTTCAGGACCGTGAGCCGGTGGCTGTCCAGGTCCACCTTCACCACCTGCGCGTCGCCCACCGTGAAGCCCGTGGCGTAGTCCCGTACGAACCAGCCGCCGCCCGAGTCCGTGCCGCTCAGGGCCGCTTCGAGGGTGACCTTCGTGCCCGGCTTCCAGTACTCCTTCGGCCGCCAGTCCGCCCTGTCCCGGCCCGACCAGTCCTTCACCCAGCCCCAGGAGCCCTCGGTGGCGTTCGAGGTCGTCACCTTGAGCTGCCTCTCGACGTCCGCCTTCTTCGTCACCGGGTGGTCGAAGACGATCGAGAGGGGGTGCGCGATGCCCACGGTGGTGTTCTTGCCCGGGGCCAGCGTCAGCTTGTTGACCTTCTCCGGGTCCGGCGTCGAGAAGGACGAACGGGTCGTCGTCTCCTTGCCGTCGGCGCCGCCGGCCGTGACCTCCACCGTGTACGAGGTGCCCGGGGCCGCCTTGCGGTCCGACGTCCAGCGCGTGCCGTCCGCGTTCGTACGGCCGGGCAGGGCCCCGCCCTTCGCGTCGGTGACCTTGACGCCCGCCAGCTTGCCGCCCGTGGCCGTCACCGTCACCGGCTTGCCCGCCGCCTTGTCCACGACCGTCACCTTCGCCGGTGGCGCAGGCGACCGCTCCGCCGGCGACTTGTCCGCGGCCTGGGCCGAGCAGGCCGTGAGCGAGACCGCCAGGGCGACGGCGGCGAGGGTGGGACGGGATGTGCGTATCGGCAGCACGGAAGGCCTCCGCGGGTGGGGAAGAGTGGGATGTTCCGGACTGTAGGACGGCCGGAACGGCTCGGAGGTTTCCGAACGCGCGTGTGACGTGGGCTGCGACGGAACGGTCACCGTCCGGTCACACACGCCGCGCGGCTCCGTCGCATTCGGCTGTGAGCCTGCTGTGCGCCCCACCACCGAGGGGCGGAACCAGGAGGCCCCGTTGTGTCAGCGTCGCTCGTGACGGCCGCGCCCGTCGAACGGACCGCTCCGCTCCGGCTCGGCCCCGTGACGCCCGAGGCGTACCGGGCGTTCCTCGCCACCCGGACAGGCGCGGACGGGCCCAGCTTCCTCCAAGTGCCCTCGTGGGCCCGGGTGAAGGAGGGGTGGTGCCACCAACTGGTGGGATGGGGGCCCGAAGGGGGCGCGCTGACCGGCGTCGCCCTGGTGCTCCTGCGGCCCTTCCCCGGCACCCGCAAGTACTTCGCCTACCTCCCCGAAGGCCCCGTCGCCGACTGGGCCGACCCCGACCTGGACGGATGGCTCGGGCCGCTCCTCGGGCACTTGAGGACCTCCGGCGCCTTCGCCGTGCGCATCGGACCCGCCCCCGCCCACCGCCGCTGGAACGCCTCCACCGTCAAGGCCGCCGCCGGAACCGGCCGCAGGATCTCCGACGTCCTCGCCGACGAGGTCGACCCGCTCGGCACCGCCGTCGCCGAACGCCTCCGGGCCCGGGGCTGGCGGCGCTGCGGCGGCGACTCCGAGGACGGCGCCGACGCCCAGCCCCGGCACGTCTTCCAGGTCCCGCTGACCGGCCGCAGCGCCGACGACCTGTGGTCCGGGCTCAACCAGGAGTGGCGCAGGAACGTCCGCAGGGCCCGCAAGGCCGGCGTCGAGGTCACGGTCGGCTCCGCCGCCGACCTGCCCGAGTTCTACCGGCTGCTCCGGATCACGGAGGAGCGGGACGGATTCCGGCTCGGGCGTTCGCTCGCGTACTACGAGCGCCAGTACGCCGTCCTCAACGCCGAGGAGCCGGGTCGGATGAAGCTCTACCTGGCCCGCCACGGGGGCGAGGTCCTCGCCGCGCACACCATGGTCACCGTGGGCGGACGCGTCTGGTACCAGACCGGCGCCTCCGCCGACCACCGGCGCGAGGTCCGCCCCTCCAACGCCCTCCAGTGGCGCATGCTGCTCGACGCCCACGCCCTCGGCGCCGCCGTCTACGACCTGCGCGGGGTACCCTCCACCCTCGACCCGGACGACCGCGCCCACGGCCTCCTCCGCTGGAAGCTCGGCACGGGCGGCCGGGTCGTCGAGACGCTGGGGGAGTGGGAGACACCGATGCGGGGCACGACCAACCAGGCGCTCCACCGCGCCTTCCAGGCCTACCTGGCCCGCCGATGACGGCACCCGTGTCCGTGGCGGACACCCCGGCCGCCGCGAAGGCCTTGAAGGCGAAGGCCCCCTCCGCCCTCCGCAGCGGCGCCCTCATGGCCGCCGGATCGCTCGTCTCCCGCGCCACCGGCTTCGTCCGCGCCGCCGTCGTCGCCGCCGCGCTCGGCGCGGCCGTCGTCGCCGACGGCTACGCGGTCGGGAACTCCGTCCCCACGATCATCTACACCCTGCTCCTGGGCGGCGCCCTCAACGCCGTCTTCGTCCCCGAGCTCGTCAAGGCCGCCAAGGAGCACGAGGACGGCGGCGTCGCCTACACCGACCGGCTGCTCACGCTGTGCGCGCTCGCCCTCGTGGCGCTCACGGGCGCCGCCGTGCTCGCCGCGCCCGCCGTCGTCGACACGTACACCGACTACACGGGCGCGCAGCGGGAGATGACCGTCGCCTTCGCCCGCGCCTGCCTCCCGCAGATCTTCTTCCTCGGGCTCTTCACGCTCCTCGGGCAGGTCCTCAACGCCCGGGGCCGGTTCGGCGCCATGATGTGGACGCCCGTCCTCAACAACGTGGTCGTGGTGGCGGTCTTCGGCCTCTTCCTGCTGGTGAGCGACGGGGGCGCGCTCAGCGCGGGGGAGACCGCGCTCCTCGGGTGGGGCACCACCGCCGGGATCGCGCTCCAGGCCCTGGCCCTCGTGCCCCCGCTGCGCGCCGCCGGGTTCCGCTGGCGGCCCCGCTTCGACTGGCGCGGCAGCGGCCTCACGGCCCCGCTGCGGTCGGCCGGCTGGCTGGTGCTGCTCGTCCTCACCAACCAGGGCGCGTACTGGGTGACCACCTGGATCGCCACCTCGGCGGGCGGCTCGGCGGCCGGCGGCGGTTCGGGCCTCGCCGGGTACAACAACGCCTATCTGCTGTGGGCCGTCCCCCACGGCATCGTCACCGTCTCCCTGGTCACCGCGCTGCTGCCCCGGATGAGCGGGGCGGCGGCCGACGGCGACCTCGCCGGGGTCCGGCGGGACGTCTCGTACGCGCTGCGGACCAGCTCCGCCGCCGTCGTCCCCGCCGCCTGCGCGCTCCTCGCGCTCGCCGTGCCCCTGATGACGGTGGTCTTCCGGTACGGGGCGACGGACGACGGCGACATCCGCGCGATGTCCTGGATCCTGATGGCCCTCGCGCCCGGCCTGGTGGCCCTCTCCGGCCAGTACGTGTGCACCCGCGCCTTCTACGCCCTGCGCGACACCCGCACCCCCTTCCTGCTCAACCTGGTGATCGCCGGGCTGAACGCGGGCCTCTCCTTCGCCGCGTACCTCCTGCTGCCCGCCCGCTGGGCCGTCGCCGGGATGGCGGGGGCGTACTCGCTGGCGCTGTGGGCGGGGTGGGGCGTGACGGCGTACGTGCTGCGGCGGCGGCTCGGGAGCGCCGAGGGGTCCGGGGAGACCGGGGAGTCCGGGGGCTCCGTCGCCGGGCTCGCGCGGCTGCTCGTCGCCGCCGTGCCCGCCGCCGGGTACGGGCTCCTCGTCACCGACCTGGTCGGTCCGGCCGGGGCCGTGCCCGCCGGGACCGCCGGGGCGCTCACGATCCTCGCCGTCTTCGCCGTCCTGGCCCGGCCCCTGCGCCTCACCGAACTGCGGGACCTGCTGGGACGGCTCCGGCTCCCCGTCCGCCGCCCGTGACCCGCTCCGACGACCTTGGGATACTCCACGACATGCCCCGCGTGCTCCTCATAGAAGACGACCCCTCCGTCCGCGAGGGCGTCGAACTCGGGCTGCGGCGGCGCGGGCACGAGGTGCGGACCGCGCCCACCGGGGAGGCGGGGCTCGCCGCGCTCGGGGAGTTCCGGCCGGACCTGCTCCTGCTCGACCTGATGCTGCCCGGCATGAACGGCGTCCAGGTCTGCCGCCGGGTCCGGGAGGGCAGCCAGCTCCCGATCATCATGCTGACCGCCCGGGGCGACGACTTCGACGTCGTCGTCGGCCTGGAGGCCGGAGCCGACGACTACATCGTCAAGCCCGCCCGCACGGAGGTCATCGAGGCGCGGATACGGGCCGTGCTCCGGCGGATCGAGGAGCCCGGCTCCGGGCGGTCCGCCGTCGAGGTCCACGGGGAGCTGGCCGTCGACCGGGCCGGGCTCACCGTCGCCAAGGCGGGCGAGCGGATCGCCCTCGCCCCCTCCGAGATGAAGCTGCTGCTCCACCTCTCCGCCGCCCCCGAGCAGGTCTTCAGCCGGCAGCAGCTCCTCGAACACGTCTGGGAGCACAGCTACCACGGGGACGCCCGGCTGGTCGACGCCTGCGTCCGCCGGCTCCGGAACAAGATCGAGGACGTCCCCGGCGAACCCCGCTACATCCAGACCCTGCGCGGCTTCGGCTACCGCTTCGGGCCGCTGTGAAGCTCCGCCGGGGAAAGGGCGGGGGTTCCGGGGCGCCCGATCCCGGGTCGCGCCGCCGGACCCGCGCCCCGCGCCTGCGTCCGCACCCCTTCGGGCTGCGGACCCGGCTCGTCCTCGCCTTCCTGCTCGTCGCCGCCGTCGGCTGCGGCACCACCGCCGCCCTCACCTACCGGGCCGCCCGCAACGCCGTCCTGGAGCAGACCCAGGACACCGCCGTCTCCGCCTTCCGCGAGCAGGTCGACGAGCTGTACGTCGGCCTGCCCGTCGACGCCGACTCCCTGCGGGACACGGCCCTCCGGATCGCCCGCCAGGGCAAGCCCCGCCCCTGGCGCGTCTACGCCGAGTACGGCACCGTCCGCGTCTCCTCCACCGACCGGCCCACCTCCTCCGTCATCACCCCCGAACTGCGGGCCCGCGCCCAGGCCCGGGACGCCTCCCCGCACGCCGGGTTCCAGCGGGTCGTGAAGAACGGCACCCCCTACCTGACCATCGCCGTCCCCGCCGTCTTCCGGACCCACGCGACCGAGGGAACCGCCCGACCGACCGGCCTCGTCCTCTACGCCGTCATGGAGCTGAACGAGGAGGAGGCCAGCGTCGAGGCCATGGTCACCGCCGCCCGCGACGGCGCCCTGCCCGCCCTCGCCGTCGCCCTGATCCCCGCGCTGCTCGCCGCCCGCGGCGTCCTGCGGCCCGTGCGGGAGCTGCGGCACGCCGCCCACAGCATGGGGCAGGGCCGCCTCGACACCCGCATCCGCATCAAGGGCGGCGACGAACTCTCCGACCTGGCCCGCACGTTCAACGAGTCGGCCGCCCGGCTCGAACGCTCCGTCACCGAACTCCGCGAGGCCGAGGCCCGCGCCCGCCGCTTCGCCTCCGACGTCTCGCACGAACTGCGCACCCCGCTCGCCGGGATGCTCGCCGTCACCGAGGTCCTGGACGAGGACGCCGGGAGCCTCGACAGCGACACCGCCCGCGCGGTCCGCCTGATCAGCACCGAGACCGGGAAGCTCGCCGTGCTCGTCGAGGACCTGATGGAGATCTCCCGCTTCGACGCGCGCGCCGCCGAGCTGCGCACGGACGAGGTCGACGCCGCCGACTGCGTCCGCAAGACCCTCCAGCACCGCCACTGGGACGACCCGGCGCGGGTCGTCCCGCACCTGGCGGAGGGGATCAGGGCCCGGCTCGACCCGCGCCGCTTCGACGTCGTCGTCGCCAACCTCGTCGGCAACGCGCTGCGGCACGGCGCGGCGCCCGTCACGGTACGGCTGTACGCGGAGGGGGGCGTGCTGGTGACGGAGGTGTCCGACCGGGGCCCCGGCATCGACCCGGAGGTCCTGCCGCACGTCTTCGACCGCTTCTACAAGGCCGACCGGGCCAGGACCCGTTCGGCGGGCAGCGGCCTCGGCCTCGCGATCACCCTGGAGAACGTACGGCTCCACGGCGGCACCGTCACGGCGGCCAACCGGCCGGAGGGCGGGGCCGTGTTCACCGTACGGACGCCGCTGTGAGGCGCCGGGCGGCCGCGGCCCTGCTCCTGCCGCTCGCCCTGGCCGGCTGCGGCATACAGGAGACCGACGTCGTCGAGGCGGGCGGGGCCGCGACCGTCGTCGTCCAGCCGGTCCCCGAGGACCGGATGACGCTCTACTTCGTCGGCCCCGACGGCCGGATGATGCCGATGGTCCGCGACATGGGCCGCCCCTGGCCGTCCACCACCTCCCCGGCCGGCGACACGGTCCCGTACGACGGTTTCGGGCCGGAGTACGAGATCTCCGCCGGGGCCCCGCGCCGCGAGCGGATCGGCACCGACAAGGTCCTCGCCGCGCTGATGGCCGGGCCGAGGGACCCGGAGACGGCGGCGGGCGCCACCACCGCCCTGCCGCAGGGCGGCAAGGGGACTCCGCGCGTGGAGGCGGAGCCGGGCGGACCCTCCGCCCCGGCGCGCCGGCTCCGGGTCCCCTTCCCCGTGAAGGGGCTCCCGGAGGCGGCCGTCCGCCAGCTCGTGTGCACGACCGCCTTCGCGGAGGACCCGGCGGGCCGGACCGAGGTGACGGTCACCGGCCCCGACGGCTCCCTGCCCGCCGCCCGCTGCGAGGATTAGGGCGCGTCCGGCCGCGATCCGCCGGACAGGCCCCGGGGCGCGTCCGGCCGTGGTCCGCCGGACATGCCTTGGAGTGCGTCCGGCCGCGATCCGCCGGGCGGGATTCAGGCGCGGGCGAACGCCCGGCCCGCGATGACGTTCGCGATCACCACGTAGACGACCGCCGGGATGCCGTAGTCGAGCAGCACCTGGAAGGTGTGCGCGGAGACGTCGAAGAGCCCGATCGACCAGGCGGCGAGCCAGTCGGCAGCGGAGTGGAACCAGCCGACGACGGTGTTGCCCCGGTTGGCGTCGAGCAGGTCCATGAGGATCCAGACGACCAGGATGCCCGCGAGGACGTGGGCCACGGTTCTTATGACGGAGTCGATGCCTCTCATGGACTCCGTTTTGCCCGCCTCGGCCGCGACAAACGGCCCCGGCGGGCCTGTTACACCGCCCGCAGGTCCGCCAGGACCGCGTCCGTGAACGCCGGCCAGGCCTCGACCGCCCACGGCCCGAAGGGCCGGTCGGTGAGCGCCACGCACGCGGCCCGCGCGTCCGGGTCGATCCACAGGAAGGTGCCGGACTGCCCGAAGTGCCCGAAGGCGCGCGGCGAGGAGCCGGCGCCCGTCCAGTGCGGGGACTTCCCGTCGCGGATCTCGAAGCCGAGCCCCCAGTCGTTCGGCCGCTGGTGCCCGTAGCCGGGCAGGATGCCGGTCAGACCGGGGTACGTCACGGTCATCGCGTCCAGGACGGTCCGGGCGTCGAGCAGCCGGGGCGCCTGCACCTCGGCGGCGAACCGCACCAGGTCGTCCACGGTCGACACGCCGTCCTTGGCCGGCGAGCCCTCCAGGGTCGTCGACGCCATGCCGAGCGGCTCCAGGACCGCCTGGTGCAGGTAGTCGGCGAAGGGGATGTCGGTGGCCTTGGCGACGTGGTCGCCGAGGGCCTCGAAGCCGGTGTTGGAGTAGATCCGGCGGGTGCCCGGCGCGGCCTGGACCCGGTTCTCGTCGAAGGCGAGGCCCGAGGTGTGGGCGAGGAGGTGGCGGACGGTCGAGCCCTCGGGCCCGGCCGGCTCGTCCAGGTCGATCGCCCCCTCCTCGTACGCGACGAGCACCGCGTACGCCGCCAGCGGCTTGGTCACCGAGGCGAGCGGGAAGCGCCGCCCGGTGGGGCCGTGGGCCCCGGCGAGGGTGCCGTCCGCGCGGACCACGGCGGCGGCCGCGACGGGGACGGGCCAGCCCTCGATCGACGCCAGGCTCGGCAGACCGTTCTCCACGCTGTTCTCCACGGGACTCTCCATGCGACCGAGCCTAACGCCCCCTTCGGAACGGGCTTGCTTCGAGTGCACTCCAACCCCCTAGCGTGGAGACATGAGCGCGATCGCGAGCACGAGCGGTACGGCCGTGAGCGGTACGGCCACGGGCGGTACGACCACCGGCGGCGCCCGGACGCCGCACCACACCATCAGCGAGGTCGCCGCCCTGACCGGCCTCTCGGCGCACACCCTGCGCTGGTACGAACGGATCGGCCTCATGCCGCACGTCGACCGCTCGCACACGGGACAGCGCCGCTTCACCCCGCGCGACCTGGACTGGCTGGCCTTCGTCGGCAAGCTGCGGCTGACCGGGATGCCGGTCGCCGACATGGTCCGGTACGCCGAGCTGGTGCGCGCCGGGGGCCACACCCACCAGGAGCGGCGCGAGCTCCTCGAAGCCACCCGGCGGGACGTCCTCGCCCGGATCGCCGAGCTCCAGGACACGCTCGCCGTGCTCGACGTCAAGATCGACCACTACGGGACCGTATGCGGAGGAACACCCTCATGACCAGCGTGAACAGGATCGACACCGTGCGCCTCGGGGGCCAGGACGGACCGGAGGCCGGGGTCCAGGGCTTCGGCGCCATGGGCATCAGCGAGTTCTACGGCGCCACCGACGAGGCCGCCGCCCGCGACACCCTCGACGCGGCCCTGGAGGCCGGCGTCACCCTGATCGACACCGCCGACATCTACGGCAGCGGCGCCAACGAGGAGTTCCTCGCCCCCTTCCTCGCCGCCCACCGCGACGAGGTCGTCCTCGCCACCAAGTTCGCCATCGAGCGGCGCGCCGACGACCCCGCCTACCGGGCCGTCCGCAACGACCCCGCGTACATCAGGGGTGCCGTCGAGGCGAGCCTGCGCCGCCTCGGCGTCGAGACCATCGACCTCTACTACATGCACCGCCGCGACCCGGGGGTCCCGTTCGCCGAGTCCGTGGGCGCGATGGCCGAGCTCGTCCGGGAGGGCAAGGTCCGCCACCTGGGCCTGAGCGAGGTCACCGGGCCCGAGCTGCGCGAGGCCCACGCCGTGCACCCGATCGCCGCCCTCCAGTCGGAGTGGTCGCTCTTCTCCCGGGACGTGGA
Organism: Streptomyces sp. NPDC086147; assembly: GCF_040702165.1. Lineage (NCBI taxonomy): Bacteria > Bacillati > Actinomycetota > Actinomycetes > Kitasatosporales > Streptomycetaceae > Streptomyces > Streptomyces sp. NPDC086147. Next base: position 288,405 of record NZ_JBFBJO010000006.1, on the reverse strand, counting down.
GCGCAGCGCCGTCGGCGCCGCCGCCGACCTCGGCGTGACCGTCGTGCCGTACTCGCCGCTCGGCCGGGGCTTCCTGACCGGGGCGTTCGCGGACGCGGGCAAGGAGCTCCAGGGCGATGACTTCCGGGCCCAGCAGCCCCGCTTCACCGGCGAGAACGCGGAGCGCAACGCCGCCCTCCTCGACCCGGTCCGCAAGATCGCCGCCGCCCACGGGGCGACCCCGGCGCAGATCGCCCTCGCCTGGGTCCACCGGCGGGCCTCCGTGCACGGCCTCACGGTCGTCCCGATCCCCGGCACCCGCAAGCGCTCCCGCCTCCTGGAGAACGCGGCCGCCACCCGCATCGTCCTCACCGACGCCGAACTGGCGGAGCTGGAGCCGATCGCCGGCCTGGTGGCGGGCGACCGCTACCCGGACATGAGCTTCACGTCGGTGGGCCGGGAGGTCTGAGCACCCCGGGGAAGGGTTCACCCGAGCCCCAGGGCGAAGACCCCGAAGCCCGCCGCGAGCAGCCCCGCCAGGGCGCGGCGGGCGGGCCCGGCCCCCGTCCACGGGGACTCGAAGCCCCGCGCGTACCGCCCGATCAGGACGAGGAGCCCGGCGAAGACCGGCAGCCAGGCGAGCCGGGCCAGGATCCAGCCCGCCGAGTCGGGCGCGCCGACCAGGCCCGGGACCTCCCCGGCGTACGCGGCGGGGACCGCGGCGGCCAGCATCGCCGTCTGGTGCCAGCACAGGACCGTCATCGCCGAGAGGTTCACGACCACGACCGGCGCCCAGAGCGCGGGCCGCCGCAGGAGCGCGCCCAGCCGGTCGCGGAGCAGGACCGCGGCCCCGCTCTGCGCGGCGGCGAGCGCGAGGACGAGCAGCGACGGCGGGTGGGAGTTGGTGCGCGCCTCGCCGGGGACGCCGACCATCGACGCGGGATAGCCGAAGGCGAGCAGCAGCGCGGCGAAGAGGGCGGCCCCGCCGAGGAGGAGGGCCCACGCGTGGCGCCGGGTCACCCGGCCCTCGCCCCACGAGACGCCGAGCTGATAGGCGAAGAGCCAGCCGGGCAGGATGTTCAGCAGGCCCAGCCAGGACGGCACGGCGTCGGCGTACGGCCCGTACCGCAGCAGGTCGACGACGGCCACCGAGCCGAGCAGCGGAGCCGCCGCCCACACCCCGAGGCGCCGGGCGGCCCGCACGCAGAGCGGGGTGAGCGCGGTGACCACCGTGTAGACCCCGACGAACCAGAGCGGCTGGATCACGAGCGTGGACGCCGTCCGCAGGGTGTCCACGGGCACCCCGGGCCCGAAGCGCAGCAGGGGCAGGAGCACCGCCCACACGGCGGTGACCCCGAGCACCGGCCGCCCGAGCCGGGCGAGCCGGGCCCTCAGCCAGTCGCCCGTGGAGCCCTTCCGGCGCCGGTACGAGAGGACGGACGCGTACCCGCCGACCAGGAAGAAGATCCCCAGCATCTGGAGGACCCAGCTCACCGGCGCGAACCCGGGGAAGGCGCCGAGCGGGCTGGCATTGTGGAGCGCGCCGTCGGCGGAGCGCGTGAAGCCGCCGAGCAGCCAGTGCCCGGTGGGCACGGCGAGCAGGGCGAGGGCCCGCAGCCCGTCGACCGCCCGGTCGCGGTGGGCGGGGGTGGCGGCCTCGATCCGCCGGGCCGCGCGCCTCACGAGGGCGGGGGCGCTCATCGGACGTCCCCCTCGGCGATCGCGGCGAACGCGCGCAGGGAGGAGGTCCCGGCCGCGAAGTAGCCGCCGTGGCCGGTGGCGTCCCCGGCCGGGATCCGGCGCGCGCCGAAGGACGGCTCGGTGGGGTCGGTCCCGTGCCCGAGGCCCGCGAACGAGACGTTCGGGACGCGGTCGATCCAGTCGGTCGGATCCTTCGCCGCCCACACCCGCGCGGAGGTGCCGAGCCCGGCGACGTTCCCGGCGCGCATCCCCGGCGAGCCGAACACCACCAGGTCCTTCGCCTTCAGCTCGTGGGCGGCGAGCCCGCAGACCACCGAGCCGTAGCTGTGGCAGAACACCGAGGGCTCGGCCGCCCCGACGGCCGCCAGGCCGTCCACGAACCGGGCGAGCCGCTCGGCCCCGGCCTCGGCGAGCCGCCCGGTGGCCGCGTCCAGGCCGACGCCGACGGGCGTGGTGTACCCGGCCCAGGCGACGACCGCCGTCCGGCCGCCGGTCGCCCGGTGCAGCGCGGACGCCATGTCCGCGAGCGGCCGGACGTGCCCGGCGTCGACGTCGGAGCCGGGCACGACCACCGCCACGTGCGCGGCCCGCGCCAGGTCCCCGTACACCAGGGCCACCTGGCCCCGGCCGCGCGGATCGAAGGCGAGCACCCGGGCGTCGCCGAACGCCCCCTTCGTGGCCAGGGCGTTGGCCTCGTACCGCAGCTCCGGCGGGGCCCCGTCGAGGTTCCCGACGACGGCCGGATGGTCCCGCACCAGCCTCTTCTTCTGTACGGGATCGAGTCCCGCGAAGAACCGCGCGGTCCCGGCCGGCCCCATCCCCTCCGGGTCCGGCAGCCCCGCCCCCACCCACGCCCCGACTCCGACCGGCGCCCCGGTCACGGCCTCCTGGGCGTCCCCGGACGCCCATCCGGCCGTCCCGGCGACGGCGACGGCCGCCAGGGCCACGGTGATCAGGGTCCTCGAAACGCGGCGCATGGGCCCGCCCTCCCTCTCCGGTTCCTCGTTCGTCCGCCGGTCGTCCGGCGACGGGAGGAAGGTAGGAAGGGGGTGGGTGACGGCACGTCACACCGGGGGGCCAATCACCGCTTGATACCGGGGTAGGGGGTGGAGGAGCGGCGGACCCCCAGGAGGGGGGTGGGGTTTTCCCCCGGGGGGTCTCCTCGTCCGCGTCCGGGTGTCAGGCCGTGCCCGGCGTCACGAGCCCCGACTCGTACGCGAAGACCACCGCCTGGGCCCGGTCGCGCAGGTCCAGCTTGGCCAGGACCCGGCCGATGTGGGTCTTCACCGTCTGCTCGGCGAGGACCAGACCGCTCGCGATCTCCTGGTTGGACAGGCCCCGGGCGATCAGTTCCAGGACCTCCGTCTCGCGCGGGGTGAGGCCGTTCAGGCGCAGCGCCGTGGTGTCCCGGCGCGGGGCCGGGCGGGAGGCGGCGAAGTCGGCGATCAGGCGGCGGGTCACGGACGGGGCGAGCAGCGCCTCGCCCGCCGCCACCACCCGCACCGCCGCGATCAGGTCAGCCGGCGGCGCGTCCTTGAGGAGGAAGCCGGACGCGCCCGCGCGCAGCGCCTCGTACACGTAGTCGTCCACGTCGAAGGTGGTCAGCATCAGCACCTTCGGCCGGTGCGTGACCCCGGCCGGCGGGGACAGGATCTCGCGGGCCGCCGCGAGCCCGTCCAGCTCCGGCATCCGCACGTCCATGAGGACCACGTCCGGGTGCGCCGACCGCGCCGCCTCCACGCCCCGCCGCCCGTCCGGGGCCTCGCCGACGACGTCGATGTCGGGCTGTGCGGCGAGCAGCGCGGCGAACCCGGCCCGCACCATGGCCTGGTCGTCGACGATGATGACGCGGATGGTCACTCGGGGTCCTCCGTGCGCAGGGGAAGCCGGGCCGCGACCCGGAAGCCGCCGTCGGGCAGCGGCCCGGTGTCCAGCGAGCCGCCGGTCAACCGTACGCGCTCCCGCATGCCGACGAGCCCGTGCCCGGTGCCGGACGCGTCCCGCTCGACGGACGAACCGCCCTCCAGAGACGGCCCGTTGACGACGAGGACCGTCAGCCACCCCCCGTCCGCCCGGACCGAGACCCGGGTCGCGGCGCCGGGCGCGTGCCGGAGGACGTTCGCGAGGGCCTCCTGCACGATCCGGTACGCGGACAGGTCCACCGCCTGCGGGACGTCCCCGAGGTCGGCGGCGAGCCGCAGCTCGGCCGGCACCCCGGCCCGTACGGTCGCCTCCACCAACTGCTGGAGCCGGTCGAGCCCCGGCTGCGGGGCCAGTTCGCCGCCCTCGCCGCCGTCGCTGCGCAGGACCGAGAGCAGTCGGCGCATCTCGGCCAGGGACTCGCGCGCGCTCGCCGCGATGGAGCCGAACTCCTCGCGGGCCGCGTCGGGAAGCTCCGGGATGCGGTACGGCGCCGAATCCGCCTGCACGGTGATCACGGACATGTGGTGGGCCACGACGTCGTGCAGCTCGCGCGCGATCCTGGCCCGCTCCTCCAGGAGCGTGCGGCGGGACCGCTCGGCCTCGCTGATGGTCTCCTGCTCCACGAGCCGCCGCTGGGCGTCGCCCCGCGCGCGCACCGCCGAGGTGAGCAGGAGCAGCACCCCGCTCAGGACGAGCAGCAGGGTGTGGACGCTGGTGTACCCGGCGGGCAGGAACGCCTCCAGGACGTATCCGGCGGCGCCCGTCGCCAGCCAGACCCCGAACAGCGCCCGGCGGGACTCGCGCAGGCCGAGCGCGATCATCAGCGCGCAGTAGCCGACGACGAGCGGCGGCGTCCAGGGCCACAGGTGGGCGCGCGGGCCGTCGGCGGCGAGCAGGACGAGCGCGCCGAGCACGTCGGCGGCGAAGACGACCCACCAGGCCTGGAGGGGGCGGGTGACGGCGAGCAGCAGCGGCGCGGTCTGCGCGGTGCCGATCGCCCCGGCGAGGGCGCCGTTGAGGCCGTAGTCGTCGGCGAGGAGGATGACGGTGCTGGGGAGGAGCGAGGCCGTGAGGGCGAGCGCGACGACGTACGGGAGCAGCCGCACCCAGCGGGAGGCGGCGTCGGCGAGCAGGGGCGCCCCGGGGGTGGTCGGGGTGGTGAGCGCGGCCCCGAACCCATGGAACGCCTCGCGCACCCCGGCGACCGCCCGCCGGGCACCCGCCCCGGGGGGTCCGGGCGGGGGAGCGGGGGACGGCTCGGGCCGGGGCGGGGTGGGCGGCTCGGGCCGCGGTGCGCTGGTCATGGCCCGCCCAGCGTAGGCAGCGGCCCCGGCCCCCGGCGTCATACCGGGGACCGGGGTGCGGCCGGGTGCTCCTGATACCGGGGTACGACCCGGGGGCGCTCGGGAGCCCGGAGCCCCGGCGGCTCGGAACCGGGGACTCAGAGCTCCGCGAGCAGCTCCGCCTTCTTCGTGGAGAACTCCTCGTCCGTCACGAGCCCCGCCCGGTGCAGCTCGCCCAGGTGCCGAATCCTTTCGGCCACCGCTCCGGGGGTCCGGGACCCGACCGGCACGGGGGTGCGGTCCGAGGCCCGGATCGCCGCGAGGACCGCCGCCGCGAAGGGGAGGGACTCGTGGACCAGCCCGTAGCCGAGGCCGAAGACGACGGACGCCGGGTCGTGGTCGGGCTGGCTGGGCCGGGGCCCGCCGTCCCGGCTCAGCAGCCGCAGGTGCCCGTCGAAGACGTCGGGCGAGCGCCACTCGATCCCGCAGAGGTCCCGTACCGAGAAGGTCTGGTCACCGGCCTTCCACTTCTCCGAGGACGCCCCCGTCCAGAACCAGCGGAACGCGACCTCCGCACTGCCGTCGAAGGACGCCTTCCCGTCGTACGCCTTGAAGGACAGCGGTCCCGACGGCGGCGCCACGAGGAACCGCTCGGCGGGCGCCACGCCCCCGTCCGCCCCGTACGGGTCCCCGGGCGCGTCGAGCACCCCACCGTGGTCGTCGAGTCCGTCGTACGGCGCGCTCCCGCCGTGTCCGGCGGCCCCCGCGGCCCCCGGCTCCGGCGGCAGCAGCGCCCGCAGCTCGTCCCGGTAGTACTCGGCGAGCGTCTCGCGGTCCGCCGGGAGCGCGAGCCGGTACGGATCGCAGCTCTCCTTGAGCTGCCCCGCGGCCGCCTCCATCAGCGGATCGGCGCCCGGTCTCGGCACGGCGTGCAGCACGACGGTGTTCCGTTTCCCGGGGGTGAGCGTCACGGACGCCAGCGCTTCGTACGGTACGCGGCGTTCGCGCAGCACCTGGTACAGCTTCGGCGTGCGGATCCCCCGTTCGAAGCGGATGACGAGGGCGTCGCTCTCGAACTCCCAGGCGGCATGAATTCCGGCCAGCACATCACCCATACGCCTCATCGTAAGCGGCGCCCGCTCCGGCGTCGCCCCTGTGAAAGGTCCCGAAATCGCGGGATCTACGCGCGTCGAGACCCTTCCGCGCCGGATATTCCGTCGTGGCAGGCGCCGCCGGCACGTGCGCAGACCAGCCGCGGATAGGCGCCGACGCCTATCGCGGCGAAGTTCCCGAGGCTCACCGTCCCCGGCGTGAAGTAGCCGCTGTGGCCGACGGCCCCGCCCGCCGAGAGCAGCCGCGCGCCGAACTCGGGCGCCACCGGGTCCGCCCCGTGCCCGATCCCGCCCACCTCCAGGTGGGGCACGTCGGCGATCCAGTCGTCCGCGTCCCGCATGGCCCAGATCCGGGCCGGGGTGGCGAGGTCGGCGGCCCGCTCCACCCGCATGCCGGGGCTTCCGGAGACGGCCACGTCCGTCACCCGGGCGGGCAGCCGGGGCGCGGCGACCCCGCAGAGCACGGAGCCGTAGCTGTGGCAGAAGAGCGCCACCCGGGCGTCCCCGGGGAGGGCCTCGGCCAGTCCGACGAGCCGTGCGGCGCCCGCCTCGGCGAGCCGGCCGGTCAGCGCGTCGACGCCGATCCCGGCGGGCGCGGTGTAGTCGGCCCAGGCGATCACCGCGACCCCGGTCCCGGGCGCGGCCCGCCGCTCGGCGTCGTAGAGGGCCCGCGCCATGCCGACGGGGGCCCCGTACCGGCCGTGGGTCCGCTGGAAGGTGAGGAGGTTGGTGTCGACGCCGGGCACGACCACCGAGACGCGCCGGGCCCGCTCCAGGTCCCCGAGGACCTCGGCGGCCCGGCCCGTGCCCGTCGGGTCGAAGGCGAGGATCTGGCGGCCCGGCCGCAGCAGCGAGGCGAAGCGGTCGATCCGGCGCTGTGCCTCGTGCCGGCCCTCGGGGGAGAGCCGGGGGTCGTCGGCCCTGCCGCGCTCGGCGCCGTACGCGCGGGCGAGCGTGATCCGGTTGGCGCGGTAGCGGAGGGCGACCGGGGCGCCGTTGAGGTTGCCGACGACGAACGGGTGCCGCGCGGCGAGCCGGGCGCCGCCCGCCGGGCCGAGCCCGGCGAAGAACGCCGCGACGGTCCGGGGCGGGGCCGCCGGGTCGGGCAGCGGGCGGTGGTCGACCCGGTCGCGCGCCCAGGCGGCGAGCGCGGCCCCGCGGGAGGCCCCCGGCGGGGGCTGGTGCCGGACCGTGGTCCACCCGGTGGTCGCGAGGAGCACGAGCACGACGACGAGCGCGAGCAGGGCGCGCGCGGCGAGGGGGGCGGGAGCGGTGTCGGCAGGTGTCACGGGCCGCCACCCTACGGGGCGGTGGGGACGGTTCCGTACCAGGTGGGACGGAGGTCACGCTTCCGTGGAACGGGGAACCGGGAGGGGCCGGAAGACGTCTCGTACGGCCCCTAGGAGGCGTTCCGCCGGTCCCGCCAGTGCGGGGTCAGGGCCGGGCCGAGGTGGTCGAGGTACTGCTCGGTGAGCGCGCGGATGGCCTCCAGGCTCTGGTCCGTGCCCCGGCCCCACATCTGCCCGGTCACCCGCATCACCCCGCTGAACGCGGCCACCGCGATCCGGGGCCGCGGGTCCGCGTCCACGTCGACGCCCTCGCGCTCGGCGATGATCCGGGCGATCGTCTCCTCCATCTCGGTGGAGCGGCGCAGGTGGACGGCGAGCAGCGCGGGCGTCGACTCGATCAGCCGGAAGGTGCGCAGGTACAGCTCGACCGGGACGACCGCGGTGATGGCCTCGCCGATGGTGTCCCAGGAGGAGAGGACGGCGTTGCGCATCGCGTCGAGGGGGCCCTCGGCCGGGGGCCGCTGCTCCAGGGAGCGGACGAAGCGCTCCTCCACCATCTGCTGGACGGCGAAGGCGACCTCCTCCTTGGAGGAGAAGTAGCGGAAGAAGGTGCGCTGGGAGACCTCGACGGCCTCGACGATCTCGTCGACCGTGGTCCGCTCGTACCCCTGGGCGGTGAAGAGTTCGAGGGCCACCCGGATCAGCGCGTCACGCGTCCGCTGCTTCTTCCGCTCGCGCAGACCGGTCAGGGTCACCTCGGGTTCCTCTTCTCCGGCGCCACAGACGCTTTGCGGGGGTTTCTTCCGGCTCAGCGTACCTGTGAGCTACGTGACAGTTACCGACGCGTGAATCGCTTTGTCAATTGTCAGCGACTGTCACTAGCCTCGGTGTATGACTAGTCAGACCACCGTGGAAAAGGCCCCGCAGGGCCAGGGGGGTACCCCGGGACCCGCATCGGGTCCGGCGAAGGGACTGCGCGGCCATCCCTGGCTGACCCTGTTCGCCGTCGCCGTGGGCGTGATGATGGTCGCGCTCGACGGCACGATCGTCGCGATCGCCAACCCCGCCATCAAGGCCGATCTCGACGCCTCGCTCGCCCAGGTCCAGTGGATCACCAACGGCTACCTGCTCGCGCTCGCCGTCGCCCTGATCACCGCCGGCAAGCTCGGTGACCGTTTCGGCCACCGCCAGACCTTCCTCATCGGCATCGCCGGCTTCGCCGCCGCCTCCGGCGCGATCGGCCTCTCCGACTCGATCGCGGCCGTGATCGCCTTCCGCATCCTCCAGGGCCTCTTCGGCGCCCTGCTGATGCCGGCCGCCCTCGGCCTGCTGCGCGCCACCTTCCCCGCCGAGAAGCTGAACATGGCGATCGGCATCTGGGGCATGGTCATCGGCGCCTCGACGGCCGGCGGCCCGATCGTCGGCGGCCTGCTCGTCGAGCACGTCAGCTGGCAGTCCGTCTTCTTCATCAACGTGCCGGTCGGCGTCGTCGCGCTCGTCTTCGGCCTGGTGATCCTGAAGGACCACCGCGCGGAGAACGCGCCGCGCTCCTTCGACATCCCCGGCATCCTGCTGCTCTCCGGCGCCATGGGCACCCTGGTCTGGGGCCTCATCAAGGCCGGCGAGTCCTGGGGCTGGGGCGGCGCCAAGACGTGGGGCTGCCTGCTCGGCGCGGTGCTCCTCTTCGCGCTCTTCGCCCTCTGGGAGACGAAGGTCAAGGAGCCGCTCATCCCGCTGGCCATGTTCCGCTCCGTGCCGCTCTCGGCCGGTGTGGTGCTGATGGTCCTGATGGCCTTCGCCTTCATGGGAGGCCTGTTCTTCGTGACCTTCTACCTCCAGGGCGTGAAGGGGCTCAGCCCGGTCGACAGCGGTCTGCGCCTGCTGCCGCTGACCGCGATGATGATCGTCTCCTCGCCGCTGGCCGGCGCGCTGATCACCAAGTTCGGTCCGCGCGTGCCGCTCGTCGGCGGCATGGTCTGCACGGCCGCCGCGATGTTCGGCATGATCACGCTCTCCGAGGGCACCGACACCCTTGTCATGTCCCTCTGGTTCGCCCTCCTCGGACTGGGCCTCGCCCCGGTCATGGTCGGCGCCACCGAGGTCATCGTCGGCAACGCCCCGCTGGAGCTCTCCGGCGTGGCCGGCGGTCTGCAGCAGGCCGCCATGCAGGTCGGCGGCGCGCTCGGCACGGCTGTCCTCGGCGCCGTCATGTCCTCCAAGGTCTCCGACGTCTTCGCGGACAACTGGAAGGCGGCCGGGATCCCGGCCCCGCCCAACACGCAGCTGGAGCAGGCCGCCGAGTTCGGCATGGTCCCGCCGGAGCTGGCCAAGGCGCCGGGCATGACCCCCGACCTCGTCCAGGTGATCGGCGGCGTCATCCACGACACCTTCCTCCAGGGCATGGGCCTGGCCTTCACCGTCGCCGGTGTCGTCGCGGTCGTCGCGGCGGGCGTCGCCCTGCTGACCAAGCGCGGCGAGAACGCGGAGGCGGGCATGGGCGGCGCCCACATCTGACCTGCGCGTTCTCTTCTCGCACGGGTCTCCGGCGCGTCTCTCGCACGCCTCTCGCGCACCTTTCACACGTCTTTCGTACGGCCCCCGCCGGACCCGGTCCGGCGGGGGCCGTCGCCCTTTCGGGTGAAGAAGCTTTGGCCCCCTTCTCAACAGGCGGTGACCTCCGGCAGAGTTCTTGTCACGGAGAGTGACGAAACCGGGGGTTGAGAACCTTGAACGATCTGCGTGCGAAGCGACTGCTGACGACCGCCGTCCTGGCGGTCCTCCTCCTCGCCGCCCTGCCGGGCGCGGCGACCGCCACGGCGACCGGCAGGGCCGCCGCCACGGGGGTGACGCTCGGGGCCTGCGGTCCCGGAAAGCTCTGCCTCTGGCCCAGGCCCGACTTCAGGGGCGCGGTCCGGACCCACGAGCTGGCCACGACCGACGTCGACAGCTGCGTCGCCCTGCCGGCCGGCACCTCGGCCCAGTCCCTCGCGAACCGCACCGGACGGCCGGTCACCACCTACCAGTCCGCCGAGTGCGCGGAGACGGGCGAGTTCGAGACCTACCCGGGGAAGGGCACCTGGGTGCCGCAGTCGCCCCACGAGGTCAGAGCGTTCAAGATCTGGGAGCGGTAGGGGCGCAGGGGGAGCTGGGCGTCGGGAGACGACGCGGGGCGGCTTGGGAAAACGCCGAAAGGCGGCGGAACCGTCGGTCCCACCGCCCCTCGGCTCCCCTCACGGGGTACGGCTCACGCGTCGCCGCCCGCCGCGCCCGGGTCCGCCGCCGCCACGTCGAGCAGCTGGTAGCGGTCCACGGCCTGCTTCAGGGCCGACCGCTCGACCTTGCCCTCGCGGGCCAGCTCGGTCAGCACCGCGAGCACGATCGACTGGGCGTCGATGTGGAAGTAGCGACGGGCCGCGCCGCGCGTGTCCGCGAAGCCGAAGCCGTCCGCGCCCAGCGAGGTGTACGTGCCCGGGACCCAGCGGGAGATCTGGTCCGGCACCGAGCGCATCCAGTCCGAGACCGCCACGAACGGGCCCTCGGCGCCCTGGAGCTTGCGCGTCACGTACGGGACGCGCTGCTCCTCGTCCGGGTGGAGCAGGTTGTGCTCCTCGACGGCCACGGCCTCGCGGCGCAGCTCGGTCCAGGAGGTGGCGGACCAGACGTCGGCCCGCACGTTCCACTCCTCGGCGAGGATCCGCTGCGCCTCGATCGCCCACGGCACGCCGACGCCGGAGGCCATGATCTGCGCGGGGATCGTGCCCGCCTCGGCCGGCTTGAAGCGGTGGATGCCCTGGAGGATGCCCTCCACGTCCACGTCCTCCGGCTCGGCCGGGTGCTGGATCGGCTCGTTGTAGACGGTCAGGTAGTAGAAGACGTCCTCGGCCTCGGGGCCGTACATCCGGCGCAGACCGTCCTTGACGATGTGCGCGATCTCGAAGCCGAACGCCGGGTCGTAGGCGATGCAGGCCGGGTTGGTGGAAGCGAGGAGGTGGGAGTGTCCGTCCGCGTGCTGGAGGCCCTCGCCGGTCAGCGTCGTGCGGCCGGCGGTGGCGCCGAGGACGAAGCCGCGCGCCAGCTGGTCGGCCATCTGCCAGAACTGGTCGCCGGTCCGCTGGAAGCCGAACATCGAGTAGAAGACGTACACCGGGATCAGCGGCTCGCCGTGCGTGGCGTACGCGGAGCCGGCGGCGATCAGCGAGGCCGTGCAGCCGGCCTCGGAGATGCCGTCGTGCAGCATCTGGCCGGTCGGCGACTCCTTGTAGGCGAGGAGGAGTTCGCGGTCCACCGCCTCGTACTGCTGGCCCAGCGGGTTGTAGATCTTGGCGCTCGGGAAGAACGCGTCCATGCCGAAGGTGCGGTACTCGTCGGGGGCGATCAGCACGAAGCGCTTGCCGATCTCCTTGTCCCGCATGAGGTCCTTCAGGATGCGGACGAACGCCATGGTGGTGGCGATCGACTGCTGGCCCGAGCCCTTCTTGGCCGCCGCGTAGGCCTTGTCGTCGGGGAGCTCCAGCGGCTTCGCCCGCACGACCCGGGTCGGCACGTACCCGCCGAGCGCCTTGCGGCGGTCGTGCATGTACTGGATCTCCTCGGAGTCCCGGCCCGGGTGGTAGTACGGGGGCAGGCCCTCCTCGATCTGCTTGTCCGTGACCGGGATGTGCAGCCGGTCGCGGAAGCGCTTGAGGTCGTCGACCGTCAGCTTCTTCATCTGGTGGGTCGCGTTGCGGCCCTCGAAGTTGGGGCCGAGCGTCCAGCCCTTGACGGTCTGCGCGAGGATCACGGTCGGCTGGCCGGCGTGGGCCTTCGCCGCCGCGTAGGCCGCGTAGATCTTCCGGTGGTCGTGGCCGCCGCGGCCCAGGTGCAGGACCTGCTGGTCGCTCATGCCCTCGACCATGGCCCGCAGCCGCTGGTCGTCGCCGAAGAAGTGGTCCCGGATGTAGCCGCCGGTCTCCGTGGCGTACGTCTGGAACTGGCCGTCCGGGGTGGTGTTCAGCTTGTTGACCAGGATGCCGTCCCGGTCCTGCGCGAGCAGCGGGTCCCAGGAGCGGTCCCAGATCAGCTTGATGACGTTCCAGCCGTTGCCCCGGAAGATCGACTCCAGCTCCTGGATGATCTTGCCGTTGCCGCGCACCGGGCCGTCGAGCCGCTGGAGGTTGCAGTTGACGACGAAGGTGAGGTTGTCCAGGCCCTCGCGGGCCGCGATGGAGAGCTGGCCGAGGGACTCCACCTCGTCCATCTCGCCGTCGCCGAGGAACGCCCACACGTGCGACTTGGAGGTGTCGGCGATACCGCGCGCCTCCATGTAGCGGTTCATCCGGGCCTGGTAGATCGCGCCGAGCGGGCCGAGGCCCATCGACACGGTCGGGAACTCCCAGAAGTCCGGCATCAGCCGCGGGTGCGGGTAGGAGGAGAGGCCGTTCGGGAACTTGGACCTCTCCTGGCGGAAGCCGTCGAGCTGGGCCTCGTTCAGCCGGTCGAGCAGATACGCGCGGGCGTAGATGCCGGGGGAGGCGTGGCCCTGGAAGAAGATCTGGTCGCCGCCGTCGCCCTCGTCCTTGCCGCGGAAGAAGTGGTTGAAGCCGACGTCGTAGAGGGAGGCCGAGGAGGCGAAGGTCGCGATGTGGCCACCGACGCCGATGCCCGGGCGCTGGGCGCGCGAGACCATCACGGCCGCGTTCCACCGGGTGGCGTTGAGGACCTTGCGCTCGACCTCCTCGTTCCCGGGGAAGAAGGGCTCGTCCTTGGTGGCGATGGTGTTGACGTAGTCCGAGCTGCGCATCTCGGGCACGGCCACGCGCTTCTCGCGGGCGCGCTCGATCAGCCGGAGCATGAGGTAGCGGGCCCGGGCCCGGCCCCGCTCGTCGACGGCAGCGTCGAGGGAGTCGAGCCATTCCTGGGTCTCTTCCGGATCGAAGTCCGGGACCTGGCTGGGAAGGCCGCCAATGATGATCGGGTTGCGATCGGATCCGGGAGCCACGCTCTTCCTTCGCTGTTCGGGGTGGTCACGGGGCCACGGTGTGGTCGGGATCTCCATCGTGTACCCCGCCGACACCGGACGTCATCTTTACCGAGGGGTAACCCTTCGGGGCGTCCTCCAGGTGCCAGGGTGTGGTCAAATCGCAACCTTACGCCCAACCCGCGCATGCGTTTCGTCCGGGCGTTCGGCAGACTGAAGAGTCAGAAGTCCTCGAAAGCGGACGAACCGCTCGCACCCGATCACGGAGGGGGTCCCGCAGTGCCGGAAGTTGCGGCGAGACGGCCCCAAACGTCACCGTTTCGGCGGTCTCCGGGGCCGGGTACTTGCGCGATCCGCCCCGGCACGTGTGGACTACGGCCAGCGCCGCGCGCACACGCGCGGCCCACAAGCATTTTCCGAATGAGCAGGAGGCAAGCCGTGAGCGCGACCGCGGACCACGCGGAGGAGCGGACCAACCCGGCATCCAGGCTGGGGTTCGAGCCCGGACAGGTGGTCCAGGAGATCGGCTACGACGACGACGTCGACCAGGATCTCCGTGAAGGCATCGAGTCCATCATCGGGGCCGATCTCGTGGACGAGGACTACGACGACGTCGCCGACGGCGTCGTCCTGTGGTTCCGCGACGAGGACGGTGATCTCACCGACGCCCTGGTGGACGCCATCGGTTTTCTGGAGGACGGCGGCATGATCTGGCTGCTGACGCCGAAGACCGGCCGCGACGGCTACATCGAGCCGAGCGACATCAACGATGCCGCGCAGACCGCTGGTCTCTCCCAGACCAAGAGCATCAGCCTCGCCAAGGACTGGGTGGGCACCCGCCTGGCCTCTCCGAAGCGCTGATCACCCACGCCGCGACGAGCCCCCGCAGGACCCGGTCCTGCGGGGGCCTTCGCGTAGGGGCGCGAGCCTTCCCGTACGGACGCGGGTCTTCGCGCACCGGCGCGGGTCCTTCGGTCCGCCGTGTGCGGACACGCCCCCTCGTCCGGGGACGGGGCGGGGCCCTTCGCGCACCGGCGTAGGGTGGGGTTCACCGTTTCGGCCCAGGGCCCCGGGTTCCGTCGGCCCGGTGTCGCGGGCCCCGTCGAGAGGGACGCGCACGCGATGGCGATCGAGGTCGGCACCGAGGCCCCGGATTTCGAGCTCAAGGACAACCACGGGCGCACCGTGCGGCTCGCCGACCTCCGCGGCGAGAAGAACGTCCTGCTGTTCTTCTACCCCTTCGCCTTCACCGGCGTCTGCACCGGTGAGCTGCGCGAGCTCCGCGCCAACCTCCCGGCGTTCGTCAACGACGACACCCAGCTCCTCGCCGTCTCCGCCGACTCCGTCCCCACCCTGCGCGTCTTCGGCGACCAGGAGGACCTGGAGTTCCCGCTGCTCTCCGACTTCTGGCCGCACGGCGAGGTCTCCCGCGCCTACGGCGTCTTCGACGAGGAGAAGGGCTGCGCGGTGCGCGGCACCTTCGTCCTCGACAAGACGGGGACCGTCCGCTGGAGCGTCGTCAACGCCCTGCCGGACGCCCGCGACGCCGCCGCCTACGTGAAGGCGCTGGAAGCCCTCTGAGGGGCCCGGGCGGGGTTCCGGAGGGGCTTCCGGGCGCTCTCCGGGGCCGACACCCTCGGATCCACCGGGCGAATCGACTGTTTCGACCGGGAACCCGTCACTAGGATCCAGACGTTGATCCGATGCCAACGCACGACTGGGGGCGCTGCCCCTGGAAACCTATGGAGGGACTCGTGGGAGTCAGCCTCAGCAAGGGCGGCAACGTCTCGCTGACCAAGGAGGCCCCTGGCCTCACCGCCGTGACCGTCGGTCTGGGCTGGGACGTCCGCACCACCACCGGTACGGACTTCGACCTCGACGCCAGCGCCATCCTGGTGAGCGAGGAGGGCAAGGTCCGCAACGACCAGGACTTCGTCTTCTTCAACAACCTGAAGAGCGCCGACGGCTCCGTCGAGCACACCGGTGACAACCTCACCGGCGAGGGCGAGGGCGACGACGAGCAGGTCAAGGTCGACCTGGCGGGCGTGCCGGCCGACGTGGCCAAGATCGTCTTCCCGGTCTCGATCTACGACGCCGAGAACCGCCAGCAGTCCTTCGGCCAGGTGCGCAACGCGTTCATCCGCGTCGTGAACCAGGCCGGAGGCGCCGAGATCGCCCGGTACGACCTCTCCGAGGACGCCTCGACCGAGACCGCCATGGTCTTCGGCGAGCTGTACCGCCACGGCGCGGAGTGGAAGTTCCGCGCCGTCGGCCAGGGCTACGCCTCGGGCCTGCGCGGCATCGCGCAGGACTTCGGCGTCAACGTCTGAGCCGAACCGCACGAACCGTCCGGCGCCGCACTCGGAAGTGCGGCGCCGGACGTGCCTCATCATCCACCGGGGAGGAACAGAACCATGGGCGTCACGCTCGCCAAGGGAGGCAACGTCTCCCTCTCCAAGGCCGCACCCAACCTCACCCAGGTCCTCGTCGGGCTCGGCTGGGACGCGCGCTCCACCACCGGAGCCCCCTTCGACCTCGACGCCAGCGCCCTGCTCTGCCAGGCCGGCCGGGTGCTCGGGGACGAGTACTTCGTCTTCTACAACCAGCTCCGCAGCCCCGAGGGCTCCGTCGAGCACACCGGTGACAACCTCACCGGCGAGGGGGACGGCGACGACGAGTCCCTCGTCGTGGACCTCACCAAGGTGCCGGCCCACTGCGACAAGATCGTCTTCCCGGTCTCGATCCACGACGCCGACAACCGCGGCCAGAGCTTCGGCCAGGTCAGCAACGCCTTCATCCGGGTCGTCAACCAGACGGACGGTCAGGAGCTCGCCCGCTACGACCTTTCCGAGGACGCCTCCACCGAGACCGCGATGATCTTCGGCGAGCTCTACCGCTACAACGGCGAATGGAAGTTCAGGGCGGTCGGTCAGGGGTACGCGTCCGGGCTGCGGGGCATCGCTCTAGACTTCGGGGTCAACGTTTCGTAAAGCCATGTAATTTCACGATGGGGTAGACAGTGGTTCTGAAAACCTTCGGCTGGTCGTTCGCCATCACGGCGCTCGGCCTGGCCTTCGCCGCTTGGCAGTGGGGGTGGGAGGCGTTCGGGGTCGTTCTGATCCTGTCGATCCTCGAGATCTCGCTGTCCTTCGACAACGCGGTCGTCAACGCCGGAATCCTGAAGAAGATGAACGCCTTCTGGCAGAAGATCTTCCTCACGATCGGCATCCTGATCGCCGTCTTCGGCATGCGGCTGGTCTTCCCCGTCGCGATCGTCGCCATCAGCGCCAAGGTCGGACCGATCGAGGCCGTCCAGCTCGCCCTGGACGAGCCCGAGCGGTACGAGGCCCTGGTCACGGACGCCCACCCGGCGATCGCCGCCTTCGGTGGCATGTTCCTGCTGATGATCTTCCTCGACTTCATCTTCGAGGACCGCGACATCAAGTGGCTCTCCTGGCTGGAGCGTCCGCTGGCCAAGCTCGGCAAGGTCGACATGCTGTCGGTCTGCGTCGCGCTCATCGCCCTGCTCGTCGCGGCGATGACCTTCGCGACGCACGCGCACACCAGCGTCGGGCACGTGGACAAGTCCGCGACCGTGCTGCTCTCCGGTGTCGCCGGTCTGATCACCTACCTCGTCGTCGGCGGCCTCTCCGGCTTCTTCGAGAACAAGCTGGAGGAAGAGGAGGAGCGCGAGCACGAGGAGGAGGAGAAGGCCAAGGCCGAGGGCAAGCCGGTCTCGGCGGTCGGCCTCGCCGGAAAGGCCGCGTTCTTCCTCTTCCTGTACCTGGAAGTCCTCGACGCCTCGTTCTCCTTCGACGGCGTCATCGGCGCCTTCGCCATCACGAACCACATCTTCTGGATGGCGCTCGGCCTCGGCATCGGCGCCATGTACGTCCGTTCGCTCACGGTCTACCTGGTCCGCGAGGGCACCCTGGACGACTACGTCTACCTGGAGCACGGCGCGCACTACGCGATCGGCGCGCTCGCCGTCATCCTGCTCGTCACCATCCAGCACGAGATCAGCGAGCTCATCACCGGCTCCATCGGCGTGATCCTGATCGCGCTGTCCTTCTGGTCGTCCGTCCGCCGCAACAAGGCGATCGCGGCGGCCGAGGGCGGCTCCCCGGGAGACAAGACAGAGGTGACGTCGGGGGTGTGACACCCCCGACGACGAGGAACGCTTCACTGCGGGGCGGCCGGAGCACCCGGCCGCCCCGCGGGCATGTGGGGACGCAGACGAGCGGTGGGGGTGGGGCGGCATGGCCTTCTGGGACAACCTGTTCGCGGGGAGGGCGGCACAGTTCGATTCGGGCAACGCCGTGTCGAACGCGATCGACCTGACGAAACGGCGCCCGTCCGTCTCGCTCACCAAACAGGGGGCCGCCACCGGCAACCTCCGGGTGAACCTCTCCTGGCGGATGCGGACCTCCGACATCGAGGGCCGCTCCCGCCAGAGCGGTCGGCTGCTGCGCAACCCCGCCCAGTTCTTCAAGCCCGAGGTCGTCCAGGCGCACACCCAGGGCATGGTCAACGTCGACCTCGACCTGGGCTGCCTCTACGAGCTGGCCGACGGTTCCAAGGGCGTGGTGCAGCCGCTGGGCAACTTCTTCGGCGACCTGAACACGGCCCCGTACGTGAAGCTGAGCGGGGACGACCGCTTCGGCGGCTCCTCCGGGGAGACGATCTTCGTCAATCTGGACCAGCGCGACGCGATCAAAAGGCTGCTGTTCTTCGTCTACATCTACGACCAGACCCCGGCCTTCGACCGCACCCACGCCAAGGTCACGCTCTACCCGAGCAACGGCCCCCGGATCGAGATCGAGCTCGACGAGCGGGCCCCGCAGGCCCGCTCCTGCGCGGTCTTCTCCCTGGAGAACGTCAAGGGCGACCTGACGGTCCGGCGCGAGGTGCGGTTCGTGTACGGCTTCCAGGCGGAGCTGGACCGGCTGTACGGGTGGGGCCTCCAGTGGGGCCGCGGCTACAAGACCAAGACGTGACGGGCGGGCGCCGTGCCCATCGGGGCCGCCTCAGGGCCTGACGAACTGGGGACCCATCGGCGGCATCCGGAAGTCCGGGGCCGGGTTCTGCTCGGGAGCGCCCACGGGCTGCGGATAGCCGTACGCGGGGGCCGGGACGTCCGCCGGCCGCTGCGGGTAGCCGTAGGCGGGCGCCCGGTCCGGCCGGGGCGGCACCGCCAGCTGCGGCGGCACGGGAGGGCGGACCACGGTCGCGTCGAGGTCGGAGGCGCCGGCGGGCGTGCCGTGCGCCGGGGAGCCGGTGGGGGCGCCGTCCGGGCCCCGGGAGGCCTCCGGGGCCCCGGGAAGGCCGTCGTGGCCGTCCTGGGCGCCTTCCTGGGCGTCCTCGTCGACCGAGATGCCGAAGTCGGTGGCGAGGCCGACGAGGCCCGTCGGATAGCCCTGGCCCACCGCGCGGAACTTCCAGCAGTCCCCGCGCCGGTACAGCTCGCCGCAGATGACCGCCGTCTCCTCGCCGGTCTCCGCCGTCACCGCGAACAGGGCCAGCGGCTCGCGCTCGGGCCCGGTGGCGTCGTACAGCAGGATCCGCAGGTCGGAGACGGAGCGGAAGGTGCCGCCGTCGGAGGAGGCCGCGACCACCACCCGGTCGACCGAGGCGTCGAGGTTGCCGAGGTCGGCCTCGACGGTGTCCGTCAGGCCCGAGGCGTCCCGCTTCTTCGGCAGCCGCCGCACGAGCCCCGAGGGGTGGCGCGGCTGGTTGTAGAAGACGAAGTCCTCGTCGGACCGCACGCGCCCGGAGGGCCCGAGCAGCAGGGCCGACGCGTCCACGTCGGGGACCCCGGGGCCCGGGGTCCAGCGGAGCACGGCCCGTACGGCCGCGGTGTCGAGAGGGACGTTGGAGCCCTTCAGCATCGCGTGCGTCATGACCGCAATCCTGCCCTCCCGGCCGACCCGCGGACAACGCGGGGGCGGTACCGAGACCGGGACGAGACCGACGGACACGGACGGGTTACCTGGATTTCATATGCTGGGGGAACCGGGGATACCCGCACCTACGTACTATTACCGGCCACGTGTCGTCCGGACACAGAGAGGCAGACGGGGTACTCATATGCGTCATTTCGGGCACATCCCGTCCGTGAAGCGGGCCGGGCTGTTCCACCGGGAACCGGCCGAGTTCACGGCCGCGTCGCCCGCGCGCACCCTCGCCACGGCCCTGGGCGCCACGCTCTACAGCCCGGCCACCCGGCCGCGGCTCGCCGACGCCGTGCGCAAGCAGGCCGCCCGCGGCGTGGTCTCCATGGTGCTCTGCCTGGAGGACTCCATCGGCGACGCCGACGTCGAGGCGGGCGAGGAGAACCTCGTCCGGGAGTTCGCGGACCTCGCCGCCGGCGGCACGGACCTGCCCCTGCTCTTCATCCGGGTCCGGGAACCCGGCCAGATCACCGATCTGGTCGAGCGCCTCGGCGAAACGATTCACCTGCTGTCCGGATTCGTACTTCCCAAATTCACCGAGAAGCGGGGCCGCGCCTTCCTCGAAGCGCTCGTCGAGGCCGAGCGGACGAGCGGCAGACGCCTGTACGCCATGCCCGTCCTGGAGTCCCCCGAGCTCCTCCACCTGGAGACCCGGGTCGAGACCCTCGCCGGAATCGCCTCGATCACCGGCGAGCACCGCGACCGCGTCCTCGCCCTGCGCCTCGGCGTCACCGACTTCTGCTCCACCTACGGCCTCCGCCGCTCGCCCGAGATGACCGCGTACGACATCAAGGTCGTCGCCCACGTCATCTCCGACGTCGTCAACGTCCTCGGCCGCGCCGACGGCACCGGCTTCACCATCACCGGACCCGTCTGGGAGTACTTCAGGCCCGGCGAGCGCATGTTCAAGCCCCAGCTGCGCCGCAGCCCCTTCCTGGAGGGCAGCGCCGAGGACCTGCGCACCGCCCTCATCGAGCACGACCTCGACGGCCTGCTGCGCGAGATCGAGCTCGACCGGGCCAACGGCCTGCTCGGCAAGACCTGCATCCACCCCACCCACGTGGTGCCGGTGCACGCGCTCTCCGTGGTCAGCCACGAGGAGTGGAGCGACGCCCAGGACATCCTGCGGCCCGAGCGGGGCGGCGGCGGGGTGCTCCGCTCCGCGTACACGAACAAGATGAACGAAGTGAAGCCGCACCGCGCGTGGGCCGAACGCATCCTGCTGCGCGCCGAGGTCTTCGGCGTCGCCAAGGAGGACGTCGGCTTCGTGGAGCTGCTCACCGCCGGACTGGCCGGCTGACGAAGGGACGTCGACGACGTGGTGTGGACCGGAACGTGGGTCGCGGAGCGACTGGGCGTCGAACTGATCGGCGACGAGGAGCTGCCGGACCTGTTGGGCCTCGCACTGCGCCGCAACCCCAAGCGCGCGCACCTGCTCGTCTCCGGCGTGCTCGGCAAGCACGTGCCCCAGCGCCCCTCGGTGGTGTACGGCGCCGGCCTCGACCTCGGCCGGCGCGTGCGGGCGCTCCTCGGCGACGAGGAGGCCGCCCGCGCCGTCGTCCTCGGCTACGCGGAGACCGCCACCGCCCTGGGCCACGCCGTCGCCGACGGCCTCGCCCTCGCCCCGTACCTCCACTCCACCCGGCGGCCGGTGCCCGGCGTCGCCCGCGCGGGCGGCTTCGAGGAGTCCCACTCCCACGCCACCTCGCACCTGCTGCTCCCCGAGGACCCCAAGCTGCTCGCCGGCGACGGCCCCCTCGTGCTGGTCGACGACGAGTTCTCCACCGGCAACACCGTCCTCAACACGATCAGGGACCTGCACGCGAACTACCCGCGCGAGCGGTACGTCGTCGTCGCCCTCGTCGACATGCGCTCGGCCGCCGACCTCGGCCGCCTGGACGCCTTCGCGGAGGAGATCGGCGCTCGCGTCGACCTGATCGCCCGCGCGGCCGGCACGGTACGCCTCCCGGAAGGGGTCCTGGAGAAGGGCCGGGCGCTGGTGGCGGAGCACGAGACGGCCCCGGAGCCGAAGGCCGCCGCCCCGGCGCCCGGCGCCGTACGGGCCGGGCTCGACTGGCCCCGGGGCCTGCCCGACGGCGGCCGGCACGGCTTCACGCCGGAGCACCGGGAGCGCCTGGAGGCGGCCCTGCCGGCCCTGGCCGACCGGGTGGGAGCGGCCCTGGGGGCGGCGTCACGGGCCCCCCGGACCCTTCGGGCCCCCCAGGCTCAGGAGACCCCCGAAACCGGTACCGGCACAGGCACCGGCATAGGCGCCGACACCGACCCCGGCACGCCCACCGCCGCTCCCCGCGTCCTCGTCCTCGGCTTCGAGGAGCTGATGTACGCGCCGCTGCGCCTCGGCACCGCCCTGGAGGACGCCGGGCACGACGTCCGCTACTCCACCACCACCCGCTCGCCCGTCCTCGCCGTCGACGACCCCGGCTACGCGATCCGCACCCGGCTCGTCTTCCCCGCCCACGACGACCCGGCCGACGGCCCCGGCGAGCGCTACGCCTACAACGTGGCGGGCGGCGGCTTCGACGCCGTCGTCCTCGTCGTCGACTCCGCCGCCGACACCCCGGCCCTGCACGCCCCGGACGGCCTCCTGGCCCGGCTCGCGGAACACGTGCCGCACGTGGTCCTCGCGGTGGTCCCCTCGTACGTCCCCGGAACGGCCGGGGCCGCGCGGACCGTCGAGAACGGCGGAACCGGCAGAACCACCGTCACCGCCACCGAAGCTCCCGAAAGGAGCTCCATGCTGCCCGAGCCCCTCCGCGGCCCCGCCTTCTCCTCCTACGCACCCGAAGAGGTCGGCTGGCTGCTCCAGGACCTCTCGGACGTCGAACTCGAAGCCCCCACCGAGGAGCGCGAGGAGGCCATCCAGAGCGGCGGCGCCCACTACGCGGAGTCGCTGCCCGTCGAGTACCAGCCCAGCGAGCGCTACCAGGAGCTCTTCCACGCCGCCCTGGAGGGCTCCGCCGCCCGGATCGCCCGCGCGGTCGGCACGGTCACCGAGACCGTCCTCGCCGAGCGCGCCGGCACCCCCGTGCTCGTCTCGCTCGCCCGCGCCGGCACCCCCGTCGGCGTCCTCATGCGCCGCTGGGCGCAGGCCCGCCACGGCCTCGACCTCCCGCACTACGCCGTCTCGATCGTGCGCGGCCGGGGCATCGACGCCAACGCGCTGCGCTGGCTCGCCGCCCACCACGACCCCGCCGACGTCGTCTTCGTCGACGGCTGGACGGGCAAGGGCGCCATCACCCGCGAACTCGCCGACGCGATAAGGGAGTCCGAGGAGTTCGACGGATTCGACCCGGACATCGCGGTCCTCGCGGACCCCGGCTCCTGCGTCCGCACCTACGGCACGCGCGAGGACTTCCTCATCCCCTCCGCCTGCCTCAACTCCACGGTCTCCGGCCTGATCTCGCGCACCGTGCTCCGCTCCGACCTGGTCGGACCGGACGACTTCCACGGCGCCAAGTTCTACCGCGAGCTGGCCGGCTCCGACGTCTCCGGGGTCTTCCTGGACGCCGTCGCCGCCCGCTTCGACGAGGTCGCCGCGACCGTCGACACGGACGTCAAGGAACTCCTGGCCGCCGACCGCGCCCCCACCTGGGAGGGCTGGGCGGCCGTCGAGCGGATCAGCGAGGAGTACGGCATCCACGACGTCAACCTGGTCAAGCCGGGCGTCGGCGAGACCACCCGCGTCCTGCTCCGCCGCGTCCCCTGGAAGATCCTCGCCAAGCGGGGCGCCGACGCGGACCTCGCGCACGTGCGGCTGCTCGCCGAACAGCGCGGCGTCCCGGTCGAGGAGGTCGACGACCTGCCGTACAGCTGCGTGGGCCTGATCCACCCCAAGTACACCAGGGGCGCGACGGGCGCCGACGGCAAGGCGGTGGTGTCCCAGTGAGCACGACGACGGGCACGCCCCGGATCCCGACCCCGGCCACCGCTCCGACTCCGGACCCGGCTCCGGCGCACGCCCCGGCCCCCGCCGAGGCCCAGGACCCGACCCCGGCCCCAGTGCGGACCTCGGCGCCGGTCCTGGTCGCCAGCGACCTCGACCGCACCCTCATCTACTCGTCCGCGGCCCTCGCCCTCGGCATGCCCGACGCGCTCGCGCCCCGGCTGCTCTGCGTCGAGGTCCACGAGTCCAGGCCGCTCTCCTACATGACCGAGGAGGCGGCCGCCCTCCTGACGCGGCTGGCCGACGAGACCGTCTTCGTGCCCACCACGACACGCACGCGCAAGCAGTACCAGCGCATCCGACTCCCCGGCGCCGCGCCGAAGTACGCGATCTGCGCCAACGGCGGGCACATCCTCGTCGACGGCGTCTCCGACCGGGACTGGCACGCCTCCGTCCTCGACCGGCTCGCCGGCGAGTGCGCGCCGCTCGCCGAGGTCCGCGCGTACCTCTCCGCGACCACGGACCAGTCCTGGGTGCGCAAGCACCGGGTCGCCGAGGACCTGTTCACCTACCTGGTCATCGAGCGCGACCTGCTCCCCGAGGGCTGGCTGGAACTCTTCGGCCACTGGGCGGGGGAGCGCGGCTGGACCGTCTCGCTCCAGGGCCGCAAGGTGTACGCGGTGCCGAAGCCGCTCACCAAGAGCGCGGCCGTCCGCGAGCTCGCCCGCCGCACCGGCGCCGCGCTCACCCTGGCCGCCGGGGACTCCCTGCTCGACGCCGACCTGCTGCTCGCCGCGGACCGGGCCTGGCGCCCGGGCCACGGCGAACTGGCCGACAGCGACTGGACCGCCCCCCACCTCGACGTCCTCGCGGAACGCGGGGTCGCGGCGGGGGAGGAGATCCTGCGCCGCTTCAGGGCGGCGGCAGCGGGCTGAACCCCCCTTCGGGAGGGATCAGCCGCAGCAACCCCCACCACAGCAACCGCCGCCGCCACCGCCACTCTGCGCGGGGGCGGCGGTGCCGCTTCCGCTGACGGCCACGGCCGAGAGCAGCTTCACGGTGTCGTCGTGTCCGGCGGGGCAGGCGGCCGGGTCGGAGGACTCGGCCATGGGCCGACTGAGCTCGAAGGTGTCGCCGCAGGTGCGGCACCGGTATTCGTAACGAGGCATGGGGACAGGTTAGAGGCTGACCCGCGAACCGTCCGGCCGACCGCCCCGCCGGCCGCACCGGTCAATGCCCGGCGCCGCCGCCCCGTTCCTCCCGGATCTGCCCGACGACCCGGGCGGCGGTGGCACGGACGTCCTCCAGCTCGGTCAGGAAGTGCCAGTAGTCGGGGTGGCGGCCCTCCAGGGAGGCGACCGCCCGGTCGATGCGCGCGACGGCCTGGTCGAGGGGCCCGGCGTGCCGGGGATCGGGGGTGGTCCGCCCGTCCATGGCGAGCCGCTGGGCGTCCCGTACGGCGAACCGGGCGCGGTCGACCTCGGCGTTCGGGTCCTTGGCGACGGCCTCCAGACGGCGCAGCCGGTCCCCGGCGGCCGAGACGGCCTCGTCGGTCGAGTCGAGGAGGGCGCGGACGGTGGAGAGCAGCGAGGTCGCGTCGGGCCAGCGCTGCTCGGCCCGCGCCGTCCCGGCCTCGCCGAGCCGCTCCCCGGCCTGCGCGAGGCTCGCCGCGGCCTGCTCGGGCACGTGCTGGAGGTCCTGCCAGCAGTCGAGCGAGAACCGCCGCCGCAGCTCGGACAGGACGGGCTCGACGCCTTCGGCGCGGGTGGTCAGCGCCTCGGTGCGGGTGCGGAGGGAGACGAGCCGCCGGTCGATCTCGGCGGCGCGCTCGGGCAGCCGCTCGGCCTCGGTCCGTACGGCCTCGGCGTCCCGCAGCACCCGGTCGGCCCGCTGGAGGGTCTCGGGGACGCCGTGCCGGCCCGCGCCCTCGTTGAGCCGGGTCAGCTCGGGCCCGAGCCGGGCGAGCCGCAGCGCGAGGTCGTCGGCGCGCAGCCCGCTCTCCCGGACGGCGTCGAGGGCGTCGCTCGCGCCGCGCAGGGCCTGCCGGGCGCGCTCGACGGCGGGCGCCAGCCGGGCGAGCTGGGTCTCGGCCCGCCCGAGGAGCGGGGCGAGCCCGGCCTCGAACCGGTCGAGCTCGCCCTTCACCTGGTCGAGTTCCTCTTTGGCGCGGGTGAGTTCGGTACGGGCCCGGGAGGCGGTGGCGGCGTCCAGCTCGTCGCGGTCGAGGTCGTGGGCGTCGACGGCGGTGATGTACACGTGGCTGACCTGGTCGATGCGGCGCCCGAGCGCCTCGAAGCCCTCGACGGCGCGGAGCGCCTCGGGGGAGCCGTCGACGGCGGTGATGGTCTCTATCGAGATGCGCAGCCCGCGCTGGGCGGTGTCGAGCTCGTAGAACGCGGCCGCGGCGGCGTCCTTGGCGGCCTGCGCCTCGGCCCGCTGCCCCTCGCCCCGCCCGCCGAACCAGCGGCGGGTGCCGCCCCCGGCGAAGGCCCCCGGCAGCATCGCTCCCGCCACCAGGGGCAGCAGGAGCGCCAGCCGGAACGCGGAAGGAATCCCGGGCGCCGACGCGCTCCTCGTATCGCTCGCCGCCACGTGCCTCTCCCCGTGCTGTGTCCGCCGTGCCCGGTCCGGGTCCATTCTCCCACCCGGTGAGGACGAACACACGGGCCGGTCAGTTCACCGTACGGACGGTGACGTCGCCGTTGTCGCTGCGGACGCTCACGTTGTTCCCGCTGCTGTCCCGCCGGGGGACGTCGAGCCGGACGTCCCCGTTCCCGCTGCTCCCGGAGAGGGCGTACTCGGCCTTCGGCACCTCCACGGTGATGCCGCCGTTGTCGGTGACGACGTCGACCTTCCGGGGTACGGCTCCGAGGGTGAGCCGGACGTCCCCGTTGGCGGTCCGTACGGCCAGGTCGGTCGACGTGGTGCCGGAGTCGACGACCACGCCCCCGTTCTCGGTGCCGAGGTCGAGCGCCCCGCCGGCCTTCCGCACCCGCACGTCCCCGTTGTCGGTCCGCACCTTCAGGGGGGTGGCGAACCCCTCGGTCGTCACGTCCCCGTTGTCGTTCTCGACGGTGACGGCGACCTTCCGGGGCACCTGGATCCGGTGCACGGACTGGCAGTCGGAGGCGACCGCGTCGCACTCGACCCGCAGCGTCAGCCGCCCGTCGACCAGCTTCCAGCTGGCGTCCGGCCCGGACCCCATGAACACCCACCCGTCGACCTGCCGCTCGACCCGCACGTCGTCGACGTCGGCGGGGGTGATGACCAGCCGGGAGTTGTCGGAGTCGACGGTGAGGGCCTCCCCCGAGAAGGCGAAGCTCTTCTTCTCCACCGGCGCCCCCTCGGCGTCGGCCGTCCCACACCCGCCCACCCCGAACGCGAGGGCGAGCACCCCACCGGAAGCGACCAGCACACGAACCCGACGACCCACGACCACGAAGACCAACCCCCAGAAGACCAAGACGACCCCCCGAACCTACGCCCCGACCACCCTCCGCCACGATCGGGCGACCCACCGTCCCCGGGGTGGGGCTACCCCCCGGCCCCATCGGTTTGCGGCACCCACCCACCGGCCATGTAGGCTGTTGCCTCTTCCACGGGTGCGTAGCTCAGGGGTAGAGCGCTGCTCTTACAAAGCAGATGTCGGCGGTTCGAAACCGTCCGCGCCCACCATCGAGAAGCCCCCGGCCTCTTACGGCCGGGGGCTTCTCCGCGTCCCGTTGCCGGCCCGAGCGGGTCAGAACGCGCGGGCGAAGACGCGGGCGCCGTTGTGGAAGGTGATCGTCAGGCCCGACTGGGAGGCCGCTTCCGATTGGGTGGACCAGCGTTCGACGGCCGAGATCTCCGGGGAGGCGGCTTGGGCGAGGGCGGCGGCGAGCCAGGCCTCGGGGGCGTCGGTCTTCTGGGGCGGTTCTCCGGCGGGGAGCGGGGTGCCCGCGACCGGTTCGTCGAGGAAGCCCTCGTGCTTGGCGCCCTCGGGCAGCTGGCCGGTGAACTGCCACCGGGTCTCGGTCGTGCCCACCGTGACGACCACGCCGAAGGGGTGCTCGGTGTCGCCGGACTCGGCGAGGGTCCGCGCGCGGTCGGCCGTCGGGCTGTTCTTCACGATGTCGACGACGAGGTCGCTGAATCGCTGGGGGCGCATGCCTCTGCGCTTCCTTTCTCCGTGTTTCCTTTCTCGGTCGTTCTTCCATCCTAAGGATCACAGGGGCGAGGGGGAGATGAGCAGAGGAAAGCTCCGGACCGTGATCGGTACGGGGCCTTTCGTGTGCGGGCTCGGCCGTTCGGTATCAGGCCTTGATCACTTCCGCCTTCTTGTCGCCCGCCGTGGGCAATCCGGTAGAACGGGCGGCGAGTTGACGGGGGTCCCGGAGCGCGGGTGTACTCCCCGCATGGCTGAGGTGGGGGACGCGCCCGAACAGGGCGCGCAGAGCGGCGAGATGACGCCGCAGCGGTACATCGAGACGCGGATCGATCAGTACCAGGGGTGGTACGACGCCAAGGCGACCCACATGAAGGCGATGCACCTGCGGATGCGGACCGTGTCCGTCGTCGGCGCGGCCCTCGTGCCGGTCTTCGTGAACCTGGACCTGGGCTTCGCGCGGGTCACGGCCACCGTCCTGAGCGTGGTCGTCGTCGCCGCGGTGTCGCTGGAGAGCGTCTACCGGTACCGGGAGCAGTGGAAGAACTACCGCTCGACCGAGCAGCTCCTCGGGCACGAGCGCGTCTACTTCGAGACGAAGGCGGGGCCCTACCGCGGCCTTTCGAAGCGGGACGCGTTCGCCGTGCTGGTCGCCCGCGTCGAGAAGGCCATCGCCAACGAGAACTCGGCCACCCTGAACGTCATGACGCTCGGCGGGCAGGTCAACTCCGACGTGCAGCAGGGCGTCCCCGCCGCCCGCACCGAAAGCGTCCTCGTGGAGAGCGTCCGTGCCGAGAGCATGAAGGTGGAGAGGGCCCGGGGCGGCGGTGATTCAGAGGAAGGGGCCGGGGCAGGCATGTGACGCGGGGCCGCCCGTGGGTCCGCCCCCCGTGAGGGCCTACGCGTCGAAGTCGTACTCCAGGACGTACGACGACGAGTCCAGCGTCATCTCGTTCAGCTCCACCGCCATCCCCGCCTCCGTGAAGGCCGTGCGGTCGATGAGGACCACCGGTGTCCCGAGTTCCAGGGCCAGGCCCTCCGACTCCTCCGCCGTCGGCATCCGGGAGCGGATCTCCTCCCGGAAGCGCACCGGTCGCCGGCCCAGCTCGGCCAGGCGCGCGTACGTGCCGCCCGGGCCCGTGTCCCGTTCCGCGATCGCCGTCCCGCGCACCAGGTCGGCCGGGAGGTACGAGACGGAGAGCAGCACCGGCCTGTCGTCCAGGACGAACCGGCGGCTCCGGACGCAGACGGACGCGCCCGGCGGCAGGTCGAGCGCCTCCGCGACCCGCGCGCCGGCCTCCGCCTCGCCCACCTCGATCCGGTCGACCACCAGGTCCCGGTCCTCCACGTCCGCCGACCAGACCGAACGGCCGCCGCCCCAGTGGTCGCCCGCCAGGCGCGGGATGCCCCGGCGGCGCAGCGGGCGGAAGACGCGGACGAACACCCCGGCGCCCTTGCGCGCCTCGGCGAGCCCCTCGGTCCGCAGCACGGAGAGGGCCTGCCGGGCCGTCATACGCGCCACCTCGTAGGTCGCCATGAGGTCGTTCTCGCCGGGGAGCCGGTCGCCCGGCGCGAAGGCGCCCGACCGGATCGCGTCCCTCAACTCATCAGCGATCCTTTGGTACTTGGGCCGTCGAGCGCTGTCCTGGTCAGTCACGGGTGGACCACTCCCTTCATCTGCGGGACACCCTACGGCGCACCCCTCGACGCGGAAGCACACGTGTACGCCGTCCCGACTGGTCGATCCATCCATCGGGGGACATCTCTAGAGATACGTTGACAGAGCCGGGTCGCCGCGCTTCCCTGAGTGTCCCCATGCTTCAGGTTCCGGGACGGAGGGGACGCGTGCAGCCACTGCCCGAGGTCGGTGACCTCGTCCGTGACACCGCCACCGGGCGGGTCGGTTTCTATGTGGACAGCGTCTCCGGGCGCTTCCGCATCCGCGCCGTGCACGGCGGCACCGAGTGGGAGGCCGAGCCCGTCGACGTCCAGCTCGCCACGCCCCTGCACGAGCTGCGGGCCCGCACCGCCGAGATCAACGCGCGGAGCAGACGCGGCCTCGGCGGGGTCGGGGTGTAGGGGCGCCGGGTCCGGTCGTACGGGTCGGCGTGGTCGTCGCCGGCGGCGTTGTCAGTGGGGCGCGCCACACTGGAGACATGTGCCGCAGCATCAAGACGCTCCGCCCGCCCGTGCTGCCCGAGGAGGCGACCGAGGACGACATCCGCGCCGCCGCCCTCCAGTACGTCCGCAAGATCTCCGGCTTCCGCGCCCCCGCCGCCCACAACCGCGAGGTCTTCGAGCGGGCCGTGGACGAGATCGCCGGGGCCACCGCGAGACTCCTGGACGGCCTGGAGGTGCGCGGGGCGCACCCGCACCCCGCGGTCAGGAAGCGGGCGCCGGAGCCTCGGCCGGACGCCGTATGAGGTACGCGGCGAGGCCGCCCGCGAGGAAGAGCGCGAGGGTCGACACCCCCGCGCTGAACCAGGTCGCGCCCAGCCACTGACCGCCCAGCCAGCCGAGCCCCACGCTGTACGACGCCCAGACCACGCCCGCGAGCGCCGACCACGGCAGGAACTCCTTGCTCCGCCGCTTCGCCGCGCCCGCGCCCAGCGAGACCACGGAGCGGCCCGCCGGCGCGAAGCGCGCGAGCACCACGAGCAGCCCGCCGCCCCGGGCGAGCGCGGTGCCGAGACGTTCCTGCGCCAGGGAGAGACGGCGCGAGCGCGCTATCGCCCGGTCCAGCCTGGCCCCGCCCCGGCGCGCCAGCCGGTACGCGAGGAAGTCGCCGAGCACCGAGGCCGTGGCCGCGCAGAGGAGGAGGGGGATCAGCGACGGCACGTCGGGGGAGGCGGCGGTGGCCGTGGCCGCGGTCGCCGCCGTGGCCGCGGTGATGACCAGGAAGCCGCTCGGCAGTACGGGCAGGAAGACGTCGAGCAGGATCGACGTCGCCACCACCGGGTAGATCCATGGACCGGCGGTGAGCGACCGCAGCGAGCCCAGGCTGTCGAGCAGATTCACAGGGGCAGAGCCTACGCGGGACCGGGGGTCCGCCGCCGGTCGGGTGGCGGGCGGGTAGCGGTGGCTTGAGCGGATGTCCAGTGCTGCTGTTCGGTGCGCGGCCGGGGTGGGGCGGTACTGCCGGGAGTTGCCGGGTGGTTCGGCGTCGGCCTTCGGCGCCGGTGTTCGGACGTGCGGGAAACTGAAGGGAATCGTCCGTTCTAAGGTCCGTACCAAACGCGCGCCACGTACGGGAAAAGGCCGGAATCCACGCTGTGGATACCGGCCCTGTCCTGTAGGACGCCGAGACGTGTCGGGTCTCCTGGTCCTGTGCGCCTTCCGGGCCCGTGGAGCGGCGGACCGGTGGATCCGCCGGCCTCCGTGGGCGTCCGTGGGTGCTCTCGGGTGTTCGTGGGTGTTCGCGGGTCGGAGTCGGTCCGTGGCCTGGGTGGGACCGGGATCCGAGACCGGGGTTCGGGCCGTGGCCGGGCTCTGGCCGTGGCCCGGGGCCGGGATCAGGCCGTGACCGGCGTGCCCTGCTCCTCGCGCTCCTCGGTCCTCTCCTCGCGGGCCGGCGCGTCCGCGCCGTTCCGGGACCCGCCTCCGAAGAGCGCGTCCACGGACAGCGCGCCCGGGCCGGTGAAGACGAGCAGCAGGAAGACCCAGCAGAACAGGGCCGAGAGCTCGCCGCCGTTCTGCAGCGGGAAGAGGGCCTCGGGCTGGTGGACCTTGAAGTACGCGTACGCCATCGAGCCCGAGGCTATGAAGGCGGCGCTGCGGGTGCCGAGGCCGAGCAGGACCAGGACGCCCGCGACGAGCTGGATCGCCGCCGCGTACCAGCTGGGCCAGGTGCCCAGCTCGACCGTGCCGCCGCCCTTGGCCCCGCCGAGCACGCCGAGGAGCGAGGCGGCGCCGTGGCAGGCGAAGAACAGGCCGACGACCATGCGGAAGACGCCGAGGGCGTACGGCTGGGCCCGGTCCAGGCGGGCCGTCAGGCCGGCCGCGCCCGTGGTGCCGGTGGGAGTGCCGGTACCGGTGCCGGTCGCGGCATCTCTGTCGGCCTTCGTGCCGACCGCCTCGCCGGACGGGGCCGGGGCGCCGGTGTTGCCGGTGTTGCCGGTGTTGCTCATGGGTGGGACTCCTTCGGTCTGGCCTCGTCCGTCGGTGAACGAGGTGGGGGGACGGAACCGATGAGTCCGTAGGTTAGGGTTGCCTCACTAGTACTTGCAAGTTCAACATCGGACCGCCGGGAAGTGTGCGGTCGTGTTCACTTCCCGGCAATCCCGCCGTGACGTTTCTTCAAGTGGTCTGGTGTCAGCAGCCGTTGAGGGCGGACTGGAGGGCGCTCTTCTCGGCGGAGTCGACGCTGAGGTTCCAGTGGTACTTCACGTGCACCCAGGCCCTGACGTACGTGCAGCGGTAGGCCGTCCGCGAGGGCATCCACTTCGCCGGGTCGAGGTCGCCCTTGGCCTGGTTGACGTTGTCCGTGACGGCTATGAGCTGCGGCCGGGTCAGGTCGTTGGCGAAGGACTGGCGCTGAGAGGTGCTCCACGAGTTGGCGCCGGAGCGCCAGGCCTCGGCGAGCGGGACCATGTGGTCGATGTCGACGTCGGAGGCGGCGGTCCAGGTGGCGCCGTCGTACTCGGAGTACCAGCTGCCGCTGGTGGCGGCACAGCCGGAGTCCGTGACGACGTTCTTGCCGTCCCGCTTGAGTACGGTCTCGCGCGTGTTGCAGGCGCCGGACTGGGTGATCCAGTGCGGGAAGAGGTCCCGGCTGTAACCCGAGGTGGAACCTTCCGCCTTCACCGTGAGGGCGGCCAGGTAGCTGCGCGCGGTCGCGGCGCTGACCGGGGTGGGCATGGCCGCCTGGGCGGCGGGCGCGGTGGCGAGGAGGCCGGTGACGGTGAGGGCGGCGGAGGTGGCGAGAACGGCGAGTCGACGCGCGTAGACGTTGCGGACGGGCATGTGAACTCCCTTGATGTGGGGGGACCTTGGCGGGTGCCGTCCCCGTGGGGCGCCGGGCGTGCCCGGTCATCGTGGCGGCGCCGGGTTTCCGTACGGGGTGCGCCAGGTAACAGCGTGACGACATGGGCACGTCACATCAAGGGGTGTGCGTGTTCTGTCGGAGCGTCAGATTCCGCTCGGCGGTCGCGGGTTGGAGGGGCGGAGAGCCGGGTGGTGCGGGGCCGCTGTGCGCGCGGGGGGTGCTGCGCGGGCGGGGGTGCCGCGTCGGCGGGGCGGGAGTTCCGGTCGGTGGCGGGAAGGCCCCGTGGAGCGCAAAGTGCTCGCGCGCGGCCGGAGCGTCCGGCCGCGCGCGAGCGGGGGTGAAGGTGGGGGAGGCGGCGGGGTTACGGCACGGTCGTCAGCGTGATCGTGCCGTCCGCCGCCGTCTCGACCCGCAGGTGGGTGAGGTCGGGCACGTACGCGTCCGGCGCGAAGACCGCCGCGCGCGGGCCCACGCCCACGACGCGCATGCCGGCCGCGCGGCCCGCCTGGATGCCGGCCTCGGAGTCCTCGAAGACCACGCAGTCCTCCGGCGCGAAGCCCAGCGCGGCCGCGCCCTTCAGGAAGCCCTCCGGGTCCGGCTTGCTGGCCCCGACGCCCTCGGCCGTGACCCGGGTCTCCGGCACGCGCAGCGCGGCCGCCCCCATGCGCGCCTGGGCGAGGGCCTCGTCCGCCGAGGTCACCAGGGCGTGCGGCAGGTCCGTGATCGCGGCCATGAAGGCGGGGGCACCGGGGACGGGCACGACCCCGTCGAGGTCGGCGGTCTCCTCGGCGAGCATGACCCGGTTGTCGGCGTGGTTCTGCTCCATCGGACGGTCCGGGAGGAGCACGGCCATCGTCGCGTACCCCTGGCGGCCGTGGACCACCTGGAGCACGGCGTCCCCGTCCAGGCCCTGCCGCTCGGCCCAGCGGCGCCAGCAGCGCTCGACGACGGCGTCCGAGTTGACGAGGGTGCCGTCCATGTCGAGGAGGAGGGCGCGGGCGGTGAGCGTTGCCGGGGTGGTGGCAGGCATCGGGTCTCCAGAAGGGGTGGTACGGAGAACAAGGCGGACCCGCCCACCGGTCAGGGAGTGCGGGCGGGGCCACTTTGTTCTTCAACGATACAAAACAGGGGGCGGTCTTGGCCAACCGGCCCGCCCCCCGTCCGCATCCTGGGATTGCCGCCGCACCCTGGGACCGCTGCCGCTGCCGCTGCCGCCGCTGCCCGCGCGGCCCCGCCACCGCCGCTGCCCGCGCGGCCCCGGACCCGCCCGGCCCCGCCCCGTACCGCGCGGCCCCGCCCCGTACCGCGCGGCCCCGCCCCGCCCCCCCGGTTCAGTTCCCCTGCTGCTCCTGCTCCAGGACCGCGCGTGTGCTCGGCCCGTACACGCCCAGCGGATCCCCCTGGATCGACCGCCAGCGCTGGAACTCGCGCACGGCCTCCCGGACCTTGTTGCCGTAGCGGCCGTCGACGGGGCCGAAGTAGACCCAGGCGGCCCGCAGCCGCCACTGGAGGTCCTCCACCTCGGGCCCCTCGTCGCCGTAGCGGAGGGTGGTGACCTCCGGCTCGGGCTCCTCCGTCCTCTCCGGGGTCCGGGAGGGCCTCGCGGTCGCCGTCGTCGGCGCGGTCGTCGGCGTCGGCGAGGCCGTCACCGAGGGAGGGGCGGCCGGGCCGGTCGACGCGCCGGGGCTCGCGGAGGCGTCGGAGGCCGAAGCGGAGGGCGTGGCCGTCGCGGAGGGGGAGGGCGACGCGGACGTCCGGCGCGGCGTCGGGGACGACGACGTCGGCTCCGGGCTCCCCGAGGAGGGGGACGGCTCCTCCGACACGGCCAGGTTCAGGTCCGCGCTCGTCGTCACCTCGGGCACGGCCGCCCGCTCCTCCGTCTCGCCCGCGCCGGCGAGGGCCGCCGCCAGGGCCGCGGTGCCCGCCACGGCGACGGCGGCCACCGCCGCGATCGCCGCGCCGCGCCTGCGGCCCCGCGGCCGGCTCCCGCCGGGCGGGGGCGGCACCTCGCCGGGCCCGCGCAGCAGCAGCGGCATGGTCTCGGAGGGGTCGCCCCCGGCACCCGTCCCGTACGGGCCCGCCCCGTACGGGCGGCCCTCAGGGGCGTCCGGGTGGATCGCCCCCAGCCGGGCGGTCGGCGGGTCCGCGTCGGCGCCCCCCGCGCCGTACGCCCCCGCCGCCCCGCCGTAGGCCCCCGCCTCAGCCCCGTACGGTCCCGCTTCCGTTCCGTGCGCGCCCGCATCCATGCCGTGGACGCCCGTTCCTGTTCCATGCGCGCCCGCATCCACGCCGTGGACACCCGTTCCCGAGCCGTACGCGCCCGCCCTCGCCCCGTAGGCCCCCGCCCCCGAGCCCTCCGGTGCGTCCAGCGTCACGTACGGCCGGATCCGGAGCGGGTCGAAGTCCTCGGCCGCCGCCAGTTCCGCCCGGGTGCAGGCGCAGCCAGGTCTGTGTACACCGCATTCAGGACAGACGTGTCCGGTCATGATGGGTCCCCTCCCCGATACAACTGCGAGCGATTATGCAGCCCACCCCCTTCCGGTGGGGGAACAGACGTGCCCTTCCGCAGGCCATAACCGGACATTCGGACCAGGATGGAGACGCCGAGAAGACGAAGACGCCGAGGAGGCGCCCATGGCCCAGGACCTACGCCCGTCCCCGCCCGGCGCCCCCGCGCCCGGGGGCGGGCAGCGTCACAGCACCGTCCTCGTCGCGATCGGCGCGCTGCTGCTCGGCATGCTGCTCGCCGCGCTCGACCAGACCATCGTCTCCACCGCCCTGCCGACCATCGTCAGCGAGCTCGGCGGCATGGAGCACCTCTCCTGGGTGGTCACCGCCTACATGCTGGCGTCCACCGCCGCCACCCCCCTCTGGGGCAAGCTCGGCGACCAGTACGGGCGCAAGAAGCTCTTCCAGGCGGCCATCGTCATCTTCCTCATCGGCTCCGCCCTCTGCGGCATCGCCCAGAACATGCCGCAGCTCATCGGCTTCCGCGCGCTCCAGGGCCTCGGCGGCGGCGGGCTCATGGTGCTGTCCATGGCGATCGTCGGCGACCTCGTCCCGCCCCGGGAGCGCGGCAAGTACCAGGGCCTCTTCGGCGCCGTCTTCGGTGCCACCAGCGTCCTCGGCCCGCTCCTCGGCGGCCTCTTCACCGAGCACCTCTCCTGGCGCTGGGTCTTCTACATCAACCTGCCGATCGGGGTCGTCGCCCTCTTCGTGATCGCCGCCGTGCTCCACATCCCGGTCCGCTCCACGAAGCACACCATCGACTACCTCGGCACCTTCCTCATCGCCTCGGTGGCCACCTGCCTGGTCCTCGTCGCCTCCCTCGGCGGCACCACCTGGGCCTGGGGATCGCCGCAGATCATCGGCCTCGCCGTGCTCGGAGCCGTACTCCTCGTCTGGTTCGTGCGGGTGGAGCGGCGGGCGGCCGAGCCCGTGCTGCCGCTCAAGCTGTTCCGGATCCGGACCTTCACCCTCGTCTCGGTCATCAGCTTCGTCGTGGGCTTCGCGATGTTCGGCGCGATGACCTACCTGCCGACCTTCCTCCAGGTGGTACAGGGCGTCACCCCGACCATGTCCGGCGTCCACATGCTGCCCATGGTCCTCGGTCTGCTGCTCACCTCCACCGCCTCCGGCCAGGTCGTCAGCCGCACCGGCCGCTGGAAGGTCTTCCCCGTCGTCGGCACCGCCCTCACCGCCATCGGCCTGCTCCTCCTGCACCGGCTCACGGAGACCAGCTCCACCTGGGAGATGAGCGTCTACTTCTTCGTCTTCGGCGCCGGGCTCGGCCTCGTCATGCAGGTCCTCGTCCTCGTCGTGCAGAACGCCGTCGCCTACGAGGACCTCGGCGTCGCCACCTCCGGGGCCACCTTCTTCCGCTCCATCGGCGCGTCCTTCGGCGTCGCCGTCTTCGGCACCGTCTTCACCAACCGGCTCACCTCCAAGCTGGAGGACGTCTTCGCCGCCGCCGGCCCCGGCCTCCCGCCCGGCGTCGGACCCGGGGAGGTCGCCGCCGACCCGCGCGCCGTCGCCCAGCTCCCGCCCGAACTGCGCCCCTCCGTGCTCCACGCGTACTCCACGTCCATCACGGACGTCTTCCTGTACGCGTCGCCGGTCGTCCTCGTCGCCTTCGTCATCGCCTGGTTCCTCAAGGAGGACCGGCTCCGCACCTCGGTCACCGCGCCCGACACCACGCAGACCCTCGCCTCCAACCCGGTCGAGCGCTCCTCGTACGACGAGTGCGCCCGCGCGCTGTCCGTCCTCGGCTCCCGCGAGGGGCGCAAGGCGGTCTACGTGAAGATCACCGAGCGCGCCGGGCTCGACCTGCTGCCCGCCGCGAGCTGGCTGCTGCTGCGCATCCGCCGGCACGGCACCGTCGAGCCCGCCCGGCTCGCCGAGACCACCCCCGTACCGCTGCGGGCGATCACCGAGGCCTCCCGGCAGCTGGAGGAACGGCACCTGGTCACCCGGGAGGGCGTCCAGATGATCCTCACCGAGGAGGGCGTACGGGTGACCACGCTGCTCGCCAGGGCGCGGGAGGACTCGCTCGCCGAGCTCCTCGGCGACTGGTGGGGACCCGAACGGCCCACCGACCTGGTGAAACTCGTCGAGGAACTGACGGCCGAACTGAGCGGCTCGGACGCGGAACGCCCCCGAACCTCGGAACCGCCCCGCGACCACCACGCGTGAGCGCCCGGGGGCGGGTCAGAGCTTCTTGCCGTACCAGACGTCCATGTACGGGCCGGTGCAGTACGCCGGTATCTCCGCGTACCCGTGCCGTACGTACAGGCTCCGTGCCTCGATCAGGTCCAGGCGCGTGTTGAGGACCATCCGGCGGGCGCCGAGGGTGCGGGCGGCGTCCTCCAGGGCGTCCATCAGGAGCCCGGCGCCGCCCCGGCCGCGGAACGCGGGGCGCAGGTAGACCCGGGTCAGTTCGGCGCGCACCCCGTCGCCGTCGCCGCCGTCGTCGAGCAGGAGCACCCCGCCGCACCCGGCCGGCTCGCCCCCGAACCGGGCGACCCGGAAGTCCCCGGTCGGCGGGGCGAGCAGCCCGGCCCCGTCGTCCGTCAGCCCCTCGTCGATCTCGGCCGCCGTCGCGGGCCGCTTCCAGTAGCGGCTCGCGACCTCGTCGTAGTAGTCGCGGCGCAGGGCGACGGCGTCCGGGGTGTCGACGCGCTCGGGGGAGAAGGTCCAGGTCATGCGCGTCATTCTGGGACGCGCACGGCCCGGGACGCAGCCGGTTTTCTCCGGGGCTCAGCCCTTCGGGGCCGCCTGCTGGACGACCTCGAACGACCACAGGGTCGACCCGGACGCGGCGGGCTTCGGACGCTCGCCCCCGCCCTCGCCGCCACCCTGGTGGGCGGCCCGCATGGAACCGTCCATCCAGTTCTGGAAGTCCTCCTCGCTGCGCCAGCGGGTGTACACCAGGTACTGGTCGGTGCCCTCCAGGGGCCGCAGCAGCTCGAACCACTCGAAGCCGTCGGACCCCTCCACGGCCCCGGCCCGCGAGGCGAAGCGCTGCTCCAGCACCTCGCGCTGCTCGGCCGGCACGGTCAGGACGTTGATCTTTACCACGCTGGGCACATGACACCTCTCGGAAAGCACGGGCCGGGCGCTGCGCCGAGCCTTGATCGCGTACGTGCAGTCTCGTACATCCGCCGGTCAAGGCGGCGTGAGGACGGCTCGCGGGCGTGGCTCAGCTCTGTGCCCACCACGTCCCCGCTGCCCCGGCGGCCGTGGTGATCAGGGCGACGAGCCATCCGGGGACGCGCTGAACGGTCAAGTGCAGCCCGCCGCAGCGCAGTTCCAGAGCCGGTGGTGGTGCGGTGCCCGCGCTGTGGTTCATGTCGGAGTCCTCACGTCGGGATGTGCTCGGCTTGGGCTGCATGTCCTGTGGCTCCTGTCGCGCGCCGTTGCGTGACGTAGGTGAAGGAAGGGACGGAACGACGCGGGGTTACCGGTCGAGGCCGACGTTGTGCGGGGAAGAGCGATGTCCCGGCCGCTCTCGGTCATTTCGCCTTCCTGGAAGGCGAGTTCGACGTGCGGATCAGTGACGTCGCGGGCCCGGAAGCGCTCCGAGCGCAGGTGAGGGGCTTCGCTGCCCCCACGGCGTATCGCGCTCTTCGCGGATCCAGGCTATCGCTCCGGACCCCCGACGCGTCACGAGCCGTATGTGTACAAAACAGGGGGTGGGATTTTGACATTGTGGACAGCGCCACGACGGAGTGGACCCTTGGCAGTTTCGATTCGGCGCGGTAGAGGAGCGTCTGACGTGTGGTGGAAGAAAGGTAGCTGCCGCACATCCTGAGGGTGTGCGCCCGCATGTCTGCCGCACCCCGCAGACCCCGCCCCCGCTCGGCACCGGGCCGGGTCGGAAGCGTCCCGCGGCGTTTCCGCGGCCCGAGCGCGGCGGGCGGGAGCGACACTCGGCACGTCCGGCCATGTGCGGTGTGCGCGGTGGGGGTATGAGCCATCGGTGGCTTCCGGATCGGCCGACCGTGGCGGTACTCGCGGTGCGCGTCTCCGGGTGAGTGGCTCGACCCGTTCACGATCTTCACGATGCTCGTAGGAGGCAGGACATGACCCGCACTCCCCCCGTCCTCCGGGCGGACACGGTACGGAGCCTGGCCGCGCGCTGGCTGTCCCGGTTCGGGGACGGGGACTTCGTCGTCTCGCCGGCCGGGCTGTGGCTGGCGCTCGGGGTCGTCGCGGCCGGGGCGCGGGGGCGGACCGCAGGGGAGCTGCGCGGGCTGCTCGGGGTCGACGGGGAGGCGGCGGCCGGGGCCGTGACCGGGGCCGGGCGGCGGCTCGCCGGGACGGACGGGCTCGCGGTGGGTACGGGGGTGTGGGCCCGGGCGGCGGTTCGTGAGGAGTTCAGGCGGAGCCTGCCCGACGTGCGGTTCGGGGAGTTGGGCGGGGGCGCGCAAGGGGAGCTCGACGCGTGGGTGCGGGAGGCCACCGGCGGGCGGATCGACGGGCTGCCGCTCGCGCTCGACGGCTCCGAGGAGCTCGTGCTGCTGAACGCCCTGGCCCTGAAGGCCTCCTGGGCGTCCGCCTTCCCCCGGCACCTCACCCGCGACGAGCCCTTCACCGACGGGGACGGCCGCGTCCGGCCCGTACCGACCATGCGGCAACGGATCCCGTCCGCCTCGGTCCGGTCCGTGGACGGGGTCACCGTCGTCGAGCTGCCCTGCGCCGGGGAGCACGCCGCCCTGGTGCGGTTCGCGCTCGGGCCCGAGGGGGCCGGGCCGGGCGAGGTGCTGCCCGCCGCCTGGGCCGGGCCCGGGGCGGGGGAGCCGCTCGCCGCCGACGCGGCCGACCTCCTCCTGCCGCGCTTCACCCTCCGTACGAGGACCGAGGTGAACGGGCACCTGGCGGCGCTCGGCGTCGAACGGGCCCTGCGCCCCGGAGCCGACTTCTCCGGCCTCTCGGCGGAGGACCTCTTCGTCGACAAGGTGGTGCAGGAGGCGATGGTCGAGGTCGCCGAGGAGGGCGTCGAGGCGGCGGCCGTCACCCAGGTCAGGATGGCCCGGAGCGCGGCCCCGCCCCGCCGCGAGGCGGTGCGGCGGATCGCCTTCGACCGGCCCTTCGGCGTCGTCGTCCTCGACGCGGAGGGCGGGGTGCCGCTCTTCGCGGGGTGGCGGCGGAGTGCGCCGTCCGTGGGCGGTTAGGGCTCGCCCGGTGGACGGCCGGGCCGGGTGTGCCGCCGGTCGTCGGCTCCGGCTTCCGTGGGCGGTCCCCCGCCCGTAGTACTCTGCCTGAAGTGGTTTGAACGCGGTGCTACGCCTGGAGCGGTGTCAATGGTGAGACGGAACGACCAGCGGCGCGCGGCCCTCGTCGACGCGGCGATCGAGGTGCTGGCCCGGGAGGGCGCACGCGGGATGACCTTCCGGGCCGTGGACACCGAGGCCGGTGTCCCCGTCGGCACCGCGTCCAACTACTTCGCCAGCCGCGACGACCTGTTCACCCAGGCCGGGGCCCGGGTCTACGAGCGGCTCCGGCCCGACGAGGCCACCGTCGAGCGCCACCGGACGGCCGCCCGCGACCGGGAGACCTACGTCGAGCTGATGCGCGAGCTCGTCGGCCGCGTCTCCTCCTTCCGCACCGGCTACCTGGCGCTCCTCGAACTCCGCCTCGAAGCCACCCGCCGGCCCGGACTGCGCGAGGTGCTCACCGAGCGGGTCCGGGCCGACGTGGACGCCAACATCGCCTATCACGAGGAGTCCGGCCTCCCCGGCGACGCCATGGCCGTCAAGCTGCTCATGCTGGCGCTGAACTGGCTGATCGTCGAACAGCTCACCCTGCCGGACGTCTTCACGGAGGCGGAGCGCGAACGCCTGGTGACGGCCGCCGTCGAGCGCGTCGTGGCGGCCGAGGAGACGCAGGATCCCGGAGCGGCTCCGTAACGGTCCCGGAGGAGCGGCTCCGGAGCGGACTAGTCCGTCACGCGGGCGACCAGCAGCCCGTCGTAGCCCTTCGTGCCGACCGTCTGGAACGCGGTGGCGTCCAGGCGCGGTTCGCGGGCGACCAGGTCGAACATCGCGCGGGTGCCGGTGACGGAGGGGTCGTCCGGGTGCTCGGCGGCCACCTTGCCGCCCCGCACCACGTTGTCGACGACGATCACCGTGCCCGGCCGGGAGAGCTTCAGGGCCCACTCCACGTAGCGCGGGTTGTTGACCTTGTCCGCGTCGACGAAGACCAGGTCGAACGGGCCCGCGCCCTCCGCCTCCAGCTTCGGCAGGCTGTCCAGGGCCGCGCCCGTGCGGACCTCGACGACCTCGTCGAGCCCGGCGCGGGCGATGTTGGAGCGGGCGACGTCGGCGTGGGCCGGGTCGTACTCCAGGGTGATCAGGCGCCCGTCGGCGGGCAGCGCGCGGGCCAGCCAGATCGTGCTGTAGCCGCCGAGGGTGCCGATCTCCAGGATGCTCCGGGCGCCCTGCACCCGGGCCAGGAGGTGGAGCAGCTTGCCCTGGTTGGGGGCGACGGCGATCTCCGGCAGGCCGGCCGCCGTCGAGGCGGCGAGCGCGGCGGACAGCGCCTCGTCGTCCGGGGCGAGCAATTCGGTGAAGTAGTGGTCGACGTCGGTCCATTGAGGGTTGGTCATGCGGTCGAACGTACACCCGCCCCCGGGCTCCGGCGGCGTCGCGACGCCCGGACGACCGGGATCACCGCGAGCGCCACGAGCAGCGGGCCGCCGCCCACCGTCAGGAGCCAGACGGGGACGCCGGCGACGGTCAGCAGCCGGTCGGTGTGGATCACTTCGCGGTACGGGGTGTCGGCGACCCGTCGCAGGTGGTGGTCGTCGTCGATCCGCTCCGGGTGCGGGAACTCCTGCTCCAGGACGGTCAGATGGACCGGCCGGTCGCCCGCGAGCGCGGCCACGGCACCCCCGGGCCGCTCGATCCGCCCGGCGAAGGTCACCTCGGGCCGGTCGCCGCCGATGGCGGAGCGGGGCTCCATCCGGTGGTCGGAGAGGACGGACAGGCCGAGGGTCTGGGGCGTCTTCGCGAGCCGCGAGAGCCGCATCGGGTAGACCAGCTCGGGCGAGGCGAAGGCGATGCGCAGCGGGGTCAGCTCGCCCCGGAGGACGGAGCCCTTCTCCTCGGGCGCGAGGCGGACCGCGACGTACTCCCACTTCCGCTCGACGTACGGGCGGAGCGCGCCGGTGAGCCGGTCGGGCAGGTCGAAGCCGTTCGTGCGCAGCCAGTCGCCGAGCGCGTCCGGGTCGGTGGCGGTCAGCCGGGCCACGTCGAAGGGGCCGAGCCGTTCGCGGCCGACGACGCCGACGCCGGTGCCCGCGCCGGGCGGGGCCCCGGCCCCGTCGCCGCGATCGGAGTCGAACGGCCAGTCGTCCTCGCGCGGCCAGAAGTGGAAGCGGTCGCGCCGCTCGGGCGCGGTCAGCCGGGCGATCTCGTCGAACAGCTCCGGATCGCCGAGGGAG
Organism: Streptomyces sp. NPDC086147; assembly: GCF_040702165.1. NCBI lineage: Bacteria > Bacillati > Actinomycetota > Actinomycetes > Kitasatosporales > Streptomycetaceae > Streptomyces > Streptomyces sp. NPDC086147. The sequence continues at coordinate 246,236 of NZ_JBFBJO010000006.1, read as the reverse complement.
ACGTCGGCCCGGCCCGGCACCGGCATGATCCAGGCCGCCCGCTCGGCGTCCCCGTGCACGCGGAAGCGCATCACGATCGTCTCGGTGCGCCCGTCCCAGCGGACGGCCGACTCCTCGCGGTCGACGCCGATCCGCCGCGACGCGTCCGGGACGATGGCGCCGCAGCCGCAGGCGTACGCCGGCGCGACGAGCGAACCGGCCTGGAGCGCGAGCAGCGCGACGAAGGCCGTCAGGATTCTTCTGATCAGGATGCCGTGTGTCCCCCGCATGGCGGTTTGGACGCGCGGGGCGAAGATCCGGTTCCTCGGCTGCGGGGGCCCGGGAACGCCGCAGGCCCCGCCCCTCCGTGAGGAGGGCGGGGCCTTGCGTGTGCGCGCTGTGCGGTGGCGGGACTCTTAGTACCAGCCGTTGGCCTGCCAGAACGCCCAGGCGGCGTTCGGGGAGCCGTAGCGCTCGTTCATGTAGTCGAGACCCCACTTGATCTGGGTGGCGGGGTTCGTCTTCCAGTCGGAGCCGGCCGAGGACATCTTCGAGGCCGGCAGGGCCTGGACCAGGCCGTAGGCGCCGCTGGAGGAGTTGGTGGCCTTGTGGTTCCAGCCGGACTCGTGGGCCACGATCTTGCTGAAGGACGCGTACTGCGAGGCGGGAACGATCTGTCGCGCGACATCCTGCGGGCTGGCGGCCGAGGCCGAGCCCGTCGTGCCGAGCACCGCACCCGACGCACCCAGCAGCACGGCTGCGGAGGCGGCGAAGGTCTTCTTGCGGGCGGCGACACGAGTGGTGAGCGAGCGGATCAAGGTTTCTACCTAACTTCGGGGACGGAGGCCGCGCCGGGCGTTTTCGGCAAGCCGGAACCAGAGCCCGGGAGACCCGGGAACCTGGGGGACCGGCCGGCCCGAGGCGCTGCGGTGAGCACCTGCTGCCTGGCGACGTCCACCAGAGAAGCAGGGCCGGAACGCCGACGCAACGACCCCTTGTACGAGGAAGGTTCGGACCCGGGAGGAACGTCCCGGGGGTCGGACGGGGTACGTTTCCGCAGGTTATGGGGGTTCGGGTGGGGCTTTGGGTGGTTCCGTACGTCTACTATTCCGGCTCGTACGTGACCTGGGTCCTGTGGGCCGCCTCACTCGCGGGGGACCCTTCCGGGCCCTCGAATGTGACCTGGGCCTCGAAGTTCGCCCGCCTCGTCGCCCGCCGCAGCGCCCTCAGGAGGGTGCCGCCGACCGTGAGCGTGAGGACGACGGTGAGCACGGCCCGGCCGAGGTCCCAGCCGAGGGAGGTGGCGGTGACGTACGCGAGGAAGCGGACCAGGTTCTCGTGGAGCGGGGCGCCCGGCTGGAAGGAGATCCCGCTGCTCAGGCCCTGGAGCAGGACCCAGCCCTGGAGGTTCATGACCGTGCCGTACGCGAACGCCGCCGCGAAGCCGTACGCGGAGAGCATCAGGAGCTCGGCCCGGCCCCGGAGCGTCCGCTGCCCCGGCAGCAGCCCGGCGCCCATCGTGAACCAGCCCATCGACAGCATCTGGAACGGCATCCAGGGGCCCACACCCCCCGTGAGCAGCGCGGACGCGAACATCGTCACCGCGCCGAGGACGAAGCCGAAGCCCGGGCCCAGGACCCGGCCGCTCAGCACCATCAGGAAGAACATCGGCTCCAGGCCGGCCGTCCCCGCCCCCAGCGGGCGCAGCGCCGCGCCCACGGCGGCGAGCACCCCCAGCATCGCGACCGCCTTCGCGTCCATGCCCGAGTCCGCGATCGTCGCCACCACCACCGCGACGAGCAGCGGCAGCAGGGCCGCGAACAGCCACGGAGCGTCACCGGCGTGCGACGTGACGGCCGAGCCGGCGTCCGCGAACAGGGGCCAGCAGAAGGCGGCGATCCCGATCAGGGAGACGAGGAGGAGGGCGGCGACCGAGCGCGGGCCCAGGCGGAGGGGGCGGGCGCTCACCGTGTCTCCTCCAGCGCCCGCTCCACCTGCTCGACCGTGAGCCACGGCTGCGGGGCCAGGACCTTGGCCACCTGCGGCGAGAACGCGGGCGAGGAGACCACGACCTCGGCCGTCGGGCCGTCCGCGACCACCTCGCCGTCCGCGAGGATCACCACCCGGTGGGCCAGCTCCGCCGCCAGCTCCACGTCGTGCGTGGCGAGCACGATCGCGTGCCCGCCCTCCGCGAGGCCCCGCAGGTGCTCGACCAGGCGGGCCTTGGCCGCGTAGTCCAGGCCCCGGGTCGGCTCGTCCAGGAGGAGCAGCGGCGGGCGGCCGGTCAGGACGACGGCCAGGGCGAGAGCGAGCCGCTGGCCCTCGGACAGGTCCCGGGGGTGCGTGTCGTCCGCGACGCCCGGCAGCAGCTCGGAGACCAGGGCCCGGCAGGCGCCGTCCTCCGCGCCCGCGTCCGCGTCGGCCGCCGCGCACTCGGCGGCGACGGTGTCCGCGTACAGCAGGTCCCTCGGCTCCTGCGGCACCAGGCCGACCTGCCGGATCAGCTCGCGCGGGTCCGTGGCGTGCGGGGCCCGGCCCGCGATCCGGACGGTGCCGGAGGTGGGGGCGATCATGCCGACGAACGCGGAGAGGAGGGTCGACTTTCCGGCCCCGTTCCGTCCCATGAGGGCGACGGTCTCGCCGGGGTCCACGCGGAGGTCGATCTTGCGGAGGGCCTCTACGCGGGCACGGCGGATGTGGAGGGAGTCGGTGAGGACGAGGGGGGTGGTGGGGGGTGGGGTGTCCTGAGGCTGGTGTCGGCGCCGTGAGAAGAGGGAGAAGCCCCCACCCCGCCCCTTCCCGAAACCGGGGGCGGAGCCCCCGGACCCCGGGGTCGTAGGGGCTGCACCCCTGGGACCCCGCGCCTCGAACGCCGGCGGGGCCGGGTTGTCGTTCGTGTTCAGCCCGTCCGGCGTTTGAGGACCGGGGTCCGGGGCGGACCCCCGGTTTCGGGAAGGGGCGGGGTGGGGGAGAGGCCCCGCAGGGATCCCCGCTCCGGCCAAGGGCTCCAGGCGCTCCTTCAGGCCCCCCGCCCTCCGCCTCGCGTCCCGCACCGTCAGGGGCAACGGGGTCCAGCCCGCCAGGCGGCCCAGGGTGACCACCGGGGGGTGGATGGGGGAGACGGACATGATGGCGGACGGCGGGCCCATGACCGCCTCCGGGAGGAGGAGGACCTGGTCGGCGTACTGGACGACGCGTTCGAGGCGGTGCTCCGCGAGGAGGACCGTCGTGCCGAGGTCGTGGACCAGGCGCTGGAGGACCGCGAGGACGTCCTCCGCCGCCGACGGGTCGAGCGCGGAGGTCGGCTCGTCGAGGACGAGGACCTTGGGGTGCGGGGTGAGGACGGAGCCGATCGCGACCCGCTGGCGCTGCCCGCCGGAGAGCGTCGCGATCGGGCGGTCGCGGAGTTCGGCGAGGCCGAGGAGGTCGAGGGTCTCCTCGACCCGGCGCCGCATGACGCCGGGCGCGAGCCCCAGGGACTCCATCCCGTACGCGAGCTCGTCCTCGACCGTGTCGGTGACGAAGTGGGCCGACGGGTCCTGGCCCACCGTGCCCACCACGTCCGCCAGCTCGCGCGGCGGATGCGTGCGCGTGTCCCGGCCGTCGACGGTCACCCGCCCGGTCAGCGTGCCGCCCGTGAAGTGGGGGACCAGGCCCGAGACCGCGTTCAGGAGGGTCGACTTGCCGACGCCCGAGGGGCCCACGAGGAGGACCAGTTCGCCCTCCGGGACGGTGAGGTCGAGGTTCCGGAGCGTGGGCTCGGCGTCCTCCTCGTACCTCACCGAGACGTTCTCGAAGCGGATCACGGGTTCTCCTCGGGTACGGGGGCCACGAACGCCGGCACCAGGCCCACCAGGACCGACAGCGCGGGCAGCAGCGGCAGCTCCGGGGCCTTCAGGGGGACGACCCCCGGGTGCAGGGCCTCCGGGGCGTACGCGTTCGCGCGGATCATCAGGACCGCGACCGCCACCCCGGACCCGGCCACCAGCCAGGACCGGGCGCCCCAGCGGTCGGGCCGGTACCGGGTCCGCACGGTCCGGCGTCCGCCGAGCCGGAGCCCGGCCACGGCGGCGAGGAGCCCGGCGCCGAGCAGCGGGAGGCCGTATGCCGCGCCCTCCGCCGCGAGCAGCCCGTACGAACCGGCGCAGATGCCGAGGAGCCCGCCGAGGGTCAGGACGTTCGTGGTGCGGCGCACGGCTGCCGGGACGTGGGCCGTGCGCCCGTAGCCCCGCGCGTCCATCGACGCCGCCACCGCGACCGAGCGTTCGAGGGCTCCCTCCAGGACCGGCAGGCCGATCTGGAGGACCGCCCGGACCCCGCCCGTGGTGCGGCCCCGCAGCCGGCGGGCGGTCCGCAGCCGGACCACGTCGGCGACCATGTTCGGCGCGAAGGTCATCGCCACGACGACGGCGACCCCCGCCTCGTAGAGGGCTCCCGGCAGCGACTTGAGCAGCCGCGCCGGGTTGGCGAGCGCGTTCGCGGCGCCCACGCAGATCAGCAGGGTCGCCAGCTTGGCGCCGTCGTACACCGCGAAGAGGAGTTGTTCGGCCGTCACCCGGCCGCCGATCCGCACTCCCTGCGCCCAGTCGGGCAGCGGCACCTCGGGCAGGGTGAAGAGGAGGTGCGTGCCCGGGATCGGGGAGCCCAGGAGGAGGGAGAAGAGGACCCGGAGGGCCACGACGAACAGGCCCAGCTTCACGAACGCGCCGTACGAGCGGGCCCAGGGCGCGTCCGTGCGGCGGGCCGCGACGACGTAGCCCGCGACGCCGACGATCAGGCCGAGCAGCAGCGGGTTGGTGGTGCGGGAGGCGGCGACGGCCAGGCCGAGCGCCCACAGCCACCACGCTCCCGCGTGCAGGGCGTTGGCCCGGGTCGCGACGGGGGCCGAGAGCGCGTCGAGCGCGCCGCGCAGCCTGCCGTGGGCGGGAGCGGTGCTCATCCGCGTCGGCGGGCCTTCCAGATCGCCGCCCCGCCGAGCGCGAGGACGGCCGCCCCGCCGACGAGCACGCCGACGGACGGACCGCCGTCGTCGCCGTCCCGCTTCTTCGCGGCGGTGGGCGATGCCGTGGACGCGGCCGTGGGCTCCTCGGCGACCTCCTCGCCGCAGCCCCGCGCCGGATAGCCCGCGATCCCGCAGAGCATGGCCCCGCTGCCGTACCGCAGCGGCTTCGCCACGGCGGCGAGCGCCTCCGCGCCGGTGGCGTCGGAGCGTACCTGCGCGCAGCCGGTCGTGATCCGTCGCGCGGGCGGTGCTTCGCCGGGCGGGGCGTCGGCCGGACCGCCGAAGTCGACGACGACCGCGACCCGCTTCGTGCCGTCCTTCGCCGCCAGGTCCCCGCAGATCCGGGTGAAGTCCGGGGCGGCGGTGGGTTGGGCGGTGTCGTCGGCCTCCTTGCTGACCGCGAAGCGGAAGCCGACCGCGTCGCCGTCGGCGGGCCGGGCGGTCGCCGGGCCCTGCGTGGCGTAGGCCCAGGGCTTGCCGCCGTCGCTCTCCCAGTACGCCCAGTAGCGGTAGCCGGCGGCGTGCGCCGGGGCGGCCGCGACCCCGGCGAGGGTCAGCAGCGCCCCGGCCGCGGCGCCCGCGACCCGGGTGGTGGTCCTGACGGCGGTGGCGGTCACTTCTTGCGGCCGCTCAGGAGGAAGCCGATGCCGACGCCGACGACCGTGCCGATGCCGATGATCCACCAGAGGTCGAAGCCGGAGTCCTCCTCGTCGGTGGTGGAGGAGGCGGAGGTGTCGGGGCTCTTGGGGGCCGGACCGGCGGCGTTGAGCTGTTCGACCAGGTCGACCGAGCCGAACTTGCGCGGGTCGGTCTCCGTCGCGCGGGCGGCCAGGATCAGCTGGGCGTAGGCGGCCGGGCCGCTCTCCTTCGCCCAGGCCGCGGAGTTCTTCTCCAGCCATTCCAGGGCGGGCATGGCCTCCTTGGAGGCGCCGGCGGCGGAGAGCGCGACGACGGCGTCGGCGGTGTTGCCGAAGTCGGGCTGCTCGGTGGTGTCGGTGGCGCCCGGCATCGGCGGCTGGACGAGGTGATGGGTCTTGGCGAGGGCCTTGGCCAGGTAGGAGGCGCCGTTCAGGGCGGCCCGCTCGGAGGTCGGCTTCGACAGGTCGGTGCAGGCGGGGGCCTGCTCGGGGGAGGCCTTGGTGGCGACCATGCTCTTGCCGAGCCCGGCGAGGGTGCCGGCGGCGGTGGCGTCGGCGTTGGCGAACAGCTTCCCGGCCTTGTCGGGCTGGTACGCGAAGGCGCCGGGGCCCTCCTTGTCCGCGCAGGGCAGCGCGAAGGAGAGGAGCGCGTCGTAGGGGGAGCGGCCCTCGGCGGAGGTGAAGTCGACGGGGCGCACACCGGTCGCGGCGAGGGCGCCGACGACGACGGAGGTGGAGTTGGCGTCGCTGGCGCCACCGGCGCTGTAGCCCCAGCCGCCGTCCTTGTTCTGCACGGACTTCAGCCAGTCGCTGCCGGCCTTGACGGCCCGGTCGGCCTTCTCGGGGGCGGCGCTCTGGCGGCGTACGGCGGCGAGCGCCTGGACGGCGGCGGCGGTGGCGTTGGTGTCCCGCATCGTCTTCGCGTCGCAGGGCTTCGCGGCGTCCGCGCGGTAGGCGGGGAAGGCGCCGTCGTCGCACTGCTGGCCGAGGAGCCACTCCACGGCCTGGTCGGCGGGCTGGTAGCCGGTGGCGCGCTGGGCGAGGAAGGAGAGGGACTGGCGCCAGACGCCGTCGTAGGTCGGGTCCTTCGTGCCGTACAGACCGGCCGGGAGCTTTCCGGTGGAGGGGGTCGGGGAGGGGGCGGCGGCGGCCTGCCCGGCTGCGCCGGTGCCGAGTACGGCGACGGCGGCGGTGAGCGCGGCGGCGGCGCGACGGACGGTGTTCATGGGGCCCTCTCCTGCGGCCGGGCACGGCACGCCTCGGGCACCGGGCTCCGGCTCCGTGTTCCTCGACGGTGCCGGCGGTCACGTCCCGTCCGGGGCATTCCGACTCGCCGCCTTCGGGGAGAAGGCGGGTACACGGCTGCGGGTCAGTACCGGATTTCCACCGGTTTCCCCCCGTACGGGCATGATGACGACCCGCTTACTGTACCGGCCCGTACGCGCTGCTCACGGAGGGTGTGAGCGGCCTCGCACCGGTCCGTGCGGGCGGGCGACCGGCGTCCCGTCACCCGGCGGGCGCCGGCGTCCCGATCAACCCGCACACCGTCTCGATGTCGATCTTCACCTGGGCGATCGAGGACCGCCCCGACAGCCAGGTGATCAGCGCCGAGTGCCAGGTGTGCTCGATCACCCGGACCGCCGAGCGCTGGGCCGGCGTCGGGTGCCCCGTCCCCATCGCGTCCAGGACGATCGCGGTCGTCAGCCGGGAGACCTCGTCCACCTCGGCGCTCACCCCCCGGTCCGCGAAGATCAGCGCCCGCACCATCGCGTCGGCGAGCTGCGGCTCCCGCTGGAGCGCCCGGAAGGCCCGCATCAGGGTCTCCGCGACCCGCTCCGCCGGGTCCGCGCCCGCCGGGGGCCGCCTGCGCAGCGTCGTGTGCAGGTGCCGGAGCTGGTCCTGCATCACCGCGACGAGCAGGTGGATCTTCGACGGGAAGTAGCGGTACAGCGTGCCCAGGGCCACGCCCGCCTCCTCGGCGACCTCCCGCATCTGCACGGCGTCGAACCCGCCCCGCGACGCGAGCCGCGTGCTGGCGTCCAGGATGCGCCGCCGCCGCGCCTCCTGGCGCTCCGTGAGGGGCGCGGCGGCGCCGTGGTCCGCCCTGTTGTCTGCGGTCATGGGGTCCCGTTCCGTGCGGTGGGGAGCGACAGTATGGCGGCGGCGCCGCCGTGGCGCGAATCACCCGCTCCGGATCTCACCGCGGTGCTACCTGCCGGTAGATTCTGTCCTTCCCGGACGACCTGACGACGGCCGAGTCTGTAACTTGTTCTAGATTAACGCCAGCGGTTACGCTCCGGCGAAACGCACGCTCGAAGGGGGCCGCGCATGACCGCCGAGGCCGTAGAGACAGGCCCCCGACAGGCCGTCACCGACCCCGGTGACAGCCCCCGAGTTCTCGGCCGTGCCCGAACAGGGGAGACCTCCACGTTGCGGATCGCTCTCCTCACGTACAAGGGGAACCCCTTCTGCGGGGGCCAGGGCGTCTACGTCCGGCACCTCTCCCGCGAGCTCGCCCGCCTCGGCCACACCGTCGAGGTCATCGGCTCCCAGCCGTACCCCACGCTCGACGAGGGCGTGCCGCTCACCGAGATCTCCAGCCTCGACCTCTACCGCTCCCCGGACCCCTTCCGGACCCCGAAGCGCGACGAGTACCGCGACTGGATCGACGCCCTGGAAGTCGCCACCATGTGGACCGGCGGCTTCCCCGAGCCGCTCACCTTCTCCCTGCGGGCCCGGCGCATGCTCGCCGCCCGCCGCGGCGACTTCGACGTCGTCCACGACAACCAGACCCTCGGGTACGGGCTCCTCGGCGGCCCGCGCGCGCTCGGCGCGCCCCTCGTCACCACGATCCACCACCCCATCACCGTCGACCGCGGCCTCGAACTCGACGCCGCCGACGGCTGGAAGCGCCGCCTCTCGGTCCGCCGCTGGTACGCCTTCACCACGATGCAGAAGCGGGTCGCCCGCCGCCTGCCGTCCGTGCTCACCGTCTCCGGCACCTCCCGCCAGGAGATCGTCGAGCACCTCGGCGTGCGCGAGGACCGCGTCCGGGTCGTCCACATCGGCGCCGACACCGACCTCTGGTCCCCGGACCCCTCGGTCGCCGAGGTCCCCGGCCGGATCGTCACCACCTCCAGCGCCGACGTCCCCCTCAAGGGCCTGATCCACCTGATCGAGGCGCTCGCCAAGCTCCGCACCGAGAACCCCGACGCGCACCTCGTCGTCGTCGGCAAGCGCGCCGAGGACGGCCCCGTGGCCCGGGCCATCGAGCGGTACGGCCTCGAAGGCGCCGTCGAGTTCGTCAAGGGCATCAGCGACGCCGAGCTCGTCGACCTCGTCCGCTCCGCCCAGGTCTCCTGCGTGCCCTCGCTGTACGAGGGGTTCTCGCTGCCCGCCGCCGAGGCCATGGCCACCGGCACCCCGCTCGTCGCCACCACCGGCGGCGCGATCCCCGAGGTCGCGGGCCCCGACGGCGAGACCTGCCTCGCGGTGCCGCCCGGCGACGCCGGCGCGCTCGCCGCCGCCCTCAGCCGGGTCCTCGGCGACCCGGAGCTGCGCGCCCGGCTCGGCGCCGCCGGACGGGACCGGGTCCTGGACCGCTTCACCTGGGCCCGCGCGGCCCTGGGCACGGCCGAGCTGTACCGCGAGGCGATCGCCCGCCGGGGCGCCGCCTCCCCGGGCCCCCGCCGGTGACCACCGCGCACGCGCCCGAACCGTACGACCTCCACCCGCACCGCCCCCGTCCCGACCGCGAAGGCAGGCCCTCGTGCTGACCGTCGACTTCACCCGCTTCCCGCTCGCCCCCGGCGACCGCGTGCTCGACCTGGGCTGCGGTGCGGGCCGGCACGCCTTCGAGTGCTACCGGCGCGGCGCCCGGGTGGTGGCCCTCGACCAGAACGCCGAGGAGATCCGCGAGGTCGCCAAGTGGTTCGCGGCCATGAAGGAGGCCGGGGAGGCCCCGGCCGGCGCCACCGCGACCGCGATGGAGGGCGACGCCCTCAACCTGCCCTTCCCCGACGAGTCCTTCGACGTCGTCATCATCTCCGAGGTCATGGAGCACATCCCGGACGACAAGGGCGTCCTCGCCGAGATGGTCCGCGTCCTCAAGCCGGGCGGCCGGATCGCCGTCACCGTCCCCCGCTACGGCCCCGAGAAGGTCTGCTGGACGCTCTCCGACGCGTACCACGAGGTCGAGGGCGGCCACATCCGCATCTACAAGGCCGACGAACTCCTCGGCAAGATCCGGCAGGCCGGCCTCAGGCCGTACGGCACCCACCACGCGCACGCGCTGCACTCGCCGTACTGGTGGCTCAAGTGCGCTTTCGGAGTCGACAACGACAAGGCGCTGCCGGTCCGGGCGTACCACAAGCTCCTGGTCTGGGACATCATGAAGAAGCCCGCCCTGACCCGGGTCGCCGAGCAGCTCCTCAACCCGGTCGTCGGCAAGAGCTTCGTGGCCTACGCGACCAAGCCGCACCTCCCGAAGGCCGATGCCGAGTGACGAGCCCCGAGCGGATCGCCGAGCACCTCGTCCTGCCCGGGGTGCTCACCGCCGAGCAGGCCGCCGAGACCGTCGCCGGGATACTCGCCGTCCAGCGCGAGGACGGTGCGATCCCCTGGTTCCGCGGCCACCACCTCGACCCCTGGGACCACATCGAGGCCGCCATGGCCCTGGACGCGGCCGGCGAGCATGCCGCCGCCGCCCGCGCCTACGAGTGGCTCGCCCGGCACCAGAACGCCGACGGCTCCTGGTACGCCGCCTACCACGACGGCGACCCGGAGCGGATCACCGACCGGAGCCGGGAGACCAACTTCGTCGCGTACATAGCGGTCGGCGTCTGGCACCACCACCTGTCCACCGGCGACGACGCCTTCCTCGACCGGATGTGGCCCGTCGTCTACGCGGCCGTCGAGTTCGTCCTCGGACTCCAGCAGCCCGGCGGCCAGATCGGCTGGAAGCGCGAGCCGTCCGGCGAGCCCGTCGCCGACGCCCTCCTCACCGGCAGCTCCTCGATCCACCAGGCCCTGCGCTGCGCCCTCGCCGTCGCAGAGGCCCGCGAGGAACCGCAGCCGGACTGGGAGCTGGCGGCCGGGGCCCTCGGCCACGCGATCCGCCGCCACCCCGAGCGCTTCCTCGACAAGTCCCGCTACTCGATGGACTGGTACTACCCGGTCCTCGGCGGCGCCGTCACCGGCGAGGAGGCGCGGGCCCGGATCGACGCGTCCTGGGACGCGTTCGTCGTGCCCGGCCTCGGTGTCCGCTGTGTGCTCCCCAACCCGTGGGTCACCGGCGGCGAGAGCTGCGAACTCGCCCTCGCCCTCTGGGCGGTGGGGGAGTCCGACCGGGCCCTCACCATCCTCCAGGACATCCAGCACCTGCGGGCCGCGAACGGCATGTACTGGACGGGGTACGTCTTCGAGGGCGACACGGACGCCGACAAGGCGATGTGGCCCGAGGAGCAGACGAGCTGGACCGCCGGGTCCCTGCTGCTCGCGGTGGCCGCGCTCGGCGGCGAGGAGGCCACGGTCGCCGTCTTCGGCGGCGAACGCCTCCCGTCCGGCCTCGAACCGGACTGCTGCGGGGACCTCACCCCCTGAGGGGCCCGAAGGACCCGAAGGACCGGTACCCGTACGGAGTCGCCCCGGTGGCGCCCGTACGGGCCCGGGGCGAGGCTGGCGCCACAGCCCCCAGGGAGGTCCTGCCGTGCCCGGAACCCTTACGCGCGGAGCCGTGGCGCTGCCGCTGTGCTGCGCCCTGCTCCTGACCACCGCCGCCTGCGGCGACGACGGCGGGCAGAGCGCGAGCGCCTCCGCGAACCCCTCGGCGTCCCCGGCCCCGTCGGGCAGCGCCGAGCGGCAGAAGCTGGCCAAGACCCGGTTCGTCGCCAACGCCGGTCTGGCCGCGGGCGCCACGTACCAGTGGATCGTGAAGCCGTACCGGGCGGGCACGTTCAAGAAGGGCGCGGACGGGCGCACCTTCGCCCTGGTGAAGGCCGGTCTCGCGGGCGCCTTCGCCTACAACCGGCTCAAGGCGGCGACGGAGAACGCCAAGGGCGACCCGCTGCTCTCCAAGGCGGTCGCGCCGCTCACCGCCGGGATCGACTCGCTCAAGGACCTCGGCACCAAGTTCCGCAAGGGCGAGGTGGGCGAGGGGGACGTCGGCGCCTTCGAGAGCGTGATCAACAGCGTCAAGGAGGCGGGCAGGAGCGCGGGCGCGGAGGTCAAGGACCAGGTGCCCAGCACGTCCCAGCTCGGGGGCTGAGCCCCGGGAACGACGACGGCCCCCGTCCGGACCGAGGATCCGGACGGGGGCCGCGCGCCGCGTGCGGGACCGGTCAGCCGCGCTGGATGCCGGTGGTGTCCTGGAGGACGCCGCGGCGCCCGTCCTGCGTCTGCGCCACCAGGGCCTGGCCGCGCTGCTCGACCGCCAGGTACCAGGTGCCGGGCGCCAGCTCGGCGATCGGGGCCTGTCCGCCGTCCTCCGCGTACAGCGGACGGGCGACCGGGACCGCGAACCAGAACGGGGCGAAGTCCGAGGCCGGCTGCGCCGGGGCCTGCTGCGGCTCGGGCTGCTTCGGGGCCTGCGGCTGGGCCTGCGGCTGGGACTGCGGGGCGGGGGCCTGCGCGCCGAACGGGTGGCCGGTGCCGTGCGAGGCGTCGTGCGCGCCCCCGTAGGGCTGCTGCTGCGCGCCCGGGTAGCCGTAACCGCCGGGGACGCCCTGCGGGCCGGGCTGGCCCGGCTGCATGCCGTACGGCTGCGGGGTCTGCGGACGCGGCGCACCCACCAGCGGGGCCTGGAGGGCCGGGACCAGCGGACCGGCGACCGCGGCGGCGGCGAGGACCAGGGAGGCGATCAGGCCGAGGATCAGACCGGCGCCGGCGTTGGTCGCCTCGAAGATCCACATGAGCAGGGTCCACGCGGAGGCGATGGTGAACGCGGCACCGACCTGACCGAGCTCCAGACCCGCCACCTTGCGCTGCTGCGGCAGGGCGCGGGAGGCGACGACGAGGGCGGCGCCGACGATGCCCAGGAAGAAGGAGCCCCAGCCGAGCGGCGACGCCTCCCACGAGTTCGGGCTGTCGATCTGGTCGCAGATCGACGCCGGGCCGTCGCAGCTCGAAATGCCGAGGAACGAGGCGATGAACAGCACCACCGCTGCGCCGATCAGCACGCCATCGCCTCGGGTGAGGGAGCGGATATTCACGTGAGAAGTCCTTCGTCGGGTCGTCGTCGCGTCGGTCGTCGTCGCGACGGGTGGCGCTCAAGTCATGGCAGGGGGGCGGCCCCCTCGTACGGAGAATCTATCGCCCGCCGGTTCTACCCCCGGAGGTAGGTGGCGATGCCGTCCGCGATCCCCTGCGCCGCTTTCTGCCGCCACACCGCCGACGCGAGGAGCTGCGCGTCCTTCGGATCACGCATATTGCCGCATTCGACGAACACCTTGGGGACGGTTGAGAGATTGAGTCCGCCGAGATCATCCCGTACGTCCAACCCCGTACCTCCGCCGAGGTAGTTGGCGGGCGCGGTGCCGGTGGCGCGGGCGAACCGGTCCGCGATCCGTTCGCCCAGCTCACGGGAGGGGCCGACGATCTTCGCGGTGTCGGCGGCGCCCTCCCGCACGCGTGCGGGGAGGATCACATGGAATCCGCGGTGCCCGGCGGCCGAACCGTCCGCGTGGACGGAGACGACGGCGTCGGCGCGCGCCTCGTTGCCGATCCGCGCCCGCTCGTCGATGCACGGGCCCCAGGGACGGTCGGCGTCGTGGGTGAACACCACCTTCGCCCCGCGCGCGGTGAGCAGGTCCCGCAGCCGGTGCGAGACGTCCAGGGTGAAGGAGGCCTCGGTGTACCCGTCGTTCGTCGACGTGCCCGTGGTGTCGCACTCCTTGCGGTTCGTCCCGATGTTCACCTTCTGGTCGATCTCCTCGGAGTGCCGGAAGTTCCCGGGGTTGTGACCGGGGTCGACGACGACGGTCCGCCCGGCGAGGGAACGGTTCTCCGGCACCGAGGGGGCTGTGGAGGGAGTGCGGCTCGGCTGCGGGGTGCTCCGGGTCGCCGACTGCTCCGGGCCCTTCCCGGACGGCGGGCCGGCCGGGTCCGGGGTGGCACCGCACCCGGCGAGCGCGGCGCAGCAGCCCGTGGCGGCGAGGACGAGGGCGAGGGGACGGCGGGCGGTCTTCCGGTGGTCGTTCGGCACCCCGCGACTTTAGGCCTTGCGCGGGGCGAAATCCCGCAGGGGCCCGCACCGGCTACGTACCGGGTTGGTCACCGCCGGGGAAGAACGGTGGACGCGTGTGCCGGGACGGTGAAGGGTAGTCATGAGAGGCGACGGTGGGGTGCCACCGCGCATGGACCCACGAGGGGGACCGTGGTGGGGGAAGAACCGAACGACGCACGTCCCGAGCCGGCCGACAGGATCCCGGGAGGGGACGCCTTAGACCGCTCGAACCAGAACCAGGACCGGGGCCGGAGCGCTCCGGACCCGCGTACGGCTCCGGCGCCGGAGGCGCCGCCCTGGGCCCCGGTGCCCCCGGCGGACCGGACCCCGGAGACCCCGGCCGCTCCGCCCCCGCCGGCGCAGCCGCCCGCCACGCCCACGCTCGCCTTCGGCCCGCCCCCGGCGGCCTCCGGGCAGGGCTCCGACCGGGCTTCCGGCGAGCCCTCCGGCGCGGTGCCCGTCGGCGCGGGCGCCGCCGCGCCCGGATACGGATACCCCCGGTCCGGCCCCGCGACCGCGCCCGGCTACGGGCCGCCGCCGGGCTACGGACCGCCGGGCTACGGACCTCCTGGGTACGGCCCGCCGCCCGGGGACGGGCCGCCCGCGCAGCCGCCCGGCCCGGCGAACCCGGCGCAGGCCGCCGCGATCGCCCTGCTCAACCTCTCCGGCCTCGGCCTGGGATACGTGCTCCTGCGCCACTGGGTCGGCGCCGCGCTCTGCTGGCTCGCCACCGCCGCCCTCCTGGTGGTCGCGCTGCCCGCCGACGTCGACGGCGTGCCCGTCGGCGTCCTCGTCGGGTACGGCGTCCTGCTGCTCGTCGCCGCGGCCGACGGCTTCCGGCGCGGGCTGCGCGCGACCCTCCGGACCGGCGCGGCCCTCCGGCGCCTGGCGCTGCCGCTCGCCCTGGTGCTGCTCGCCGTGCCCGCCGGAGGCTCCCTCGCGTACGGCGCGGCCCGCGAGGAGGCGAGGGAGGAGGCCCTGCTCGCCCGCCTCACCGTCGCCGACGAGCGGGTGAAGTCCGGCGAGGGGCTCCTCTTCGAGCGGGCCGAGCCCCTCTACCGCCTGGCGCTCGCCACCTACCAGGACCTCGGCACGAAGCACGCGGGCTCGCGGGCCGGGAAGCTGGTCCCCGCGCGCCTCGACGCGTACTACGCGCAGCTCTCCGCCCCGTACGCGAAGAAGGACCACTGCAAGGCGGTCGCGCCGCTCAAGCACCTGCGGGGCCTGGCCGGGACGGTCGACAAGGACCTCCTCGGCACCCGGCCGGCCAAGGCGGACGAGCCGCTGGCCGAGTCGCTCTACGGGTGCGGGACGGCCGCGCTCGGCGTGCAGTCCGCCGAACCGGCCGCCGAGGTGAGCCTGAACGAACTCCTCGACACCTTCCCGAAGTCGGCCCAGGCGACCCGCGTCGAGCCCGCCGTCCGCGAGGCCATCAAGACGCGGTCGGCCGCCGTCGACGGCGGCGGCGCGCCCTGCGGGACCGTCGTCGAACTGCGCACGCTCCGCGGCTCCGTGGACGCGCTGCCGGACGCCGTCTTCGCGCAGGCCGCGCGGGAGACCGCGGCGGCCGTCGAGAAGGGCGACTTCGCCTGCGGGACCTCGCAGTTCCGCGCCAAGGAGTTCGACGACGCGGCCACGACGATGACCCAGTTCGCCAAGGACCACCCGAACAGCCCGAAGGCCGCGCACGCGCGCTCGATCGCCATCGCGGCCGAGATAGCGGACGAGGAGCCCGAGGCGGGCAAGGGCCTGCCCCCGGCGGCGGCCCCCGGCGGCAGCCGGATGGTCATGGTGGTGAGCAACGACGGCCCCGGCTCGGTCGAGCTGCTCTACACGGGACCGACGACCGGCAAGGTCACGCTGAACGCGTGCGCGACCTGCACGAAGTACCCGAGCTCGGTCTTCCTGGACCCGAAGAAGATCAAGGCGTGCACCGGCCCGTCCTCGAAGTACCCCAAGGCGACGCTGCTGCTGCCCGCCGGCACCTACCACTTCCTCCAGAAGCGGGCCGGCACGGGCACGACGACGGTCGGGGACACCAAGATCAGCAAGACGAAGATCGAGCCGAACTACAGCTACACGAACTGCCTGTACGTGACGTCCGGTTTCTGAGGCACCCGGCGGCCGCCCTTCTTCCACGAGGGGCGGCCGTCGCCCGTTCCCGCCTCAGCGGCGGCGCAGCACCCGCAGCGAGTCGGTCACCGAGACCTCCTCGAAGTCGCCCGACTCCAGGGCGCGGAGGTAGATCCGGTACGGGGCCTGGCCGCCGTCCTCCGGATCCGGGAAGACGTCGTGGATGACGAGCAGACCGCCGGGGGTGACCTTGGGGGCCCAGCCCTCGTAGTCGTTCACGGCGTGCTCGTCGGTGTGCCCGCCGTCGACGAACACGAGGCCGAGCTGCCCGGCCCACACCTTCGCCACCTGCGGGGAGCGCCCGACGACCGCGATCACGTGCTCCTCCAGGCCCGCTTTGCGCAGGGTCCGCCGGAAGGTCGGCAGGGTGTCCATGAGCCCCACCTCGGGGTCCACCACGGTCGGGTCGTGGTACTCCCACCCGGGCTGCTGCTCCTCGCTGCCCCGGTGGTGGTCCACGGTGACCGCGACCGTCCCCGCCCGCCGGGCCGCGTCCGCGAGCAGGACCGTGGACCGCCCGCAGTACGTCCCGACCTCCAGGAGCGGCAGCCCCAGCTTCGCGGCCTCGGTGGCAGCCCCGTACAGCGCGAGCCCCTCCCCGACGGGCATGAAGCCCTTCGCGGCCTCGAAGGCGGCAAGGATCTCGGGGCTGGGCTCGGACATGGTGGCTCCTACTGGCGAGTACGGCGGTACGGGCGCCCATCGTGCCCTACGCGTCGCACTCGAACCACACCGTCTTCCCGCCGGCCCGCTCCTCGACCCCCCACCGGTCCGTCACGGCCTCCACCAGGACGAGCCCCCGCCCGCCCTCGTCCAGCTCCCCGCCCGCCTTCGCGACCACGGTCCCGGGCACCCCGTCCGCCACCTCCACCCGCAGCCCGTACGGCTCCCGCAGGATCAGCACGGAACACCGGCGGCCCGGCACGTGCCGGACGACGTTCGCGACCAGCTCGGTGAGCGCGAGGGTCGCGGAGTCGGACAATCGGACGAGTTCCCAGCGCGTGAGGAACATGTGCAGGATGCGGCGCATGTGACCGGCGGAGTGCTCACCGACGGTGAAGCCCATGCGGTAACTCGACGCAAGTTCCGCAGGGTAGAGGTCTGTTGCCTGATTCATGCCCCCAGGATGGTCCCGCTTCGTTACGCTCGGCTACGGCCCGAACACAACGCCTCGTCGCGTCGATCTGGGGGGTGACCTCGCCGTGGTCAACATCCGCAACCTCGATCCCAGCGCCTCGCCGCTGGACTACTACGGAGCGGAATTACGCCGTCTGAGGGAGGAGGCAGGACTGAACCAGTCGCAACTCGGTGACGTCGTCTACTGCACGGGCTCGCTGATCGGCCAGATAGAGACGGCGAAGAAGGTCCCGACGCGGCGGTTCTCGGAACAACTCGACGCGGCGTTGATGACGGGCGGGACGTTCTCACGGCTTGTGGGGCTGGTGCTGAAGAGCCAGTTGCCCGCGTGGTTCCAGCCGTACGCGGACATGGAGGCGCGGGCGACGTACCTCTGCACTTTCCAGGACCAGGTGGTGTACGGCCTGCTCCAGACGGACGCGTACGCCCGAGCGGTCCTGGGTGCCAGGACCGAGGACGGCCTCGACGCCAAGGTCGCGGCCCGCATCGATCGGCAGCGCATCCTGGACCGCGAAACTCCGCCCCTGCTCTGGGTCATCCTGAGCGAGGCGGTACTGCACCAGGAGATCGGCGGGCGCGAGGTGATGCGAGAACAACTCGCCCACCTGTTACGCATGCAGGAGAGGGAGTGGGTGAAGATCCAGATCCTCCCGTTCGATTCTGGAGCGCACGCGGGCCTGATGGGCTCCTTCACCCTGCTGCGCTTCGAGGACGACCCGGACCTTGTCTATACCGAGGACTTCGTCCAGGGCCATATGACCGCCGATTCAGCCGCGTTCAGGGAGGGGTCACTCCGTTACGATCATCTACGGGCCGCCGCTCTCTCGGTGGAGAAGTCGGTCCAACTGATCACCCGCGTCATGGAGGAACGATATGGGGACCGACCAGAATCTGACGGGCGCCCGCTGGCGTAAGTCCTCGTACAGCGGCGACAACGGCGGCGAGTGCGTCGAGGTCGCCGACCTCACCGCCCACGTCGCCGTGCGCGACTCCAAGAACCCCGAAGGCCCCGCCTTCCTCGCCGCCCCGGCCGCCTTCGCGGCCTTCGTGGGCGCCGCCGCCGAGGGGCGTCTCGGCCGCTGACCGTGGCGACCCTCATAGGAATGGTGATCCTCGCCCTGGCGCTACCGACCTGGGCGGGGATCACGTACGCGGGCCTCGTCCGGGCCCGCAGGGGCGACGAACCGCCCTGGCTCTGGGCGCCCCGCCCCGCTCGTACCGCTGCCAAGAAGGCCGCCTGGATCGCCGCGCTCGCGTACCTCGCGGGCGGCGCACTGCACCTCTACGGCCTCTCGTACATGCCGTTCCTCTTCCCGGAAGACGCCTGCTACTTCAAGGCGGGGATGAAGACCTATCCGGACCACAGCAGCGCACTTCCCGTCAGCCTGGTGTGCCGGGGCATGGAGATCGTCCCGTGGTGGGTCAACCCGGGGCTCCTGGTTCTCGGAGGGACCGCCGTCGCCGCGACCGTCACGAGCGTGGTGCTCACGGTCATGCGTCGGCGGCGCGGGTCCCGCTGAGAGGCGCCCGGCGTCAGAGGTCCAGGGCATGCCCCGTCGTCGCGTCGACGTGGGACGGGACCTCGTCGTGGCGGTCGCCGACCGTGGACGTGCCCGTGGGCTCGAACATGAGGATCGAGGCGCCGTCGGGGGAGGACGGGCGGTGCTCGGTGCCGCGCGGGACGGTGAAGACGGAGCCGCGGGGGAGGCGGACCGTGCGCTCGCCGGCGGGCTCGCGCAGGGCGATGCGCAGCTCGCCGTCGAGGACGAGGAAGAACTCGTCGGTGTCGTCGTGGGCGTGCCAGACGTGCTCGCCCCGGACCTTCGCCACGCGGACGTCGTAGTCGTTGACGCGGGTGGCGACGCGAGGGCTCCAGAGGGCGTCGAAGGAGGCCAGGGCGGTGGCGAGGGAGAGGGGTTCGGCGGTCATGGACCGATCCTCGGCCGTGGCGCGGTCCCGGCGCGAGTGCTGGGAATCGCACATGCCGCAAGGATCCTCGCAGCCGCGTCCGGCCACGCCGCTCCACCGGGTCGTCGTGATCGTCGACGCGCACTCCAACCCCTTCGAGCTCGGCTGTGCCACGGAGGTCTTCGGGCTGCGCAGGCCGGAGCTGGGGGAGGGGCGGGAGCTGCTGTACGACTTCCGGCTCTGCTCGCCGGATCCGGACACCCTCATGCGGGACGGCTTCTTCACCCTCACCGGGGTCGCCGGGCTGGAGGCGGCGGACGGGGCGGACACGGTGATCGTGCCGAACCGGCCCGACGTGGAGATGCCGCGCCGCCCGGACGTGCTCGACGCGGTACGGCGGGCGCACGCGCGCGGGGCCCGGCTGGTCGGCTTCTGCAGCGGGGCCTTCACGCTCGCGGAGGCGGGGGTGCTCGACGGGCGGCGGGCCACCGCGCACTGGCAGTGGGCGGACTCCTTCCGGCGGCGGTTCCCGGCAGTACGGTTCGAGGAGGACGTGCTGTTCGTGGACGACGGGGACGTCCTGACGGCGGCGGGGAGCTCGGCGGCGCTCGACCTCGGGCTGCACGTCGTCCGGCGCGACCACGGCGCGGAGACCGCGAACGCGGTCAGTCGGCGCCTGGTCTTCGCGGCCCACCGGGACGGCGGACAGAAGCAGTTCGTCGAGCGCCCCGTACCGGACGTGCCCGACGCGTCGCTCGCGCCGGTCCTCGCGTGGGCGCAGGAGCGGCTCGACCGGCCGCTGGCCGTCGCGGACCTGGCGGACCGGGCCGCCGTCAGCCCGGCGACCCTGCACCGCCGCTTCCGGTCGGAACTGGGCACGACGCCACTGGCGTGGCTGACGGGCGAACGGGTCGCCCTGGCCTGCCGGTTGATCGAACGGGGCGAGGTCCGTCTCGACGCGGTCGCGCGGGGGAGCGGCCTGGGCACGGCGGCGAACCTGCGGACCCTGATGCGGCGCGAGACGGGCCTCACGCCGACGGAGTACCGCCACCGCTACGGGCCCGTCCCGCTCCCGTCCGGAGTGACCGGGGCACGGGTCCGGCCGGCCACGCGCGGCCGCACCGGGCACGAACGCGACGAGGGGGCCGCATGAGCGGCGGGTCTGCCGGGCGGGTCGCGGAGGCCGCCGCCGGCATGGCGGGGCCGGAGTCACGCGGTGCGCCCGACGGCCGAGCACGGGGGCCGGCCGGCCCTCACGCTCCCGCCAGAACCGCCCGCAGCCCCCGTACCCCCGCCTTCCACTCCTCCCCGTCCGACTCCTCCCACAACTCCAGCAGCTCGGAAGGCTCGACGAGCACACGGTCCAGGGCCGCCACGGCCTCCGGACGGAGCTCGGCCGGGAGGACGGGCAGGGGCTCCTTCGGGCCGTACGACGTCGTGACCGGCTCCCCGCCGGGGCACTGCGCCGCGAGCAGGGCCGCCGAGGCGATCGCCTCCACCGCCACGTCCGCGTCCAGGTACGCGCCACCGGTGCCGACCACCTCCCGGAAGGCACCGCGCAACACCTCCGCCTTCCTCTCCACCGGTGCCTCGTCCACCCGGTAGGAGAAGTCGGCGGCGGTGTCGTTGTCGAAGGGGCCGATGTCCCAGGTGCCCATGGCGTACTCGCTCTCTCCGTCGTCCGGGTTCGTGACGATCGTGGCAGCCCCCACTGACAACGGGCGGTCCGCTCAGTCCTCGACGCCCAGGTCGGCGCGCATCGCCTTCTTCATCGCGCCCACGTAGGGCCAGACGTCCTGGTGGAGTTCGGCCTCCATCGTCCCCAGTTCGGCCGCGTGGGCGGCGGGGTCGGCCGCGTACTTCCTGAGCTTTCCGTAGGCCGCGTTCAAGCGCGTCTTGGCCGCGCTGGCGGGGCGCGAGACGACGTCGGGGACGATCATCTGGGACTCCGCGTAGCTCTCCCGGTAGGCCACCCTGGCCGCCTCCAGGTTCTCCAGGGACGCGGTGACGTCCTCACCGCGCGCCAGTGCGTGGAGGTGGTTGGTCATCTCCGTCAGGTACTGGCGCGCGGCGGTGTTCAGCGTGATGTAGCAGGCGCGCCGGCGCTCCAGGCTCTCGCGCTGCCCTTGCAGGGCCCGCTCCGCCCGGAGCAGCTCCTCGGCGTGGTCGCGTTCCTCGCGCCGCTGGTCGGCGGCGGCCTGCAGCTCCATGCGTTTGGTGCGGTCCGCGCGGACCTGCGTCAGGAGCGCGGCTCCCAGCGTTCCCGCCACGCCGACCACCGCGATCAACAGTGCCGACCAGCTCGCGCCCATGTTCCCTCCCGTGTACGGCCCGGTCCCCGCGACGATGCTGTCACAAGGGGGACCGGCTCAGGCGCGGTGGCCGGGCCAGTGGGGGTCCTCCCAGCGGGCGGGGCCGGTCAGACCCATGAGTCTGACGCGGTGGAGCAGGTCCTCGTGGACGCCCGAGGGGCCGAGCCGGACGGGGGCGTGGCGGACGAACCAGGCGGTGAGTTCGGTCCGGAAGAGCTCCTCGTTCTCCTCCTCCCAGGTGTGCCAGGGGAGTTCGTCGCCCAGCAGTTCGTGGTTCCAGTGCTCGGCGGCCTCGGCCAGGTGCCGGTCGGCCACGTCCTCGTCGAGCGCCTCCCAGACCGCGAGCCACGGGCCGAGCGTGCCGGACGCCTCCGCGCACAACGCGAGGAGTTCGTGGACGGGGACGACGGGGTCCGAGTCGGTGAGGGCGTGGGCCCACCAGGCGTGCAGGAACTCCCGCACGGCCTCCGCCTGCCGCCCGGGCCACCGCCACCACTCGCCCCGGACGATCGCCCGTCCCACCTCGTGCATGCCGAACAGGGGCTCCACCCGGCCGGCGACGAGCACCCCGGCGAACTGGGGCAGGATGCGGCGCAGCACCGCGCCCTGGTCGCTCCAGTCGGGAGCCGTCCACGTGCGGTGCAGGAGGTCCGGGTCGAGCACGACGTCCGGGACCTTCAGGAGCGCCAGTTCCTCCTCGCCGCCCCAGTGGCAGTCGCACTGGACCTCGTCGCTCCGGGCGGTCATGCCGCGGAAGGTGACGGCCAGGCCGTCCAGGGCGCGGTCGAGGCGGATGCGTGGGGGAGTCTCGTCGACGTCCATCGGTGTCGGGACCGCCTTGCCGGTACTCCGGGCGGCTTCCGCCGGCCGAAGATTCCCACCCTACCGGCCCCGGACGCCGTCGTTCGCGGGGGAATGCGGGCGGACGGTGGCGGGGCGGTCCGGACGCGGGTCCCGTGGGCCGGGACCGGGATCGGGCCACGGCCGTAGGACCCACGGCGTATGTACGGGGCCGAAGGCCTCTGCGACCATGACCGTCATGCCGCAGACCGACTCCGCCACCAGTACGTCCCCCGTCGTCCCTCCCGCACCCGCGCCCCGCGCCTGGGCGGTCGTCCTGGTCGCCTGCGCGGGGCAGTTCCTCGTGGTGCTCGACGTCTCCGTCGTGAACGTGGCGCTGCCGTCGCTGCGGGCCGACCTCGGGCTCTCGGGACTCGGTCTCCAGTGGGTCCTCAACGCGTACTCGATCGCCTTCGCCGGGTTCATGCTGCTCGGCGGGCGGGCCGCCGACCTCTACGGGCGCAAGGCGATGTTCCTGCTCGGGCTCGTGGTGTTCACCGCCGGGTCCGTCGCGGGCGGCCTCGCGCAGGAGGGCTGGCAGCTCGTCGCCGGGCGCGCCGTGCAGGGGCTCGGCGCCGCCGTCCTGTCGCCCGCCACCCTGACCCTGGTCACCGGCGCGGTCGCCCCCGGGCCCGCCCGGAGCCGGGCCATCGGCACCTGGACGGCGGTCGGCGCGGCCGGCGGCGCGGCGGGCGGCTTTGTCGGCGGCCTCCTCGTCGACCTGCTGTCCTGGCGCTGGGTCCTCCTCGTCAACGTCCCCATAGGCGCGCTCGTCCTCACCGGCGCTCTCCTCTGGCTCCGCGAGAGCCGCCCCGGCACCGGCCGCCGCCTCGACCTGCCGGGCGCGATCCTGGTCACCGGCGGGCTCGCCACCCTCGCGTACGGCATCGTCCAGACCGAGGAGGCGGGCTGGGGCGACCCGAAGACCCTCCTGACGCTCCTCGGCGCGCTCGTCCTGCTCGCCGCCTTCGTCGCGGTCGAGGCCCGCACGCCGGCCCCCCTGATGCCGCTGAAGATCTTCCGCACGCGGACGGTGTCGGCGGCCAACACCGCGATCCTGCTGTTCGGTTCGAGCTCCTTCGGCATGTGGTTCTTCATGACGGTGTACGCGCAGAACGTCCTCGGCTACACCCCGCTCCAGGCCGGTCTCGCGCTCGTGCCCAGCTCCCTCAGCGTCGTCCTGGGCTCCAAGCTCGCGCCCCGCCTGATGCCGGCCCTCGGCGCCCGGACCGTCGCCGTCATCGGCGCGCTCGTCGCCGCCTCCGGCTTCGCCTGGCAGTCCACGATGCAGGTCGACGGCACCTTCCTGACGACGATCCTGGGCCCCGGCATCCTCATGATGGGCGGCATCGGCCTGGCCACCACCCCGCTGGCCACCCTCGCCACCTCCAGCGCCGCCCCCGGCGACGCGGGCCTCGTCTCCGGCCTCGTCAACACCTCCCGCACCATGGGCGGCGCCCTCGGCCTCGCGACCCTCTCCACCGTCGCCGCCGCCGTCACCGGCCCGGTCCACGGCATCCCGGACCCGGCCGCCCTGACCTCGGGCTACGCGACGGCCTTCCGCGTCTCGGCGTCGGTCCTGCTCGGCGCGACCCTCCTGATGCTGCTGTGGCTGCCGAAGGAGGCGTCCAAGCGCTAGGGGTGCCGTCCGGCGGCGGATCATGGCCGGGCCCGTCCGACGGACACGCCCCGGGGGACCCCGCCGATCACACCGGGCGGCGACCGGGCGACGACGCAGGCCAGGCGACGTCGTCGATCGCGAGCCACGGCGCGACGGCCACCGCCGAGGGCGTGAGGCCGGTGAACTCCCCTACCTCGCGGTGGAGATGGGACTGGTCGGCGTAACCGCTCCCGGCGGCGACGTCGGCGGCGGCGTGCCCCGCCGCGAGGAGACGGGCGGCGCGGTCGAACCGCACCAGCCGGGCGGCCCGCTTGGGCGTGACCCCGAGCTGGGAGCGGAAGCGGACCGACAGGCGCTTGCGGCTCCAGCCGACCTCGTCCGCGAGGCCGTCGACCCTCACCCGCCCCCGGCGGCCGAACGTCCGCCGCCAGGCGTGGGCGACCTCCGGATCGACCCGGGGGCCGGCACCGAGCCTCCGGCCGAGGACGTCCGCCGCGAGCGCGAACCGCTCGTCCCACGACCCGGCGGCGCGCAGCCCCTCCTCGAACCGCTCGGCGTCACGGCCCCAGACGTCGGCGAGGGACACCACTGCCCCGCCCGATCCGGCCGACCCCCCGAACACCGAAGCCGCCACGACCGGCTCCAGCCGGATCTGGAGGCACTCGCCGGCCCGGCCGCCCATCCGGAGGTCACCGGGGAGGAGCCCGACGACGACACTGCCGCGCCCGTGCCGGTCCCGCCCGTGGTGGACGAGCCCCCTCTCCTCGCTCAGGTCGACGAGCAGGGTGACGGCGGGGTGCGCGACCATCGCGATGTCCACGGGCGCGGAGACGCCGTGGCGGAAGCCGGCCATGCCGACCCCCGGCGTCCGGAGCGGGGCGCGCGGGACCACGACGTCCACGCGTGTCCAGTCGAGCGGTGCTTCCGTCGGCCGCATGGGACCAGCCTAGGGCGGGGTGTCCGTGCCCGGTGCCGTGAAGCCCAGCAGCAGTGCGGCGGTTCCGCCGGGTTCTTCGAGCATGGGCAGGTGCCCGACGCCGGGCAGCGTCTCGATTCGCGCGCCCGGCACCGCCTCGTACCGGTGTGCCGACGACGGCTCCCAGCGGGGGTCGGCACCGCCGAAGACCACCAGCAGGGGCACTCCGAGGGCGGCGAGGCGCTCGGGCACGCTCCGTTCGGCGATGTAGGCGGTGCCGCACCGCAGCACCGCCCTGGTCGTGCGGTACGTGCCGCGCCGCAGGTCGGCGACCATGGCGTCCGGGATCTCCACCGGGCGGGCGGCCGTCGCGCCGATCCCCCTGCGGATCATCGCGTCCGAACGCCCCGCCCACAGGAGCGGGCCGAGGGGCGGGGCCAGCAGGGCCCGCAGGAGGAGCGGCTGCGGGAGCAGCGCGTCGGGGGCCGGGCCTGAGCCGATCAGCGCGAGCGACCCCACCAGGTCGGGGCGCCGTTCGGCGAGCGCGGTGGCGACGTAACCGCCGCTGGAGTGACCGGCCACGGCGACGGCGCGCAGGCCGAGGCCGTCAAGGACCGCCGCCACCCGGTCCACCTGCGCGGGCACGTCGTAGGACGGCGCGGGCGGGGACTGGCCGCAGCCCGGGAGGTCGACCCGGACGACGTGGTGGCGGCGGGCGAGCGCGGGGACCAGGGGGCCCCACAGGGCGCCCGAGGCCCCCGATCCGTGGATCAGCAGCAGTGGGGGCGCCTGCCTCGGGCCGTCGTGGACCACGTGCAGTCCGTGGGCGCGCCCGGTGTCGTGTTCACCCGTGAGTTCGCTCATGGGGGGAGGATGCGCGGACCGCCGCCCGCCGGTCTTGTACGTATGTCCGCGCGGAGCGGCTGAACGCCGGCTTTGGACGTATGTCCGCGCGGAGCCGCCCGCCGGTCCCGTAGGCACGTCCGCGCGGAGCCGCTGGATGCCGCGGCCTCGTACGCGTGCCCCGCGCGGAGCCGCTGGACGCCGGCCTCGTACGCGTGCCCCGCGCCGCTCAGAGCCAGCCCTGCTGCCGGGCCGCCCTCACCGCCTCCATGCGGTTGCGGGTGCCCGTCTTGCCGATCGCGGAGGAGAGGTAGTTGCGGACCGTGGACTCCGAGAGGTGGAGCGCGGCCGCGATGTCCGCGATCGTCGCGCCGTCCACCGAGGCCGCAAGGGCGTCCCGTTCGCGGGCCGTCAGGGGGTTCGGGCCCGCGCCGAGGGCCGCCGCCGCGAGGGCCGGGTCGACGACCGTCTCGCCCCGCAGGACCTTGCGGACCGCCTCGGCCAGTTCCTCCACCGGCCCGTCCTTCACCAGGAACCCGGCCGCCCCCGCCTCCATCGCCCGCCGCAGATAGCCCGGCCGGCCGAACGTCGTCAGGATGAGGACCCGGCAGTCCGGCACCTCGTCCCGCAGGTCCGCCGCCGCGTCGAGGCCCGAACGCCCCGGCAGCTCGATGTCGAGCAGCGCCACGTCCGGCCGCGCCACCAGCGCCGCGTCCACGATCCCGTCGCCCCGCCCGACCTGCGCGACCACTTCGATGTCCGGCTCCATGCCGAGCAGCAGGGCCAGCGCCCCGCGCATCATCCCCTGGTCCTCGGCGAGCAGGACTCTCACGGACTTTCCCGGGCGGTGGTCCCTCGGCATCTCGCTCACGGGAACCAGGGTAGGGCGCGCGGAGACCGGGTCATGGCGGGCACGCCCCGGGGACGCCCCGATCGCCGTCGGCGCGCGTCAGTCCCTCAGCAGCGGTCGGCCCGTGCCTCCCCGGGGCCGGAACTCGGCTCCGCCTCCGCCCCCGACCTCGTCCCCGGCTCCGACCCGGCGGGTTCCACGGGGAGTTCCGCGACGACCCCGAACCCGCCGCCCGGGACCGGTCCCGACTCCAGGGTGCCGCCCGCCGCCGCGAGCCGCTCGCGCAGGCCGCGCAGACCGCTGCCGGGGGCGTGCGCGGGGCCGGCGGCCCCTGACCCGGGCCCGCCGCTCCGCCCGTCGTCGGTGACGGTCAGGCGGGCCCGGTCGGCCGAGCCGGAGATCTCGACGACGCAGCGGGACGCCCCGCTGTGCCGCACCGCGTTCGTCACGGACTCCCGCACCACCCAGCCGAACAGCGCCTCCGCCGCCGGTTCCAGGAGCGGGCCCGAGCGGCGCACGACCGGCTCGATGCCCGCCGAGGAGAGCGCGTCGCGCGCCCGGTCCAGCTCGGCCGCCAGACTGCCCTCCCGGTAGCCGGTCACCGCCTCCCGTATCTCCGTCAGCGCCTGGCGGCCCACCGACTCGATGTCCGCGACCTGCGCCAGCGCCGCGTCCAGGTCGTGCGGGGCGAGCCGCCGGGCGGCCTCCGACTTCACCACGACCACCGAGAGCGTGTGGCCCAGCAGGTCGTGGAGGTCGCGCGAGAACCGCAGCCGCTCCTTCTCCACCGCCGTCCGCGCCAGCTCCTCCCGGGTCGCCCGCAGCTGCCGGACCGTCTCGTTCAGGGCGAGGATCGCCGCCGTCACCATCACCGAGACGAACGTCCCGTACACGACCCCGAACGAGTCCCAGCCGTCCCGCCAGAACGCCACCACCACCACCCCGGCGACCAGCGGGAAGGCGATCCGGGGCAGCAGCCTCCCGCGCCGCACCACCGCCCCGACCGCCAGGCCCAGGAGCGGGAAGAGCAGCAGCCACTCCCGGCCGTAGCCGATCGCGAGCCCGAAGGTGAGCGCCACGAGCGCGCCGAGCAGCCACCAGGTCAGCGGCGCCTCCCGGACGCGCGGGTCGAAGGCGCGCAGCACGATCGTGATGTACAGGATGGTGACGGCGAGCAGGCCCAGGCAGCCGATCCACGGGTTCGGCGCCTCGCCGCCGATGAGGTGCGAGAGCGCGCCCAGGCCCATGAGGAGCCAGGGGAGCAGGCTGAGCCCGCTCGGCCCCCGCTCGCGCAGCCGCTCCATCCGCCGCCGCCAGACCTCCATCGCCGCCCCCGTGTCCCCTCGTGCTTCGGCGTCCGTCACGCCGTCCGTGCCGAACGACGGTACGAGACGGCCGCGTACGCGCCGAACAGCGCCGCCCATCCGGCGAGCACCGCGAGGGCCGCCGCCCCCGGGGCGCGTCCGTCCGTCACCGCCACGCCCAGCTCCGCGAAGCGGTTCGTCGGCGTGTACTCCGAGAGCGTCCGGAGCCAGTCGGGGAAGAGCACGACCGGGAACCACAGACCGCCGACGACCGCGAGCCCCAGGTTGCAGGCGACGTTCACGGCGCCGGTGGTCTGGGCGGTGAGCCGGTAGCCGTTGCCGATGCCGAGCAGCGTGAAGGGGAGCGAGCCGAGCCACAGCGTGACGGCGACCGCGACCCACTGCCAGGCCGCCATCCGCACCCCGTTGGCGAGCCCGCCCGCGAGCAGGACCCCCGCGATGGCGGGCAGGACGACCACCGAACCGGTCAGGGCCCGCCCCGCCACCACCTGCCGGGGCGTCATCGGGGTGATCCTCAACTGCCTCAGCCAGCCGGTGGACTTGTCCTCGGCGACCCCGGTCCCGAGGGAGAGCGCGGCGCCCAGCGCCCCGTACGCCGCCATGCCGACCATCGAGGCCGTCCGGTACGCGCCGTCGTCCGTGCCGAGGTTGGTGAAGAGGAGGTACATCATCACCGGGATGCCGATCGTCGAGATCGTGAATCCGGTGTCGCGCAGGGTGCGGCGCACCTCCAGGCGTACGTACGCGGTGATCATCGGGTGGTCTCCAGGCTCGTGGGCGCGGTCTCCGTCATGGCGGCCGGCTTCCGGGTGAGGGCGAGGAAGGTGTCGTTCAGGGAGGCCGGGGCGACCTCCAGGCCCCGGATCGCGTCCCGCTCCGCGAGCGCCCGGACCGTCGCGTCGGAGTCGGCGGTACGCAGCCGGGCGCGGTCGCCCCGGATCTCGTACGAGGTCACGCCCGGCAGCGAGTCGAGCCAGGTGGTCGGCCCGCCGGCCAGGCCGAAGGAGACCAGGCCGCCGCCGACCGCCCGCTTGAGCTGCTCGCTCGTGCCGTCGGCGGCGACCCGGCCGGAGTCGAGCACGACGATCCGGTCCGCGTACGCGTCGGCCTCCTCCAGGTAATGGGTGGAGAACAGGACGGTGTTGCCCCGGCGGGCGTAGCCGCGCATCGCCTCCCAGAACTCCTGCCGGGCCTCGACGTCGAGCGCGGCCGTCGGCTCGTCCAGCACGATCAGCTCCGGGTTCCCGACGAGGGCCACGGCGAACCGGACCCGCTGCGCCTGGCCGCCGGAGAGCCGGTCCGCGCGGCGGCCGGCGAGGCCGGTCAGACCGGCGAGCGCCAGGGCCTCCGCGACCGGCATCGGGGCCGGGTAGGTGCGGGCGACGAAGCCGACGAGCTCACGGACCGTGACCCGGGGGACCGGCCGGCCCTCCTGGAGCATCGCCCCGACCCGCCCGGCCGCGACGGCCCGGGACGGGGGCCCACCGAAGAGCTCGACCCGCCCGCCGTCGGGCTCGTCGAGGCCGAGGAGCAGGCCTATGGCGGTGGACTTTCCGGCGCCGTTGCGCCCCAGCAGGGCCACGGTCTCGCCCCGCCGGACGGTGAGGTCGAGTCCGTCGGCGGCCCGGACGGCGCCGTACGTCCTGGTCGCGCCCCGGAAGACGATCGCGGACTCACCGGCCGGGTCCTGCTTCGCTCGCGTCTGCTGCTTCATGACCACGACGTTACGGAGAGTGAGGAGTCCCCGGTAGGGCGATGTGTACCCGCCCGACGGTGACAAATGTCCTGGGGGTCGATCCCGTAAGGGTGCTGACGTGCCGTCACCGAGGGTTCCCAACCCTTGCCGCCTCGGCTATACATGGGGCCACCGAACTGGAACACGTTCCAGAACGACCGCGCTCCGGGGCGGCCCCGTCCCGGCAGCGATCGCGTGAGGAGCAGCAGCCCGATGCCCATCGACGCAGCCAAGGCCGTCGCCGCCGAACCCCGCAGCACCGAGATCGCCTGGGACCACAGGGACGTCCAGCTCTACCACCTCGGCCTCGGCGCGGGCGTGCCCGCCACCGACCCGGCCGAACTCCGCTACACCCTGGAGTCCCGGCTCCACGTCCTGCCCAGCTTCGCCACCGTCGCGGGCGGCGGCATGGGGATCGTGGACGGACTCTCCGCCCCCGGCGTCGACGTCGACCTCATGGCCGTCCTGCACGGCGCCCAGTCGATCACCCTCCACCGTCCGCTCCCCACCGGCGGGCGCGCCGTCTCCACCTCCCGCGTCGCCGCCGTCCACGACAAGGGCAAGGCCGCCGTCCTCGTCCTGCGCTCCGAGACCGCCGACGCCGACGGCCCGCTGTGGACGAGCGACGCCCAGATCTTCGTGCGCGGCGAGGGCGGCTGGGGCGGCGACCGGGGCCCCTCCGACCGGCTCGCCCTGCCCGGCCGCGCGCCCGACCGGACCGTGGAACGGCACGTGCGCGAGGAGCAGGCCCTGCTCTACCGCCTTTCCGGCGACTGGAACCCGCTGCACGCCGACCCGGAGTTCGCGGCCCTCGCCGGCTTCGACCGGCCCATCCTGCACGGCCTCTGCACCTACGGGATGGCCCTCAAGGCCGTCGTGGACACCCTGCTCGACGGGGACGTCACCCGCGTCCGCGCCTACCGCACCCGCTTCGCCGGGATCGTCTTCCCCGGCGAGACCCTGCGCATCCGGATGTGGACGGTGGAGGGCGGCACCCAGGCGACGGTCACGGCGGCGGAGCGCGACGACGCCCCCGTACTCGCCGACACGTTCGTGGAGCACGCGTAGGGCGGCGGAGGAAGGGGCGGAGGGGACGGCCGGGGACGCGGGGGGCCCCGGGGTCTCCCCCGGGGCCCTCCGGTTCACCCTGCGCGCCCGGTCACTGCGCGTCGGGTTCGCGGCGGTGGCGGCCGTGCGGCGAGGACGAGGAGTCCTCCGCCGGCGAGGCCTCGCCACGATGCCGCCCGGAGCCGTGCGGCTCCGTACCCTCCGTGCCTGTCTCCGACATGCTGCAACTCACCCCGTAGGAATCGATCTTGCCGTGCGGCCCGAAAGTCTAGGGCCTGCCCGGCCCCGATCCACCGGACAGGCCCTGGTCGGCGGGTCGGCCGTCCGCGAGGGGGGCCTGCTGGAGCGGTACGGGGCGGCACACCCGGGGCTCCTCGGGGACCGTCACCGGCTCCGGCGCGGGGCCCGGCTCGGGCGGCGGCTCCAGGGCCGCGAGCCCGCACGGCGTCCCGGGCGCCGCGTACGGCAGCCGCAGGACGCCCCCGGGCGTCCACAGGCCCGCGCCCGCCAGCCAGCCCTGCGGGACCGCCAGCTGGTCCATCCGGCGGGACGAGGGCCGCCAGGTCCCCACCCAGCTCCCGGCCGCCGCGTCGATCCGCAGCGCCACCGCGCAGCCCTCCGGCATGAGCACCTGCCCCGGCTGCACGGCGAACGGCGTCACCGCCGCGTCGTCGAGCCGCAGGCAGTCCGGGAAGCGCACCGGGAGCAGACTGCCGAGGACGCCCCAGCCGAGCCGGTCGTGACCCGGCGACGGCGCGTCGGAGCGGATCAGGAGCAGCCCGCTGTCCGGGTCCGCGAGCAGCAGCCGGTCGTCGCTCTCCTCGGTGATCTGGAGCAGCGGCGTCACCTCCCCGCCCCGCTCCAGGTCCACGGCGACCGCCTTCACGGGCCCGTCGCCGAGCCGCCGGTCCAGGGCGAGCATCCGGCCCGTGCGGTCCAGCCACACCCCGCCCGAGCAGCGGCCCTCGACCTCCGCCACCTGCTCGGGGCCGAAGGCCCCGCCCGCCACCAGCCACAGCGTCGTGCTCCCGGGGCCGACGCACATCGCGTACGCGCAGATGCCGTCCGGCGAGGGCGGGAGCAGGACGAGGGCCTCGGAGCCGGGCGCCTCCACCGAGCCGAGCCGGAGCTCCCCGGTGTCCGGGCCGGTCGGGTAGAGCAGGGAGAAGGAGTTCCGCCGCCCGTCCACGCGGCGGCAGACGAGGACCCGGCCGTCCGCGAGGGGCAGGAGCTGGGTGTGCGGCTCCTCCGGCTGGTCGAGGGGGAGCGGCACGGCGTACGGCTCCGGGCCGTCGAGGGTCCACCTCTCCACGTACAGGGCGTCCCCGACGCCCGCGAGCCTGGCCGCGTACGCGCCGTTCGCCGTGGTCGTGAACCCCGTCGGCCGGCCGCCGCTCCCGCCCTGCTTCCCTTCGCGGTCGTCGTCCTCGGCCGTCGTCTCGATGGCACACGCTGTCATCGACTCGTCACCTCCGGCGACGAAGCTAGTTTTCGCACTTCCAGCCGAACAACACGAGCCCGCTCACTTCACACATAAGGGTGGCCGCCCGGCGGTTCTGCTGAGCGGGAGCGGGCGGGTGTGCTGGAGTGACCGGCGGTGACTCCGAGTAAGGGGAGCCTAAGTGGAGCGGGGGACTCCGGCGGCGGGGTGTGACCGGGGGCGGGGTTGTCCACAGGAGGCCGGGGCCCGGACGGGGTTGTCCACAGGTCAGGGCGGCGCAGTACGCGGGACAGGTAGCCTTTCCCCCGTGCCCCGTCTGTCTGAAGTCATCGCCGAGCTCGACGCCCTCTGGCCGCCCGACCGGGCCGAGCAGTGGGACGCCGTCGGCACCGTCTGCGGCGATCCCGACGCCCGGGTCGGCCGCGTCCTCTTCGCCGTCGACCCCGTCCAGGAGATCGTCGACGAGGCCGTCTCCCTCGGCGCCGACCTGATCGTCGCCCACCACCCGCTCTACCTGCGCGGTACGACGACGGTCGCGGCCGGCCACTTCAAGGGCCGCGTCGTGCACGAACTCATCAAGAACGACATCGCCCTCCACGTCGCGCACACCAACGCCGACACCGCCGACCCCGGCGTCTCCGACGCCCTCGCCGGCGCCCTCGACCTGCGCGTCACCGGCCCGCTCGTCCCGGAGAACGGCCTCGGCCGGATCTGCGAGCTCGACCGCCCGGAGACCCTCGCCGAGTTCGCCGCCCGCGCCGCCGCGCGGCTGCCCGCCACCGCGCAGGGCGTCCGGGTCGCCGGCGACCCCGGCATGCTCGTGCGGCGGGTCGCCGTCAGCGGCGGCTCCGGCGACAGCCTCTTCGACGCCGTGCGCGCCGCGGGCGTGGACGCCTTCCTCACCTCCGACCTGCGCCACCACCCGGTCTCCGAGGCCACCCAGCGGACTCCGCTGGGCCTGGTCGACGCCGCCCACTGGGCCACCGAGTGGCCCTGGTGCGAGCAGGCCGCCGCGCAGCTCGACGCGATCTCCGACCGTCACGGCTGGGACCTCCGCGTCCACGTCTCGAAGACGGTCACCGACCCCTGGTCCTCCCACCACACCTCTTCTCCTGGAGCCCCCAACTGAACGCCGCGCCCGCCGACCAGATCCGCCTCCTCGACGTCCAGGCCCTGGACACCCGCCTCCAGCAGCTCGCCCACAAGCGCCGCTCGCTGCCCGAGCACGCCGAGATCGAGGCGCTCACCAAGGACCTCAACCAGCTGCGCGACCTGCTCGTCGCCGCGCAGACCGAGGAGAGCGACTGCGGCCGCGAGCAGACCAAGGCCGAGCAGGACGTCGACCAGGTCCGCCAGCGCGCCGCGCGCGACCAGCAGCGCCTGGACTCCGGCGCCGTCTCCTCCCCGAAGGACCTGGAGAACCTCCAGCGCGAGATCGTCTCCCTCGCCAAGCGCCAGGGCGACCTGGAGGAGATCGTCCTGGAGGTCATGGAGCGCCGCGAGTCGGTCCAGGAGCGCCTCGCCGAGCTGACCGAGCGGGTCTCCGCCGTCCAGGCCAAGACCGACGACGCCACGGCCCGCCGCGACGCCGCCCAGGCCGAGCTGGACGCCGAGACCGCCTCCGTCACCAAGGAGCGCGAGCTCGTCGCGGGCTCGGTCCCGGCCGACCTGCTCAAGCTGTACGAGAAGCTGCGCGAGCAGCAGGGCGGCGTGGGCGCGGCCCGGCTCTACCAGCGCAAGTGCGAGGGCTGCCACATCGAGCTCAACATCACCGAGCTGAACGAGGTCCGCGCCGCCGCCAGGGACACGGTCGTCCGGTGCGAGAACTGCCGCCGGATCCTCGTCCGCACCTCGGAGTCCGGCCTGTAATGACCTCCGCGCGCGAGCTCGTCGTCGAGGCGGACGGGGGTTCCCGGGGCAACCCGGGGCCCGCCGGGTACGGGGCCGTGGTCCTGGACGCGGCGACGGGCGAGACGCTCGCCGAGGCCGCCGCGTACATCGGTGTGGCGACGAACAACGTCGCCGAGTACAAGGGCCTGGTCGCGGGCCTCAAGACGGCCCGGGAGCTCTTCCCGGACGCCACCGTCCACGTCCGCATGGACTCCAAGCTGGTCGTCGAGCAGATGTCCGGCCGCTGGAAGATCAAGCACCCGGACATGAAGCCGCTCGCGGCCGAGGCCGGCCGGGTCTTCCCGGCGGGCCGCGTCCGCTACGAGTGGATCCCGCGCGAGCGGAACAAGCACGCGGACCGGCTCGCGAACGAGGCGATGGACGCGGGGCGGCTCGGGCGCCAGTGGGAGCCGTCCGGCTCCACGGCGGCCCTGGACGCCTCGGCCGCCCGCAACGCCGCCACCCCGCCGCCGTCGGGCCCGCCGGGCGACGCGCGGGCGGGAGCGGCTCGGGCGCGGGCGGCACTGTCCGGCTCCCCGGCCGCCGGGACGTCCGGGACCTCCGATTCGGCGACGGCCGGCGCCGGTACGAGCGCGGGCACAGGTACGGGCGTGGGCGCGGGTGCCTGGCCGACCGCGGACGACGGACTGTTCGCCGCCGAGGACGCCACCGCGACCTCGGCCGCCCCGGTCGCCTCGGGCGACTTCGAGGCCGAGGCCGGCGCCCTGGCGTCGACGGGCCACGCGGCCGGCCCGGCCGCCGCGGCCCGCACCACCGGAGCCACCCGGGCCGACGCCCCCGCCTCCGTACAGCCGCAGGGCACCTCCCAGCAGGGCTGGGGAGCGCCCGACATGGGGGCGCCCGCGACCTTCGTGCTGCTGCGGCACGGGGAGACCGCGCTCACGCCCGAGAAGCGGTTCTCCGGGAGCGGGGGGAGCGACCCCGAGCTGTCGGCGGCCGGACTGCGGCAGGCCGAGGCCGTGGCCGCGGCGCTCGCCGCCCGGGGCACGATCCAGGAGATCGTCAGCTCGCCCCTGACCCGCTGCCGGCAGACCGCCGCCGCCGTCGCCGCCCGCCTCGGGCTCGACGTGCGGATCGAACAGGGCCTGCGGGAGACCGACTTCGGCGCCTGGGAGGGGCTGACCTTCGGCGAGGTCCGCGAGCGGTACCCCGAGGACCTCGACGCCTGGCTCGCCTCCCCGAAGGCCGCGCCGACCGGCGGCGG
Source organism: Streptomyces sp. NPDC086147 (assembly GCF_040702165.1). NCBI lineage: Bacteria > Bacillati > Actinomycetota > Actinomycetes > Kitasatosporales > Streptomycetaceae > Streptomyces > Streptomyces sp. NPDC086147. The sequence continues at coordinate 211,152 of NZ_JBFBJO010000006.1, read as the reverse complement.
GGAGAGCTTCGCGACCGTCTCCCGGCGCGTCGCCGCGGCCCGGGACCGGCTGACCGCCGCCCACGCGGGCCGCACCGTCCTCCTCGTCACCCACGTCACGCCGATCAAGACCCTGGTCCGGCTCGCCCTCGGCGCCCCGCCGGAGTCCCTGTTCCGCATGGAGCTGTCGGCCGCCTCGATCTCGGCCGTCGCCTACTACGCGGACGGCAACGCCTCCGTACGCCTCCTCAACGACACCTCGCACCTCCGGTAGGGCGGCGGGGACGGTGGAAAACGGGTGGCGGGGAGGCCCGCCCCCGTACCACCATCACCGTCCATGACCTGGCACTTCACCGAGGATCCCGCCGTCTTCCGCGCGGCGGCCGGCGCCCTGCTGTCCGCCGAGCCCGCCCGCAACACGGGCCTCCTCGCGCGCGTGGACACGGCCGGGCGGCTCGGCTGGTGGACCGGGCCGGACGGGCGGGTCACCGGGGTGCTCGCGGTGGCCGCGCCGGGGGAGCCGACCTTCGGGACGGTGACGCCGGAGGCGGCCCGCGCGCTCGCCTCCTCGCCGGACCTCCCCGGGAACGGGGGACCGGTGGTCGTACGGGGCGAGACGGCGGCCGTCGAGGCGTTCGCGGAGGCCATCGGCCGCCCCTGGACCCCCACCGTCCGGATGCGGCTCTTCCGGCTCGGGACGCTCACCCCGCCGGACCCGGCCCCCGCCGGGCGCGCCCGCGTCGGCACCGCGGCCGACGTGCCGCTCGCCGCCGCCTGGGCGCGGGAGTTCGTCCGCGACATCGGCGAGGAGCCGGGGAAGGATTGCACCGGACCCGTCACGGAGCGGATCTCCGGCGGCCGGCTGCTGCTCTGGGAAGGGGCCGACGGACGGCCCGTCTCCATGGCGTGCTTCTCGCCCGTGACCGAGGGCCAGTCCCGCGTCCACCTCGTCTACACCCCGCCCGCCGTCCGTGGGCGCGGGTACGCCGCCGGGGTCACCGCCGCCGTCAGTCGCGCCGCCCGGGACGCCGGGGCCGCGCGGGTCCTGCTCTTCACGGACCTGGCCAACCCCACCAGCAACGCCCTGTACCGGCGGCTCGGCTACCGGCCGGTGACCGACCACCTCACGGCGGAGGTCACCGGCCGCTGACCGGCGTCCGCAGCGCCGCCGCCTCGCGCGCGAGGGCCTCGACCCGGGCCCAGTCGCGGGCCGCGAGGGCGTCGGGCGGCAGCATCCACGTACCGCCGACGCAGCCGACGTTCGGCAGGGCGAGGTAGGCGGGGGCGGAGGCGGGCGAGACGCCGCCGGTCGGGCAGAAGCGGGCCTGCGGGAGCGGGCCCGCGAGGGACTTCAGGTACGGGACGCCGCCCGCCGCCTCCGCCGGGAAGAACTTCATGGCGTCCACGCCCCGTTCGAGCAGCGCCACGACCTCCGAGACCGTCGAGACCCCCGGCAGGAAGGGCACGCCCGACTCCCGCATCGCGCCGAGCAGCCGTCCGGTCCAGCCGGGGCTGACCAGGAACCGGGCCCCGGCGCCGACCGCGTCCGCGACCCCGGCCGCCGAGACGACGGTCCCGGCGCCGACGACCGCCCCCGGCACCCCGTCCGCGATCGCCCGCAGGGCGTCGAGCGCGGCCGGGGTGCGCAGGGTGACCTCGATCAGCGGCAGCCCGCCGGCCACCAGGGCGCGGGCCAGGGGGACCGCGTCGGCGGCGTCCTCGATCACCACCACGGGGACGACGGGGGCTTCCGGGGCAAGGTCGAACACGCTCGTCATGGCCTCATCCTGACGAGGGTGAGCGCCAGTCGCAACGAGCGTTGCGCAGGATGCAACCGGGGCTCAGTGGATCTCGTCCACCAGGACGTCGAGCGCCCCCGCCTTCCCGCCCTCCTCCACCACGTACCGCAGGTCCCGCAGCGCCTCCACCAGCTCCGCCGGGGAGCCCGGCTCCGCGCCCGCCTCCAGGAGGCTCCGCACGATCCGGCCCTTCGTCGCCTTGTTGAAGTGGCTGACCACCTTCCGGGTCGGCGCGTGCAGCACCCGCACCGTCGCCGTCCGCGCCGCCACCCCGCCCTTGGGCCGCCACGCCGTCGCGTACGCCGACGAGCGCAGGTCCAGGACGAGGCCGTCCCCGGCCGCCTCGGGCAGCACGGAGGCCATCGGCCCCCGCCAGTGCGCGCCGAGCGTGCCGAGGCCCGGCAGCTTGATCCCCATCGAGCAGCGGTACGACGGGATGCGGTCGGTCACCCGCACCGCGCCCCACAGGCCGGAGAACACCAGGAGCGCGTCCCCGGCCCGCTCCCGGGCCGCCGCGTCCAGGGTCGCCAGGCCGAGCGCGTCGTACAGGACGCCGGTGTAGACCTCCCCGGCCGGGCGCGCGCCGGCCGTCCGCAGCTCGGCGTTCTTCGCGACCTCGCCGCGCAGCCCCTCGCTCAGGCCGAGCACCTCGCGGGCCTTCTCCTCGTCGGCGGCGCACAGCTCGACCAGCTCGTCCAGGACCGCCGCCCGCGCCTCCGCGAGCCCCGGCAGGGACAGCGACTCCGGCTTGAGGGGCGCCCCGCTTCCCGACGGAGCCTTGCCTTCGGAGGGCGGCAGCAGCACGAGCACGGTGGTTCTCCTTCGTACGGACGGGGGTGGGGGTGCGGCCCCGGCCGCCCAGCCTACAAAGCCGCGGCGGGCCCGCAGGCGCGGCCGGTCCGCGGGGAGCGGCCCACCCACGGGGAGCCGTCGGACCATGGAGCGCGTCGGATCACGGAGCGCGGCCGGACCTGGAGCGCCGTCGGGTCACGGAGCGCGGCCGGACCATGGAGCGCCACCGGCCAGCAGCGCGCCGCCGGTCCAAGGACCCGCGCCGAAATGACGGACCCGCCCCCGCCCCCTACGCTCGGTCCATGCCCCGCCGCCCCATACACGTGACCGGCGCAGCCGAGGCTCCGCTGCGGGCCGCCCTGCGCGCACTCCGCACCGAGCTCGCGATCCCCGACGACTTCCCGCCCGCCGTCCTCGCCGAGGCCGAGACCGCCGCGAAGGCGCCCCGGCTCCCCGCGCACGACGCCACCGACCTGCCCTTCTTCACCGTCGACCCGCCCTCCTCCACCGACCTCGACCAGGCCGTGCACCTGGCCCGCAGGGCCGACGGCGGCTACCGCGTCCACTACGCCATCGCCGACGTCGCCGCCTTCGTCGCGCCCGGCTCCGCGCTCGACGCCGAGGCCCACCGCCGGGTCCTCACCCTCTACTTCCCCGACGGCAAGGTCCCCCTCCACCCCGCCGTCCTCTCCGAGGACGCCGCCAGCCTCCTCCCCGGCGAGGTCCGCCCCGCCGTGCTGTGGCGGATCGACCTCGACGCCGAGGGGCGCAGGGTCGCCACCGACGTCCGCCGCGCCCTCGTCCGCAGCCGCGCCAAGCTCGACTACGCGGGCGTGCAGCGGCAGCTCGACTCCGGCACCGCCGAGGAGCCCGTCGCCCTGCTGCGCGAGATCGGACGCCTGCGCGAGGCCATCGAGATCGAGCGCGGCGGGATCTCCCTCGACGTCCCCGAGCAGGAGATCGTCGAGAAGGACCACGGCTACGACCTCGCCTACCGGGCCCCGCTCCCCTCCGAGAGCTGGAACGCGCAGATCTCCCTGCTCACCGGCATGGCCGCCGCCGACCTGATGACCGCCGCCGGCACCGGCGTCCTGCGCACCCTCCCCACCGCGCCCGACGGCGCCGTGGCCCGGCTGCGCCGCTCCGCGCAGGCCCTCGGCGTCGACTGGCCGCACCACGTCCCGTACGCCGACGTCGTCCGTTCCGCCGACCCGTCGAACCCGCGTCACGCCGCCTTCCTCCAGGAGTGCACCACCCTCCTGCGCGGCGCCGGGTACACGGTCTTCACCGACGGCCGCATTCCCGACCCGGCCGTGCACGCCGCCGTCGCCGACGAGTACACCCACTGCACCGCTCCTCTGCGCAGGCTCGTCGACCGGTACGCGAGCGAGCTGTGCGTGGCGGCGGTTGCCGGGGACGAGCCGCCCGAGTGGGTGCGGGCCGCGCTGCCCGCGCTCCCCGACGAGATGGCCGCGGGTTCGCGCCGCGCCAACGCCGTCGAGCGCGAGAGCGTCGACGTCGTCGAGGCGGCGCTCCTGAAGGACCGGATCGGCGAGGTCTTCGACGCGTACGTGATCGACGTCAAGGAGCGCGAACCGTCCACCGGGACCGTCCACCTGGACGACCCGGCGGTGGTCGCCCGGATCGCGGGCGGCGACTCCCCGCTGCCGCTGGGGGAGTGGCTGCGGGTCAGACTCGCGGAAGCGGACCCGGGCCGGGCGAAGGTGCTGTTCGCGCCCGCGTGAGCGCCTCGTTCACCGCCCTGTACAGGGCGTGCGGGTCGTCGGCGTGGACCCTGACGACCCGTACGGACCGGGGAGCGCCGAACAGCCGGGGCGCGTCGACCGGTTCGGTCAGCTCGACGGTGACGGAGGTCTGCGCGCCGACGGCGAGGTTCAGCTCGCCGTCGGCCTTGCCGTGGGAGAACAGCGTCTCGCGCCGTACGGACGCGATCCGGTCGAGCGGGATCCGCAGGTCGACGTGGGCGGCCTGCCGCAGCCGCAGGACGTCGTCGGCGAGGACGTGCGGGCGGGTCGCGGAGGCGGCGTGCAGACCGAGGACGAAGAGCACGGTGTAGACGTCCAGGACGAGGACGATCCCGTGGACGACGGGCCAGCGGGCGAGCAGGTACGACATGCCGACGGTCTCGACCACGCAGACGAACGCGAAGCCGTACATCAGCGCCGCCTGGTCGCGGGCGTGCGGGAAGACGCCGTCCGCGCCGGCGGTCCCATGCGGCCGGCGCGCGACCCACCGCCCCAGGCTCGCCAGCAGCCGCAGCTCGTGCCCGAGGAGCCGGAGCACGGGCCCGGGCACCAGCTCCGCCACGGCGTCCCGCCGCGAGAGCCCGCTCCGCCGCAGCCGCAGATAGGCCAGGCACTCGGCGAGGAGGAGCCCCGCCACGAGGACCTCGACGAGGCCCAGGACGGGGGCGGGTATCCGCACGCCGCCGGCGAGACAGATGACGAGGACGAGTTCGAGGGGGAGGACGGCGTAGGCGAGGAGCCGGAGGGGGCGCGGGGACGTCACGGGTCCCCCCTGCCGCCCCCGTCCCCGTCCCCGACGCGGACGTACGGACGTCACGAAGCCCCCTCCTGCCGTTCCCGGACGAGCCGTACCGCGAGGCGTACGGCCGCCTCCTGGGCGGGGGAGAGGTCCGCGAAGACCGCGTCGGCGAGGAGGAGCCCGGAGTCGCGGCCTTCCGCCGTGCCCTCCGGCAGCTTGACCCCGGGCATGTCCGCCAGGGAGTCCGCGAGCACCCGGGCGGCCCCGCCCACGAGGGGATCGTCCGGCGCGGCGTCCTCCAGGGCGTCGAAGAGCGCGTACACCTCGTGCGCGGACGAGGCCGCCCCGCGCAGGGACTCCATCAGGCGCGCCCGGTCCTCCTCCGGCACGACGGCGTCGAGCAGGGCGAGGACCTGCCGGTCCTTCACGGCCATGGGGGACGCGGGCAGCTCGCCCAGGCCGGCCAGGAGCGCGGCGAACTCGGGCGAGACGGGCCCGTCGGCGGGCAGCCGCCCGGCGCGGGCGTCGTCCAGGAGGGCGGCGAGCCGCTTCCGCCGCTCCCGCAGCACGGCCTCCTGCCGGGCGAGGTCGTCGGCCAGCTCCTCCAGGACCTCCACGAGCCCGCGCCCCTCGTCGCCCGCGAGCACGTCCCGCACCTCGTCGAGGCCGAGCCCCAGCTCGGTGAGGCGTCGGATCCGGGCCAGCAGGACGGCGTCCCGGACGCCGTACTCCCGGTACCCGTTGGCCCGCCGCGCGGGCTCGGGCAGCAGCCCGGACTGGTGGTAGTGCCGCACGGCCCGGGGGGTGACCCCGACCAGGGCGGCGATCTCGCCGATACGCATGGGGCCCAGTAGAAACCCTGACGCTGCGGCAGGGTCAAGGACGGGCCGGCGCGGCGGGTAGCATGGTCGGCACGGCAGACGAGCCGGGCGGGCGGCCGCGTGGGGATCCTCGGATCCTCCCGAGGAACGTCCGGGCTCCACAGAGCAGGGTGGTGGCTAACGGCCACCCGGGGTGACCCGCGGGACAGTGCCACAGAAAACAGACCGCCGGGGACCTCGGTCCTCGGTAAGGGTGAAACGGTGGTGTAAGAGACCACCAGCGCCTGAGGCGACTCAGGCGGCTAGGTAAACCCCACTCGGAGCAAGGTCAAGAGGGGACACCCCGGTGTCCCTGCGCGGATGTTCGAGGGCTGCTCGCCCGAGTCCGCGGGTAGACCGCAGGAGGCCGGCGGCAACGCCGGCCCTAGATGGATGGCCGTCACCCCGACGACCGCGAGGTCCCGGGGGACAGAACCCGGCGTACAGCCCGACTCGTCTGCCGCCCCTCAGGGCCCTCGACCGCGAAATCGCAGGTCAGGGCCCTTCCTTTGAAGTCGCGGGCTGCGCGGATGCGGCCGGGGCGGTGAGGGGGGACCCTTGGAGGTGCCCGTTGACGGACAGACTTCGAGGAGTACCGCGATGTCGATGCTGGACAAGCTCAAGCAGGCGCTCAAGGGCCACGAGGACCAGGCCGGGAAGGGCGTCGACAAGGCAGGGGACTTCGTCGACGAGAAGAGTCAGGGCAAGTACAGCGGCCAGGTCGACACGGCCCAGGACAGGCTCAAGCAGCAGATGGGCCGTGACCAGGACACGCCGCCCCAGTGACACAGGGGAACGGCGACTTGCCGGCCCACTGACAGGTCGGTCCGGCCCGGCGGCACGAGCCGCCGGGCCGGACCGTTTCTCCGCTCGCCCAGGTGGCCCAGCCCGCCCGCTGACACGCCGGGGGACGCGGCCCGGTTCCGGGGGATCGGTGGGGCGGGCGGTGTACGGGTAGGGCATGACCATTCCCGTGGAGCAGCTCTCCGACCCGGCCGTGCGCGCCTTCGTCGCGGCCCTCAACGCCAACGACCAGGAGGCCTTCCGGGCGGCCCTCACGCCCGGTGCCACCATGTCCGACGACGGTTCCGAGCGGGACCTCGACGAGTGGACCGAGAAGGAGGTCTTCTCCTCGCGCGGTCACATGGAGGTCGAGTCCCAGAAGGCCGACGGGCGCGACCTCGTCGCCCGCTACCGCAACGACACCTGGGGCGAGATGCGGACCCGCTGGCGGTTCACCGTCGAGGACGGGAGGATCGCCCGGTTCGAGACCGGACAGGCGTAGGAAGGGCGCAGAGGGCGGTGGGCCGACGAGGACCCCGCCGCCCCCTCCCCGTGCCTCAGCCCCGGCCGACGTACGGCATCGCCGTCGCCATCACCGTCGCGAACTGCACGTTCGCCTCCAGCGGCAGCCCCGCCATGTGCACCACCGTCGCCGCCACGTCCGCCGCGTCCATCACCGGCTCCGGGGCCAGCCGGCCGTCCGCCTGGAGGATGCCGGTCTGCATGCGGGCCGTCATGTCGGTCGCCGCGTTGCCGATGTCGAGCTGGCCGCAGGCGATCCGGTACGGACGCCCGTCCAGGGACAGGGACTTCGTCAGGCCCGTCATCGCGTGCTTCGTCGCCGTGTACGCGATCGAGTGCGGGCGCGGCACGTGGGCCGAGATGGAGCCGTTGTTGATGATCCGGCCGCCCTGCGGGTCCTGCTCCTTCATGGCCCGGAAGGCCGCCTGCGCGCACAGGAACGCGCCCGTCAGGTTGACGTCGACGACCGCCCGCCAGGTCGCCGGGTCCAGGTCCTCGACCGGGGTCCCGCCGCCCGCGAACGTCCCCGCGTTGTTGAAGAGCAGGTCCACGCGCCCGTAGCGGTCCCGTACCGAGGAGAAGAGGGCCGCCACCTCCGTCTCCGACGTCACGTCCGTCGGGACGCACAGGAAGTCCCCGTCCGGGAGGGCCGCCGCCGTCTCCTCCAGGGGCTCCGCCCGGCGGCCCGCGAGCGCCACCGACCAGCCCGCCGCCGCGAGCGCGCGGGCCACGCTCCGGCCGATGCCCGAACCCGCTCCCGTCACCACTGCGATGCTCATGGGCGCGCAGCGTACGCGAGACGCGTGCACCGTGAACTCATCCGTCCGACACGTGGATGTCCTGTACCCGACAACACGTGGTCGCCCCGGCCCCCTCGAATGACGAGCGCACAGCATCTGTCAGGGGAGGGGCACATGAGTCGGACACATGAGCATCACCAGGAACTCCGGGACGCCGCGCGGCACTTCGGGCGGCGGCGGTTCCTCACCGTCACCGGCGCCGCCGCCGCGCTCGCCTTCGCCACCCAGCTGCCCGCCGCCGGCTCCGCGGCCGCCGCCGAGCTCGACGCCCGGCGCGTCACCGAGGACCCGTTCACCCTGGGCGTCGCCTCCGGCGACCCCCAGCCCGGCTCCGTCCTGCTCTGGACCCGGCTCGCGCCCCGCCCCTTCGAGCCCGGCGGCGGACTGCCCGACCGGCGGGTCACCGTCCACTGGGAGCTCGCCCACGACGAGCGCTTCCGGCGCGTCGCGCGGCGTGGGGCCGCCACCGCCCACCCCGAGTTCCGGCACACCGTCCACGTCGAGGTCGAGCATCTCGAACCCGGCCGCGCCTACTTCTACCGCTTCCGCACCGGTGCCTGGACCAGCCCGGTCGGCCGCACCCGCACCGCCCCCGCCCCCGGCGCCCGCACCGCGGCGCTCTCGTTCGCCGCCGTCTCCTGCCAGGCGTACCACGACGGCCACTTCACCGCCCACCGCCACCTCGCCCAGGAGGACGTGGACATCGTCCTCCACCTCGGCGACTATCTGTACGAGTACGCGGTCAATTCCGTCGGCGGCGCCCGCGCCTACACCGACCGCGTGCTGCCGGAGCTGTTCAACCGCGAGACGCTCACCCTGGAGGACTACCGGCTGCGCTACGCCCTCTACAAGACCGATCCCGACCTGCGGGCCGCGCACGCCGCCCACCCCTTCGTCGTCACCTGGGACGACCACGAGACCGAGAACAACTACGCGGGCGACACCCCCGAGAACACCGTCCCGCCCGAGGAGTTCCTGCTCCGCCGCGCCGCCGCCTACCGCGCCTACTGGGAGCACCAGCCGCTGCGCCGCCCCCAGCTCCCCGACGGCCCCGACATGCGGCTGTACCGGCGCCTGAGCTTCGGGCGCCTCGCGCAGTTCGACATCCTCGACACCCGCCAGTACCGCTCCGACCAGGCGTACGGCGACGGCTGGCAGGTCCCGGGGCCCGAGTCCGAGGAGCCGTCGCGCACCCTGACCGGCGCCGCCCAGGAGCGCTGGCTGCTCGACGGCTGGCGCCGCTCCCGGGCCCGCTGGAACCTGCTGCCGCAGCAGGTCGTCTTCGCCGAGCGCCGTGACCGCCCCACCGCCGACTTCAAGCTCTCCATGGACTCCTGGGACGGCTACCCGGCCTCCCGGCAGCGGATCCTGGCGGGCGCGGAGGCCGCCGGCGTCGAGAACCTAATGGTGCTCACCGGCGACGTGCACGTCTCCTACGGACTCGACCTCAAGGCCGACTTCCGCGACCCGGCCTCCCGGACCGTCGGCACCGAGATCGTCACCACCTCGATCACCAGCGGCAAGGACGGCGCCGACCGCCCCTCGAACTACGACAAGCTCATGCAGGCCAATCCGCACCTGCGGTTCTTCAACGGGCGGCGGGGCTACGTGAAGGTCTCCCTCGACCGCGAGAGCGCCCGCGCCGACTTCCGTACGGTCCCGTACGTGACGACCCCGGGCGCCCCCGTCACCACCGCCGCCTCCTTCGTCACCGAGGCGGGGAACCCGGGGCTCACCCCGGCGTAGTACCCCGTGCGAAGGTCACTCCCCGGGATAGCGGACGCCGATGCGGTCCCGTACCGCGTCGAGCGTCCGCATCACCGCGAGCGAGCCGTCCAGCGGCACCAGCGGGGACTCCTTCTCGCCCGCCCGCAGGCAGCGCGTCACCTCGGCGGCCTCGTGCCGGAAGCCGTTCGGATCGGCCTCCGCCACGAACTCCTCCGGCTCGGCGCCCTCGCGGTGCAGGGTGAACCGCTCGGGGAAGAAGAAGCCGCGCGGCACGTCGATCCGGCCGAGCGAACCCGTCACCGAGGCCGTCAGCGGGGTGTCCGCGGCGATCGAGCAGGACAGCAGGGCCGACGCGCCCGTGCCGGACCAGCCGAGGAGCATCCCCGTGTTCAGGTCGACGCCCTCCGGCGAGAGCAGCGCGTGCGCCTGGACCGAGTCCGGCTCGCCGAGCAGGAGCTGCGCGAACGACACCGGGTACACCCCGAGGTCGAGCAGCGCTCCGCCGCCCGTCTTCGGGTCCCGCAGCCGGTGGTCGGCCGCGAACGGGCCCGCGAGCCCGAAGTCGGCCTGGACCGTGCGGACCTCGCCGACCGCCCCGTCGCGCACCAGCTCCGCGATCCGCCGGATCATCGGGTTGCAGTACATCCACATGGCCTCCATCAGGAAGAGGCCGCGGTCCCGGGCGAGGGCGACCAGCTCGGCCGCCTCCCGGGCGTTGAGCGTGAGGGCCTTCTCGCAGAGCACCGCCTTGCCCGCCTCCAGGGCGAGGCCGGCCGCCGTCCGGTGGGCGTGGTGCGGGGTCGCCACGTACACCACGTCGACGTCCTCGTCGGCGAAGAGCCCGGCCCACTCCCCGTACGCCCTCGGTATCCCGAACCGCTCCGCGAAGGCCTTCGCGGGCGCGTCGCTGCGGGACGCCACCGCCACCACCTCGGCGTCGTCGAGCGTCAGCAGGTCGGTGGTGAACCGCTCCGCGATGCCGCCCGTCGCCAGGATCCCCCAGCGCACCTTCCCACCCATGTGCCCACCCGTCCCCATGTCCCCGCCCGTCTCGCAGAGGTCTCGACCATGCCGGTCGAGCTGAGAGCATAGGCAAGGTTTCAACGAAATGGAGCGGTCGATGCCGGAGAGCGGTCAGAAGACAACACAAGGGAACATAGACGAGACGGGTGCCGTCGCTCCCGACGCGCCCGGCGCCCTCGCCGCCGCCGGTGTCCCCGCCGCGACCGCCGACCCCGCCGCTCCCGCGCCCGCCGCCCCCGGCGTCACCGCCGCCCGCCGGGCCGGCCTGCTCGTCACCCTCGTCCTGGGCGGCCTCACCGCCCTCCCCCCGCTCTCCATGGATATGTACCTCCCGGCCCTGCCGGAGGTCACCGGCGCGCTGGGCGCCCCCGCCGCCACCATTCAGCTCACCCTCACCGCCTGCCTCGCCGGCATGGCCCTCGGCCAGCTCGTCGTCGGCCCCATGAGCGACAAGTGGGGACGCCGCCGCCCGCTGCTCGCCGGCATGGTCGTGTACGTCCTCGCCACCGCCGCCTGCGCCCTCGCGCCCACCGCCGAGGCCCTCATCGGCTTCCGGCTGCTCCAGGGCCTCGCGGGCGCCGCCGGCATCGTCATCGCCCGCGCCGTCGTCCGCGACCTCTACGACGGCGTCGAGATGGCGCGCTTCTTCTCCACCCTGATGCTGATCTCCGGCGTCGCCCCGATCGTCGCCCCGCTCATCGGCGGACAGATCCTGCGGATCACCGACTGGCGGGGCGTCTTCCACGTCCTCACCGGCGTCGGCGTCCTGCTCACCCTCGTCGTCCACCGCTTCCTCGCCGAGACGCTGCCGCCCGAGCGGCGGCACGAGGGCGGGGTCGGGCAGGCCCTGCGCACCATGCGGGGGCTCCTCGCGGACCGGGTCTTCACCGGCTACATGCTGACCGGCGGCCTCGCCTTCGCCGTCCTCTTCGCCTACATCTCCGCGTCGCCGTTCGTCGTGCAGGAGATCTACGGCGCCTCGCCGCAGACCTTCAGCCTGCTCTTCGGCCTCAACTCCGTCGGCCTCGTGATCGTCGGCCAGATCAACGGCAAGCTCCTCGTCGGCCGCGTCAGCCTCGACAAGGTGCTCGGCTGGGGCCTCGGCACCATCCTCCTCGCCGCGCTCGCGCTGCTCCTCATGACCGGCGGGGTCTTCGGCGAGGTCGGGCTCGTGCCCGTGGCCGCCGGGCTCTTCGTCCTGATGTCCGCGATGGGCCTCGCGATGCCGAACACCAACGCCCAGGCCCTAATGCGCACCCCGCACGCCGCCGGGTCCGCCTCCGCCCTCCTCGGCACCACATCCTTCCTCGTCGGCGCCGTCGCCTCCCCGCTCGTCGGCATCGCGGGCGAGCACACGGCCGTCCCGATGGCCGTCGTCCAGCTCACCTGCGCCGCCCTCGCCCTGGCCTGCTTCCTGGGCCTGTGCCGCCCGTGGCGGAAGCCGACGGCCGGGCCCGCCGGACCGGGAAAGACCCAGGACCCGGCCGCCTAGACTGTCTCGGTGAACGCCTCCGCCCCCTCCGCCGACTCCCTGCGCGCCGCCCTCGCCGGGCTCCTCGGCGGCCTGCCGCCCCACCGGACCGCCCAGGCCGTCGAACGGCTGATCGCCAACTACCGGGGCACCACCCCGACGGACGCCCCCGTGCTCCGCGACCGCTCGGACGTCGCCGCGTACGCCGCGTACCGGATGCCGGCGACCTTCGAGGCGGTACGGGGAGCCCTGGACGCCCTGCGGGAGGCCGCGCCCGACTGGGAGCCCCGTACCCACACCGACGTCGGCGGCGGCACGGGCGCGGCGAGCTGGGCCGTCGCGGAGGCCTGGGGCGACGCCCCGCCCCGCACCACCGTCCTCGACTGGGCCGAGCCCGCCCTCGCGCTCGGCCGCGAGCTGGCCGGCGGCGTCCTCGACGCGGAGTGGCGGCGCGAGCGGATCGGCGGCGCGCTGCGCCTCGCCGACACGGACCTGGTCACCGTCTCGTACGTCCTCAAGGAGCTGACCGGAGCCGACCGCGCCTCGCTCGTCACCGAGGCGGCCCGCGCCGCGCAGGCCGTCGTGGTGGTCGAGCCGGGCACCCCGGACGGCTACGAGCGGATCATCGCGGCCCGCACCCTGCTCGTCGACGCCGGGTTCGCCGTCGCCGCGCCCTGCCCGCACAGCGGCGCCTGCCCGATCGCGCCCGGCACGGACTGGTGCCACTTCTCGGCCCGGGTCAGCCGCTCCTCGCTGCACCGGCAGGTGAAGGGCGGCTCGCTGCCGTACGAGGACGAGAAGTACGCGTACGTGGCCGCCACCCGGTTCCCGGTGACCCCGGCGGCCGCCCGGATCGTCCGCAGGCCGCAGATCCGCAAGGGCCTGGTCCAGCTGGAGCTCTGCGACTCCGAGGGCCTCTCCCGCGACACCGTCACCAAGCGTCACGGGCCCCTCTACAAGCAGGCCCGTGACGCGGAGTGGGGCGACCCGTGGCCGCCGGAGGCGGACGGGTCCTGAGGGACCCGCCGCCCGGCTACCGGCGGCTCCCGCGCAGCAGGAACACCGGGGCGAGGACGGCGAGGAGGACGACGGCCGCGTTGACGAGGACCGCGCGGCCGATGCCGTCGGGGAGCGTGGCGGCGGTGACGACCACGGCGCTCATGACCGGGGTGCCCAGGGTGATGCCGACCTGCTGGGTCATGGTGGCGATGCCGGTGGCCATGCCCTGCTCGGCGTCGGGCAGGCCCGAGGTGGCCGTCACCATGAAGCCGACGATGGCGAGCATGTTGCCGACGCCGCCCGCGAAGGTGGCGGCGAGCAGCAGCCCGTACGTGCTCCGGTCGTCCCCGATGCCGACGAGGGAGAGGGTCGCGACGGCTTGGAGGACCCCGCCGGCGATCAGGGCGGTACGGGGCGAGAACCGGCCGATGAAGCGGGGGGCGAGCAGTCCGCCGAGGACCGTGCCCGCGCCCAGGACGCCGAAGGAGAGGCCGGCGGCGAGCGGGGAGAAGCCCAGGACGTCCTGGAGGTGCAGCGTCATCAGGAAGACCAGCGAGGTCTCGGTGGCGAAGGCGACGAGCCCGGCGAGGTTGCCCCAGACGACCGTGCGGCGCTTCAGGATCCGGAGCGGGACGAGGGGCGCGGCGGAGCGCCGCTCGACGAACGGGAAGGCGGCGAGCAGGACGGCGGCCGCGACCAGGGCGACGAGGACGCCGGGGTCGGTCCAGCCGTGCTCGCCGGCGGCGGTCAGTCCGTAGACGAGGGCGAGGAGCCCGCCGGTGACCGCGATCGCGCCGGGGACGTCGAGGCGGGGCCGCTCGGCCGGGCGGCTCTCCTTGACGACGGCGGGGGCGACGAGCAGGACGGCGAGGGCGACCGGCACGTTGACGAAGAAGGCCCAGCGCCAGGAGAGCAGGTCGGTGAGGACCCCGCCGAGGACGGCTCCGGTGGTGAACCCGGCGGACATCAGGGCGCCGTTGAGGCCGAGGGCCTTGTCCCGCAGCGGCCCCTCGGGGAAGGCGGAGGTCAGCAGCGCGAGCCCGGCGGGGGTGACGGCGGCGGTCGCGAGGCCCTGGGCGACGCGGGCGGCCATGAGCACTTCGGGCGTGGTGGCGAGGCCTCCGGCGAGCGAGGCGGCGCCGAGGACGGCCATGCCGCCGAGGAAGACCCGGCGGCGGCCGAGGAGGTCGGCGACGCGCCCGAAGAGGAGGGTGAAGCCGGCGGCGGAGAGGGCGAAGGCGGTGGCGATCCACTGGAGGCCGCCGAGCGAGAAGCCGAGTCCCTCCCCGATGACGGGCAGGGCGACGTTCAGGATCGAGAAGTCGACGGCCAGCATGAACTGGGCGACGAGGAGGACGACGAGGACGAGCCGCATGCGGCCGTCCATGCGGGGGGCGGCGGTGGCCTTGGAGGCGGCCGGGACGGGCGGTGTGTCGAGGGCAGTCATGAGCGGGACCCCTTAAAGGGACGGAAGTTCCGTTAAGATGACGCAGACGGTAGCAGAGTGAGGAGCACTAATGGAACAGAATTCCCGTTTGGGCGGGGGCTCGTCGGCTCCGGGCACGGGTCGGTCGGTTTCGGGCACGGGTCCGCCGGCTTCGGCTTCGGCTTCGGCTTCGGGCGAGGGCTCGTCGGCTCCGGACGAAGGGGTGCCGGCTTCGGGCGAGGGGGCGCCGGCCTCGGGCGAGGGGGCGCCGGCCTCGGGCGAGGACCCGTCGGCCGTGCCCGGCACCCGGCGCCCCGGCGGGCGCACCGCCAAGGTCCGCCGCGCCGTCCTCGACGCCACGCAGGACGCCCTGGCGGCCTCCGGCTTCCACACGCTGAACATGGACCAGGTCGCCGCGAGCGCGGGCGTCGGCAAGACCACCGTCTACCGCCGCTGGGGCTCCCCGGTCGGCCTGGTCGCCGACCTCCTGGACGACATGGCCGAGCAGTCCCTGCCCGCCGCCGACACCGGCGGCCTCGCGGGCGACCTGCGGGCCAACGCCGCGCTCGTCCTGGAGACCCTCACCGACCCCCGGATGGGCGCCGTCTTCCGGGCCGTCATCGCCGCGGCCGCCTGCGACGAGGAGTGCGCGCGCGCCCTGGGCGGCTTCTACCGCACCCGCCTGGCCGAGTGGGCCCCGGTGGCGGAGCGGGCCGTGGCCCGGGGCGAACTCCCAGCCGGCACCGACCCGCTCGAACTGCTCCGCGCGGTCTCCGCCCCGCTCTACTACCGCTTCGCCGTCACCCACGAGGAGCCGGTTCCCGCCGACGCCGAACGGGCCGTCACGGCGGCCCTGGCCGCGGCGGCGGCGGGCGCCTTCGTGCCGGGGGGCACGGACGGGCCCTAGGGGGTGCCCGGTGGCGCCTTCGCGCCGTCGCCCCCGCACCACGGTGTGGTGCGGGGGCGACGGTCCGCGCCGTACGGGTCCCCGAGGGCCGGTACGGGTCCCCCAGGGTCGTACCGGCCCCTAGGGGCGCAGCTCCTGGGTGCAGCACTTCACGCTGCCGCCGCCCTTGAGCAGCTCGCTCAGGTCCAGGCCGACCGGCTCGAAGCCCCGGTCGCGCAGCGGCTCGAAGAGGCCCACCGCCGCCTGCGGCAGCAGGACGTTCCGCCCGTCGCTCACCGCGTTGAGCCCGAAAGCCGCCGCGTCCTCCTCCGTCGCGACCAGGGCGTCCGGGAAGAGCCGGGCCAGCACCGCCCGACTGCCGGGCGAGAAGGCGCCGGGGTAGTACATGACCTCGTCACCGGCGTCGTCCAGGACGCACAGCGCCGTGTCCAGGTGGTAGTAGCGCGGGTCCACCAGGTCCAGGCCGATCACCGGACGCCCGAAGAACTCCTGCGCCTCGCCGTGGGACAGCGGACTGGCGCGGAAGCCGCGCCCGGCGAGGATCCAGGAGGCGGTGACGGCGAAGTCCCCCTCGCCCTCGTTCACGTGCTGCGGGATCCCCAGGTCCTCCTCCGCCCAGCCGTTGCGGCGGAACCAGTCCAGGTGCGCGTCGGCCTCGGCCGCGCGCTCCGGGTACGCGAACCGCGCGCCGAGGACCCGGCCCCCGACGACGGTCGCGCCGTTCGCCGCGAAGACCATGTCCGGGAGCGCCGGGTCCGGCTCCAGCACCTCCACGGTGTGGCCGAGCGCGCGGTAGCGGTCCCGCAGGTCCTCCCACTGGGCGAGGGCGAGCGGCAGGTCGACCGGTTTCGTGGGATCCATCCAGGGGTTGATGGAATACGTCACCGTGAAGTGCGCGGGTGGGCACATCAGGTAACGGCGGGGCGAGGGCGAGCGCGGAGTGGTGCGCAAGAAGGGCTCCTCACGGACGGACGGGCGGAAGCACCGAGGTGCGGTGGACCCCATGGTCCGCCCTCGGGGCCCTCGGCGCAGTGGACCGTTCGGGTGGTTCGCGCACCACCCGCCACGGCGAGACGCGCCGTCTCGGCCGCGGCTAGATTGGCCCCATGCCCAAGCCCAAGTCCATGCCCGGCCCCGGCCCCGGCCCCGGTTCCGATCCCGACGGCAGAACCGGGCCGGGCGCCGAGCCCGGGCCCAGCTCCGCGACCGCGCCGGGATCCGTGTCCGTACCCGTGTCCCCGCCTGGGGCCAGGACCCTCCCCGACGCCTCCCGCCGCAGCGAACGCTCCCGTCGCGCCATCTTCGACGCCGCCCTCGCCCTCGTCTCCGAGAACGGCTACGCGAAGACCACCGTCGAGGGCATCGCCGCCCGCGCCGGCGTCGGCAAGCAGACCATCTACCGCTGGTGGCCCTCCCGCGCGGCCGTCCTCCTCGACGCCTTCCTCGACCTCCAGGCCCGGGCCGCCGAGGCCGCCGGAGGCGGCTCCGGAAGTGAGATCCCCGACACCGGCGACCTCGCCGCCGACCTGAAGCGCGTCCTGCGCGCCACCGTCGACGAGATGAACGACCCCGCCTTCGAGGCCCCCACCCGCGCCCTCGCCGCCGAGGGGATCGTCGACCCCGACCTCGGCGCCCGCTTCACCGCCGCGCTGCTCGAACCCCAGCTCCAGCACTACGCACGCCGTGTCGAGGCGGCCCGGGAAGCCGGTGACGTGGACCCCGGCACCGACCCCCGGCTCGCCGTCGAACTCCTGGTCGGCCCCCTCCACCACCGGTGGATCCACCGCACCCTGCCGCTCACCCACGCCTACGCGGACGCCCTGGTCGACCACGTCCTGCGCGGTCTCGCCCCGAGGGGCTGAGGGGCCGGGGAGCACCCCGGTTCCGCACTCCGGTCACCCAGGGCGCAGGATGGTGGGACCATGGGCAGAGCCGAACGGGCGAGCGCGAGGTTGTGAGGGGATAGATGGGCGACGGCATCGGCCGCTACCGCGGCACGGAGAGCAGACTCGCGCAGTGGCTGCGCAGGCGTCCCAAACGCAGCGCGGCCGAGGACGAGAACGACCGCGAGAAGCTGCTCCTGGCCGTCGCCGCAGCCGGGCTGCCCCTGGCCCCCGCCGCGTACCCCGTCGGCTACAGCTGTTCCTGCGAGCGGATCGGCTGTCCCACCCCCGCCCGGCACCCCGTCTCCTTCGCCTGGCAGACCCAGTCGACCACCGACCGGGGCCAGATCGAGCGCTGGGCGCGCAACGAGCCCGGGGCGAACTTCATCACCGCCACCGGCATGGTCCACGATGTCCTCGACGTGCCGCTGGCCGCCGGCCGGGCCGCCCTGGAGCGCCTCCTCGCCGAGGGCGTCGAGGTCGGCCCCGTCGCCCAGTACCCGGCCGAAGGCCCCGACGGCGGCCGGATGCTCTTCTTCACCGCCACCCGCGGCACCCCCGAGGACGAGGACGAGTGGTGGCCCTGTGAGCTCGACTGCCACCCGGAGACCATGGACGAGCACCCGGGGCTCCGCTGGCACTGCCGCGGCAGCTACGTCCTCGTCCCCCCGGCCCGGCTCCCCGGCGACGAGGACGCCCACCCGGTGGTCGCCTGGGTCCGCGGCCCCGAGCACCCGCTGCCCGACCCGCTGAACCTCCTGGAGACCCTCCAGGACGCCTGCGCCCGCCACGCGGCCGCGCGCGGGGCGGACGGCGACGGCGGACACGCGGCCCACGAGATCGCCTGGCCGCTGACCCGCTGACCCGCCGGCCCCGGTCGGAACACCGGGAAGGCGCGACCGGAGCGTTACGAGCCCACCGCGCCCACCACGCCCTGGAGCCGGCCCGTGATCGTGACCCCGCCCCGGTCCGTGCCCGCCGGCTTCACCAGGACCGACTGGCTGGACACCCACTCCCGGGTGACCGTGTTCTTCACCTCGCCGGTCATCAGCGCCTTCACGTCCCGGGGCACCTTCGGCCGGTAGCCCGGTGCCGCCGTCTGCCGCTCGAAGTAACGCGTCGCGAAGAAGACCAGCGCGCCCCCGTCCCGGGTCCGCAGGCCCAGCGGCGCGAAGTCCCCCCGGTCGGCGACCCGGTCCGCGTACTGGGTGGCGAGCCCCGGCCGCGCGGCGGTCCTCGCCCGCTGCGCCCGCCACTCGCTGGTGTGCGGACCGGCCGCGAACGCCCCCGGCTTCCCGTCCTTCAGGTACGCGACGTACTCCGCGCCGAGCTTCCCGGGCGCGACCGCCAGCGCGTCGGCGTCCGCGTCGACCGGCACCGCGTACCCCTCCTCCTCGGCGAACTCCGGCACCTCGGTCGCCTTGAGGATGCTGAGGTAGGCGGCCTCCCAGCGCTCCTGGGGGCCGTTGCGCACGAAGACGAGCAGCCAGCGCTGGTCCTTGGGCCCCTGGTCGACGTCCCGGTCGGAGTCGACGTCCGCGACGAACCAGCGCGGCCAGCCCGCCTTGCGGGGCAGCAGGAAGCGCGCGTCCGTCAGCGCCAGCGGCCGGTGCTCCCCGTTGCCGTCCGGGTCGGTGATCGCCCGGGCGCGCAGCCCCGCCTGGTTTATCTCCCCGAGCGGTCCCGTGACCCGGTCCGCGTTCAGGGAGGGATCGTTGGCCTTGTCGGCGCGGTTGAAGGCGCTCGTGAACTCCGCCACCGCCTTCGCCGCCTCGGCCTCCGTCGCCGGCGGCAGCAGCGCCAGCTCGCCGTGCACCGTCACGCAGCCGCTCGCCGCCAGCGCCAGGGCGGTCACGGCCGCCGTCGCCGCGAGCAGCCTCACCGGCCGTGCCGGCCGCCGCTCACGCGGTCGTCCCGGCGCTCGCCCCACCCTCAGCCTGCTCATCGGTCGCCTTCTGCTTCTTCACCCGCGCGGACGGACCCGACCCTATCGGGGACAGGAACAGCGCGAGCGCCGGGACCAGATACAGCGCCCACACCGTGACCTGAAGGACCGTCGGGTCCGGCTGGAAGACGAACGCGCCGCCGAGGAACGTGCCGGACCAGCCGTCCGGCGGCACCGCCGACGAGACGTCGAAGGCCGTGTCCGCGAGGCCGCCGAGGAGGCGCGCGTCCTGGAGGTCCCGCACGCCGGACGCGAGGACTCCGGCCGTCACCACGAGCAGCGCCCCGCCGGTACGGGTGAGGAGCCCCGCCGGACCGGTCCGCA
Source organism: Streptomyces sp. NPDC086147 (assembly GCF_040702165.1). Taxonomy (NCBI): domain Bacteria; kingdom Bacillati; phylum Actinomycetota; class Actinomycetes; order Kitasatosporales; family Streptomycetaceae; genus Streptomyces; species Streptomyces sp. NPDC086147. The sequence goes on along the minus strand of NZ_JBFBJO010000006.1, from coordinate 191,406 downwards.
CGGCGACCCGGTGGAGGAGCAGGCCGAGGAGGACCGCCGTGAGCAGGCCGAGGAGGACCCAGGTCAGGGGCTCGAACGAGCCGCCGGCGCCGCTCGGCGAGACCGCCCGCACCGACGACCACACGAAGAGCGCCGTCTCCGGTCCCTCGCGGCCCACCGCCAGGAAGGCGGTGACGGCCAGCACGCCCGCCCCGGCGCCGAGCGCCGCGCCCCCCGCCTTCGAGCCGAGCGCCGCGTCCCCCGTCCCCCGGAGCACCGCGTGCCTGATCCGGAAGACCGTCCAGCTCATCAGGGCCGCCGCGGCGATCGACAGCGAGCCGCCGAGCAGCTCCCGCGCCTCGGGGGTCAGCTCCCGGGTGCCGAACTCCAGGGCGGCGCCGAGGGCGAGGAAGACGCCGACGGCCGCGCCGGCGCCGGCCAGGACCGGCCCCGCGGCGTTCCGGCGCCCGCTCCCCGCCAGGTACGCGACGAGGACGAAGACGATCAGACCGGCCTCCAGGCCCTCGCGCAGGCCGAACAGATAGGTGCCGAGCACGGCTCTCCCCTCCCGGTGTCACGCCTACGGGGCCCGGCCCCGCCGGGCGCCCCGGTCACGGCCGCCCCGTGCCGCCGCCGAACGAGTATCCCCGGCGGGGCCCGCGCGCCGGGCCCGGGTCGGGGCCGGTCATGGTTGACGGCTCGTCAGATGCGCTTCGGGGAAGGCGAACCGCCCGTGTCCGGGTGTCGTACGGGCACGACGAGCGGGACCCCGGTCCGGGGGTGCGGGAACACCTCCACCGGCTGTCGGTAGACCCGGCTCAGGAGCTCCTCGCCGAGCACCTCGGCAGGGGGGCCGTCCACCGCGATCCGGCCCTCGTGCAGCACCCCGACCCGGTCGGCGTGGGCGGCGGCGAGCCCCAGGTCGTGCAGGACCACCACCACGGCGGTCCCGGCCGCCGCCCGCTCCCGGCAGACCCGCAGGACCAGTTCCTGGTGGCGCAGGTCCAGGGCGGCCGTCGGCTCGTCGAGCAGCAGAAGGCCGGTCCGCTGGGCCAGGACGCGGGCGAGGGCCACCCGGGCCCGCTCGCCGCCGGACAGCGCGGAGAACGGGCGGCCGGCGAACTCCTCGACCTCGGTGGCCGCCATCGCCTCCGCGACCGCCGCGTCGTCCTCGTCCTCCCGGGCGGTCCCGGCCCAGGGCGCCCTGCCCATCCGTACCACCTCGGCGACGGGGAACGGGAAGGACAGCGTGGTGTCCTGCGGCAGCACGGAGCGGCGCAGGGCGAGTTCGCCGGCCGTCCAGGCGTGCGCGGGCCGGCCCCCGATCCGCACCTCCCCGGCGTCCGGGGCGAGATCGGCGGCGAGGGCGGCGAGCAGCGTCGACTTCCCGGCCCCGTTCGGGCCCACCAGGGCGAGGACCTCCCCGGCCCGCACCCCGGTCGAGGCCCCGTCGAGCACGGCCCGCCGACCCCGCTCGATCCGCACCCCGGCGGCCTCGGCGACCAGGGCGCCGGGCGCGGCCGGGACGGGCAGCTCGCGCGGTCGCCGTTGCGGGAGACGTCCCCGGAACAGTACGGACGTCATGCCCAACCACCTTGCTTGCGACGGGTCCTGCGCAGCAGCCAGAAGAAGAAGGGGCTGCCGATGAGGGCGGTGAGGACGTCCCGGCCAAGCTGACCGAGGCCGGCTCCGCCAGCTTCTCCGCCCCGGGCGGCCGGGGCGGCTACCCGGAGGGCACCGCGATGGACCCGGTGACCGTCTCCTTCTCGCTCGACCGGAACGCCACGCTGCCCCCGTCCACCGGCGGCACCTCCGGCTCCGGCGGCAGCGGCTCCACCGGCTCCACCGGCGGTGACGACGGCGGCTCGGCCACCACGGGCGGCGGCGGCACGGCCGGTGGCGGGACCGCCGGAGGGGTCGGCACGGCCGGCGGCTCCGGGGCCCTCGCCACCACCGGCTCCGACGTCCCGACCGGCCTCCTCGCCGGGGCCTCCGCCCTGACCGTCGCGGCCGGCGCGGCCATCGTCGTCGCGGCCCGGCGCCGCACCACGGGCTCCTGATCCGCCACCTCCCACCCGGCAGGGCCGCACCCGGAATCCGGGTGCGGCCCTGCCCCCTTGCGGACGAGTGGTTGAATTCCGCCATGAACACGACCGCCACTGACATCGACGTCCTGCGGGTCTTCTGTGCGGGCGACGGCCGGTACGGCAACCCCCTCGCGGTCGTACGGGACACCCGTACCCACCCCGACGAGTCCTCGCGGCAGGCGCTCGCCAAGGAACTCGGCTTCAGCGAGACGGTGTTCGTGGACGACCCGGAGCGCGGGCTCGTCGACATCTACACGCCGGGCCTCCGGCTGCCGTTCGCCGGGCACCCGCTCGTCGGCGCGGCCTGGCTGCTCGACCTGGAGGTCGTCCACCCGCCGGCCGGCGAGGTGTGGGTGCGCGGGGACGGGGAGTTCACCTGGATCGAGGCGCGCGCGGAGTGGGCCCCGCCCCGCACCCTGCGTCGGTACGCCTCCGCCGCCGAGGTGGAGGCCCTGGACGTGCCGGAGCCGGGGGAGTGGGTCTACGCCTGGGCCTGGGAGGAGGAGGCCGCCGGGCGGATCAGGGCGCGAGCCTTCCCGGGGCGCGGCGACGGCATCGACGAGGACGAGGCCACCGGCGCGGCGGCGCTGCTCCTCACGGCGGAGCTGGGACGGGCCCTGAACATCACGCAGGGCCGGGGGTCGCAGCTGCTGACCGCCCCCGGCCCCGACGGCATCGTGGAACTCGGCGGACGCGTCCGCCTGGAGGGCACGCTCACGCGCTGACCCTCCCCGTACGGATCACCGCGTCACGCGCTCAGCGGGAACTCGCTCCCGAGCTGGCGGAAGACCGCGCCGTTGAAGTCGAAGGCGCGCTTGCACTCGTCGATGATCCGCTGCTTCTCCAGGTCGTCGGCGTTCACCCCGTCGAGCAGCTCCCGGTACGCCCGCTTGAACGCGGCCGGGTTGGAGATCTCCTCGAAGACGTAGAAGCGGACGCCGTCGCCCTTGCGCGCGAAGCCCCAGGTGCGCTCCGCCTTGTCGCGGATGATCTGGCCGCCCGACAGGTCGCCCAGGTAGCGCGTGTAGTGGTGCGCCACGTAGCCGGCGGGCCAGTCGCGGGCGCACTCGGCGACCCGCTCGGCGTACGCCGCGGTGGCCGGCAGCGGCGCGAGGCCGTCGCGCCAGTCCGGGCCCCGCAGATGGGCGAGGTCCTGCTCCAGGGCGGCCGTGCGGAACAGCTCGGGCTGTATGAACGGCCCGGCGACCGGGTCCTCGCGCAGCGCCTCCGCGCCCTCCTCCAGGGCCCGGTACACGAACCAGAGCTGCTCCGTGTAGCGCGCGTAGGCGTCGACGCCCAGGCGCCCGCCGAGGAGGTCGCCCATGAAGGAGGACGTCTCCGCTTCGGTGTGCTGCTCGTGCGACGCCGTGCGGATGAGCGTCGAGAAGGGCGTGTCCAAGGCGTGCCTCCGGGACCGATGGGACGGGAACCAGTGACGATCCTGCCAAGTTAGGCTTACCTAAGTCAACTGGTTCCCGACGTCCTGTCGGTAAAAAGCTACCCACTTCCCGGGGCGGGGCAACGTCAGGGCAGGGTCAGGATCTCCGCCCCGTCCTCGGTCACGACGAGGGTGTGCTCGAACTGGGCCGTTCGCTTGCGGTCCTTGGTCACCACGGTCCAGCCGTCGTCCCACATGTCGTAGTCGTGGGTGCCGAGCGTCAGCATCGGCTCGATGGTGAAGGTCATGCCCTTCTTGATCTCGGTGGTGTGGTGCGGGGAGTCGTAGTGCGGCACGATCAGGCCGGAGTGGAAGGACGAGTTGATGCCGTGCCCGGTGAAGTCGCGCACGACCCCGTAGCCGAACCGCTTGGCGTACGACTCGATGACCCGCCCGACGATGTTGATCCGGCGCCCCGGCCGCACCGCCTTGATCGCCCGGTTCAGGGCCTCCCGGGTCCGCTCCACGAGCAGCCGGGACTCCTCGTCGACGTCGCCGCAGAGGTAGGTGGCGTTGTTGTCGCCGTGGACGCCGCCGATGTACGCGGTGACGTCCAGGTTCACGATGTCGCCGTCCCGCAGCACCGTGGAGTCCGGGATGCCATGACAGATGACCTCGTTGACCGAGGCGCACAGCGACTTCGGGAAGCCGCGGTAGCCGAGGGTGGACGGGTAGGCGCCGTGGTCGCACATGAACTCGTGCGCGACCCGGTCGAGCTCGTCGGTGGTGACGCCGGGGGCGATGTGCTTGGCGGCCTCCTCCATCGCCTGCGCGGCGATGCGGCCGGCGATCCGCATCCGTTCGATCGTGTCGGAATCCTGCACCTCGGGCCCGGTGTACGGGGTCGGTGCGGGCTTCCCGACGTACTCGGGGCGGCGGATGGAACCCGGAACGGAGCGGTGGGGGGAGAGCTCCCCCGGTACGAGAAGCGACTGGCCAGACATGCCAGCGAGTGTAACGACCGGGTCTGGGGCACCATGATCCTCGGAGGAAGGAGCCGACGATGGCCCTGTTCAAGAAGAGCACCACGGGCAAACCGGGCGAGTGGTACTACTGCCTGGAGCACAAGAAGGTCGAGGAGGGCCCCGAATGCCCCTCGAAGAACCGTTTCGGCCCGTACACCACCCGTGAGGAGGCCTCCCACGCCATGGAGACCGCCCGCGAGCGGAACCTGGAGTGGGAGACCGACCCGCGCTGGCACGACGCCGGCGGGAAGAAGGACGGGGACGCCGGATAAGGCCGCACGGGGCTCCCGGGGCCGCTCAGGCGGTCCCGGCGGCCTCCGCGCGGGCCTTCTCCGCCGCCTCCTGCTGCGCCCTGCGCCGCAGCGAGTCCGCGTCGGTCTCGGAGTCGTACGTCAGGAGCTTCGGCAGCGTCGTGCAGAGCAGGGCCACCGAGGCCACGCAGGCCACGCCGCCCGTCCAGACCGCCGTCCGGGTGCCGGTCCAGCCCGCCATCACGCCCGCCCGCACCTGGCCGAGCTGCGGGCCGACGCTGTAGGAGAGCACCTCGATGCCGGCGAGCCGGCCGCGCAGCTCCTCCGGGATCGTCTGGTTCCAGATGGTCGAGCGGCCCAGACCGCTCAGCATGTCGCCGGCGCCCGCGAAGGCCAGGCAGAGCAGCACCAGCCACACGTTCCCGAACCAGCCGGCCGCCGCGATGGCCAGGCCCCAGGCCGCCGCGCCGCCGGCCACGAGCAGCCCGTGCCGCCGCACCTTCGAGGTCCAGCCGCTGGTCAGACCGAGGACCAGCGAGCCGACCGAGCCCGCCGCGTACATCAGGCCCAGCGACCAGTCCGCGTCCAGTTCGTCCGCGAGGAACGGGAAGATCGTGTTCGGGAAGGCGAAGAACATCGCCGCCAGGTCGACCGCGTACGTGCCGAGCAGCACCGGCCGCGACCAGGCGTACCGCGCCCCCTCCGCGATGCCCCGCAGCGACGGCTTCTCCGCGTCGTGCGCGGGCGGCGCGGGGGAGAGGCGCCGGCACATCAGGACCGAGACCGCGAAACCGCAGGCCGTCACCGCGTACGCGGGCGCGTGGCCCGCGAACGCCACGACCAGGCCCGCGATGGAGGGGCCCGCGATGGCGCCCATCTGCCAGCGCAGCGAGTTCAGGGCCGCCGCCGCCGTCTGGTGCTCGTGCGGCACGATCCGGGCGAACAGCGAGTCGAGCGCGGGCCGCTGGAGCCCCGCGAGCGCCGAGACGCCGGCCGCGACCACGTACAGCGGCCAGAGCATCGGCTCCGGCAGCACCGCGTTGACCAGCAGGACCACGGCGAGCGCGCCGAGGCCCGCCTCGGTCCACAGGATCACCCGCCGCCGGTCGACCGCGTCCGCGAGCGCCCCGCCGTACAGGCCGAACACCACGAGCGGCACCAGCTCGACCGCGCCCATCGCCCCGACCGCGAGCGGCGAGTTCGTCAGCTCCTTGATCTGGAGCGGCAGGGCGATCATCGCCATCGCGCTGCTGAAGAACGTCACGAGCCCCTGCACCCACAGGAGCCGGAAGTCGCGGGAGGCGCGCCAGGGCGCCGTGTCGGGCAGGAGGGCGGAGAACTTCGAGAACGCGGAGGGCACGAAGGGTCATGTTCCGTCCGGAAGGTGCCGAAGGCAACCTGATTATCGGTGAGATCCGTGGCCCGTCTGGGCGCGGACCGCTCACCAGCGCTGCGGCGGCGGGGCCGTCAGCCGGTCCACGACGTCCGAGAGGCGGTCCCGGAAGCGGCGGTTCCCGCGCGGCGACGGCAGGCTGTTCTCCCCGGCCGCCGCGCTCACCAGGTGCTGCACCGTGTCCAGGTCCACTCCCGACCCCTCCGCCACCGCGAGCGCCTCGTGCGCGAGCCCCCGCACCTCCGGGTCGCCCCGGTCGAGCGTCAGCACCGTCGCCCCCGCCCGCCGCGCGTCGTGCACCCGCTGGAGCAGCCCCGCCCCCGGCCGCTCCGGCGCCACCACCAGCAGCGTCGACCCCCGCCCGGCCGCCTCCAGACGCCCCGGGCCCACCGCCAGGTGCGCCGGATCGCCCGGCCGCACCCGGTGCCGCACCAGCGTCGGCGCCAGCTCCGGAAGCCCCGACCAGACGGACTCGTCGACCAGGTGCGCCGCCAGGTGCCAGGGCTCGTACTCCTCCGTGCCGACCAGGAGCAGCCCGCCCCCGCGCGGGACCACCGCGCCCCGGAGCGCCCCCGCGAACCGGCGGACCTCCCCCGGCCACTCCGTCCCGGCGAGCACTTCCCGCAGCAACGCGACCCGTACGGCATCCATGCGGACGCATCCTGTACGACGCCGGGCCCCCGCGCGGCCGAACGCCGGTGGATCACCCGTACGGGAAGCGGCCCGGCGGTCCGACCGGTCGGTAATGTCGGGGCCATGACTTCCTCCAGCGCACCCCAGGACCCCACCGCCAAGGCCCCCAAGGACCCGTGGGACCTCCCCGACGTCTCCGGCCTCGTCGTCGGCGTCCTCGGCGGCACCGGCGAACAGGGCCGCGGCCTCGCCCACCGGTTCGCCCTGGCCGGCCAGAAGGTGATCATCGGCTCCCGCGCCGCCGACCGCGCCCGGGACGCGGCCGCCGAACTCGGCCACGGCGTCGAGGGCGCCGACAACGCCGAGACCGCCCGCCGCAGCGACGTCGTGATCGTCGCCGTGCCGTGGGACGGCCACGCCAAGACCCTGGAGTCGCTGCGCGGGGAGCTGGCCGGCAAGCTCGTCGTGGACTGCGTCAACCCGCTCGGCTTCGACAAGAAGGGCGCCTACGCCCTGAAGCCCGAGGAGGGCTCCGCCGCCGAGCAGGCCGCCGCGCTCCTCCCGGACTCCCGGGTCACCGCCGCCTTCCACCACCTCTCCGCCGTCCTCCTCCAGGACACCTCGATCGCGGAGATCGACACCGACGTGATGGTCCTCGGCGAGGAGCGCGCCGACGTGGAGATCGTCCAGGCCCTCGCCGGCCGCATCCCCGGCATGCGCGGCGTCTTCGCCGGCTGGCTGCGCAACGCCCACCAGGTCGAGTCGCTCGTCGCCAACCTGATCTCGGTCAACCGCCGCTACAAGGCCCACGCGGGCCTCCGGGTCACCGACGTCTGAGCCCGCCCGGGCCGGGGAGGCGAGCCGGAGAACGGACGCTTCCGGGCATGGGGGACACTGGACGGGCACCGCAGCACGCCGTACCCGGACAGGAGCCGACCCCCATGCCCCGCCTCGCCCTCTACGCCCTCGTGGTCTGCGCCCTGGCCGTCGCCGCGGCCGTCGTCTCCTTCGTCCAGGGCAGCTTCCTCGGCATCGTCTGGATCCTCCTGGCCGGCCTCTCCTCCAACATGGCCTGGTACTACCTCCGCCGCGCCAAGGTCGAGCGGGAAGCCGCCCGGCGGGCCTGAGCCGCGCTAGACCTCGCAGAACTCCGGCGTCCCCTGCCAGAACCGGAAGAGCTGCGAGCCGCAGTACCGGCTCAGCTCCGGCACCCCGAGGGACCGCATGAGCGCGTCGATCGCGTCGAAGAAGGCGCCGTTGACCGCCGGGACGAACAGCAGCGCGATCACGACGAAGAAGCCGTACGGCGCGTACGGCTCGATCTGCCGCTTCACCTTGTACGACAGCCAGGGCTCCACCACCCCGTAGCCGTCGAGCCCCGGCACCGGCAGCATGTTCAGGAGCGCCGCCGTCACCTGGAGGAACGCCAGGAACGCGAGAGCGTACCGGAAGGCCGGCGGCACGCCGTCCAGCGCGTCCAGCCAGAACGGGGCCGTGCACACGAGCGCGAAGAGCACGTTCGCCAGCGGGCCCGCCGCCGAGATCAGGCTGTGCTTCCAGCGGCCCTTGATCCGCCCCTGCTCGATGAAGACCGCGCCGCCCGGCAGACCGATCCCGCCCATGATCACGAAGAGCACCGGGAGCACGATGCTCAGCACCGCGTGCGTGTACTTCAGCGGGTTCAGGGTCAGATAGCCCTTCGCGCCCACCGTGATGTCCCCGCCGTGCAGGGCCGTCCGGGCGTGCGCGTACTCGTGCAGGCAGAGCGACACCACCCACGCCGAGGTCACGAAGAGGAAGACCGCCAGACCGGGCAGGGCGGCGAAGTCCGTCCACACCGCCCAGCCGGTGACGGCCATGACGGCGAGGATCGCCAGGAAGACGGGGCTGATCCGCCGTTCGTGGCTCCGGGTGGTGGCCGTGGTCATCGCGGGGGCTCCAGGGGACGGGGAAGGGGGACGGGAAGGCTGGTGTGCGGGAAACGTACCGGGGCCCGGTCCGGTTCCGGGGACGGCCCCGTTCCCGGAACCGTCCCTCCCGCCACCGGCCCGGACGGCTCCCCGCCGGGAGCGGGGGCCGGGCGCTCACGGAGAATGGGCCCGTGCGCTACTCCGTCCTCGGCCCCACCCTCGCCCACGCGCCCGACGGCACCGACGTGGCCGTCGGCGGCCCCCGGGTCCGCGCGCTGCTCACCGTCCTCGCCCTGCGGGCGGGCCGCCCCGTGCCCGTGCGGGAGCTCGTGGACGAGGTCTGGCACGGCGACGAGCCGCCCGCCGACGCGGTCGCCGCGCTCCAGGCCCTGGTCGGACGGCTGCGCCGGGCCCTCGGCCGGGACCGGGTGGTCTCCGGCGAGGGCGGCTACCGCCTCGACGCCGCCCGGGACGACGTCGACCTGTACCGCTTCGAACGGCTCGCCGCCGAAGGAGCCGCCGCGCTGGCCGCCGGGGACGCCGGGCGGGCGGCCGTCCTGCTGGACGAGGCCCTCGGGCTCTGGCGCGGTCCCGCCCTCGCCGACCTGCCGGACCGGACCGCCGAGGCCACCCGCCGGGAGGCCCGCCGCCTCGACGCCCGCCGCGCCCGGCTCGACGCCGCCCTGGCCCTCGGCGACGCGCCCGCCGTCCTCCCCGAGCTGACCGCCCTCTGCGAGGCCCACCCGCTGGACGAACCCCTCCAGGCCCTGCGGATCCGCGCCCTGCGCGACACGGGCCGGGCGGCCGAGGCGCTCGCCGCGTACGAGTCGGTGCGACGCGCCCTCGCCGAACGCCTCGGCACGGACCCGTCCCCGGCCCTGCGCGCCCTCCACGCGGAACTGCTCGCCGGGAAGACGGCCCCGGCGGTACCGGAGCCCGCCGCCGCCCCCGTTCCCGTCCCCGGCAACCTGCGCGCGCGGCTCACCAGCTTCGTCGGCCGCGACGAGGAGATCACCGCCCTCCGGGAGGACCTGCGGGCGGCCCGGCTCGTCACCCTGCTCGGGCCCGGCGGCGCCGGGAAGACCCGGCTCTCGCAGGAGGCCGCCGAGCGCGGCGCCGAAGCCTGGCCCGACGGCGTCTGGATCGCCGAACTCGCCCCCGTCACCGCCCCGGAGGCCGTGCCCGAGGCCGTCCTCGCGGCCGTCGGCGCCCGCGAGACCGTCCTGCGCGGCGCGGGGGCCGAGGAACTGCGGGCCGGGAACGACCCCCTGGCCCGGCTCGTGGAGCACTGTGCCGGGCGGCGGATGCTGCTGCTCCTGGACAACTGCGAGCACGTGGTCGGCGCCGCCGCCGAGCTGGCCGAGGCCCTGCTCGCCCGCTGTCCCGGGCTGCGGATCCTGGCGACGAGCCGGGAGCCGCTGGGGGTGCCGGGGGAGGTGGTGCGGCCGTTGGGCCCGCTGCCGGCGGGGATGGCGCTGCGGCTGCTGGGGGAGCGGGGGGCGGCGGCGCGGCCGGGCTTCTCGGTGGAGGAGGACCGGGCGGCGGCGGAGGAGGTGTGCCGCCGGCTTGACGGACTGCCGCTGGCGGTCGAGCTGGCGGCGGCGCGGTTGCGGATGCTGTCGCTGCGGCAGATCGCGGACCGGCTGGACGACCGTTTCCGGTTGCTGACGGCGGGGGCGCGGACGGTGCTGCCGCGGCAGCAGACGCTGCGGGCGGTGGTCGACTGGTCGTGGGACCTGCTCGACGGTCCGGAGCGGGTGGTGCTGCGGCGGCTGGCGGTCTTCACGGGCGGGTGCGACCTGGCGGCGGCGGAGGCGGTGTGCGCCGACGACGGCGGAGCCGGGGACGTGCTGGACGTGCTCGGGGCGCTGGTGGACAAGTCGCTGGTGGTGGCGTCGCCGGGCGGGGCGGGGATGCGCTACCGGCTCCTGGAGACGGTGGCGGAGTACGCGCGGGAGCGGCTCGCGGAGGCGGGGGAGCGGGTGGAGGTGGAGGGGCGGCACCTGGCGTACTACCGGGAGCTGGCCCGGCGGACCGATCCGGAGCTGCGCGGGCCGGGCCAGGTCGCCGCCATCGCCCGCTTCGGGACCGAGTACGGCAACCTCCGCACCGCCCTGCGCCGGGCCGTCGACGCCCGCGACGAGGACGAGGCGCTCGTCCTCGTCCACTGCCTGCTCTGGTACTGGCAGATGCGGGACCTGCGCACCGACGCCCTCTACTGGGCCGAGGCCGCCGCCGCGCTGGGCCCCGACCCGTTCGCGCCGCCCGCCGCCCCCGTCGTCCCCCTCCACGAGCCGTGCACGGCTGCTCCGCCGCCGCTCTCCGAGGAGCAGCGCCGGGAGGCCCGGCGCGGGGTGCGGCTCGTCGAACTGATCAACATGAGCCACGACACCGGCCGCTGGACCACCCCCGAGGGCGTGCGGCGGCTGCGCGAGATGACCGCCGGCTACGAACCCGGCCTGCCCCAGTCCTGCCGGCTGCCCGGCGCCTTCGCCGTCTTCGCGGTCCTCCTCATCGGAGAGGCCGGCCGGCTCGGCGAGCGGCTCGACACCACCGTCGACGCCTGCCGCCGCCACGGCTACGACTGGGACCTCGCCAACATCCTCCAGCTGCGCGCCAACATGCTCGCCAACCGGGGCGACCGGGCCGCCGAGGCGCTCGCCGACGCCGACGAGAGCCTGGAGATCTTCGAACGGTTCGGCGACGCCTGGGGCGCGGCCGAGGCGCTCTCCTCCCGCGCGGAGGCCAGGGAACGGCTCCTCGACTTCGAGGGGGCCGCCGCGGACTTCACCGCCGCCATCGGCCACGCCGAACGGATCGGCGCCCAGGCGCAGGTGCTGCTCCTGCGGGCCCGGTACGCCGGCACGCTCGTCGAGTCCGGACGGCCCGCCGAGGGCGAGGCGATCCTGCGCGAGATCCTGGCCGACGACCACGGCCTGGGCCACGAACCCCGCGTCGGCGCCCGCATGTTCCTCGGCGTGGCGCTCGGCCGCGCGGGACGCACCGACGAGGCCCGCGAGCACCTCCACGCGCTCCTCGGGGAGTTCGACTCGGACACCCTCGCCCTCTTCAAGGGCTTCACCCTCGGCGTCCTCGGCTGGCTGGACGTCCTGGACGGGCGGTACGGCTCCGGACTCGCCCTCGCCGCGGAGGCGTACGAGAGCTCCCTCGGTCCGCTGTCCATGATGATCGGCCCGCAGATGCCGGCGATGCACCTGATCATCGCCGCCTGGGCCCTCGCCGGACTCGGCGGACCGGAGGCGCGGACCGGCGCGGTGCTGCTCGGCGCCAGGGACGGACTGCTCCCGCCGGGGCACCTGCCGCCGCCGACCGAGCGGGAGCAGCTGGAGCGGGCCACCGCGCTCGCCCGGTCCGTGCTCGGCGACGCGGAGTTCGCGGCGGCACGCGCCGAGGGCGACGGCCTCTCGCTGGAAGAGGCCGCCGCCCTGCTCGGTCGCGCCGCCGACGCGATCAGAGAGCGCGCCGAGTCCTGAACCCCCCTGGGGGCGTCCCGCGACTCAGGTCTTGTTGCGGAACCTGGCGACCGCGATCGGCGCCGTGACGACCGTGATCAGCACCGACCAGCCGAGGGTCATCCACACCGAGTGGGCGACCGGACCGCCGTTGACGAGGTTGCGCGCGGCGTCGGCGAGGTTGGAGAGCGGGTTGTAGTCGGTGAAGGTCTCCAGCCAGCCGGGCATCGAGGTCGGCGGGGCGAAGATCGACGAGCCGAACTGGAGCGGCATCAGGACCAGCATCGCGACGCCCTGCACCGCCTGGCTCGTCTTCATGGTGAGGCCGAGCAGGATGAAGATCCACATCAGCGAGGCGCCGAAGACCATCGACAGGCCGATCGCGGCGAAGAGGTCGAGGACAGAGGTCTTGATCTCCAGGCCGAGCAGGAAGCCCATGCCGAGCAGGATCGCGGTGGCGATCAGCATCCGGCCGACCTCGACGACGATCTTGGCGATCAGGACGGAGGACCGGGCGATCGGCATCGTCCGGAACCGGTCCATGACCCCCTTCTTGAAGTCCTCGTTCACGCCGGATCCGACGGCCATGGCGATGTTCATGCCCATCATCGCCATCAGGCCGGGCGTCACGTAGTTCACGTACGCGTCGTTGTTGCCCTTGCCGGCGATCGCGCCGCCGAAGACGTACACGAACAGCAGGATGAAGATGATCGGCATCAGGACGGCGTCGAACATCGACTCCGGGTCCTGCTTGATCTGGAGGGCGTTGCGCCGGGCCAGGGCGCCGATGTGGCGCAGGTTGGCCCGCAGGCCGATCCGGCCCTCGCCGGGCAGCGCCCGCGCCGGTCCCGGGCCCTTGTCCGGGCCGCCGACGGGGGGCTTGGAGAGCGGTGTGGTCGTGGTGGCGGTGCTCATGCGGCGACCTCCTCGGGAAGCGCGTCGGACACGGTCGTCTTCTGGCCGGTGATCGCCAGGAACACCTCGTCCAGGCTGGGCAGGTGGGTGCCGATGTGGGCGATGCCGAAGCCGCGCGCGCCCAGCAGGGCCACGACGGCGGTCAGCTGCTCGTCGGCGAGGATCGGCACGTACAGCGCGCCCTCGTCGGGGACGACCGTCGCACCGGCGACGCCGTCGAGACCGGTCTCGCGGAGCGCGGCGGCCATGGCGGTCAGGTCGGCCGGGTCCACCGGGCGCACCTTCAGGGTGCGTCCGCCGACCCGGGCCTTGAGGTCGTCGACCTTGCCGTTGGCGATGACCTTGCCGCGGTCGATGACGGTCAGCTCGCTCGCGAGCTGCTCCGCCTCCTCCATGTACTGGGTGGTGAGCAGGACGGTGGCGCCCTCGGAGACCATCCGCTTGACCTCGTCCCAGACCTCGTTGCGGGTGCGGGGGTCGAGGCCGGTGGTCGGCTCGTCCAGGTAGAGGACGGCCGGGTTCCCGATCATCGAGGCGGCCAGGTCGAGCCGCCGGCGCATGCCGCCCGAGTAGTTCATCGCGGACCGCTTGGCGGCCTCGGTGAGCGAGAAGCGCTCCAGGAGCTCGTCGGCGCGGGTCCGGGAGTCCTTGCGGGAGAGGTCGAGCAGCCGCCCGATCATGTAGAGGTTCTCCCAGCCGGACAGCTTCTCGTCGACCGAGGCGTACTGGCCGGTGAGGCCGATGGTGCGGCGCAGCTGCTGGGGCTGGCGCACCACGTCGTAACCGGCGACGGTGGCGGTCCCGGAGTCCGGGACGATCAGGGTGGACAGGCAGCGGACGAGGGTGGTCTTCCCGGCGCCGTTGGGGCCGAGGACCCCGAGGACCGTGCCCTCCCGGACGTCCAGGTCGACCCCGTCGAGGGCCTTCGTCGCGCCGAAGTGCTTCACGAGGCCCCGTACCTCGACGGCGTTGGTGTGTGATCGCGTCATGGCCCCCACTAGACCAGGCGCCACCGACAACGCCCCTACAGACGGCCGACAGCCCGCCGATGGGGGATGTCGGCGGGCTGTCGGAGGTGCCGCAGTGGCTTCTCGGGGCCCTTGACGAAGGGCCTTCCGGACCTAGTGGAAGGTGTGCTCCTCGGCGGGGAACGCCCCGCCGGAGACGTCCTCGGCGAAGGCGCGCGCGGCGTCGCCGAGCGTCTCGCGGAGGTTGGCGTACTGCTTGGTGAAGCGCGGCACCTTGCCGCCGGTCAGACCGGCCATGTCGGTCCAGACGAGGACCTGCGCGTCGGTCCCGGCGCCGGCGCCGATGCCGATGGTCGGGATGTGCAGCGAACGGGTGACCTCGGCGGCCAGCTCGGCCGGCACGAGCTCCAGGACGACCGCGAACGCGCCCGCGTCCTGCGCGGCCTTGGCGTCGCTGAGCAGCCGGTGGGCGGCCTCGTCGGAGCGGCCCTGCACCCGGTAGCCCATGGTGTTGACGGACTGCGGGGTCAGGCCCAGGTGGGACATGACGGGGATGCCGGCCTGGACGAGCAGCTCGGTCTGCGGCAGCGAGCGCTCGCCGCCCTCCAGCTTGATCGCGCCGACGCCGGCGTCCTTGACGAGCCGGGTGGCGTTGCGCAGGGCCTGGACAGGCCCCTCCTGGTACGAGCCGAAGGGCAGGTCGCCGACGACGAGGGCCCGCCTGGTGCCCCGTACGACGGCGGCGGAGAGCAGGGTCATCTCGTCCATCGTGACGGGCACGGTGGTGTCGTAGCCGAGGTGGCAGTTGCCCATCGAGTCGCCGACGAGGATCACCGGGATGCCGGCCTCGTCGAAGACGGAGGCGGTCATCGCGTCGTAGGCGGTGAGCATGGGCCACTTCTCGCCGCGGACCTTGGCGGCGGCGATGTCGTGGACGGTGATGCGGCGGGTGCCCGTGCCCCCGTAGAGCGACTTGGTGCTGTCGCCACCGGCGGCGGGCGGCTTCTGGGCAGCCTGAAGCGTCATGGTGAACGGCTCCTCTTGTCATCTCGAGGCGCCCTCACGGCGTCCCCGGACCACATCCATGGTGGCACTTCGGCGGGCGGACGGGAAAGTGGGCCGGAGTGGCGCTGTTCACACCGCCGCAATGTGTGAAACCCGCGCGGCGCGGCTCCGGGGTCCGACCCGCGCCGCTCCGGGGTCGGGCCCGCGCCGCTCCGGAGCCCCGACCGGTGGATTCCCGGCCCCGCCCCGGACCGCCGTGAATATGAGCGTTCTGTCACAGCCGTCCCGCTTCGGCACTTCCCGAGGAACCCGCCACGCGTGCGGTGTCGTCCCTGGGGGAGTACGGCCGTCCCCTCATCGCCTAGTGTCGACGTCGGGCCACGGCAGCAGGCACGACGGTACGGCGGCAAGGCAGTGAGGGCAGCGATGACGCGGGTGGACACGACGGGGACCGAGTACGGCGGCGCGAACGGCGAGCGTCCCCGTTCCCGGTTCCGGGCCTCCCTCGACCGGCTCCGCCGCGACCGGGGGATCTGGCGCCGGGGCGTCCTGATCGCCCTGACCGCCGTGGCGCTCACCCTCGTGATGGTCTTCCACGCCGACATCCCCAACCGGATCGGCAACCTGGGCAGCCTCACGGAGACCTTCCTGCCCTGGTTCGGCCTCTTCGTGCCGCTCCTGCTCGTCCTCGCGCTGCTGCGCCGGTCCGCCACCGCGCTGATCGCCCTGCTGCTTCCGGCCGTGGTGTGGCTCAACCTCTTCGGCGGGCTCGTCGCCGACAAGTCCGCCCCCGGCGGCGACCTGTCCGTCGCCACCCACAACGTGAACGCCGAGAACCCCGACCCCGAGGGCGCGGCCCGGCAGCTCGCCGACTCCGGCGTCGACGTGCTCGCCCTGGAGGAGCTCAAGGGCGACATGGTCCCGGTCTACGAGGAGGGCCTCGCCGAGGCCTACCCGTACCACTCCGTCCAGGGCACGGTGGGCCTCTGGAGCAAGCTGCCGCTGCGGGACGCGCGGCCCGTCGACATCCACATGGGCTGGACCCGGGCCATGCGCGCCTCCGTCGTGACCCCGAAGGGCGAGGTGGCCGTGTACGTCGCCCACCTGCCCTCCGTACGGGTCCGGATGAACGCCGGCTTCACCGCCAACCAGCGCGACAACAGCGCCGACGCCCTCGGCGAGGCCATCTCCCGGGACCGGCACGAGCGGATCGTCCTCCTCGGCGACCTCAACGGCACCATGAACGACCGCGCCCTCAACGGCGTCACCTCGCAGCTCCGCTCCACCCAGGGCGCGGCCGGCGACGGCTTCGGCTTCAGCTGGCCGGCCTCGTTCCCGCTGGCCCGCATCGACCAGATCATGGTCAAGGGCGTCGAGCCCGTCTCCTCCTGGGCGCTGCCCGCCACGAGGAGCGACCACCTCCCGATCGCCGCCCGCGTGAAGTTCTGAACCCGGCACCCGCACCGGCCCCCGCGCGGAAACGTCCCCTTCACCCTCCGGAGACCACCGGGAACACATCGCCTGAGACAATTTGTTCAGGCGGATAACTAATCTCCGTTCCCTCACCGTCCCCGTCCCCGGAAGGCCCTCCCCCTCATGCCCCTGGCGTTGCTCGCCCTGGCCGTCTCCGCCTTCGGCATCGGCACCACCGAATTCGTGATGATGGGGCTCCTGCCCCAGGTCGCCGAGGACCTCGGCACCTCCGTCCCCACCGCCGGACACCTCGTCTCGGCGTACGCGATCGGGGTCGTCGTCGGCGCCCCGCTGCTCACCGCCCTCGGCTCCCGGATCCCGCGCAAGCGGATGCTCCTGCTGCTCATGGCGCTCTTCACGGTCGGCAACCTCGCCTCCGCGCTCGCCCCCGGCTTCGGCTGGCTCGTCGCGGGCCGGGTCCTCGCCGGCCTCCCGCACGGCGCGTTCTTCGGCCTCGGCGCGGTCGTCGCCGCCCGCCTCGTCCGCGAGGGACGGCAGGCGCGGGCGGTGGCCACCATGTTCCTCGGCCTCACCGTCGCCAACATCCTCGGCGTACCGGCCGCGACCCTCCTCGGCCAGCACCTCGGCTGGCGGGCCACCTTCCTCGTGGTCTCCGCGATCGGCCTGCTCGCCATGGCCGCGCTCGCCCGCCTGGTCCCGCAGATCCCCGCCGACGGGCACCACGGCCTGGGCCGCGAGGTGCGCGCCCTCGGCCGCCCGCAGGTGCTGCTCGGCCTGCTCACCGCCGTCTTCGGCTTCGCGGGCGTCTTCGCCGTCTACTCGTACCTCGCCTCGATGACCACCGAGGTGATGGGCTTCGGCGACTCCACCGTCACGCTCGTCCTCGCCCTCTTCGGCCTCGGGATGACCGGCGGCGCGCTCGCCGCCGGACCGCTGACCGACCGGGCGCTGCGCCCCACCCTGTACGGCTCGCTCGCCGCCCTCGTCCTCGCCCTGGTCGCCTTCCGCTTCACCGTCCACGTGCCCTGGCTGGCCCTGGTCACGGTCGTCGTCCTCGGCGCGGTCGGCTTCATGACCACCACCCCGCTCCAGATGCTGGTCATGAACAAGGCCAAGGACGCCCCGACGCTCGCCTCCGCCTCCAACCACTCGGCCTTCAACCTTGCCAACGCGGGCGGCGCCTGGGCGGGCGGCGCGGCCGTCGCCGCCGGCTGGGGCTGGACCTCCCCGGCCCTGGTCGGCGCGGGCCTCACCGCCGTCGGCCTGGCGGTCGCGGCGGTGGCGGGCCTGCTCGACCGCCGCACGCCGGAGGGGGCCTCCCGCGTCGTCGCGGGAAGCCCCCTGAAGGACACCGGGAAGGAAGCCGGAGAGGACACCGGGGCCGGGGTCAGCCGGCAGGGGATTCCCGCCAGCGGTTCGTGATCGGCAGACGCCGGTCCTTGCCGAAGCCCTTCGCCGAGATCTTGGTGCCCGGCGGGTACTGGCGCCGCTTGTACTCCGCCGCGTCCACCATCCGCAGCGTCCGCGTCACCAGCTCCTCGTCGTACCCGGCGGCCACGATCTCCTCCCGCCCCCGGTCCCGGTCCACGTACAGGGCGAGGATGCCGTCCAGGACCTCGTAGTCCGGCAGCGAGTCCGTGTCGACCTGTCCCGGGCGCAGCTCGGCGCTGGGCGGCTTGGAGATCGAGTTCTCCGGGATCGGCGGGGTCTGGCCGCGCTCCTCGGCCGCCCGGTTCCGCCAGCGCGCCAGCCGGAAGACGTCCGACTTGTACACGTCCTTGATGGGCCCGAACGCGCCCACCGCGTCCCCGTACAGCGTCGAGTAGCCCACCGCCAGCTCGGACTTGTTGCCCGGCGCGAGGACCAGGTGCCCCTCCTGGTTGGAGAGCGCCATCAGGGCCGTGCCGCGCAGCCGGGCCTGGAGGTTCTCCTCCGCGAGCCCGGTGAGGCCGAGCGCCCCCATGTACGCGTCGAACATCGGCTCGATCGACACCGTGCGGTAGTTCAGCCCGGTCCTGCGGGCCAGCTCGGCCGCGTCGCCGCGCGAGTGCCCGGAGGAGTACTTCGAGGGCATCGACACCCCGTACACGTTCTCCGCGCCGAGCGCGTCGCAG
The DNA here is from genome assembly GCF_040702165.1 of Streptomyces sp. NPDC086147. NCBI lineage: Bacteria > Bacillati > Actinomycetota > Actinomycetes > Kitasatosporales > Streptomycetaceae > Streptomyces > Streptomyces sp. NPDC086147. The sequence goes on along the minus strand of NZ_JBFBJO010000006.1, from coordinate 172,841 downwards.
GCGATCGACGCGACGAGCGAGGAGTCGATGCCGCCGGACAGGCCGACCAGGACCGAGCGGAAACCGTTCTTCGCGAGGTAGGCGCGCAGGCCGATGACGAGCGCCGAGTACACCTCCTCGTCGTCGTCGAGCCGGTGCGCGTAACCGCCCGTCAGCTCCGGCTCGTACGCGGGCAGCGGCTTCTCGGAGAGCGTCACCCGGTCGATCCGCAGCCCGTCCTCCCCGGTCGGCCCCTCCGGCGCCTCCGGGTCGTATGCGGGAAGGTCCAGGTCCAGGATCACGCTCCCTTCGACGAACTGCGGGGCCCGCGCGACCACTTCGCCCTCCGCGTCCACGACGATCGAGTCGCCGTCGAAGACCAGCTCGTCCTGGCCGCCGGTCGTCGCCAGGTACGCCGTGACGCACCCGGCCTCCCGGGCCCGCGCCCGGACCAGTTCGAGGCGCGTGTCGTCCTTGTTCCGCTCGTACGGCGAGGCGTTCACCGACAGGAGCAGCCCGGCCCGCGCGGCGCGCGCCGCCGGGACCCGGCCGCCGTCCTGCCAGAGGTCCTCGCAGATCGCCAGGGCCACGTCGACGCCGTGCACCCGGACGACGGGCAGCGTGTCGCCCCGGACGAAGTAGCGGTACTCGTCGAAGACGCCGTAGTTGGGCAGGTGGTGCTTGGCGAACCGCAGCGCCACATCCCCGCCGTACAGGACGGCGGCGGCGTTCTCCGGCGACCCGGCCGGCCGGCCGAGCCGGGGCTCCGCCCGCTCCGAGCGGTCCAGGTAGCCGACGACCACCGGCACCTCCCCGAACCCCTCCTCGGCGAGGCGCCGGGCGAGCCCGCGCAGGGCCGTCCGGGACGCCTCCACGAAGGAGGAGCGCAGCGCGAGGTCCTCGACGGGGTATCCGGTCAGCGCCATCTCGGGGAACGCGACGAGATGCGCGCCCTGCCCGACGGCGTGCCGGGTCCAGTGCACGATCGCCTCCGCGTTCCCGGCGATGTCTCCGACGGTCGAGTCGATCTGATTCAGGGCGAGGCGTAGTTGAGGCACCCGCCCAGTGTAATCGTCAGACCGACATTATGTCGTGGGGAAGCGGGATTCCGGGGCTCCGGGCCGGGCGCCCGCCCGTGCGACCTTCCGCGGGGCCGGGGCCCGTCGCCGGGAACCCCGGGGTCCGTCCCGGCGTTCGAACCGGTATGTCCAGGAGTGTCGCGCGCACGGCCGCAGCCCTGTTGGCCCTCGGTGCGCTCGCGTACACCGCCTGGGTCCTCGAAGTCGTCGTCCGCACCGGCCTCGACCCGGTCCGGACGTACGTCTCCGAACTGGCCGCCGCCGACCAGCCCCTCGGCGGCCTCTTCCGCGCCACCGACTTCGCGGCGGGCCTCCTGGTCCTGGCGGGGGCGCTGACGGGCCTGGCAGGGGTGTGGCGGGCGCGCGGAGGGTCCGGCGGGCCGCCGGACCCGGGCGGCCGTGCGGGCCGCGACCCCTGGGCCGTCGGCGGCTGGATCGCGCTCGCCGTCTTCGGGGCCGCCACCGTCGCCGACTCCCGGCTGCCGCTGAGCTGCGCCCCGACCGTCGACCCCGTGTGCGCGGCGCGCGAGACCGCCGGGCTCGTCCCCGCCACCCACGCGGCCCACGCCGTCAGTTCGAGCCTGGCGATGACGGGCGCGCTCGCGGCCCTGGTCGCCCTGACCGTCGCGGCCTGCCGCCACGACCGCCGGCTGCCCCTCGCCCGCACCGGACCGGTCCTGGTCGCCCTGGAGCTCGCCGCCACCGCCTGGACCCTCGCCGCCGTCGCCGCCTTCGAGGCCGGGAAGGGCATCTGGGCGCTCGGCGCGGGGCAGCGGCTCCAGGTCCTCCTGGTGGCCGTGTGGCTCGCCGTCCTCGCGTACTCCCTCGCGCGCTCCCCGGCCGGGGACGGACGGAGGGAGCGGCGGTGACCTTCGTACGGATCGGGGGCGTGCCCCACCACGTGGTGACCGAGGGCTCGGGACCCGTCTGCGTCCTGAGCGCCGGCCTCGGCATGAGCTGGTTCGACTGGGACCCGGTCGTCCCGCACCTCGCCCCGTACCGCACGGTCGTCCGCTTCGACCGTCCCGGTCACGGCCTCTCCGCCCCGGCGGCGGTCCCGCCGACGGCGGCGGGCGAGGCGGACCGGATCGCGGCGGTCCTCGACGCGCTCGGCCTCCTCGGACCGGCCGTCGTCGTCGGGCACTCGATCGCCGGGTTCCACGCGGAGGCCTTCGCCCGGCTGCACCCGGACCGGGCCGCCGGCCTGGTCCTCGTCGACTCCTCGGCGGAGGAGGACCCCCGGCCGTCCCGCACCACCGTGCCCGCCCGCGTCCTCGGCGCCGTCCTCTGCGCCGCCGGACTCCCGGCGGCGCTCGGCCCGGCGGTCCGGGACCTCGCGGTCCGGGCGGCGACCGTACGCGGAGGGACCCCGCGCCCCGGCCCCGGACCCGCGTCCGTCCGTACCGACCCCGCCCCCGTCCGTACCGACCCCGCCCCCGTCCGTACCGACCCCGCCCTCGTCCGCCGCGTCTACCGCACCTCGCGCGTGCTGCGCGGCACCCTCCTGGAGAACGCCCGCTACGGAGCCGTCGCCGCCGAACTCCTCGCCCTGCGGGACGAGCACCCGCTCCCGCCCGGCCTCCCCGTCACCGTCCTCGCCGCCCCCGACGGCTCCGCCCGCTGGGAGCGGCGCCAGCGCGCCCTGGCCCGGCGGCTCGGCGCCCGCTACGAGGCGGCCGAGCCGTCGGGCCACCTGGTCATGAGGGACCGCCCGGACGCGGTGGCCCGGGCGGTCCTGGAACAGCCGTAGCCGTCAGGAAGACGCGTAGACGCTCATGCAGAACGCCTTGATCTGCTCGTCCGAGAGGTGCTGCGCCAGCTCGGCCTCGCTGATCATGCCGACGAGCCGCTTCTCCTCGATGACGGGCAGCCGCTTGATCCGGTGGCCCTGCATCTCCTCCAGGACGGCGCCCACGTCGGCGTCCGACTCGACCCAGCGCGGGGTGCCCTTGGCCATCTCGCCGCAGGTCACCTTGGACGGGTCGTGGCCCATGGCCACGCAGCCGACGACGATGTCGCGGTCCGTGAGGATGCCGCAGAGACGTTCGTTCTCGTCGGCGATGGGCAGCGCGCCCACGTTCAGGTCGCGCATCAGCTGCGCGGCGCGGTCGAGCGTCTCGTGAGCCGGGATCCACTGGGCCCCGGGGTGCATGATGTCCTTCGCCGTGGTCATGGGGTCGCGTACCTTTCGTCGTCGAACGCCGTACGAATCCCCGAGCCCACCCATTGTCGGCGCACGGCACGGCCCCCGCGACCGCAGCGGGTCACGGGGGCCGTACGGCCTCCGCTCACGGGCCCGGGATCAGGCCCCGCGCTCCTTCAGCATGTCCGCCATCAGCAGCATCTCGGACTTCTGCGCGTCGACCATGCCCTGGGCGAGCGAGCGCTCGACGCCCACGGTGCACTTGCGCACGCAGCCCTCGGCCATGTGGACCCCGCCCCTGTGGTGCTCGGTCATGAGCTTCAGGTACAGGACCTCGGCCTCCCGGCCACTGGCCTTCCGCAACTCCTCGATCTGCGTCTTGGTCGCCATGCCCGGCATGAGCGCCCCGTCCCGCGGACCGGCGTCGCCCGAGCCGCCCATGCCCATCCAGGTCATCGGCTCGACGCCGGACTCGTTCTTGGGCAGCCCCCACAGGTCGAGCCAGCCGAGCATCATGCCCCGCTGGTTGGCCTGCGTGTTGGCGATGTCGTACGCGAGCCGGCGCACGGCCTCGTCCTTCGTCCGGTCCCGGACGACGAACGACATCTCGACGGCCTGCTGGTGGTGGACCGCCATGTCCCGGGCGAACCCGGCGTCCGCCGACGTGGAGACCGGGGTGGCGGGCGCCTCGTCGCGGTCCGCGGAGGCGACGGTCACCGCGCCCCCGGCGAAGAGCACCGCGAGGGCGACGGCGGCGATCGCCGCCCCCTGCGTGCGGTTCGGCCTCACTGGCCCATCCCGGCGCCGCCCGCGCCCGCCGCGTCGAGCCCGCCCGTGCAGGCCGCGCCCGGCTCCGGGGTCTGCGGGCCCTGCACGTACTTGGTGAAGAAGGCGTCGACGCGCGGGTCGTCCGCGCCGTCCACGGTCACCTGCTTGCCCCAGGCGGACAGCATGATCGCGCCGGCCTGGTCGTCCACCGGGCTCATCAGCGAGTACTTGGTCTTGCCGACCTTCGCGGCCAGCTTCTCCACGTCGCCCTTGGGGGCCTGCTTGTTGTACGTCACCCAGACGGCGCCGTGTTCGAGGGAGTGCACGGCGTTCACGTCCGGGACCGGCTTCGTGTAGACGTCGCCGTCGCAGTTCATCCAGACCTGGCTGTGGTCACCGCCGACCGGCGGCTTCATGTCGTACTTCACGGCCGTCTGGACGTGGTTGCGGCCGAGCTTGGCGGGGTCCCAGCTCTTCTCGGCGGAGATCGGGGCCTTGGCGGCGGCGTCCTTCTTGTCCTGCTCGTCGGACTTCTTCATCAGCACGAAGCTGCCGAAGCCGACGAGGCCGAGCACGACGACGGTCGAGACGCCGATCGTGATCAGGCGGTTGCGGCGCTCACGGGCCTGCTCGGCGCGGCGCATCTCCTCTATTCGGGCGCGGCGGTCGGCGTTGGCGGAGCGGTTGGCGGCCATGGTGGTGTCGTCCTTCTTCGGGAGGTGGGGGTGGGGTTCGGTACGGGCACGGACGTGCGGCGGCGGGGGCGGAGGGCCGCCCCGTCACCCGCCTACGTACGGAGAACCTGAAGGACGTGCAGGTCCGGCGCGCGCGGCCGGACGCCGGAGCGGCGCGCCGGCCCGTCGCCGGAGACCGGGTCGAGGCGCGGAAGCCCGTCCGCCGCCTGGAGCGGGGGATCGAGCGCGGGCGCGCCGAGCACCGCGGGGGAGGGGGACGGGAAGAGGGAGCAGCCGCCGCGGTCGTACGGGCAGACGTACTCGACGGTGACGGCGGTCGCCGCCGCCCGCACCCGCTGCTCCGGGGCCGGCCCGTGGTGGGACTCCGCCCCCGGCCCGGTCCCCAGACAGAAGGAGAGCGCGGCGAGGAGCGTCGCCACGGCACTCACCAGTGCCATGGGACGCGCGTGCCGGGACGGGCGTACGAGCCGTGGGGCCCCCATGGGCGGAGATCGTAGTGGGCGAACGCCCTCCGTGGGCCGAACGGGGTACCACCGGATGCGGGACGACGGGGCCGGACCGGAGAACGGAGGCCCGGATCGGGCCGTTCCCCGTTACCTGAGTCACAACCGAGCAGGCAGTATGGGTGTGCAACGTGCGCGAAACCATGTGGTGGGATGCTCAGGTGCCCCCGATGTGCCCGAGGCGGTGGGATCAGGCGGCCTGACCAGCGAGGATGGGTGTGGAAATGGACAAGCAGCAGGAATTCGTGCTCCGTACGCTCGAAGAGCGCGACATCCGCTTCGTGCGCCTGTGGTTCACCGACGTGCTCGGCTTCCTCAAGTCGGTGGCCGTGGCGCCGGCCGAACTGGAGCAGGCCTTCGACGAGGGCATCGGCTTCGACGGCTCCGCGATCGAGGGCTTCGCCCGCGTCTACGAGTCGGACATGATCGCCAAGCCGGACCCGGGCACGTTCCAGATCCTGCCGTGGCGCGCGGAGGCGCCGGGCACGGCCCGGATGTTCTGCGACATCCTGATGCCGGACGGCTCGCCGTCCTTCGCGGACCCGCGCTACGTCCTGAAGCGGGCCCTGGCCAAGACCTCGGACCTGGGCTTCACCTTCTACACCCACCCCGAGATCGAGTTCTTCCTCCTGAAGGACAAGCCGCTCGACGGCTCCCGGCCCACCCCGGCCGACAACTCGGGCTACTTCGACCACACCCCGCAGAACGTCGGCATGGACTTCCGCCGCCAGGCGATCACCATGCTGGAGTCGATGGGCATCTCGGTCGAGTTCTCCCACCACGAGGGCGCGCCGGGCCAGCAGGAGATCGACCTCCGCTACGCCGACGCGCTCTCCACGGCCGACAACATCATGACCTTCCGCCTGGTCATGAAGCAGGTCGCCCTCGAACAGGGCGTCCAGGCCACCTTCATGCCGAAGCCGTTCTCGGACTACCCGGGCTCGGGCATGCACACCCACCTCTCCCTCTTCGAGGGCGACCGGAACGCCTTCTACGAGTCGGGCGCCGAGTACCAGCTCTCCAAGGTGGGCCGCTCCTTCATCGCGGGCCTCCTGAAGCACGCGGGCGAGATCTCGGCCGTCACCAACCAGTGGGTCAACTCCTACAAGCGCATCTGGGGCGGCTCGTCGCGCACGGCCGGCTCGGGCGGCGAGGCCCCCTCGTACATCTGCTGGGGCCACAACAACCGCTCGGCCCTCATCCGGGTCCCCATGTACAAGCCGGGCAAGACGGGCTCCTCGCGCGTCGAGGTCCGCTCCATCGACTCGGGCGCCAACCCGTACCTGACCTACGCCGTCCTCCTCGCGGCCGGACTCAAGGGCATCGAGGAGGGCTACGAACTCCCGGCCGGCGCCGACGACGACGTCTGGGCCCTCTCCGACTCGGAACGCCGCGCGATGGGCATCGAGCCCCTCCCGCAGAACCTCGGCGAGGCGATCTCCCTGATGGAGCGCAGCGAACTGGTCGCGGAGACCCTGGGCGAGCACGTCTTCGACTTCTTCCTGCGCAACAAGAAGCAGGAGTGGGAGGAGTACCGCTCCGAGGTCACGGCGTTCGAGCTGCGGAAGAACCTGCCGGTGCTGTAAGCGCAGGTCAGGACAGGTAGAACCTGGAACTGAGCCTGAGGGTCGACGGTCGCGAACCGTCGGCCCTCAGGCGTCCTACTCGGCCTGGGCCGTCTCTGGGCCGTCAGACGTTGAACCGGGGCCCTCGTAGAGTCCGTCCACGGCCCGGCGGGCCCGTCCGTCGCTGCTCGGCATCAGGTGCGTGTAGACCCGGAGCGTGAAGCCGGGATCGCCGTGACCGAGGTACGAGCTGAGCGCCTTGATGTTCTCGCCGGCGTCGAGGAGCACGGACGCGTAGAAGTGCCGCAGCGCGTGCATCCCGTGCTCGCGGGCCGCCTGGTGCCGCTCGCCCTCCTTGGGCTCCGGAATGACGCCGGCCTGGACGAGGGCGAGCTTCCACACGCGAGTGTTGAAGTCGGTCCGCCGCACGGCGCCGCCGCCCGTGAGCGAGAAGAACAGCCGCTTCGTGACGAGCGGCCCGTCCGGCTTCAGCCAGGGCAGGGAGACGTCGACGGGAGGGAATTCCTCGGCGTGCTCGCGCAGAACACGGGCGACCTGGCGGGGGAGCGGGACGTCCCGCTCCTTTCCGCGTTTCGGCGGCCCGAAGACGAGATGCCCGTTGACGACCTTCACCTGATTCGCGACGTGGAGCCATCCGGTGTCGAACCTGACGTGCTCCTCCGCCAGTCCGAAGATTTCGCCCTGGCGGAGACCGCACCCCCCTCCGATGTCGACCATCGCCTGATAGCGCTTCGGCAGCGCCGAGCGGATGGCGAACACCCGGTCCGACGTCCACGGCCTCACCCTCGGCTCGACCGGAGCAGGCGGCCGGACCGAACGCGACTTGCACGGGTTCTTGGCGAGCAGCTCGTCGTCCACGGCCGCGGCGAGCAGGGCGGAGACGCTGGCGAAGATGACCCGGCGATACGAGGACACGGGAAGGGCCTTCTCCAGCGCCGCGAGCCACTCCCGGATGTGCTCGGGCCGGAACGAGTCGATCGGCCGCGTCCCGAGGTACGGGAACGCGTGCAGCCGAAGGTGGACGTCCACCGCCGTGCGCGTCGTCGGGTCCGTCGTCTGCGAGGCGAGCCACTTTTCGCCGTACTGCCGGAACGTGATCCGTCCGGCGGACGGGTCGATGTACTGCCCGCGGCTCATATCGGCCTCGATAGTGGAGAGCCACTTGTCCGCGAGACGCTTCTGCTTGTCCGGGAAGCTCTTGGACTTCTCGGTGCCGTCGGGGCCGATGTAGCGGGCCCGGTAACGGAGCCCGAGGCCGTAGCGGTCGGTCCTGACCCGGCGCTCCTTGCCGTCGGCGTCGATCTCGGTCTTGTACCAGCGGTCCTGGACGTGGCCGGCCATGGGCGGGTGCGGTTCCTTTCGACGTATGGAAAGGCCTGTGCCGCCCCACGACGAGGGCGGCACAGGCCAGTGGGGGCGGATCAGGCAGCGGCGTCGAACTCGCTCTGCTGGGTGACCCAAGCGCGGACAGTGGCGGGGTCGTAGCGGACGTGGCGGCCGACGCGGAATCCGGGCGGGCCGGTGCGCTTCTTGCGCCAGTGGTAGACGGTCTCCAGGGGGACGTCGAAGAGTTCGGCGATGTCCTCGGGGGTGAGGTACCGGTCCGGGAGTCCGGCCCGCAGGGTGGTGGCGGCGGATGCCATATCGGCTCTCCTCTGGCTTGTGGGCAGTTGGGTTGCCAGTGCTGGGAGGACGCCTCGGGAAGGCGTGTGTGTCCGAGGTCGGGATTTCTGCGTCACTGCGTCATCCGCGTCACTAAAGCCCTCTGAGCTGCGGTTTTTCGGTGACGCAGAGTCTTCGGGTTGTGTCACGGGTGACGCAGCCGTCCGTCATGGGGTGACGCGGGTGACGAAGGGTGACGCAGAGATTCGGGGTCTGCGTCACCTCTGTCGTCGCAGCTCAGGAGCGGTTTCGGGGCCGTTGGTGACGTAGGTGACGCAGCGCTTCCTACTTAGGAAAAAGAGAAGGGGTCTGTGTCTGTTGTCGTGCGCGCCTTCGGGCGTGAAGAGGGAGCCGCGAAGCGGCACGCCTTTGGGCGGCGGCGAGCCGCCGAAGAGCAAGAGGAGCACCCGGCGCCACGGGGGCGGGGTGCTCCTCTTGGTTGTGCGCGAGCGGTCGCGGCGGTGCGGGTCAGAACGCCGGCTGCTGCTCGTCGGCCGGGGGCAGGGGGCGGGCGAGTTCGATGTAGCGGGCGCTGTTCTTCCGGCCCCAGTCGACCAGGACGCCGCGGGCGGCCAGGACGGGTTGGAGGCGCTTGAGGCGGTCGGAGAGGACCTTGCCGGTGGTGGGCCACCCCTTGGGCAGCGGGCGCAGGTCCTCGCCGCTGTAGAGCTGGCTGAGGCAGTGCAGCCACTCGGCCGACGTCATCCGCACGTCCGCGCCCGGGGCGATGCCGCCGGCGTGCTTGAGGACGGTCTGGGCGAGCAGGTCGCCTTCGATGACGTCGTCGTTGAGGTCGTCCAGGCTGGTGCGGTAGGCGTCCAGGGCGCCGAGGCTGGTGGCGGTGTCGAGCTGGGCGCACAGGTGGGCGAAGTCCGCCATGCGCAGGTCGGTGGGGATCTGTGCCTGGGTGGCGCGGACCTTGACGGTGAGGTCGAGCAGGGAGCCGAGGATCACCGGCAGGGCCTCTTCGAACTCCGCCCACAACTCCGCCTCGGTCCGCCGCACCCTCGGCCGCTCCAGACGGAGCGGCAGGAGGCGTTCGGCCAGATCGGGGCGGATGACGCCGACGTCGATCCCGGTCAGCAGCAGCGGCCGGCGGTAGCGGGAGCGGACGACGTCGCCGTCGGTGAACAGGGCGCGTTTGATGGTCTCGGCGCCGGTGACGATGCAGCACATCAGGTCGGAGAGGTCGGGGCCGAGGTGGGAGAGGTTGTCCAGGGCGGTGACCCATCCGGCCGCGACGGCGGTGATCAGGTTCTCCTCGTCCTTCGGGGCGCGGCGCAGGTCGCCGCTCATGCCCTCGATGATCCGCACCAGCATCCGCCCGGCGGTGGACTTGCCCGCGCCCTGGGGGCCGGTGAGGAAGGGGGCGGGGACGGGGACGGAGGGCCCGAGACAGCCGACCAACCAGGCGAGGGCCAGGGCCTCGCCCTGGGCGCTGGCGAAGTTGCACAGCCGCATGAGCAGGTCGATGCCCTTGCCGTCGGTGTCCTTCGCCGGCAGCGGGAGTTCTCCGGTGAGCTGGGTGCGCCGCCAGCAGACCTCTCGCGGGTCGGGGATGCGAATGTCCCAGCCGGTGGGGTGGATGCGGACGGAGCGGCCGTCGTCGCGGCCGAGGTCGAGCCAGGTGGCGCCGTCGAAGCCGGGGGCGACGCGGATGTGGGTGGGCTGGACGTCCTGGGACAGGGCGAGTGCTTCGATCAAGTCCAGTGCCTCCTTGAGGGCGGTTCCGTTGAAGACGCCGTGCCCGTCGTGGAACAGGCCGACCATGAGTTCCTGCCGGTGGCTGCCGGTGGTGCCCTGGGAGCGGATGGGGCGGGCGACGGGGTGGCCGTTGCGCTGGGCGTAGACGGTGCCGTCGACCGTGCGGAAGTAGCGGAAATGCTGCTGCGCGTATTCGGTGATGACCTCGCGCGCCGGAGTCTTCTCGTCCTCGGACATGTCACATCCCCAGAGCCGTGGAGGCATTCGCCCACGCGTCCGTGCAGTGCCGCGGGGACTCGCCCTTGGCCTGGGCGGCGGTGAACAGGCGGCCGATGTGGGTTTCGGTGAGGCAGCCGCAGCGACCGTGGGCGGAGAGCACCGCGAGGAAGGTCCGGTACACCGCCGCGTGCACCCCGCTGGTGGCGGCGGTGATGTGCTGCTCGGCCATGGCGATCCCGCGCTCCAGGTAGACCGGCGAGCGATGCAGGCACTTCCCGCTGCCAGCCGGGGCAGGCACGGCGACGGCGCGGGGCGCGGGCCGTGCGGCGGGCTTCACCTTCACCAGCTCGTGCACGGCGGCCGGGACGTCGGTCATGGGGCCGGTGCCGGGGCCGAGCCAGCGGGCGTAGGACATGGTCGACTTGATGTCGACGCCGTCGCGGACGGCGTTCACCGACCGGACGGTGCCCCGGTAGATCCAGTGCTGCCCGCGCGTGGTGGCCACGGTCGTGGTGGGCGGGAGCGTGGAGCGGGCCCAGGTGACGGCGGCCTGGTTGTCGAGGTCGACCACGGTCACGCCGCCGCCGCCGGGGTGGTAGCCGATCGTCCGCGCCCGCCGCCACGCCGCCGCCCACTGCGGGGAGGCGACGACGCCGGGGTCGGTGGTGGCCGCGGCCCAGCCGTGGCACGGCCAAGGGCAGGCGCACGGGCCGGGGGTCCGCATGTTCGGTCGGCCGCCGCAGGCGAGGTCCTCGCAGTTGCGGCAGAGGCCGAAGGGGCGCTTGTCGGCTCGCAGGGGCAGCACCGGCAGGCCCTGCTCGGCGAGGCCGAGGGCGGTGGTGGGGATGCTGTTCACGCGGCCACCCCCGCACGCACCCGGGCGAGGAACTGGGCGCCGATCCAGTGGGTGTAGGCGGGCGGGATGGCCTCGGTCAACTCCTCGCGGACGTCGGTCCACGTGATGCCCATGGCGGTCTGGAGTTCCGCCACGGAGGGCTTGCCGCCGCCGTTGCCATAAGGGGCGACGTAGGGGCCGTCGTGGAACTCGCCGTGCCGCCACCCCCGGACCCGTCCCCGATGCTTGGGATGGGCGGGCTGGGTGACGCTCCAGCGGCCGAGTTCGAAGTTGCGGTGACGCAGGACCCCGAGGGAGAACTGCTCGCCGCACAGGGTCAGGTCCTTGCGGATCTCGGCGCGGCCGTTGGGCTGCTCGATGACGTACGGCAGCCCGGACGCCTCCAACAACACCCGGGTGGGCGGGACGAGGTCGACGTGGGTGCCGCCCCAGCCCTTGGACCGGTTGGTGCCGATCGTCAGGTTGCACTTGTCCTGGCACGGCGGGGAGGAGTGGACGAACGAGAACCGCTCGATCTCGCCGGTGGCGATCAGGTCCGTCAGGTACTCCAGGGCGTCGGCCCGGTGGAAGGTGAAGGGGTAGTTCAGGCGCGGGGCGATGTCGACGCCGACGACGTCGAACCCGGCCCGCCGGTAGCCCATGGCCGCGCCGCCGGCGCAGCAGAACAGATCCAGCAGTAACGGTCGGGCGGGGTGCTCTCGCCGAATGTCGGTGGGTTGAGTCATGCTGGGTGTCTCCAGTTCTCTTGTCCGGTTCTGGATGTGAGGGCGGCCCGGTCTTTGGCGAGATGGCGGGCCGCCCTTTGTGCTGTCACGCGGCGAACAGGTCGAACTGCTCCGAGCCCTACCGGTCAATGGGTGGGCGAGAAGGCCGCATGTCCCTGGTGACTAGAAGGGCGGTTCGTCGTTCCACGGACCGGTTGACGAGGTACGGCAGGGACAGGGGTCCCACTCGGTGCCGGCGTACTCGCCGATCTCGTAGTCGCCGTAGTCGTAGGCGTGGCCGCCCGCGCCGTTGCAGCAGGGGCAGTCGGGGTGGGGGCGGCGGTGAGGGGCAGGGCCCACGGGACCAGTCCGTGACGCGCAAGCGCAGGCGCAGCATGGTTTTCCTCAGCGGTGGTTGATGGTGCCGTTGGCGCGGCCGAACATGCCGCTGGCGGTGATGTTCTGCGTGATGTACGTCGACCCACCGTCCTGTCCGACGCCCGGACCGGTTCCGCTGCCGAGAGAGCGGCGGGCGGTGCGGAGCAGGACGGGAACGGCGATGACGGCGGCGACGACGAGGGCGGCGGCGGACCACAGGGCGTGGCTCATGGCGATCAGTCCTGGGGCGGCGTAGGAGAGGCCGATGCCGCCGGCGGCGATCCCGCCGCCGACGGTGGGGGCGAGCAGGGCGGTGGTCTTGGCCCACGCCGGAACCGGCTGCGAGACCGTAAGCGGAACCTGCTGCGGGGCGGTGGGGTGGGTGTAGGCGAGGGTGCGAACGCCGTTGGGGAGGGTGACCCAGTCGACGCCCGGCGGGATCTCGGCGGGCAGGATCACCGGCTGCCCGCCGGGCAGCCGCGGCGGTGTGAAGGGGTGCGGGGTGGTGATCTCGTACGGAGTGGGTTCGGGCACAACGGGATCCCTTCAACGGGCCGGGCAGCACCCCGATGTGTGGGGTGCTGCCCGATGGTCTGCTTGTCGCCTGACTTGTCGTCCGGCTTGTCGCGTGCTTGTCGTGTGGCTTGTCGCTTGTCTTGTCTTGTCGCTTGTCGCCTCCCAGCTCAGACAAGCCTTCCGGCCCTCCGAGAGCCCGCCAGGGGGGTTCTCGGGGGTGGGTGGCGACAGGCGACAAGCTCAGCCCTCGGCGGGGGTGCCGGGGGTGTGGCGGTGGTGGATGTAGCGGGTCTTGGTGCCCGTGCCGACGCGGACCGCGATGCCTTCCTCGGTCCATTCCTTGAGCCAGCCGACCACGGTCTGCCGACTCGTGCCGTGCTGTTCGCCGAGTGTGCGGGCGATGGCCGAGGCGCCGGTGCCTTCGGGGCCGGCGGCCAGGAGGACGGCGAGTGCGGCGGTGCGGGCTTCGCTGTCCTGCTGCTCGATCCGGAACGCCGACAGGTTCAACCCGCGCGGCTTCTCCGGCTCATTCCCGGCCGGGGCGGTGGGTTCGCTGGTGGTGCCGAACTGGGCGTCGATCTGGGCCATGAACTGTGCGGCGAGCGCGTCCTCGTCGGCCACCGGAGCGTCCGGCGCGGGGGCGTCGCGCAGGGCGGAGAGGTTCAACCCGCCCGGACGCGCCGGACGGGACTCGGCTGGCGGAACCGGCCGCGTGCCGGTGCCGTCGGTAGTGCGCATCCAGGCGGTGCGGTCGCTGTCCCAGCGGCGGGCGTAGTCGGGTCCGGCGGCCTTGGCGGACGGCTCGTCCAACCGCGGGTGGAGCGCGGAGGTGGTGTGGACGATGTCGGCGATCTGGCGGGGCTTGATCCGCCAGGACTTGAACAGGGCCGGAGCGGTCTCCGGAGTGCCGATGAACCCGGCGCCCTTGTAGGGCGCCTGGTCGACCCGCAGGCCCCTCGTGCCGGGGAAGATCTTCGACAGGTCCATGCCCTCGACCTCGCCGCCGGTCAGGCAGACGCGGGCCTTGGCCTCGCGGCGGATCATCAGGTTCCCCAGCACCGCCCCGGTCGCCCCCAGGGCGGTCAGGACGGTGCGCAGGCCCATGGCGCGCAGCAGCCGGATGACCTCCAAGATCTTCGCGGCCAGCTTGCGCATCCTCGGGTCGTTGCTGGCCAGGATCTCGGCGCCTTCATCGATCACGAGCATGATCTGCGGGATCTGCGCGGAGATGGGCAGCAGGTCGGTGTCCGCCCGGGCCATGAGGTCCTGGTAGACGACCTTGCGGTGCTTGCCGATCCGCAGCGCGGTGTCGAGCATCAGCTCGGCCTCTTCCGCCGTGGAGGCGAGCCAGTCGATCCCGGGCCGGGTCTCCCGGTCGGGGGTGCCGTCGCCGTCGAGGGCGGGGCGCACCCACGGAAGGCCGGCGGATCCGGCGTTGAGGTCGATGACCCAGGTCAGGACATCGGTGGCACGGGCGAACCCGGCCAGGATGGTGTGGACGAAGTTGGTCTTGCCCGATCCGGTGGGGCCGACCACCAGCCCGCACTGCTCGCGCAGGAAGACCGGGATCTCCCGCCCGTCGGACCGGATGCCCCAGGGGATACCGGTGTGGACGGACAGCGGCCCGTACTCCGAGGGGTAGGGGATCTTGCCTTCCAGGACGTTGACGGTGGAGACGTCGATCAGGACCCGGCCCTGGTGGATGCCCGGTGTGGCCGCCACCGTGCAGCCGTGGGGGAGGCGGGCGTCGGCGGAGAGCAGGGCGGAGTCTTTGGCGATCCGGTCGTAGGTGGTCGCGCCGGGCAGTTCGGCGTCGATGGTGAAGCCGGTGGCGGTGGGCCACTTCTCGATCGCCAGCACTGTGACCGTGACGCCGCAGACGCGCTGGATCCGCTCGACCCACTCGGCCGCCAGGGTGCGGCGTTCGGCCTGGATCTCGGCGTTGACCTGCCGGTCCGCCAGCGCGATCAGCTCCAGCTCCCGCGCGTCCTCGTACAGGCTGACCGTCCGTGATGCGGTGCCGATGCCGACGCCGAGGACGGCGAGGGAGCCGATGGCCTGCCAGGTCAGCGGCCCGTCCGCGATTGCCCACGTCGTCCACCCGGCGCCCAGGAGCCAGGAGGAGGCGCGGAGGGTGAGGGTGCGGGCGGAGAGGCGTTCGCGGAGGGTGGAGATGGTGTGGCCGATCGCGCCGGCGGTGCCGACGGCCAGGGCCCAGGCAGGCGGCATGCCGGTGGCCGCCCCGGTGGTCGCGAGGGCGAGGGCGCCGGTGGTGGCGGACAGGGCGCCGGTCACGGGTCCGTGACCGGCCGCCCAGTCCCACACCGGCCCCGTCGTGACGGTGTCGGTGGTGGTCTTCATCAGACGTTCCAGCCCTTCTCGGCCTCGGGGCCGTTGCGGGGGTCGGTGTGCCGGGCGATGTCGTGCTCGTGAACCTGCCGGAACAGCGGGGCGAGGTCGGCGGAGGAGTCGACCGCGCGCATCAGGGCGCCGTAGATCTCGTCGAAGGCGCCGGCGATGTCCTTCTCCAGCGGGAACTCCGAGTCGGAGCGCTCGGCCAGGATGCGGAAGGTGTTGGCGACGCTGGTGAGGGCGTCGGGGAGGTTGTCGACCATGGACAGGATCTCCATGGCCGTCTCGGGCTCGTAGGTGCGGGCCGCGTTCTCCATCTCGGCGGCGGCCTCTTCGAACTTGAAACCGGACACGTTCACGACCTCCACAGGGGATGCGGGCAGGGCGGGGGTGAGGAAGGTGGGGCGCTGGACGGTGCCGCCGATCTGCTGTTCAGAAGCCGGGTCGGCGTCGATGGCGGCCTCGGCGGTCGCCTGCTGCTCACGGATCTTCTGATCGCGCAGGGCCTGCTGTTCTTCGGCCGTGCGCATCAGGCGCCGGTAGAGGCGGCGGCCGGGGTGCTGGAGGGCTTTGATCCCGAGCTTGCGACCCAGCGGCGTGGCCAGCAGACCGAGCACACCGACAGGGGCGGCCAGGAGGGCGGCGAGCAGGCGACGGCCCTGCTTACGCAGCGCCGACTTCCGCAGCGCCTTGCGGGCCTGCTTGCGCACCGCCCGGGTCATGGCCCGCTTCTGCTTCGCGGTCAGGGCGGCGCGGACCTTCCCGCGGGAAGCGTCCACTGCCTTCGCCGCCTGCCGGTCCCGCACCGCCCGGGCCCGCTGAACAGCGGTGTCACGCCCGGCCCGGGCCTTCCCGCCCAGCTTGGACGCCAGGCTCCGGCCCTGGTTCTTCAGGCCCGAGGTACCCGCCCCTACGGAACTGCCGGTGCGGGCATTCTGGCGGGAGATGGGGCTGTTGCGCCGGGTGTCGGCGACGAGCCGCCGGTTCTGCGTGGCCTGGGTGCGGCGCTGGGACCGGGTCGGCGCCGACGTGCTCGCGGCCTGCCGCAGTGCCTTCACCTGCCCGACCCGCCCCGCCGACCGACCCGCCCGGGCCGAGGAGACGCCCGAAGCGGTCGCACCGGCGGAGCGGCTCTTGCCCGGGGTGGGCTTGCCGGAGCGGGATGGCGCGCCGGAGCCGCTTCGCTTCGCACCCGTACTCGTGGTGCCGGCGCCCCGTGTACTGCTGGGACTCTGCCGGGAGGCCCGGGCGGTGGGCACGTTCTTGGTCTTCGTCCCGGCGCGGGTGGTGGTCTTGGCGGTGCGGTTGCGGGCCGCCCGGCGGGCCAGGACCGCGCCACCGACGACCGCCATGCCGGCGACTGCGGTGGCGATACCGGCCGGACCGCCGACCAGGGCGGCGGCGGCCAGACCGGTGACCGTGCTGTTCGCGCCGGTCGTGGCCAGCGGCACCACCGGCCACCCACCCGCCGTGTGCTCCACCCTCGGGCTCTCCTTGCCCGTCGCCTGCTCGGCGGGCGGCGGGGGCGGAAGGGTGGGCGGAACCGGCGGGGCGGGGACGGTGACCTGCTCGGTGTTGAGGTCCGTCATCGGGCCACCTCCCCGGCGGGGGTGAGGTGGTTGGGCTCCAGGGCGAAGTACACGACCACCGCGCCCTCCATGGAGGGGTACTGGCGGACCATGTCGATGCGGAGCTGGGTCAGGACGTCGAAGCGCGTCATACCCGGGGGCGGGGTGTAGGTGCCGGACAGGGTGCACGCACTGTGCTGGGGGTTCTGCAGGGTCAGCACGTAGACGTGCGAGCCCTGCGCGGTGGGGCGATCCACGAGGGAAACCTCCAGATCAGGAAGCCAATGGGGTGGGGGCGTCCGCGCAGGGGACGCACATGCCCAGCGAGGCGGGGATGCGGTATCCGGCATCCCGCCGGCACTCGGGGCAGACCTGCCGGGCCGTGTTCGCGCGCTCCAGGGCCGCCCGCTTGGCGGGGGTCATGGGGCGAACGGGCTTGGCCTGGTCGACGCGGTAGAGGTAGGCGACCAGCGGGCCGCGCCGGCGGCGGGGCCGTTCGAGCTGGGCCACCACCGGCTGACCGCTGGGCCGCAGGCCGAGGGCGCGGAGCTGTCGGAAGGTGACCAGGCCTTCCGGGGCGAGGTGCCAGCGGTAGACGGGCAGGGCGCCCATCAGCCGAGCCGGTGGTGAGAGGCCCGGCAGGTGGTGGCGTGCTCGTTCGCGTCGCCGCGAGCGAGGGAGAGGCCGTGCTCCCCGAAGCGGTCGCCACAGCCGTGGCAGTGCCAGCGCGCGGAGTGCCCATGCTCTCTGCCGGTGATGTCGACGGCGGCGCCGACCTGGTTGTGGAACCGGATCAGCAGATCGTCCGGCTCGGGCGGGTTGGTGTGCGCGGAGAGCTTCACCGGGACGCTCCTTCGAGAGCCGGGGTGGTGTCACGGAGCTTCTGGTAGTGGCCGGTGACCCAGCCGGTCGACCAGCCACACAGCTCGGCGGCCTGCCGCACCGACAGTCCGGCGGCGAACGCCGCGGCCACCGTCCGCAGGGCCAGTTCCTTCTCCTGCTGCTCCTCGGCGGGGCCGGCGGCCAGGAGTTCGGCGCGTTCACGCTCCGCCCGCTCCTCCCGCTCCCGCTGTTCACGGGCGGCCCTCTCGGCGGCCTCGCGACGCTCGCGCTGGGCCCGCTCGGCGGCCTCGCGTTCACGGCGTTCACGTTCCAGCCGCTGCTGTTCACGGGCGCGTTCATCGCGTTCACGAGCCTCCCGCGCCGCCCGCTCCGCGTTCTCGATCCGCTCGCGCTCGGCCTGCTGTGCGCGCTCTTCCCGCTGGGCCTGTTCACGGGCCAGGGCTGCTTCGTGCTCGCGCTGTTCACGGGCCAGCTTCGCGTCGAACTCCCGCCGCTCCCGCTCCCGCCGCTCCTCCTCATCCACCCGCCGCCGCTCGGCCTGCTCGGCTTCCTCGGCCTGCCGGCGGGCTTCCTGCTCGCGCTGCTTTCGCTCGGCCCGCTCCCGCTCCTCCAGGCCCGTCACGGCTGCGGTGATGGCGCGGCGGTAGGCGAGTCCGGTCTCGGCGGTGACGATCAGCAGCAACGGCGCCACCGCATGCACGGCCACGCCGACCAGGTCTTTCTTCAAGGCGGAGTCGGCGACGTTCAGGGCCAGGGTCATGGCGCCGGTCATCCAGCGCAGCACCACCGGCCACCGCCCGCCCTCCCCGCCCAGGCGGGCCAGGACGGAGTCGAGCCGGACCACGATGACCACCGCCGCGTCCACCACGATGGGCAGGATCGGGGCGGTCCAGTCCCAGTCGTCCGAGGTGTGGGCCCGCATCAGCGGCGTGACGGTGAGGACGGAGTAGAGCATCGCCCCGCACACGATCAGCCACGTCCCGATGTTCAGGGCTTGCTCGGCTGAACGGATCTGAACACCGTTCACGACACCGCCCCCAGACCCGCCACAAGCGGCTCCACGGCCGGGGTGGGGGTAAAGCCGACCAGCTCGATGTCGGCGCCGGCGAAGCGGCCATGAACCTTCAGAACCTGAGTCCTGCCGTTTCCCTGAACGCGGTGAACAACCGCCGTCGGGTCGATGTTCAGGGCCTCGCGCCACGCCTCGAACGCGCCCAGGTCGTCGTGAAGCGACAGACGCAGCCGGTCGGGGAAGACCGGGCAGAGGTCCACATTCGGCGCGGGCAGGTGCGACAACATCGCGCCCAGCGCGGCCAGCGCCGTCAGCGACGCCGCCATGTCTGTGAGCGTCCGGGCGTTCACGCCGCACCGCCCGACTGCACCGCGGTGCGGTTGGTCAGGTCCCGGCGGGCCGCCAGCACCCGGCGCCGGTGCCGGCGCAGCCGCTGGGCGTCCAGCACGCTCACCGACCGGTCCAGCAGCGCGATCTCCACGTCGAGCAGGTCAACCTCCGCCTCGATCAGCGGCATCTCGATCTCGATCGCGTCCAGCTCCGCGTCCGACGGCTCACCGTCGAACGCCAGCTCCGCACTGGAGGCGGGGAGTGTGATGATGGACTTCATGGGTCGTGCTCCCTTCGTCATAAGGGGGTGGGAACGGCCCGTACCGAACCCCCGGTGTTGGAGCACCGGGGGTTCATGCCGTTGAAGCTCGGGGGTTCAGCTCCGGCTCCCCTCGACCCCGCCCGTACGGCAGCCCCGGTGAAGGGGCGCCGGACGGACGGAGGAGGCAACCGGCCGCAGCCCGCCGTGAGACGGGGCGGAGAGATTGAGTTGCGCTGATCCGTACGCGAGGACAAGACCCGCGCACGCCGCCCGCTTGTCGCTGGAGGGGGGCGGATACCTCAGCACTCTGTTCAGTTCTCAAGGAGCTGTCGCTTCTATCGAGCCGTCCCGCTTACACGGAGCTCTCCAGGCGCCGCCCCCAATGGCAAGGGAGGGTTACCACCGGAGCTATCTGGAGCCCCTCCTGTTAAGGGGGGGTTGCCACAGAGCATGGCGGCGTCTGGCGGTTGGTGTCAACCCCCCCTTAACATGTGTCCTGTGAGCACTTCTCCAAGGCGATACGTGAGGCAGGGACATTGATCGAGGAAGTCCGGCGAGTCTCGGCGATGCAGGACCACGCCCTGCGCGTCAAAGCCGCGGTTGACCTCATGACGGAGTTGCAGGCTGCCGTCATCGAGACCTCACGCATGCGCAAAGAGAGCATCGCGTGGCTGCGTAAAAACGGTCACTCCATGGCTGACGTCGCCAAACTCATGGGCGTGAGCCGTGCGCGTGTCGCCCAGCTCCGGGATGCCGGCCCGCCCCCCGAGCGGGCTTTCCTGGGGGCCCAGTACGTGCAGGTCGCTGTGCCGACGCGCCCCGGTGAGCGGGAGTACGTGGCGGTCGAGGACAGCTCGACGGGACAGCGGATGCTGGCGCTGGCCCAGAGCCTTCAGCTCGACGGAGAGCTCGAGTACATCCCGGTCTCCGGGGAGATCGACCTCAACCGGGACGACCTCGTCGTCGTCTGCGGGCCGAAGAGCTCCGACGCCGTGGCAGCCGTGTTCGGCCAGGACCCCCGGCTGGCGTTCGAGACGCTGCCGGACGGGCGGTGGGCCCTCGTCGAGCGGGAGAGCGGCAAGGTCTACGCGTCGCCGAGCGACGACCCGCAGAATGCGACGCCGGCGGACGTGGCTTACCTGGGCAGGCTCCCCCGGCCGGACGGGCAGGGAACGTTCCTCCTGATCGCCGGAGTGCACGCTGTGGGCTCGCTGGGCGTGGCCCACTACCTGTCGGAGAACCTCGCTTACCTCTACGAGGAGGCTGGCACCTCACCGTTCTCCATGGTCGTGGCCTGCGACTACACGCCAGAGGGCAAGTCGGTGACGGCGAGCCGATCTGCCAGCGGCGTGCTGCTCCACGAGGCCGCCTGAAGTGCGCGTCGAGGCTTTCAGCAGCGGTTGCCCCGGCCGGGAGAACGAGGACTTCTCGGCCTGGGACGACCAGATGGCCGTGCTCCTCGACGGCGCTGGCATGCCCAGCACGATGAACCTGCCGTGCGTTCACGGTGTCGCCTGGTTCGTCAGGACCCTGGGTACGGCACTACGTGCGCAGGCGAGCCGGGGTTCGAGCCTCGGGGACGCTCTGGCCTCGGCCATCGAGCAGACGGCGGAGACCCACCGCGACACCTGCGCCGTGGACGACCCGCTTTCGCCGTCAGCGACCCTCGCAGTGCTTCGCGCGCGTGGGGACGTCGTGGAGTGGCTGGTGCTGGGGGACTGCACCCTCGTTCTTGAACGCGGGCACACCGTGGAGGCGATCTCGGACGATCGTCTGGCCTACGTCGCCCAGGGTGAGAGGTCAGCCATGGCGGCCACCGTACCGGGGTCTGCCGAACGTCTCCAGCTTCATGCCCAGCTCGTACGGGCGGAGCGAGCCCTCCGGAACCGCACGGGTGGCTACTGGGTGGCGGCGGCGGACCCTCAGGCCGCCGAAGAGGCTTTGCACGGGTCCTGTTCCCGCAGGGACGTCACCCGGGCCGCCCTGATGACGGATGGGGCGGCCCGGCTCGTAACCCCCTTCGCTCTGGCCGATTGGGAGGGGTGCCTCGACATTCTCGAAGAGCAGGGCCCGGAGCGGCTTGTCGAGCGGGTGCGTGACGCGGAACGAGGCGACGCCTCCCTGGAGCGATGGCCGCGGAGCAAGCAGCACGACGATGCGACCGCGCTCTACATCCGTCCGTAAAAGGGCTGTTCAGAGAGGCCCGTGGGCCATGTATGGGCCAGGGTCTCGGCATAGTGATGCCCTGCGGGAAAGCCGCAGGGCAGGCGATGTAAGCGTGCTGTCCGCCGATCGGTCTTGAAAACCGGCAAGGTGGGATGCGGTAGAAGTTTCCCTACTTCGTCAAGGCACCCGGCTGCGCTACCGCTCCGCCGGGCGGGCTTCCCGGCTCCGCTCGGGGCGCCGCTCCTGCCTTCGGCCCGCTCCGCCCCCGCTGCGCCGACGCCCGCCCCTGCAAGACGGGATAGGCCCATGGGCATGAGTCGAGCCCCAACCGCGTCCGATGCCCAAGGTCACCGACATGCCTCCGGCGGGGGCGCTCAGGCTCCGGGATGGGAGTTGGAGCGGGATGGGGATACTGCGGCACAACTTGCTGCCGAGGCTCAACACGTCTCCAGAGCCCGAGAGTTGTCGGTGCCCAGCGGTATCCTTGTGTTGAGCTCCGCCATCCGGCACTAGATGTTGTGCCTCGATGGCCGCACACCCACCATATCTTGGGGTTCTGCTTGCTGACGGGCGCTCAAAGGTGCTTCACTAGTGCCGTCAACCCAAAGCAGGCCCCACCCAGGGGCCCGAATGAGGTCGGACGCGTGGCATGGGACCTAGTGCGTTGGTCGCGCCCTCGGACCCTACCGGCATCTTCGAGTTCTTCCAAGACGCCGGCGTCCATGCGGCGCGCCTCGGAAAGGATCTGCCATGGCAGACCAGCCGAACACAAGAGATGTATCCCCGCACGAGGACGGATGGGCCGTCACTAAGCCGGGCTCCGATCGCGCCAGCGCTGTACTCCCGACCCAGGCCGAGGCTGTCGCCCGAGCCAAGAAGATCGTCGCCAACGACGGTGGCGGCGAGGTTCGTATCCGGGGCAAGAACGGGCAGGTGCGCGAGCAGAACACCGTAAAGCCGGGTAACGACCCCAAGCGCTCCAAGGGTTGATCGGTATGAACACCTACACGATCAACCAGGGTCACGGCGATGAGCGGGAAGTCTCCGCCACAGGCTTCAAGACCGTCGGAGACTTCATCGACTTCTACGGCCTCAGCCCGGACGGCGGCTCACAGGTCATCTTTAGGATGCGAGCAGACCGCACCTTCACCGTCGAGATGACTCAGCCTGCCACCTGATAGCACAACCTCGCTGCGGTACGTGTCAGATGCGTGCCAGACCTAGCGGTAACCAGCGAACAGCAGCGGGTGCCCCTGCATCCCACCGAGGATGCTCCGGGGTACCCGCTCTCGCCATCCACTGCCGCCCAATTGGCTGTTGGGCGGCGGGTGTCTAACTGCGGGGCAACGCCGACGAACAGCGGCGGAAAAGCGCGGACACCTGCCGACCGTCAGCATAGGTGAGAGCCACACCACCTGGTGGCGCCGGCAGTTGAAGAGGGGGTGCCCCCCATGCCGCCATGGATCCTCCGCACGTCTTCAAGACGGGCAGCACCACCGCAGAGTGGAGGCAACCCCGCCTAGAGAAGACGCAGTTGGTGAGACGCCTGTAGCCTCATGCCGCTTCAAGGGAGTACGGTGAGCCGCGCAAGGGCAAGCGCTCTTGCAAGGTTTCTAGGGCGTTTCGTTCTAGGAAGAGCAGGGAGAACAGAAGAATATGGCTCGAAAAGTTCACGTCCCCGTAAATGCGGTGAAGAACCTCATTCGTCAGGCTTACGAGGCTGGCGGACCCTACCAGTGGGCGCGAGAGGCGTGGCGAAACTCTGAAGAGAGTGGCGCCTCAGTCATCCACTTCGGTATCGAGGAACAGGCCGCACGAAACAAGGGTGTTCTTCGGCGCACCATTCTGGACAACGGATCGGGAATGGTTCCAGATGACCTCCTGGTCTTCCTTTCTTCATTCGGTGGCGGCGGCAAGCCGATCGGTGTCGACGGGAACTTCGGTCAGGGGTTCAAGGCTTCGGTCCTACCCTGGAACCCCTACGGGGTCGTGGTCATCAGCTACACCGAACAGGCACCCGATGGTGCGATGGTTTGGATCCAGCGCGAAGGTGACAGCTACACGTTCAAGGAGTGGGACGTCCACGACGAGGACGGGATGTATCTCGGCCGTGAAGACGTCATGGTCCCGTACGAAGACGAGGAACACGGCTGTCACTGGGGAGAGATTCGCCCCGACTGGATGACAACCGGGACCATCATGGTGCTCCTCGGCGCTTCCGCTGAGAGCGATACCTGGCAAGGGGATCCTGACCCTGCCAGGCAGGAGACCGTGGACGGGCTCGTGCGCTACCTCAACGGTCGGGTGATTGAGGTCCCGGAGCGGCAGAACAAACCGCTGGAAACAACAGTCATCGACCTCTACCGCAAGGGTGAGACGGAGCGTCGGGGGACCAAGGATAAGACGGTCGAACTGCCTGACGGAACGTCGATGGTTTGGCGACCCAGGCGCGTTTACGGCCTGCGCCACTACATTCCCGAGACGTTCCTGACGGGCATCGTCCGGGTCGATGATCACGGGACGCTAGCCGAGTGGTTCTACATTCCCGAACCTGACGCCCCAGTAAAGGGAACCAACGACTACATCGCCCAGCGGCCTGTTGTGGTGGTCGACTACCAGGGTGAGGCGTACCACGCAGACCATACCAAGCACAGGTACCGGCAGTTCGGCATCACGGACGAGATCAAAGGCCGCACATGGGTAATCCTGCGTCCGCCGGTGTTCAGCGACAGCCGGCCGACTCAGTGGGGTGTGCTCACCCAGGCCTCTCGGCACATTCTCATCACCAAGGGTGGTGGTGAACTCCCATGGGAGGAGTGGGGGGATCGCTTCTTCGCAGACTTCCCGGAACCACTCAAGAAGGTCCTGGATGAGATCCGCAGCCAGAACGGCGCACGCTCAGATGCCTCGATGGGAAAGAACATCACACGCATCTTGGATCGACTGAACGCTCGTTTCAAGGCGTCGCGTCTTACCACCTCGGCCGCAGGACGGATCCTCGGCGTCCCAGCGGGAACAGCCGTGGCAGGTCGCCGCGAGAGGCCGTCTTCGACCGGGTCAGGGCGGAGCAGTGCCACGGTCCGTGGAACAAGCGCCCCCCGCCAAGTGTTGCAGCCAGCGCGGGGCGGATCGCTGACTGGTGCTGCCACTGCTACGCGGGGCGGCTATCCGGCATTCGTATGGGCGTCCTTTGACGTAGAGGAGGCCAAGTACCTCGCACGCTACGTACAGAATGAAACGCGTAAGGTCGACGGACTGGATCACCGAGGGGTCGTATATCTCAATACTGATCACCCGGTGTTTCAGCAAGAGTTCCACTACTGGTCGAATGAGGTTTGGCCTAAGCCTGACTCTTCCCAGGTACGCAGGCTCATCCAACGAGTCTACGGTGAGGAGGCCGTCGCACACGTCGTACACGCTCAGAACCTGAACGGAACGCTCGTGGCGCGCACAGAGTCCGGCGAGTCGGTTGCCATCGGCAAGGACGACGTAAGTGAGCTGCTCACTCCTCAAGCACTGACGGCAGCCCTGCTTGGACTCGTAAACGTTGAGCAGCGGATTCTGACGCAGGGTGGTGGCCTCTTCGGCGGGAAGGCTAACTCTCGCTAGCGGGCCAGCGTCCTGCCGAGGCTCCGAGACAACCGCTGTGGCCTATCTGCGGACGAGAACTCCCCTGCCGAAGCCATTCGACACGCTGACCAGCATGTACGCGTGATGCACACGCGCCCTCCGGAGCCGCGTGCGTCGACGTCATCATGGGGTGTATGAAACCTAACTTCGTTGGTGCCCCGGCGCAGAGCACTCGCGTCGAAGCCGTGGTGGATGGGGCCGGGCTGGTCTTCACATGGGACTCAGACGCACGGATCGAGGTACGTAATCTCGGGGGAGAGGTCGTCATCGAGGCAAATGCGGCGGGGCTCAGGACGTTGGCTGGGCACCTGCTGGTGTTGGCCGGTGAGGGCGTTCCTGATGGGGCGCACCTCCACCTTGAGGAGAGCAACGGGCTGGAGGATGGGTCCGTCGGATTGGTGCTGGAGCGCAACGACGAGGAGCAGTAGCGCTGTTGAAGCGGCTTACGGGCAGCGGGAAGTCGGGCCGTCTCTGGGCCGTCCGAGAGTGGCCCAGGGGCACCGATACTCACCAGCAGCCACCGGTCCTCGGTCGTTGCGGCCTGGATCAACGGCAAGTCCCGCAGGCTGGCACGGAGGTTCGTCACTTCCTGCGCAACAAGAAGCAGGAGTGGGAGGAGTACCGCTCCGAGGTCACGGCGTTCGAGCTGCGGAAGAACCTGCCGGTGCTGTAGGGGCGGGCGAGGCTCCGGACCCGCGGCCGGGGCCGGTGGTCGGAAACCGCCGGCCCCGACGCGTCCCGCCCGCCACGAGGACCTGACGAGGAGCACGGGACGTGGGAAGTCTGCTGAGGGGCGTCTCCGGGGTTCGCTGGGGCGAGCTGCGCGACGCTACGGGGGCCGCTGCCGACGGTGTTCCTCCGCTGCTGTCCCGGATCGCGTACGGGGACGAGAGCGCGGCCCGCGTCGCCGTCGACGACCTGGGCGACGCGGTCTGCGCGCTGGGGTTCGTCGTCGGCGAGGCGACGGCTCCCGTGGTCCCGTTCCTCCTCGAACTGGCCGGTTCCCCACACGTGGCGTGCAAGCCCGAGTTGCTGGACCTGCTGGGGAGCATCTGCCGGGCCGACCAGTGGCACTCCGCCGCCGCGGCGACCCGGGGCCGAAGGGACGACGCGGATTACCGGCGGCAGACCGGCTGGGAGACGGCCGCAAGGGCGGCGGTCCACGCGGGCCGACCGACCGTCGAGGGCCTCGCCTCGTCCGTACGGCCGGAGGAGGCCGGACCCGCGCGGAGGCTGCTGCGGGTGCTGGACGGCACCCCGCCGTTCCCGGAGCCGTGAACGGCCGTCGCGGGACGGTCCGAGGCCGACGGCGTTTTCCCCACGGCCTCCGAGCCGTCCTGCCGCACGAGGTGTACGCCGTGCGGCTCCTCGATGCCCTCGACGGGGCCGTGCCTCATGTACGCGCTCATGACGGGCGGCGGTTCGTCTTGTAGGGCCGTGGTTATCCGGTGGTCGGTCGCCTGGCTCCGTAAGTACGGTCCGGGCATGTGTACTTACGCCTTCGTCCACTACAAGCTGCACTACGCGTGCGTCTCGTGCCGGATCAGTTTCAAGCGGCACCCGAACGGCGCCGGGCATCCGTGTCCCCGCTGCTCCGAGCCGATGCTGTGCGCCGGGCACGACTTCGCGGCGCCCCGGCGCAGCAACCGGAAGGCGTGGTCGGTCGTCGCGGTCGTGCTCGGGGCCGGGCTGCGGTACGAGGGGTTCGAGGGGTGCGGATGCGGGCGGGAGCCGAAGTTCCGGCCCCGGACGCGGGCCCAGGTGCGGGCCCGGCGCATCGCCGCCGCCCGGACCGGCGTTCCGCTCGCGGAGGTGCTCGGGCGGGTCGAGCCGTCGGAGCCGCGCTGAGGTCGGGGGCGCTGTCGGTGGGCGGTGGCATGCTCGCCGCATGGAGAACTGGGTCGAGTCCATGGGCGGGCCGCTCGTCGTGGTGCCGGTGTCGGGGCTGCGGGAGTGGGGTGGGTGTACGGAGGACGGGGTGCTCGTCGGGGGTGGTGAGGTGCCGGACGACTACGACCGGGCCTGTGCGGTGGAGGAACTCGCCGGGGTGATCGGGGGGAACGTCCTCGTGCTCGGGGACGAGCCCGCGACGACCCGGTACCTGTCCGGGCGGCGGGCCTTCGTGCGGTGGCTCGGGGCCGACTCCGAGGAGGAGTTGGTCGCCGCTGCCGAAGCCTTGTTGGACGACCCCCGTACTCCTTGGGAGGAGTGTGGCGTCTGGGAGACGGACGGGGCCGCCGTGCTCATGGACTCCGCCGACGTCGGGGCCGATCTCGGGACGCCGTACCCCGACGGCACGGGAATGCCGGAGCAGGCCGACGTCGACCTGCCGGCGGGCCGGTGGCGGGTCGGGGCCCATCAGGTGACGGGCGGGGACGTCTGGGTCGGTGTGGTGCGGCTCCTGGCCTGCTGAAATCCGTTGCACGGGGCGCGGCGGGTGATCACACTTCCGGGGTGAAGATCCCCTTCGTCGCCACCGCGCGGCTTCTCCTGTGCCCCTTGACCGTCGACGTCGCCGAGCGGATCGTCGCGCGGACGCCCCTCGCCGGGGACCTCTGGGCGGAGGGGTATCCCCAGGACGGGGACGTGCGGGGGTGTGGCGGGTTCCTGCGGGGCGTCGCCGAGCGTGGGGATCCCGGGGTCTTCCGGGCTTATGAGATACGGCTTCCCGAGAGCGGGCTAGCCGTCGGTGGCATCGGGTTCCACGGGCCGCCCGACGAGGTCGGGGTCGTGACCGTGGGGTACGGGATCGTGCCCGGCGCACGCGGGAAGGGGTACGGCTCCGAGGCCCTGCGCGCGCTCCTCGAAACCGCCCGGGTGGCCGGCGTCGCCGGGGTCAAGGGGGACGCCGACCTGGACAACCCCGCCTCGCACCGGGTCATGGAGGCCGCCGGGATGCGGTGTGTCGCGGAGAGCGACGGGCTCCGGCACTTCTATGTGGGGTTCTGAGACGGCCGGGGTTCCGGCGCGTTCGGGGTTCTGAGGCGTCCGGGGCTCTGGACCCCCCGCCCCTCAGCGTTCCGAGAGCTCCGACGGTGCCTCCTGGACCACCCAGCCGTTGCCGTCCGGGTCCTCGAAGGTCATGAACGAGTTCCAGGTGCCGCCCTTCCCCTCCTCCCAGCCCGTCGCGCCTACGTGAAGGACAGGGGAGACCTCGACGCCCCGGTCCACCAGCTCCTTCCGTGCCGCCTCGATGTCCGTGACGCAGAGCTGGAGGCCGTGCAGGCCGCCCGGGGGCGTCTGCTTCGTACCCGGCATCGGCGGCATCCCGCTCAGCAGCGCGATCGAACAGCGCGAGCCCGGTGGCGTCGCCTGGACGATCCGCGTGCCGGGGGCCACCTCGTCGTCCAGGTCGACGGTGAAGCCGCACTTCTCGCCGTAGAACTCCTTCGACCGGTCCATGTCCGTGACGGGGACCGGGACCACTTCCAGGGTCCAGTTCATGGTTCTCCTCTTGTGCTCCAGGAGGCCGGGTGCCGGGTTCTTCCACCGTCACCCACCCGGGCGGGCCCCGCACCTCGACCTGACGGAAAACCGTCGTTCCCGTCGTCCGGTTCTCGCACCGGGAAGGTTCGCCGGGGTGGGAATGCTCCCTCTTGTTCCTTGTTATTCCGTCGTCGATCGTCAACTGGCCGTTGTCTTCTGCCTGCTGTGCGGAATTGATCGCGATTGAGGGCTCCTGCGACACACAACCTCCCTATAGTGAGCCAGCGTTGATCACATGAACGCGACACGTGCGGCTGTCGCCACAGGAGTCGGGAGTTCAGGACTCATGACGCGCCCCCCTTCCGAGCAGCCGCCCCCCGGGTGCCCCGCCCACGCGGGCACCGCCGTGTCCCTCGACGGGCCCGGGTTCCAGGTCGACCCCCAGGCCCTCTACCGTGCCATGCGGCGCGACCACGGGCCCGTCGTCCCCGTCGAGCTGCCGGGCGGGGTGCCCGCCTGGCTGGTCATCGGGTACCGCGAGCTCCACCGGGTCACCAGCGACGGCGAGCTGTTCCCGCGCGACGTGGGCCTGTGGAACCAGTGGCCGCACATCCCCGAGGACTGGCCGCTGCTCCCGATGGTCGGGCGGCCCATGCCGTCCATCTACTTCACCGCGGGGGAGGAGCACCGGCGGCACGTCCGGATGGTGGTCCCCGCCCTGGAGGGCGCCGACCCGTTCGAGATCCGCGGGCACTGCGAGCAGCTCGCCGACCGGCTCGTCGACGCCGTGTGCGGCCGCGGCACGGCCGACCTCGTGGCCGACTTCTGCGAACCCCTCCCCGTCCTCGTCCTCGCCCGCCTCGTCGGCTTCCCCGACGCCGAGGGCGAGGACATCGCCAAGGTGCTGAAGGACCTGGCCGACGGCGGGCCCGGCGCGCACGGCGCCCACCAGCGGTTCGGCGAGCACATGGCGCGCCTGGTCGCCGCCAAGCGGGCCGCGCCCGGGAACGACGTCACCTCCCGCATGCTCGCCTTCCCGGAGGAGTTCACCGACGAGGAGTACGTGCTCGACCTGATGGCCGTCACGGCCGCCGGGCACCTCACCACCGCCGACTGGCTCGGCAACTCCCTGCGCCTGATGCTCACCGAGGACGCGTTCGCCGACTCGATGGCCGGCGGCCGGCGCAGCGTCTCCGAGGCCACCACCGAGGTGCTCTGGGAGGACGCCCCGACCCAGATCCTCGCCGGACGCTGGGCCGTGCGGGACACCCGGCTCGGCGGGCAGCACATCAGGGCCGGGGACATGCTGCTGCTCGGCCTCGGCGCGGGCAACACCGACCCGCTGATCCGCCAGGGCGCCCACGGCGCCCACGGGGGCGGCGGCGCGCACCTGGCGTTCAGCCACGGCGAGTACCGGTGCCCCTTCCCCGCCCAGGAGATCGCCGAGATCGTCGTCCGCACCGGCATCGAGGTCCTCCTCGACCGGCTGCCCGACCTCGAACTCGCCGTCCCCGCCGGGGAGCTCGTCCGGCGGCCCTCCGCCTTCCTGCGCGGCACCACCTCGCTCCCCGTCCGGTTCACCCCCGTTCGTACGACAGGAGACCTCTCGTGAACTGCCCCCACGCCGCCGCCCAGGACGGCGGGACCGTCGTCATCGACCCGATGGTCCAGGACCTGGACGGCGAGACGGCGCGGCTGCGCGACGCCGGTCCGCTGGCCCGGATCGACCTCCTCGGAGTGCCCGCCTGGGCCGTCACCCGGCACGCCGACGCCCGGCGGCTCCTGGTCGACCCCCGGCTCGTGAAGGACCTCGACGCCTGGGGCCTGTGGCGCAGCGGCGAGGTCACGCACGCCTGGCCGCTCATCGGGATGATCGACGCCGGGCGGTCCATGTTCACCGTCGACGGCGCCGAGCACCGCCGGCTGCGGGCCAAGACCTCCCAGGCGCTCACCCCCCGCCGCCTCGAAGCGATACGCCCCGACATCGAGAAGTTCACCGCCGAACTCCTCGACGCCCTGGAGGAGGGCGGGAAGGACGGGGCCGTCGTCGACCTCAAGTCCGTGTTCGCGCAGCCGCTGCCGATGAAGGTCGTCGGCATGCTGATGGGCGTCGACCCCGCCGCGAACGCCATGCTCACCCGGCAGTACAAGAAGTTCTTCTCGATGCTCACGCCGCAGGACGAGCGCCTCGCCCTCCTCGCCGACCTGGACGTCTTCTACGCCGGTCTCGTCCGCGAGAAGACCGCGCGGCCCACCGACGACCTGACCTCCGCGCTCATCCTCGCCGACGAGGGCGGCGAGCCGCTGACCGAGGAGGAGGTGATCGGCAACCTCAAGGCGATGGTCGCCGCCGGGCACGAGACCACGATCGGCCTCATCCTCAACGCCGTACGGGCCCTGCTCGCCCACCCCGACCAGCTGAAGCTGGTCCTCGACGGGGAGGTCTCCTGGGAGGCCGTCATCGAGGAGACCCTGCGCTGGGACACCCCCACCACCCACCTCCTCATGCGGTTCGCCACCGAGGACATCGAGGTGGGCGACGGGGTCGTCGCCGAGGGCGAGGGCGTGGTCATCTCCTACCGGGCGATCGGGCGCGACCCCGAGCAGCACGGGCCCGACGCCGACGCGTTCGACGTCACCAGGACCGCCCCGATCCGGCACATGACCTTCGGCCACGGCCCGCACATCTGCCCCGGCGCCGCCCTCTCCCGCGTCGAGGCCGGGATCGCCCTGCCCGCCCTCTTCGCGCGCTTCCCCCGGCTGCGGCTCGCGGTCGCGGACGCCGACCTCCGCAAGCTTCCCGTGATGACGCAGAACGACATGGAGGCGTTTCCCGTCCTCCTCGGCGGCTGACCCGGGACCCCGGGGCCGGAAGGCCCCGGGACCGAAGCACCCCGGCTCAGCGTCCCGCCGGCGTCCAGTGCAGCCGCCCGTCCAGGCCCATCGCCGCGACCCCGTCCGTACCCGCGGTCGGCGCCCCCGCGAACAGGAACCGGCCCAGCGTCCACACCGGACGCGTCCCGGCCCCCTTCTTCCCCGTCCCCGCCCCGCCGTGCGACGCCGTCGCCAGGAAGCCGGTGCGGGAGCGGACCGCGAGGAGGCCGTCGCCGCCGCCCACCGGGCCGAAGCCGGCGACCCCGGTGCCCGGCAGCTCCGTGAACGGCGAGACCGGGCCCGTACCCGAGAAGTCGGCGCTGCGCAGGTCGCCGGAGGCCGGCTTGCGGAACCAGAGCCGCACCCCGTCGCCGTGCGGCGCCGCGCTCAGCGCCAGCGTCGTCTGGGGCAGACCGGTCCCGGCCAGGGCAGTGAGCGGCCCGCCGGGGCGCTGCCGGGCCCAGGCGAGCACGGTCTTCGTGGTGCTCGCGAAGACGTACCCGCGTCCGCTCGCGTCGGTCGCCGCCACCGGATCGCCGATCACGTTCGCACCGCCCAGGAGGCGCCACGGCCCCCACGCCCCGTCGGCCCGCTGCTCGCGGTAGGTGAGGACGCGGCGGCTGTCCCGCACGGCCAGGACCGCCCGGCCGTCGGCGCCCACGGCCACGGCGGGCGCGCTGATGTCCGAGGCGCCCGAGGCGTCGTTCCGCTCGGGGGTGCCGAGCGCGCGCCACGGGCCGAAGCCGCCGCCCGGCGCGGTCTGGGTCGTGCTCACCACCTCACGGCGGTAGTCCTTCACCTTCAGGACCGTCCGGGTCCCGTAGACGGAGACACGGCCGTCGGGCAGGACCACGGAGGTGACCCCGGCGTCGACGCCGTCGCCGGGCAGCAGCTCCGGACCCCGCCACGCGACGGCGTCCGCCGCCTTGCGCCAGACCCCGAGGTGCCCGTCGAGGACGGAGAAGGCGAGCAGACCGCCGTCCGGCTCCCGCTGCACCCAGGAGGTGGAGGTGCCCCGGGAGTACCGGACGGTCTGGGTCCAGCCCCGTCCGGCGGGCCGCGCGGCCACCTTCAGGTCGCCGCAGCCCGCGAGGGTCCCGCAGTCCGCGACCCCGTCCAGCCACGCGTACGTCTTCAGGGTCTTCAGCTTCGCGCCCGCGGCCTCGGCGTCGAGGGTGTGCGGCAGGGCGCCGGTCGGGTAGCCGAGGTAGTTCTGCACGGCGACGTGCGGGTGCCCGGGCCGCTTCGCGTACCGGGCCAGCGCCTCCTGGAGGAACCGGGCCCCGTACAGGTGGTCCTGGTGGTCCCGGTACACCCCCGACCCCGGGTGCGTGCCGGGGGTCGGGTCCTGCATCCGCACGAAGGTCGGCCGGAAGCGCTCCAGGAGCCCGGTCATCGTCGCGACGACCTGCTCCCTGGTGTACGAGAAGTCGGCGGCGACCGGGGTGCCGGCGGACCGCTGGGAACCGAGCGCGCGCACGCGGCCGTGCCAGAGGCCGTTGAGGCTGCGCGGGCGGTCGCCGCTGATCGAACCGGCCTCGTGCATCTGCAACCACACCAGCTTGACCTGCGGTTTCGCACGCAGGGTGTCCAGCTCGGCCCACGCGCCGCCGGCCGTGGGGATCGCGACCCGGTCCCAGGGGCTGGTCCTGCTGCCCGTCGCCATCTCGGCGTACGCGGCGCGTATGCCGTTCTGCCGGGCCTCGGCGTAGCCCGCCTTGTCGGCCGCCGGCTTGGCGGCGTCGCGCGGGCGCGCGTTGACGCCGTCCGACTCGCCCGCGGTGAGGTAGACGGAGGCCAGCGGGCCGTCGGAGTGGAGCGACTGGGATATGTCCGGGTTCATGAAGAACAGGTCGTCGTCCGGGTGCGCGACGACCTGCATCACCGAGGCCGCGGACGGCGGGGCCGGTACGGGCTTCGCCGCCGTCTTCCGGCCCGCCGGGGCGCCGGTGGCCGCCTCCGGCTGCGCGGGGACCCGGGGCCCGGGGACCTTCGCGGCCGTTCCGGGCCCCGTGACCGTCCCGGATCCTCCGGCCGTCCCGGATCCCCCGGTGGTCCCGGACTCCGGGACCGCCCGCGCGCCGGTCATCGCGTGCGCGTCCGCCGCCGTGTGCGCCTCCGGTCCCTCCTGCGCGCCCGTCATCGAGAGGATCCCGGTGAGGGCGCCGCCCACGAGGGCGGCCGTGACCACGGTCGCGGTGGCCGCGCGGCGGGACGGGCGGTCGGAGGTGCGGGGACGGCGGGGGCGGCGGAGGCGGACGGGCATGGGTCGGGGACGCGCTTTCGGATCGAGCGGATGGAACGCGGGGAACGGACGGGTCGAACGGAGGCGGCGGAGGGAACGGACGGGTCGCCCGGAGGGAGCGGAGGCAGCGGAGAGGCCGAGCGGCGGGAACGAAGGGCTCGAACGGACGGGACGGAGGAAACGCACGGGTCGAACGGACGGGCGAACGAGTCCTGCGGTCGGCAAGACGGACTTTCAAGAAATACGGTTCATCCGACCGGAAAAGCGACCGATGTGCGGGATGTCACGTGTGATCCGTTTCGAACCGAAGGCCTGCGCGCCCCCGTCCTCCGCGCCGGATAGGCTCGATCCCCCCGGGCTCGCCCCGGCTCGGAGGTGCTCGGAGGGAGCGGCGGAATGACGGTGCCGGGACGCAGGAGCAGCACGTTCACCCGTCTGCTGCGGCACGGGTTCACCGACCCCTCGGGAGCCGAGCGGCTCCTCGACGTGCCCGAACTGTCCGAGCTGCGCGGCGACTCCGTCCTCCTCGATGCCCTCGGCGCCACCGCCGACCCCGACCTCGCCCTGCGCGGCCTGGTCCGGCTCGTCGAGGCGCAGCCCGAGGCCGAGCGGCAGCGGTTCACCACCACGCTGCTCTCCGCCAAGCCCTTCCGCGACCGGCTCCTCGGCGTGCTCGGCGCCTCCGAGGCGCTCGCCGACCACCTGGCCCGTCACCCCCGCGACTGGGAGACCCTCGTCACGTACGAGGCGGCCGACCTGCATCCGGGGGTCGCCGAGTTCGAGCGGGGGCTCGCCGACGCGACCGACCCGGTCGCGCTGCGGGTCGCCTACCGCCGTTGCCTGCTCGCCATAGCGGCCCGCGACGTGTGCGGCACCACCGACGTCGCCCAGGCCGCCGCCGAGCTGGCCGACCTGGCGACCGCGACCCTGCGCGCCGCGCTCGCCATCGCCGAGGCCGCCGCGCCCGACGACGCCGCCCAGTGCCGGCTCGCGGTGATCGCGATGGGCAAGTGCGGCGGCCACGAGCTGAACTACGTCTCCGACGTCGACGTGATCTTCGTCGGGGAGCCGGCCGAGGGCGCCGACGAGGGCAAGGCGATCCAGGCGGCGACCCGGCTCGCCTCCCACCTGATGCGGATCTGCTCGGAGACCACCGTCGAGGGCACCATCTGGCCGGTCGACGCCAACCTGCGCCCGGAGGGCCGCAACGGCCCCCTCGTCCGCACCCTCTCCTCCCACCTCGCCTACTACCAGCGCTGGGCGAAGACCTGGGAGTTCCAGGCCCTCCTGAAGGCGCGCGCCGTCGCGGGCGACCGGGAGCTCGGCGAGCGGTACATCGAGGCCGTCTCGCCGCTCGTCTGGCAGGCCGCCGAGCGGGAGAACTTCGTCCCCGACGTGCAGCGGATGCGCCGCCGGGTCGTCGACAACATCCCGGCCGCCCAGATCGACCGCGAGCTGAAGCTCGGCCCCGGGGGCCTGCGGGACGTCGAGTTCGCCGTCCAGCTCCTCCAGCTCGTGCACGGCCGCAGCGACGCCACCCTGCACAGCGGCGCCACCCTCGACGCGCTCGCGGCCCTCGCCGCCGGCGGCTACGTCGGCCGGGCCGACGCGGCCCAGCTCGACGAGGCGTACCGCTTCCTGCGGGCCATGGAGCACCGCATCCAGCTCTACCGGCTGCGCCGCACCCACCTCGTCCCCGAGGACGAGGCCGACCTGCGCCGCCTCGGCCGCTCCCTCGGCCTGCGCACCGACCCGGTCGCCGCGCTCATCAAGGAGTGGCGGCGCCACGCGGCCGTCGTCCGCCGGCTGCACGAGAAGATCTTCTACCGCCCGCTGCTCGACGCCGTCGCCCAGCTCGCCCCCGGCGAGATCCGGCTCAGCCCGAAGGCGGCCGGGCAGCGGCTCGAAGCACTGGGGTACGCGGACCCCGCCGCCGCCCTGCGCCACCTGGAGGCGCTGTCCTCCGGGGTCAGCCGGAAGGCCGCGATCCAGCGGACCCTGCTGCCCGTGCTGCTCGGCTGGTTCGCGGACTCGGCCGACCCGGACGCCGGACTCCTCGGCTTCCGCAAGGTCTCCGACGCCCTCGGCAAGACCCCCTGGTACCTGCGGCTGCTCCGCGACGAGGGGGCCGCCGCCGAGAACCTCGCCCGGGTCCTCTCCGCCGGGCGGCTCGCCCCCGACCTGCTGCTCCGCGCCCCCGAGGCGGTCGCCATCCTCGGCGACCCGGAAGGCCTGAAGCCGCGCGACCGGGGCCACCTGGAGCAGGAGGTCCTGGCGGCGGTCGGGCGCGCGGACGACGCCGAGCAGGCGGTCGCGGCGGCGCGCGGGGTGCGCCGCCGGGAGCTGTTCCGCACCGCGGCGGCCGATCTCATCGGCTCGTACGGCACCGAGGACAGCCCCCGCGAGCCCGACCCGGGCGCGCTCGTCGACCGGGTGGGGGAGGCCGTCACCGACCTCAACGCGGCCACGATCGCGGGCGCGCTGCGGGCCGCCGTGCGCGCCGAGTGGGGCGAGGAGCTGCCGACCCGGTTCGCGGTCATCGGCATGGGCCGCTTCGGCGGCCACGAGGTGGGGTACGGCTCCGACGCCGACGTCCTGTTCGTGCACGAGCCGCGCGAGGGGGTCGACGAGCAGGAGGCGGCCCGGGCCGCGAACCGGGTGGTCACCGAGATGCGGCGGCTCCTCCAACTGCCCACCGCCGACCCGCCGCTACTGATCGACGCGGACCTCAGGCCGGAGGGCAAGAGCGGCCCCATGGTCCGCACCCTGAAGTCGTACGCCGCCTACTACCGCCGCTGGTCGCTGGTCTGGGAGAGCCAGGCGCTGCTGCGCGCCGAGCACATGGCGGGCGACGCGGACCTGGGCGGGGAGTTCATCGAGCTGATCGACCCGCTGCGGTACCCGGCCGAGGGGCTCGGCGAGGACGCGGTCCGCGAGATCCGCCGCCTCAAGGCCCGGATGGAGTCCGAGCGGCTGCCGCGCGGCGCCGACCCGACGCTCCACGCCAAGCTGGGGCGCGGCGGCCTGAGCGACGTCGAGTGGACGGTCCAGCTCCTCCAGATGCGGCACGGCTGGGCCGAGCCGGGGCTGCGGACGACCCGTACCCGCGAGGCGCTCGCCGCCGCCCACGCGGCCGGGCTCGTCCCCACGGAGGAGGCGCAGATCCTGGACGAGGCGTGGGTCCTCGCCACCCGCGTCCGCAACGCGGTGATGCTGGTGCGCGGCCGTCCCGGCGACACCTTCCCCTCCCAGCCGCGCGAACTCGCGGCGGTGGGGCGGTACCTGGGGTACGAGTCGGGCCACGTGGGCGAGATGGTCGACGACTACCGGCGGATCACCCGCCGGGCCAGGGCGGTCGTCGAGGAACTGTTCTACGGGGCGTGACGCCTCCGGCGGGGGCGTGACGCCCCCGGCGGGGCCGGGCCGGTGACCGACCCGGCCCGGTCCGTGGACCGGCGCGACCCCTACGACGCGTCGAGCAGCTTCCGGACGTGCGCCAAGTACCCCGTGAGCGCCAGCTCGAACGCCTGGTTCGCGCGGCCCTCCGGGACCGCGTCCAGGGCGCGGGCCAGGCGCGGGGTGGCCGTCTCGTCGGCGAGTTCCCACATCGACTCGGGGGCGGCCAGGTCGAGGGCCGAGCCCAGGACGAGGTTCTCCAGGGCGATGATCACGGGCATGACGTCCGGCAGGGCGAACCCCGCGTCGAGCAGCCGGCCGACGGCCTTCTCGTACTGGGCCAGGACCTTCGGGGCCCGCACCGGCGAGGTCATGAGGAGCGGGATCGCGCGCGGATGGGCGGCGAAGGCGGCCCGGTAGGAGCGGGCCCAGGCGACGAGCGCCTCGTCCCAGGGGTCCAGGTCCAGGGTCGCGCCGTCGATGCCGGCGGCCACCCGCTCGCGGAGCAGCTCCACGATCCCCTCCCGCCCGTCCACGTGGTGGTAGACGGAGGCCGTCTGCACCCCGAGCCGCTTCGCGATCTGCGGGACGCTGAACTCGCCCCGCTCGTCCACGACTTCGAGCGCCGTGGCGGCGATGCGCTCCCGGTCGAGGAGGGGTCTGCGCGGCCGGCCCATGGGGCGTCACTTCCTGTCCGGGTTCCCGTCGGATTCCCGTCGGGTCTTCCCGAACGGTCGGAGTCGAGGCTACATTGCGCAAACCGAAAGCCTTTAGGTTTACGTCCGGCCGGACATCCCGACACACCTGCCACCCGCCACCGGAAGGCCCTCCCCAGCCATGTCCGCACCCGCCCCACCCGCTCCCGGCGCGCCCCCGGGACTGAGGACCGGCACCCTCACCACCGCCGACGTCTCCTTCTTCGTCGTCTCCGCCGCCGCCCCCCTCACCGTCATGGCCGGCGTCGCCCCCGTCGCCATCCTGCTCGGCGGCATCGGCGCCCCCGTCGGCTACCTCCTGGCCGGTCTCACCCTCACCGTCTTCGCCGTCGGCTTCACCACCATGAGCCGCCACGTCCGCAGCGCCGGCGCCTTCTACGCGTACATCGCGCGCGGCCTCGGCACCCCGGTCGGCATCGCCGCCGCCCTCGTCGCCATGCTCGGCTACAACGGCATGGAGATCGGGGTGTACGGGCTCCTCGGCTCCGCCACCTCGGACACCGCCGCCGCCCTCGGCCACGACGTCCCCTGGCTGCCCGTCTCCCTCGCCGGCCTGCTCCTGATCTGGTACGGCGGCTACCGCTCCATCGACTTCGGCGCCAAGGTCCTCGGCGTCCTCCTCGTCGCCGAGACCGGCATCCTCGTCCTCCTCGCCGGCGGCGTCCTGCTCGACGGCGGGGCCCACGGCCTCTCCCTCGGCGGCCTCGCCCCCGCCCACGTCCTCACCGGCGGCACCGCCGCCGTCCTGGCCTTCGCCTTCGCCGCCTTCACCGGCTTCGAGTCCACCGTCATCTACCGGCGCGAGGCCCGCGACCCCGCCCGCACCATCCCCCGCGCCACCTACGCCGCGGTCGCCTTCCTCGGCCTCTTCTACGCCTTCGTCGTCTGGACCGTGATCCAGGCCTTCGGCGAGGACAAGGTGGTCCGGGCCGCCGCCGACGACCCCGGCGGCCTCTTCTTCGCCGCCATCACCACCTACGTCGGAGCCTGGGCCGCCGACCTGATGCACGTCCTCATCGTCACCAGCGTCCTGGCCTCCCTGCTCGCCTTCCACAACGCCATCAACCGCTACACCCTCGCCCTCGCCGAGGAGGGCGTCCTGCCGAAGGCGCTCGGCCGGATCCACCCCCGCCACCGCTCCCCGTACGTCGCCGGGGCCGCCCAGACCGTGCTCGGCGCCGTCGTCGTCCTCGCCTTCGCGCTCGCCGGAGCCGACCCGTACCAGCAGCTGCTGCTCTGGGTGAACACCCCCGGGATGCTGGGCCTGATGCTCCTCCAGCTGCTCGCCGCGCTCGCCGTGCCCTGCTTCTTCCGGCGGATCGACCACCGCGAGGGCGTGCTGCGGACCGTCGTCGCCCCCCTCACCGCCTTCGTCCTCCTCGCCGCCGCGATCGTCCTCGTCGTCACCCACGTCGACCTCTTCACCGGCGCCACGACCACGGTCGACACCGTGCTCGTCTCCCTCGTCCCCGCCGTCTTCCTCCTCGGGCTCCTCCTGGCGCGCCGGCTCCGCCGCACCCGCCCCGAGGTCTACGCCCGCTTCGCCGCCGAACCGTCCGAAACCGGAGACCTCCCGTGTCCGCACCCGACCTCGTCCTCGTCAACGCCCGCGTCCGCGACCCCGAGCTCACCGGCCACACCGCCGTCGCCGTCCGCGACGGGCTGATCACCGCCCTCGGCACCGACGCCGAGGCCCGCGCCTGGGCCGGACCCGGCACCGAGACCGTCGACCTCGCCGGAGCCACCCTCGTCCCCGGCCTCACCGACGCCCACAGCCACCCCGTCTGGGGCCTGGAGATGACCGCGGGCACCGACCTCTCGGCCGTCACCGACCTCGACGGGCTGCGGGCCGCGCTCAAGGCGGCCGAGCGCCGCGACGGCTGGGTCCTCGGCTTCGGCCTCGACCACAACGCCTTCGGCGGCCGGCCCGTCCACCACGACCTGATCGAGGACGCCCTCGACGGCGCCCCCGCCCACCTGCGCCTCTACGACGGACACTCCGCCCTGGTCAGCGCCGCCGCCCTCGGGGCCGCCGGCGTCGACGGGCCCCGCGCCTTCGCCCAGCGCGCCGAGGTCGTCCGCGACGCCGGCGGACGCCCCACCGGGCACCTGGTCGAGCACGCGGCCATGGACCTGATGACTCCGGTCCTGCCCGTCCTGCCGTACGCCGAGCGCCGCGACCGGCTCGTCGCCCTGCTCACCGCCATGGCCGCCACCGGCCTCGCCTCCGCCCACGTCATGGACCTCGGCGGACACGACGTCCCCGGCCTGCTCGCCGCGATCGAGGAGGACGGCGACCTGCCGCTGCGCCTGCGCCTCGCCCCCTGGTGCATGCCCGGCGTCACCGACGACGAGCTCGACGCCCTCGTACGGCTCCAGGAGCGGGCCGGCCGGCTGTGGCGGATCGGCGGGGTGAAGTTCTTCATGGACGGCACCGTCGAGGGCGGCACCGCCTGGCTGGAGCACGCCGACTGCCACGGCCGGGGCACCGACGCCTTCTGGCCCGACCCGGCCGCGTACTCCGCCGCCGTGGCCCGGCTCCACCGCGCCGGGGTCGGCACCGCCACCCACGCCATCGGCGACGCGGCCGTCCGCCACGCCCTCGACACCGTCGAAGGCCTCGGTACGGGCGGCCCCCGGCACCGGATCGAGCACATCGAGACCGTCCCCGACGACCAGCTCGGGCGCTTCGCCGCGCTCGGCGTCGCCGCCTCGATGCAGCCCCCGCACACCGCCTACACCCGCGCCGACCGCACCGACGAGTGGTCCGTACGGCTGGGGGAGGAGCGGGCCGGGCGCGCCTGGCGCTGCCGCGACCTGCGGGACGCCGGGGCGCACCTCGCGCTCGGCTCCGACTGGCCCATCGCGCACCACGACGCCCGGCAGGTCCTCGCCACCGCCCGCGCCCCGCGCGGCGCGGCCTCGGCCCGGCACGGGCTCACGGGCCTCATGGCCCTGGAGGGGATGACCACGCACGCGGCGTTCGCGGCGGGGGAGGAGACGGTCGCGGGCCGGATCGCCCCCGGCTTCCGGGCCGACCTCACCGCCTTCGCCCTGGACCCGGTGGAGGCCCCGGCGGACGAGACCGCCGAGGCCCCGGTCCGGCTCACCGTCGCGGGCGGCCGGATCACGTACCGGGGGAACTGAGAAAGGGGGCCGGCTAGCGCCGGGAGTCGACCGGCCGTTCCAGGTCGCCCTCGCGGTCCGCCTCCGGGGCCGGGCCGCCGTGCGCGACCACGCCCACGGGCTCCACCGGCTCCACCAGCTTCGGCAGCCGGTGGGGCCGCGAGCCGTACCAGAAGTACGAGACGGCGAAGCCGAAGGCCAGGCAGATCATGCCGCCGACCGCGTCCAGCCAGAAGTGGTTGGCGGTGGCCACGATGACGACGAGGGTCGCCGTCGGGTAGAGCAGGCCCAGGATCCGCGCCCAGGGCGCCTTCGCGAGCAGGAAGATCGTGATCCCGCACCAGAGCGACCAGCCGATGTGCATCGATGGCATCGCCGCGTACTGGTTCGACACGTGCTTGAGGTTCCCCGAGGCCATCGAGCCCCAGGTGTGGTGGACCAGGACCGTGTCGATGAAGTCCTGGCCGTTCATGAGCCGCGGCGGCGCGAGCGGATACAGGTAGTAGCCGACCAGGGCCACGCCGGTGGTCGCGAACAGGACCGTGCGGAACGCCGCGTAACGGCCCGGCTGCCATCGGTACAGCCACACCAGCACACCGATGGTCACGACGAAGTGCAGCGTCGCGTAGTAGTAGTTCATCGTCACGATCAGCCACGTCACCGAGTTCACGGCGTGGTTGACGGTGTGCTCGAAGGCGAGCCCGAGGGACTCCTCGGCCCGCCAGATCCAGTCGGCGTTCTCGAGCGCCTGGGCCTTCTGCTCCGGCACCGCGTTGCGGATGAGGGAGTAGGTCCAGTAGCTCACCGCGATGAGCAGGATCTCGAACCAGATGGTGGGACGCCGGGGCACGCGCGTGCGCAGCCGCGACAGCCTGCCGTCGGCCGCGATGGGTGACGACGGGGTCGTCCGGTTGTCCACACGCTTCACGGTCGTTTCACCCATGGGAGGAGAGTCTGCCAGATGGCCGCCCCCGACCGATCATCCCAAGGTCGGGCCCGGTGCGCACCCGGTCGGTCTCAGGAAGGAGGCCTGACGGAGGACGGCGCGGAGGCGGTGGAACCCCGGACCACCAGCTCGGGCATGAAGACGAATTCGGAGTGCGGGGCCGGGGTGCCGCCCACCTCTTCGAGCAGCGCGCGGACCGCGGCCTGTCCCATCGCCTGCACCGGCTGCCGGATGGTGGTCAGCGGCGGATCGGTGAACGCTATGAGGGGGGAGTCGTCGAAGCCGACGACGGAGACGTCCCTCGGCACGTCGAGCCCCTGCTGCCGGGCCGCCCGGATCGCGCCGAGCGCCATCATGTCGCTCGCGCAGACGACCGCCGTGCAGCCGCGCGCGATCAGCGCGCCCGCCGCGGCCTGGCCGCCCTCCAGGGTGTACAGGGAGTGCTGGATCAGCTCCTCGGACTCCTCCGGGGCGAGGCCGAGCCGCTCCTCCATGCCCTTCTGGAAGCCCTCTATCTTGCGCAGCACCGGCACGAACCGCTTCGGCCCGACGGCGAGCCCGATCCGGGTGTGCCCGAGCGCGGCCAGGTGCGTCACCGCGAGCCGCATCGCGGCCCGGTCGTCGGGCGACACGAAGGGCGCCTGCACCTTGGGCGAGAAGCCGTTGAGGAGGACGTACGGGACGCCCTTGCCGCGCAGCCGGTCGTAGCGGGACGTGTCGGCGGTGGTGTCGGCGTGCAGCCCCGAGACGAAGATGATGCCGGCGACGCCGCGCTCCACCAGCATGTCGGTCAGCTCGTCCTCGGTGGACCCGCCGGGGGTCTGGGTGGCGAGGACCGGGGTGTACCCCTGCCGGGTCAGGGCCTGCCCGATGACCTGCGCCAGGGCGGGGAAGATCGGGTTGTCCAGCTCGGGGGTGATGAGGCCGACGAGTCCCGCGCTGCGCTGGCGCAGGCGCACGGGCCGCTCGTAGCCGAGCACGTCGAGCGCGGCGAGGACGGATTCGCGGGTGGCGGTGGCCACGCCGGGCTTTCCGTTGAGCACGCGGCTGACTGTGGCCTCACTGACCCCCGCCTGGGCTGCGATGTCGGAGAGCCGCGCGGTCATGGGAGTGGACTGTACCGGTCACGGGGCGTATTGCCCACCGCCCCGGCGCGCCCCGTCCGCCGTGGCCGGGAGTCGCCCTTCTGCAAGGTCTTGCAGTTCTTGCGGGGCGTACCGGAGGTGCGTCAGGGGCGCGCGAGGTGCGGAAGGGCGCACTTTCACCCCTGTCAAGCGACCCGTCGGCAACCTTAGGGACACGCGGATGTAACGATCCCCGGGTCTTGCAGAAAAATCCCGCAAGGTCTTTCGGCTCGTTTTCATCCCTGTTACGTTCCTGCCAACCCGGAGCGCCGCGAGGGAGCGGTCGCATGAGGAAGGTTCCAGCCCCTCGTCCCCCCGGGATCAGTCGAAGGAGTTCACATGCGGCGTGGCATAGCGGCCACCGCGCTGGTCGCGGCCCTGGGCGTGACCCTGGCGGCCTGCGGGAGCGGCGACAGCGGTTCCGACAACGGCGGCTCGAAGGGCTCGGGCGAGCTTTCCGGCACCGTGACCTGGTGGGACACCTCCACGGTCGGCTCCGAGGACAAGGTCTTCAAGAAGATCGCCGAGGACTTCACCAAGAAGCACCCCAAGGTCACCGTCAAGTACGTGAACGTGCCCTTCGGCGAGGCGCAGAACAAGTTCAAGAACGCCGCGCAGTCCGGCTCCGGCGCGCCCGACGTCATCCGCTCCGAGGTCGCCTGGACCCCCGAGTTCGCGGACCTGGGCTACCTGGCCCCGCTCGAAGGCACCGCGGCCCTCAAGGACGCCGACGACTTCCTGGACCAGGCCGCCGCCTCCACCAAGTACAACGGCAAGACCTACGCCGTCCCGCAGGTCATCGACTCCATGGGCATCTTCTACAACAAGAAGATCTTCAAGGACGCGGGCGTCGAGGTCCCCAAGAGCATCGACGAGCTGAAGACCGTCTCCGCCAAGATCAAGGAGAAGACCGGCAAGACCGGTCTCTACCTGCGCGGCGACGACCCGTACTGGTTCCTCTCCTTCCTCTACGGCGAGGGCGGCGACCTGGTCGACGCCGAGAAGAAGACGGTCACCATCGACGGCGAGCCCGGCGTGAAGGCGCTCAAGGTCGTCAAGGACCTGGTCGACTCGAAGACCGCGATCACCGACGCGACCAACGGCTGGGACAACATGCAGGCCGCCTTCAAGGACGGCAAGGTCGCCATGATGATCAACGGCCCGTGGGCCGTCGCCGACACCTACGCCGGCAAGGAGTTCACGGACAAGGCCAACCTGGGCATCGCCCCGGTCCCGGCCGGCTCCGGCGGCCAGGGCGCCCCGCAGGGCGGCCACAACCTCGCCGTCTACGCGGGCTCCAAGAACCTCGACGCCTCCTACGCCTTCACCGAGTACATGACCTCGGTCGAGACGCAGACCGCCATCGCGAAGGAGCTCAGCCTCCTCCCGACCCGCGAGTCCGTCTACATCAAGCCCGACGTGGCGACCAACGAGATGATCTCCTTCTTCAAGCCGGTCGTGCAGAAGTCCGTCGAGCGCCCGTGGATCCCCGAGGGCGGCAGCCTCTTCGAGCCCGTCAAGGTCGAGTACACCAAGGTCCTCACCGGGCAGACCACCCCCGAGGCCGGCGCCAAGGCGATCGGCGAGTCCTACCGCAAGCTCCTGAAGGACTGGAAGTAAGAAGGAAGGCAGGCCGGCTGATGGCCGTGGACACCACCGGCCAGTCGGTGGCGAAGGCCGCGGGCGACACTGTCGCCCGCGGCCGGAGCCGCGGAACTGGCAAGCGCCGGAGCACCCGGAAGCGCTCCTTCGCCACCCACTGGTACGCCTGGGCGATGGTCGCCCCGGTGGTCGTCGTGATCGGCGTGATCATCGGCTACCCGCTGGTGCGAGGCATCTACCTGTCGTTCACCGACGCGAACGAGCGGAACGTCGCCCGGTCCATCGGCGTCAACCAGATCCCCGCCACCTACGAGTTCGTCGGCGTGGACAACTACGTCGACGCGCTCACCGGGAGCCAGTTCCTCGACACGCTCGTCTGGACCGTCGTGTGGACGGTCGCGTGCGTGTCGATCACCTTCGCCCTCGGCCTCGGCCTCGCCAACCTGCTCAACCGCAGGATCGCCGGCCGCTCCGTCTACCGGATGCTGCTGATCCTGCCCTGGGC
This sequence comes from Streptomyces sp. NPDC086147, assembly GCF_040702165.1. Classification (NCBI taxonomy): domain Bacteria; kingdom Bacillati; phylum Actinomycetota; class Actinomycetes; order Kitasatosporales; family Streptomycetaceae; genus Streptomyces; species Streptomyces sp. NPDC086147. Next base: position 127,926 of record NZ_JBFBJO010000006.1, on the reverse strand, counting down.
CGTCCCCGGCTTCGTCTCCGTCTTCGCCTGGCGCTTCCTCTTCGACGAGCGCCGCGGCCTGCTCAACGAGGTCCTGGCGGGCGGCGGGATCTCCGCCGTGCCCTGGCTCAACGACCCGACGGTGGCGAAGCTCGCGGTCATCGCCGTCAACGTCTGGCTCGGCGTCCCCTTCATGATGGTCGCCCTCCTCGGCGGCCTCCAGTCCATCCCCGGCGAGCTGTACGAGGCCGCCGAGATGGACGGCGCCAACGCCTGGCAGCGGTTCCGCAACATCACCATGCCCGGCCTCAGCTCGGTCTCCACGACGGTGATCCTGCTCTCCACCATCTGGACCTTCAACATGTTCCCGGTGATCTTCCTGCTCACCCGGGGCGGACCCGGCGAGGCCACCCAGATCCTCGTCACCCAGGCCTACAAGTTCTCCTTCGAGATCAGCCCGCGCGACTTCGCGCAGTCCTCCACGTGGGGCGTGCTGATCCTGGTCCTCCTGATGGTCTTCGCCGCGATCTACCGGCGCGTCCTCCGCAAGCAGGGAGAAGTCTGGTGACCACCACGACCCCCACCCCCCAGCTCACGAACGCCCCGGTCCGCGGCCGCCGTTCGCCGCTCGCCTCGGCCGGGCTGCACCTCACCCTGATCGTCACCTCGGTGATCGCGGTCTTCCCGGTGCTCTGGGTGCTGCTCACCTCGCTGAAGCCGGCGAAGTACGCGACCACCACGGACTTCGTGAAGGAGACGACCTTCGAGAACTACACGAACCTCCTGAAGGACACCCCGTTCCTCACCTGGTTCGGCAACTCGCTGCTCGTCGCCGGCCTCACCACGCTCATCGGCGTCTTCATCTCGGCCACCACCGGCTACGCCGTCAGCCGCTTCCGCTTCCCCGGCAAGCGCGGCCTGATGTGGACGCTGCTCATCACCCAGATGTTCCCGGTCGCCGTCCTGATCGTGCCGATCTACAACATCATGGCGTCGATGGGCCTGCTCAACCAGCCGGTCGGCCTGGTCATCACGTACCTGACCATCGCCGTCCCGTTCTGCGCCTGGATGATGAAGGGCTTCTTCGACACCATCCCGCGCGAGATCGACGAGTCCGGCTACGTCGACGGCCTCACCCCGTTCGGCACCTTCTGGCGGCTGATCCTGCCGCTGGCCAAGCCGGGCATCGCCGTCACCGCGTTCTACTCCTTCATCACCGCGTGGGGCGAGGTCGCCTACGCCTCCGCCTTCATGGTCGGCGACGAGAACCTCACCCTCGCGGGCGGACTGCAGAAGTTCGTCAACCAGTACGGCGCCCAGTGGGGCCCGATGTCCGCGGCCTCCGTGCTCATCGCCGTCCCCGCGGCGCTGGTGTTCCTCTTCGCCCAGCGGCACCTGGTCACCGGCATGTCCGCCGGTGCCGTCAAGGGCTGAGCCCGACCACCGCCCCCGCACGCCCCTCCTTACCTCCCAGGGAAGACATGACCCAGCATCTCGCCGCCCCGGCCGACGTCCCCACCACCGGAACGCACACGGGCTGGTGGAGAGACGCCGTGATCTACCAGGTCTACCCGCGCAGCTTCGCCGACGGAAACGGCGACGGCATGGGTGACCTGGAGGGCGTCCGCAGCCGGCTGCCGTACCTCAAGGACCTGGGCGTCGACGCCGTCTGGCTCTCGCCGTTCTACGCCTCCCCGCAGGCCGACGCCGGCTACGACGTCGCCGACTACCGGGCCATCGACCCGATGTTCGGCTCCCTGCTCGACGCCGACGCGGTGATCCGCGAGGCCCACGACCTGGGCCTGCGGATCATCGTCGACCTGGTCCCCAACCACTCCTCCGACCAGCACGAGTGGTTCCAGCGGGCCCTGCGCGAGGGCCCCGGCTCGCCGCTGCGCGAGCGCTACCACTTCCGCCCCGGCAAGGGGAAGGGCGGCGAACTGCCGCCCAACGACTGGGAGTCCATCTTCGGCGGCCCGGCCTGGACCCGCACCGAGGACCCGGACGGCACCCCCGGCGACTGGTACCTGCACCTCTTCGCCCCGGAGCAGCCCGACTTCAACTGGGAGCACCCGGCCGTCCGCGACGAGTTCCGCTCCATCCTGCGCTTCTGGCTCGACATGGGCGTCGACGGCTTCCGCGTCGACGTCGCCCACGGCCTGGTCAAGGCCGCCGGCCTGCCCGACATCGGCGCCCACGACCAGCTCAAGCTGCTCGGCAACGACGTCATGCCCTTCTTCGACCAGGACGGCGTCCACGAGATCTACCGCTCCTGGCGCGAGGTCCTCTCGGAGTACGACGGCGAGCGCGTCCTCGTCGCCGAGGCCTGGACCCCCACCGTCGACCGCACCGCGAACTACGTGCGCCCCGACGAGATGCACCAGGCCTTCAACTTCCAGTACCTGGGCACCCACTGGGACGCCGCCGAGCTGCGCACCGTCATCGACGCCTCGCTCGACGCGATGCGCCCGGTCGGCGCCCCCACCACCTGGGTGCTCTCCAACCACGACGTCACCCGGCACGCCACCCGCTTCGCCAACCCGGCGGGCCTCGGCACCCAGCTCCGCGAGGCCGGCGACCGCGAACTCGGCCTGCGCCGGGCCCGCGCCGCCACCCTCCTCATGCTGGCCCTGCCCGGCTCGGCCTACGTCTACCAGGGCGAGGAGCTCGGTCTGCCCGACGTCACCGACCTGCCCGACGAGGTCCGCCAGGACCCGTCCTTCTGGCGGGCCAGCGGCCAGGACGGCTTCCGCGACGGCTGCCGGGTGCCGATCCCGTGGACCGTCGAGGGCTCCTCGTACGGCTTCGGCGACGGTGGCTCCTGGCTGCCGCAGCCCGCGACCTGGGGCGCGCTGAGCGTCGAGGCGCAGGCCGGCGACCCGGGCTCCACCCTGGAGCTGTACCGCAGCGCGCTCGCCGTGCGCCGGACGCAGCCCGGACTCGGCGCGGGCGAGGGCGTCGAGTGGCTGGAGGCCCCCGAGGGCGTCCTCGCCTTCCGGCGCGACGGCTTCGTCTGCACCGCCAACACCACCGGCCGGGCCATCTCCGTCCCGCTGCCCGGCCGGTTCCTCCTCTCCAACGAGCCCGTCGCCCCCGGCGCGGACACGGTGGAGCTGCCCGCCGACACCACCGTCTGGTGGGCGGTGTGACGATCCCCCTGCCGCGGGGCGCCGGAACGGGCGCCCCGCGGCTCGCGGACATCGCGGCCCAGTCCGGCGTCAGCGAGGCCACCGTCAGCCGCGTCCTCAACGGCAAGGCGGGGGTGGCCGGCGCGACCCGGCACAAGGTGCTCGCCGCGCTCGACGTGCTCGGCTACGAGCGCCCCGTACGCCTCAAACGGCGCAGCGCGGGCCTCGTCGGGCTCGTCGTGCCCGAGCTGACCAACCCGATCTTCCCGGCGTTCGCGCAGGTCGTCGAGCAGGTCCTCGCCGGACACGGCTACACCCCGGTGCTCTGCACCCAGATGCCCGGCGGCGCCACCGAGGACGAGCTCGTCGAACAGCTCGTGGAGCGCGGGGTGTCCGGCATCGTCTTCCTCTCCGGCCTGCACGCCGACGCCACCGCCGACCCGGCCCGCTACGCCCGGCTCGCCGCCCGGGGCGTGCCGTTCGTCCTCATCAACGGCTACAACGAGCACGTCGACGCCAACTTCGTCTCCCCGGACGACCGCGCCGCGGCCCGCATGGCCGTGCGGCACCTGGTCGAGCTGGGCCACGAGCGCATCGGCCTCGCCATCGGCCCCACCCGCTACGTCCCCTCCCGCCGCAAGGCCGAGGGCTTCGCCGCCGAGCTGTACGAGCTCCTCGGCGTCGAGCGCGCGGAGGCCGAACGCTTCATCAGGCCCACCCTGTTCGGCGTCGAGGGCGGCCACGCCGCCGCCGAGATCCTGCTCCGCGAGGGCTGCACCGGCATCGTCTGCGGCTCCGACCTGATGGCGCTCGGCGTGATCCGCGCGGTCCGCGCCCGGGGCCTCGACGTGCCCGGGGACGTCTCCGTCGTCGGCTTCGACGACTCGCCCCTGATCGCCTTCACCAGCCCGCCGCTCTCCACCGTCCGCCAGCCCGTCCAGGCGATGGCCACGGCCGCCGTGGGAGCGCTCCTGGAGGAGATCGAGGGCAACCCCGTGCAGCGCACCGAGTTCGTGTTCCAGCCGGAGCTGGTCGTGCGCGGTTCGACGGCGCAGCCGCCGGCGCGGGACGCCTCGGGCGCCCCGGACGCCGAAGGGCCGCAAGTCCTTTCGTAACAACTTGCGTCGCGGCGTCCGGAGGGTTGACCGGGCGTCGGGCCACTCGTACGGTCACGGCTGAAAACAGTTGCTGAAGTTTTCGGCAACTTCTTGCTAAGTCGCCTGCCCCCGCTCGCGACACCGACTGCGACACCGACGTCGTACAGGAGGAAGCATGGCCAGAAGAACCGTGGCCGCTGCACTCGCCCTCGTGGCGGGAGCCGCTGTGGCCGTCACGGGAAACACCCCCGTGCAGGCCGCCCCGCCCGGCACCAAGGACGTCACCGCGGTGATGTTCGAATGGAAGTTCTCCTCGGTCGCCCGGGAGTGCACCACCCGCCTCGGACCGGCCGGATACGGCTACGTCCAGGTCTCCCCGCCCCAGGAGCACCTCCAGGGCGGCGCGTGGTGGACCTCGTACCAGCCGGTCAGCTACAAGATCGCCGGACGCCTCGGGGACCGCACCGCCTTCAAGAACATGATCGACACCTGTCACGCGGCGGGCGTGAAGGTCGTCGTCGACTCGGTGATCAACCACATGGCGAACGGGTCGGGTACGGGAACGGGCGGGACCCCGTTCTCCAAGTACGACTACCCGGGCCTCTACTCCGGCTTCGACATGGACGACTGCCGGGCGACGATCAGCAACTACCAGGACCGGGTCAACGTCCAGTACTGCGAACTGGTCGGCCTCCCCGACCTGGACACCGGCGAGGACTACGTCCGCGGGAAGATAGCCGGCTACCTCAACGACCTGCTCTCCCTCGGCGTCGACGGCTTCCGCATCGACGCCGCCAAGCACATGCCGGCCGCCGACCTCGCCAACATCAAGTCGCGGCTCACCCAGCCCGGCGTGTACTGGAAGCAGGAGGCCATCTTCGGCGCCGGCGAGGCCGTCTCCCCGAGCGAGTACCTCGGCAACGGCGACGTCCAGGAGTTCCGCTACGCCCGCGACCTCAAGCGCGTCCTGCAGAACGAGAAGCTCGCGTACCTCAAGAACTTCGGCGAGGGCTGGGGCTACATGTCCTCCGGCCAGTCCGGCGTCTTCGTCGACAACCACGACACCGAGCGCGAGGGCGACACCCTCACCTACAAGGACGGCGCGAACTACACCCTCGCCTCCGTCTTCATGCTCGCCTGGCCCTACGGCGCCCCGGACGTCCACTCCGGCTACGAGTGGACCGACAAGAACGCCGGACCGCCCAACGGCGGCCAGGTGAACGCCTGCTACAGCGACGGCTGGAAGTGCCAGCACGCCTGGCGCGAGATCTCCTCCATGGTGGCCTTCCGCAACACCGCGCGCGGCCAGTCCGTCACCAACTGGTGGGACAACGGCAACAACGCGATCGCGTTCGGCCGCGGCACGAAGGCGTACGTGGCGATCAACCACGAGTCCTCGGCGCTCACCCGCACCTTCCAGACCTCCCTGCCCGCCGGCACCTACTGCAACGTGCAGTCGGGCACCCCCGTGACGGTCAACGGATCGGGTCAGTTCACCGCCACCCTCGGCGTCAACACCGCGGTCGCGCTCCACGCGAACGCCCGGAACTGCTGAGCCGGCACACCCCGCAGGACCCCCCTCGCACCGCAGGGCCGCCCCACCCGGGGCGGCCCCCTCTTCCCGTACCTCCAGGGAGAAACCCCGTGATACGCAAGAGAACGGCGGTCGCACTGGCCGCCGCCCTGTGCGCGGCCCTCGTGCCCGCCGTCCCCGCGACCGCCGCGCAGAAGCCCCCGGCCCCGCCGTCCGACCGGGCGCTCGCGGCCGAGCCCGCCCGCCAGGACCTCACCCGCGAGCAGTTCTACTTCGTCCTGCCCGACCGCTTCGCCAACGGCGACGCGTCCAACGACCGCGGCGGCCTCACCGGCAGCCGCACCCGGACCGGCTTCGACCCCGCCGACAAGGGCTTCTACCAGGGCGGCGACCTCAAGGGCCTCACGCAGCGGCTCGACTACATCAAGGGCCTCGGCACCACCGCCATCTGGATGGCGCCGATCTTCAAGAACCGGCCCGTGCAGGGCGAGGGGGAGAACGCCTCCGCCGGCTACCACGGCTACTGGATCACCGACTTCACCCAGGTCGACCCCCACTTCGGCACCAACGCCGACCTGGAGCGGCTGATCGCCGCCGCCCACGCCAAGGGCATGAAGGTCTTCTTCGACGTCATCACCAACCACACCGCCGACACCGTCGACTACGCCGAGAAGAAGTACGGCTACCGCCCCAAGGGCGCCTACCCCTACCTCGACAAGAACGGCCGCCCCTTCGACGACCGCGACGCGATCGGCCGGGTGGACGCGGACTCCTTCCCGTACACCCCGGTGGCCGAGAAGGGCGTCAAGGTCCCGTCCTGGCTCAACGACCCCACGATGTACCACAACCGGGGCGACTCCACCTGGGTCGGCGAGTCCGCCGAGTACGGCGACTTCGTCGGCCTGGACGACCTCTGGACCGAGCGGCCCGAGGTCGTCGAGGGCATGAAGAAGATCTACGAGAAGTGGGTCCGCGACTTCAAGATCGACGGCTTCCGGATCGACACGGTCAAACACGTCGACCTGGACTTCTGGACCCAGTGGGCCACCGCCCTCGACGCCTACGCCAAAAAGCGCGGCCGCGAGGACTTCTTCATGTTCGGCGAGGTCTACTCCGCCGACACGGCCGTCACCGCCCCCTACGTCACCCGGGGCCGGCTCGACGCCACCCTCGACTTCCCCTTCCAGGACGCGGCCCGCGCCTTCGCCTCCCAGGGCGCCGGGGCCGACCGCCTCGCCAGGGTCTTCGCCGAGGACTACCGGTACACCACCGACAAGGCCAACGCCTACGAGCAGGTGACCTTCCTCGGCAACCACGACATGGGCCGCATCGGCACCTTCCTCAAGCAGGACAACCCGAACGCCACCGACGCCGAACTCCTCAAGCGCGCCCGGCTCGCCAACGAGCTGATGTTCCTCTCCCGGGGCAACCCGGTGATCTACTCCGGCGACGAGCAGGGCTTCACCGGCGCGGGCGGCGACAAGGACGCCCGCCAGCCCCTCTTCGCCTCGAAGGCCGCCGACTACCTCGACGACGACCAGCTCGGCACCGACCGCACCCACGCCACCGACGCGTACGACACCGGCCACCCGGTCTACCGCTCCGTCGCCGCCCTGTCGAAGCTGACCCGCGAACACCCGGCGCTCCGCGACGGAATCCAGCGGGAGCGGTACGCCGAGGGCTCCGTCTACGCCTTCTCCCGCACGGACGCGAAGGCGCGCACCGAGTACCTCGTCGCCACCAACGGCTCCACCGCCGACAAGACCGTCACGATCCCCGTCGACTCGGCCGCCTTCCGCACCCTGTACGGCGGCCGGGGCGCCGTCGCGGCGAAGGACGGGAAGGTCACCGTCACCGTCCCGGCCCTCTCCTCCCTGGTCCTCAGGGCCGACCGGCCCCTCCCGGCCCCGGCCGTGAAGCCCTCCGTGACCCTCCGGGCCCCGGCCGCCGGAGCCACCGGCACCGTCGAGCTCTCCGCCGACGTCACCGGCGGCGGCCTCAACCGGGTCGTCTTCGCCGCCCAGGTCGGCAACGGCCCCTGGCAGACCCTCGGCACCGCCGACCACGCCCCCCACAAGGTCACCCAGCACGTGACCGCCCCCGCCGGCACCGCCCTGCGCTACAAGGCCGTCGCCGTCGACAGCTCCGGGCGCACCGCGAGCGCCACCGCCGCCACCACGGCGGGCGCGCCCCCGGCCCCCGAGAAGCCCGTCGCCGTCGAGCGCACCCACGCGATCGTCCACTACCGGCGCGCGGACGGGAACTACGACGGCTGGACCCTGAAGGCCGCCGGACAGCAGGCCGCGTTCACCGGCCGCGACGCCCACGGCGCCTTCGCCTGGGTCAAGGTCCCCGAGGGCGCCGCCACGATCCCGTACACCGTCGAGAAGGACGGCGCCGCCGACGGCCCGCAGCGGACCGTCGACCTCGGCCGCACCGGCGAGGTCTGGATCACCCAGGGCCAGGACGGCCAGTCCGACACCAACCCGGCCCCGGTCACCCCGGACAAGACCAAGGCCGTCCTGCACTACCAGCGCGCCGACGGCGACCACGACGGCTGGGGCCTGCACACCTGGACCGGCGCCGCCCAGCCCACCGACTGGTCCAAGCCCCTGATGCCCGTACGCGTCGACGCGTACGGCGCCGTCTACGAGGTGCCGCTCGCCGAGGGCGCGACCTCCCTGTCGTACATCCTTCACAAGGGCGACCAGAAGGACCTGCCCACCGACCAGTCCCTCGACCTCGCCACCTACGGCCACGAGGTCTGGCTGCTCGGCGGAGAGCCCAAGTACCTCCTGCCGACCGTCGGCGGCGCCCCCGACCTCGACCTCGCCAAGGCCTCGGCCCAGTGGATCGACCGGAACACCGTCGTCTGGAAGGTGAAGGCCACCGACGCCACCAGCCAGCAGCTCGTCTACGCGAAGGACGGCGGGATCGCCGTCACCGGCGGCGCCCTGAACACCGAGGGCCAGTGGCTCCGGCTCGACCGGGCCGCGCTCACCGACGCCCAGAAGGCGAAGTACCCGCACCTCAAGGACTACCCGGCCTTCACCGTCGACCCGCGCGACGCCGACCGGATCCGCGAGTCCCTGCGCGGCCAGCTGATCGCCACCCAGCGCGCCGCCAACGGCGCCCTGCTCGCCGCCACCGGCGTCCAGACCGCCGGCGTCCTCGACGACCTGTACGCGCCGAAGGCCGCGAAGGCGGCCCTCGGCCCGGTCTTCGGCCGCCACGGCGTCACCCTCTCCGTCTGGGCCCCCACCGCCCAGTCCGTCGCCCTCGAACTCGACGGCCGGACCGTCGCCATGCGCCGCGACGACGCCTCCGGCGTCTGGTCCGCCACCGGCCCGAAGTCCTGGACCGGCAAGCCGTACCGCTACGCCGTCAAGGTCTGGGCCCCTACCGTCCAGAAGGTCGTCACCAACAAGGTCACCGACCCCTACTCCACCGCCCTCACCACCGACTCCGCCCGCAGCCTCGCCGTCGACCTCACCGACCCGAAGCTCGCCCCCACCGGCTGGAAGGGCCTGAGGAAGCCCGCCGCCGTGCCGCTGCGGGACGCCCAGATCCAGGAGCTCCACATCCGGGACTTCTCGATCGCCGACCCCACGGCCCGCGCCGACCACCGGGGCACCTACCTCGCCTTCACCGACAAGGGCAGCAAGGGCTCCGAGCACCTGCGCGACCTCGCCGCCTCCGGCACCTCCTACGTCCACCTCCTGCCGGCCTTCGACATCGGCACCGTCCCCGAGAAGAAGAACGACCAGGCCACCCCGGCCTGCGACCTGAAGGCACACGCCCCCGACTCCGAGGAGCAGCAGGCCTGCGTCGCCGCCGTGGCGGCGAAGGACGCCTTCAACTGGGGCTACGACCCGCTGCACTACACCGTCCCCGAGGGCTCCTACGCCACCGACCCCGAGGGCACCCGCCGCACCGTCGAGTTCCGGCGGATGGTCCAGGCCCTCAACGGCGACGGACTGCGCACCGTCATGGACGTCGTCTACAACCACACCGTCGCCGCCGGACAGTCCGACAAGTCCGTCCTCGACCGGATCGTGCCCGGCTACTACCAGCGCCTCGACGCCGACGGCGCCGTCACCACCTCCACCTGCTGCGCCAACACCGCGCCCGAGAACGCCATGATGGGCAAGCTCGTCGTGGACTCGATCGTCACCTGGGCCAGGGAGTACAAGGTCGACGGCTTCCGCTTCGACCTCATGGGCCACCACCCGAAGGAGAACATCCTCGCCGTCCGCAAGGCCCTCGACGCCCTGACGGTCGCGAAGGACGGCGTCGACGGCAAGGCGATCGTCCTCTACGGCGAGGGCTGGAACTTCGGCGAGGTCGCCGACGACGCCCGCTTCGTCCAGGCCACCCAGAAGAACATGGCCGGGACGGGGATCGCGACCTTCTCCGACCGGGCCCGCGACGCCGTGCGCGGCGGCGGCCCCTTCGACGAGGACCCGGGCGTCCAGGGCTTCGCCTCCGGCCTCTACACCGACCCCAACGCCTCGGCCGCCAACGGCACCCCGGCCGAGCAGAAGGCCCGCCTCCTGCACTACCAGGACCTCATCAAGGTCGGCCTGACCGGCAACCTCGCCGGCTACACCTTCACCGACACCTCCGGCCGCACGGTCAAGGGCTCCCAGGTCGACTACAACGGCTCCCCGGCCGGCTACGCCGCCGCCCCCGGCGACGCCCTCGCCTACGCCGACGCCCACGACAACGAGTCCCTGTACGACGCGCTCGCCTTCAAGCTCCCGGCGGGCACGTCCCCGGCCGACCGCGCCCGCGCCCAGGTCCTCGCCATGGCGACGGCCACCCTCTCGCAGGGCCCGGCGCTCTCCCAGGCCGGCTCGGACCTGCTGCGCTCCAAGTCCCTGGACCGCAACTCGTACGACAGCGGCGACTGGTTCAACGCCATCCACTGGGACTGCCGCGACGGCAACGGCTTCGGCCGCGGCCTCCCGCCGGCCGCCGACAACAAGCCCAAGTGGGGCTTCGGCAAGCCGCTCCTGGCGAACCCGTCCCTCACCGTCGGCTGCGCGCAGATCGACGGCGCCTCGGCCGCCTACCGGGACCTCCAGAGGATCCGCACCACCGAGCCGGTCTTCTCCCTGGCCACCGCCGACCGGGTGCAGTCCGCCCTGTCCTTCCCGCTCTCCGGCCGCGACGAGACCCCGGGCGTGATCACCATGCGCCTCGGCGACCTGGTCGTCGTCCTCAACGCGACCCCGGGGCCACAGGAGCAGAGGGTCGCCGACCTGGCGGGCAGGGGCTACCGCCTGCACCCGGTCCAGGCCCAGGGCTCCGACGCGGTCGTGAAGACCGCCGCCTACGCGAAGGACTCGGGCACCTTCACGGTCCCGGCGCGGACGGTGGCGGTGTTCAAGGCCGGATGACCGGCTCCCCGGGGGGAGCGCCCGCTCCCCCCGGGGCCACCCCGCAGTACGTGCGTGCCGTCGGCGGCGGGCCTTCCCGGCTCCCCACCGGCGGCAAGGCGGTTCGCGGCCCCGCATCCTCCTACGGCAGGCGCTGGTCGGGCACGGCGGGCAGCGCGTCCGGGGCGGGGCCGGGGGCCGGCGCGAGGGCGACCAGCCGGGCCACCAGGTCCCCGAAGGGCCCGTCGACCGGCTCGTCCGCCAGGATCCCGACCAGGATCTCCGCCATCCCGGGGTCGTACGCGGCGCTCACCGCCGCGAGCGCCGCGAAGTCGTGCACGAGCTGGAGCTCCAGCTCCGCGCGCGGCACCCGCCGCCCGTCCAGCCAGAGCAGCGCCGTCGACTCGGCGAGGGAGACCCAGGAGCGGACCACCAACTCCAGGCGGGCCGAGGGCTCCTCGACCTCCAGGTGCGCGAGGATCTGCTCGTACGCGGCCTGCCGCACCTCGTCGATCATCGCGTTCGTCGTCGAGGACCCGACGGCCGGACCGCCCCGCATCAGCGCCGCGAAACCGGGGCCGTGCTCGTCCACGAAGTCGAAGAACCGGCCCATCACGCGCAGCAGCCGTGCCCCCAGGGGCCCGTGGGGCGGCTCCACGAACCTGGCCGCCAGCTCGTCGGCCGCCCGCCGCAGGGCCGCCTCGTAGAGGCTCTGCTTGCCGGGGAAGTAGTGGTAGACCAGCGGCCGCGAGATGCCCGCGGCGGCGGCGATCTCGTCGATGGAGACCTCGTCGGGAGAGCGGTGGCCGAAGAGTTCGAGGGCCACCCCGATCAGCTGCTGCTTGCGCTCCTCGACGCCCATCCTGCGGCGTACCCCGGTCGTCATGCGAACAGCCTAACGGTGTCCGTTACGCTCCTGCCCCATGAGCGCTCCCGACCAGGACACCCCGGCGACCGGGGCCCCGAAGACCCTTGCGGCAGGCACCGAAGTCCCCGACGCGGCGGGTGCGTCCGGGGCGCCGGGCACGGAGAAGCCCGCCGCCGACGCCCTCCCCGGAGAGGGCGAACTCACCGAGGAGACGGACGAACCCACCGAGGAGACGGACGAAGAGGAGGGTGAGAGCGAGGACGACGGGGCGGGCGGGCGGCCCGCCGGGGGACTCACCCCCCGGCAGGCCAGGCGCCTCCGCGTCGCCGCCGCCTCCGTCCTCCTCGTCGCCCTCGCCGTCGTGCTCGCCGTCCGCCTCGCGAGCCGCACGTCCGTCCTGGTCGTCGGCGTGTACGGACTCGCCATGATCCTCTGCGGGATCGTGATCGAGCTCTCCCGCAACGGCCGTACCCGGCTCGGCACTTGGCTCCTGGCGGGCGGCCTGCTCACCGCGCTGGCCCTGGACTGGCTGGTCCTCCCGTAGGGGTCGGGCCGCGAGGGCCTACAGGTCGAGCACGAGCCGCTTCCCCGTGCAGCGCGAGACGCAGATCAGCATCGAGTCGTCCCGCTCGGCGTCGGTGAGCAGCTCGTCCCGGTGGTCGATCCCGCCCGCGAGCACCCGCTGCTGACAGGTCCCGCAGAACCCCTGCCGGCAGGAGTACGGGACGTCCGGCAGCTCCGCGCGGACCGCGTCCAGGAGCGACTGGCCGGCCGCCACCGCCACCGTGCGGCCGGAGCGGCGCAGTTCGACCTCGAAGGGGGCGCCGCCGGTCGTCGTGGACGCCGAGAAGCGCTCCAGGCGCGGGACGCGGCCCCCGGGCATCGCCGCGCCGACCGCGTCCATGAGGCCGTCGGGACCGCAGCAGTACACGGCCGTCCCCTCCGGCACGTTCGCGAGGAACCCCAGGTCGGGGAAGCCGGACTCGTCCTCGGCGACGACGGTCGTGCGGCCGCCGCCGCCCAGCGCCTCGACCTCGGCGAGGTACGGCATGGTGGCGCGGCTCCGGCCGCAGTAGAGCAGCCGCCAGTCCGCCCCGGCCGCCTCGGCGGCGCGCAGCATGGGCAGGACCGGGGTGATGCCGATGCCGCCGGCGACGAAGACGTACGCGGGGGCGTCGACGAACGGGAAGCGGTTCCGGGGACCCCGGATCTCGACCTCCACGCCCTCGCGGAGCCGCTCGTGGACCTCGCGCGAACCGCCCCGGCCGCCCTGCCCGGCCCCGATGAGCCGGGTGGCCACCGTGTACGAGCCGGTGTCGGCGGGGTCGCCGCAGAGCGAGTACTGCCGGACGAGCCCGGAGGGCAGGACCAGGTCGATGTGGGCGCCCGGCTGCCAGGCGGGCAGATCGGCACCTTCGAGGCGCAGCTCCACGACGCCCTCGGCGGGCGCGGTGCGGCCGGTCACCAGCGCCTTGCGCGGGACGGTGCGGCCCCGGCCGTAGCCGGAGACGGGCTCCTCCAGGGCGGGCAGGGGCCACAGCGGGGCGGTGGACATGCGGCGGCGGACGGCGCGGCGGACGAGCAGGGCGGTTCCGGCGGCGAGGGCGACGGCGGCGAACCGGGGCATCAGCGGCCTCCGTTGGCGCCGGGCGAGGAGGCGAGGTAGGCGAGGGCCTGCTCGGTGTCGCCCTCCTGGGAGGGGTGGTAGGACCGGCTGAGGTAGCGGGGGACGGACCGCAGCATGGCCGGGGTGGAGGGCAGCACGCCCCGCCGGCCCCTGCGGACGAAGTCCGCGAGGGAGGCCTTCGAGTCGAGCAGGCTCGGGTCGTTCTCCATGAAGAAGCGGATGCCCCGCTGCCAGAGGAAGACGAGCGCGCCGAAGGCCAGCGCCCAGGTGCGGGCGCGGCGCCGGTAGCCGCCGTCCAGGTGCATGAAGAGCTCGAAGGCGACCGAGCGGTGCTCGACCTCCTCGGCGCCGTGCCAGCGCAGCAGGTCGAGCATGGTCGGATCGGCGCCGATCCGGTCGAGTTCGTCGGCGTTGAGGACCCAGTCGCCCAGGAAGGCGGTGTAGTGCTCGATGGCGGCGATCATCGCGACCCGCTCCATCAGCCACCAGCGGCGCGGCCGGCCCGGCGGCAGGGTGCGGTCCCCGAGCAGCTTCTCGAAGAACCAGTCGACCTGCGCGGTGTACGGCGTGGGGTCGAGGCCCAGCTTCCGCAGGTGCGGCAGGACGTCGTCGTGGGCCTGGGAGTGGATCGCCTCCTGGCCGATGAAGCCGATGACGTCCTCGCGGAGCCGGTCGTCCGTGACGTACGGCAGTGCCTGCTTGTAGACGTGCACGAACCAGCGCTCGCCGGCCGGGAGCAGCAGGTGCAGCACGTTGATGGTGTGCGTGGTGAACGGGTCGCCGGGAACCCAGTGGAGCGGCGTCTCCTCCCAGTCGAAGGAGACCTTGCGGGCCTTGAGCTCGACGTGCTCCGACGCCACCGGTGCAGGCTGCGTATTAGACATGACGTCAATGTACTGAGGGGTAAGCGACGGGAACAGGTGCGTGCGGCACCTTTTTCCCGCCCCTTGTCACCCCCGCCCGGGGGCCCGCCCGGAGCCGGTCCGGACCGGGTCCGGGCCCGGCCCGGGACCGGTCAACCTCCGTCCGCCGTCAGCCGCTCGCGGATCCGCTCCGTCACCTCGTCCGGCACCCCGAGCCCCTCCCGCACGTACTTCTCCATCGAGCCGTGCCGCACCGCCACCTCGTCCAGCGCCGCGTCCAGGTACTCCGGGAGCACCCCGATCAGTTCGAGCGCCAGCTCCGGGTCGCCGCCCTGGGCCGTGAACCCCTCGATCATCGGCGCGAACGCCTGCCGCACCGCCGGATTGACCGACAGGTACTCCTCCCGCACCGTCCCCTCGTCCGCCCCGAGCAGCGACAGGACGACCGTCGCCGCCCACCCCGTCCTGTCCTTGCCCGCCGTGCAGTGGAAGAGCAGCGGACCGGCGTCCGGCACGCCCAGTTCGGCGAGGAGGACGGCGTAGGAGGCGCGGGCGGAGTCGGCCGAGACGAAGGCCCGGTAGGTGCGGGCGAACGCCTCCCGCATCCGGCCCCCGCCGAGGTGCTCCTCGGCCAGGGCCGGCTGCGACAGCAGCGTCTTCAGGCGCGCGGCCGGCGGCAGCCCGCTGGTGGCCAGCCAGTCGGCGAGCACGTCCGCGACGAGCAGCCGCGCACCGGCCGGCGGCCGGTCGGGCCGCTCCTCGCGCTCGCCGTCCGTGCGGAGGTCCACGACGGTGCGGACCCCCAGGCCCGCCACGGCGGGATCGTCCGGGTCGAGCCGGTCGAGCTGCGCGGACCGGAACACGAGCCCCGGACGGACCGTCCGCCCGCCGGGGAGCGGCAGCCCCCCGAGGTCGCGGAGGTTGGCGACGGAGACGGCGGGAATGGCGGCCATGGCGTCGGCTCCTCCGGTTCGTACCTCTGCGCGACTCTTCGTCCCGCTTCGCACCCTTCCTGCCGACCGTAAGCGATCGCGCCGGGCGGGGCAGGTCCTGGCGGTCCCCCGGGTCACCGGCCCCCGCCCGGCCGTGCCGGGGAGCTGTTTGAATGCTCCGGTGATCGAGATTCTGATGGCCCTGGCGGCGGGCGGGCTGGTGACCTGGCTGGTCCGGCGCAAGGCGCGGCAGCGCGTGGAGGACGCCGGTCGGGGCGACGGGATCGCGGTCCCCTGCATGCTGCGGCACCCCGCGCGCGAGGGCCGTTGGCTGCGGGGGCGGATGCTGGTGGGCCCCGCCGGGATGACCTGGGACCCGGGCAGCAGGGCCGGGGCGGCGGTGTCGCTCCCGGCGGAACTGCGGCGGACCGGCCTGCGCGCCCCCTCGCTGCGCGAGGCGATGACCATCAACGGCGCCTCCAGGATCGTCGAGTGCGCCTCCCCGGAGGGCACCGTCCTCATCGCCGTCATGCCGTACGAGGTGGAACATGTCCTCAGGGCGCTGGACGGGGCGGGGGAGGAGTAGCGGGGGGCGGGCGCCTGTCTGTCGGTAACGGGCGCCTGCCCGTCAGGAACGCCCGCCCGCCCGTCAGGAACGGTCGCCTGTCCGTTGTGAGCGGCCGCCCCCGCGCCCCCTCACCTCCCGGCGAGCGCCGCCAGCACCTCCGCCTCGCGCTCCGGGGAGAGGCCGACCCCCGGGCGGTCCGGCCGCTGGGGCGCGACCCCGCCGAGGGACTCCAGCCACGCCCAGGTGTCCGCTACCGTCTCCGCCACGGGCCGGCAGCGCAGCCCGGCCGCGAGCGCGCGGGACACGTCGGCCGTGTGCATCGCGTCGTACGTCTCGCCCGGCGGCAGCCACACGGGCAGCTCCGACCACGGCTCCGCCCCCGCCGCGACCAGCTCCTCCGGCGCGGTCCAGCGCAGCTCGGCGTCCGAACCGGTGGCCCGGACGCAGGCGTCGAGGAACTCGCCCATGGTGGTGTGCCCGGGCGGCGAGACGAGGTTGTACGGCCCCGAGAGCCCGGCCTCCACCGCGTCCAGCGTCCACGCGGCCAGGTCGCGCACGTCCACGTACTGGATCGGCGCCGTCCTCGGCCCGGGGGCCAGGACCGGGCCGCCGCGCGCGATCCGGTTCAGCCACCAGGGCAGTCGGCCCACGTTCTCGTACGGGCCGAGGACCAGGCCCGCGCGGACGAACAGCGTCCGGTCGGCGCCGAAGGCGGCCCCGGCGGCCAGCTCCCCGCCCCGCTTGGCCTCCGCGTACGGCACGTCCCCGTCGTCCGGCGAACCCTCCACCAGCGGCCCGTCCTCCGCGAGCCCGGCCGCCGGGGGCCAGGCGTACACGGAACGGCTCGACACGTACGCGTACCGCCCGACCCGGTCCGCGAGCAGCCCGGCCGCGTCCCGCACCGCCGAGGGGGCCGCCGACCAGGTGTCCACGACCGCGTCCCAGGAGCCCCCGGCCAGGGCGGCGAGACCGTCCGCACCGGCGGTGCGGTCGCCCATGAGGGACCGGGCCCCCTTCGGGGCGGCGTGCCGGCCCCGGTGGAAGACCGTCACCTCCCAGCCCCGTTCGAGCGCGTCCTCGACGACCGCGCGGCCCACGAACTCCGTACCTCCGAGCATCAGCAGTTTCATGATCGGAGCCTGCCCGGCCGCCCGGTCCGGAGGCCAGCGGTTCCGCTCCCGGAGGATTCCGCCGGGGGCGGAAACGGAAGGCGGACGAGGAAGGGCGCGGGAGGACGAGGGGGGTCTGTTCGGCCAGGTGGCGGGATGACACCATGGCGGACGATGACGGATGCCCGGTCGCCCCTGCGCGCCCTGCGAGCCGCGCTGTTCGCGGTGGTGTGCGTGGCTTTGGCGGCCGTGGGGCATTCGTCCATGTCTGCGCACCGGCTTCCGGCCACCGCCCTCCTCGGCGCCTTCGTCGTGACGGCCGCCCTCGCCTGGGCGGCGGCCGGCCGCCGCCGGGGCACGCCCGCGATCGCGGGCGCGCTGCTCGCCCTCCAAGGAGCGCTCCACGCGCTCTTCTCGGCGACGGGCGCCCACGGAGGGCACACGGCCCGCCCGGCGCTCCCGGACGGACCCGCCGCCACGGCCCACCACCACGCGACGCACGGCGTGCACGACGCGACCGCCACCGTGACGGGCACGGAGGGCACGCTCTCCGCCCTGGACCCGGCCGTCGCGCAGACCGTGGACTCCGCCACGGCCTCCGGCCCCGGCATGCTCGCCGTCCACCTCCTCGCCGCGCTCCTCTGCGGCCTCTGGCTGGCCCGCGGCGAGGCCGCGCTCTTCGCGCTCGCCCGCGCCGCCCTCGCGTACGCCTTCACCCCGCTGCGGCTGCTGTTCGCGCGCGTCCACGTCCCCGACGCCCCGCGCGGCCCGGCCCGCCGGGCCCGGCGCGACGCCCACCGCCCGCACACCGTCGTCCTCGCCCACACCCTGTCCCGGCGCGGTCCGCCCCGACCGTCCGCACCCCGCGCCACGGCCCTCGGAGCACACGTCTGACCCGGGGGCCGCTCCCCCCTGCCCGCACCGAGAACCAGGACGGTCACCCATGACGATCGACGATCCCGCACGCCCGGAAACCCCCGAGGCGCCACCGTCGGACCCCGCTCCGCCCACGCCCCACAAGCCCACCACCTGGAGCGCCCTCCGCCCCCTCCTCCTCCGCGTCCACTTCTACGCGGGCGTCCTCGTCGCCCCGTTCCTCCTCGTCGCCGCCCTCAGCGGCCTGCTCTACGCGCTCTCCTTCCAGGCCGAGAAGGTGGTCTACGCGCACGAGCTGGAGGTCCCCGTCGGCGACACGACCCTGCCGCTCTCCCGCCAGGTCGACCTCGCCCGCGAGGCCAACCCGGACGGCACCGTCACCGCCGTCTGGCCCGGCGCCGAACCCGGCGCGACCACCCGGGTCCTGATGGCCGACCCCGACGCCCCCGAGGGCACCTCGCTCGCCGTCTTCGTCGACCCGTACACCGGGGACGTCCGCGGGCAGCTCCCCAGTTACGGCAGCTCCGGCGCCCTGCCGCTGCGCACCTGGATCGACGGCCTCCACCGCGACCTGCACCTCGGCGAGTTCGGCCGCAACTACAGCGAACTCGCCGCGAGCTGGCTGTGGGTGATAGCGCTCGGCGGCCTGCTGCTCTGGCTCGGCCGGCGCCGGAAGAGCCGCCGCGCCCTGTTCGTGCCGGAGGGCGGCCCGGCCTCCCGCCGCCGCACCCTCTCCTGGCACGGCTCGGTCGGCCTGTGGGCGGCGGCCGGCCTCGTCCTGCTCTCGGCGACGGGCCTGACCTGGTCGCGGTACGCGGGCGAGAACATCGGCACCGTCCAGGACGGCCTGGGCGGCGCGACCCCCGTGCTCACCGCGACGGTCGGCGGCGCGTCCACCGGCCACGAGGGGCACGAGGGCCACGGCGGCGGCCACACCGGCACCGCCGAACCCGCCGCCCAGGGCCCGGACATGGGCCTGGACAGGGTCGTCGGGGCGGCCCGCGCGGCGGGCGTCGACAGCCCGCGGATCTTGGTGGTCCTGCCCGCCGACGGCAAGGGGTACGTGGTCAAGGAGACCGACACGCAGTTCCCGCTGGAACTCGACTCGGTCGCCCTCGACCCGGCCGACGGCACGGTCCTCGACCGGCTCGCCTTCGCGGACTACCCGCTGCTCGCGAAGCTCACCCGGATCGGCATCGACGCGCACACGGGCGTCTTCCTCGGCCTGTTCAACCAGCTGCTGCTGGCGGCCCTCGCCCTCGCGCTCGTCCTGCTGATCCTCTGGGGCTACCGGATGTGGTGGCTGCGCCGCCCGGGCCGCCCGGCGGCGCGCGGGGCCTGGCGGAAGGTCCCGGTCACCCTGCTGCTCCCGCTCGCGGCGGCCACGGCGCTCGTCGCCCGGTTCGTCCCGCTGCTCGGGATCAGCCTGCTGCTGTTCCTGGCCGTCGACCTCGCCCTCGCCCTGGCCGCGAAGGTCAGGACGAGGGCGGAGGAGAGGAACCGGACGGCCTGATCGGGCCGAACGCCCCGGTCAGGGCGTGTACTTGTAGCCGACCCGCCGCACGGTCTGGATCGTGTGGCGGTGCTCGGCGCCCAGCTTGCGGCGCAGCCGCGCCACGTGGACGTCGACCGTGCGCCCGTCGCCGACGTGCCCGTACCCCCACACCGTAGTGACCAACTGGTCGCGGGTGTGCACCCGGTGGGGGTGCGCCACCAGATGGGCGAGGAGCTCGAACTCCAGGTACGTCAGGTCCAGCTGCTCCCCGTCCACGACGGCGACCCGCTGCACGTCGTCGATGGTCACCGGCCCCCGCTCCTCGGCCGCGACGGGCGCGGTCACGGGGGAGGGGACGGCCACGGGCAGGTGCTGCTGCTGGTCGGCCGGGACGAGCACGAGGTACCCGATCATCGGCGGGCGGCCCGGCAGCGCGGGCAGCGCGTGCTGCGGCGCGGGCAGCAGGGTGGCGCCGGGCGGCAGGAAGTCCGCCACCTGGGAGAAGTCGACGACCTCGTTCGGATCGACGGCACGCAGTCGGTGCCGGCCGGGACGGACGGCCGTGAGGGAGGCGCTCTGGGTGTGGGCCATGGCAGGTCAGCTCTTTCGCGCGGAGAAACGGACGGACAGGCGTCGTACGTCGTGCGCGTCGGCCGAAGGCCGGGGATCGGACAGGGCCGATCGGGGCTTTAGAGGGCCGACGCGTTCCTCGCGCGGCAACACACCCGGTCGAAGTCGTGATGCTGCCGGGAAGGCCAGAACGGCTCCAGGTCGTGACGACCCGTCGCGGTGTCGTTCTGCAGGTTGGCCATATCCCTATTGAACCAGAAGGGAAACACCGGGACGACCCCCGGAGCGGTCAAAACCTGTGTTGTGCGTCCCACATGACGGAAGGGGCGCCCACCGCACGAAACGGTGGGCGCCCCTCCGGAAGTCGCCCGGAAGCCTTCCGGTCAGACCTGGCCGGCCTTCGCCAGGGCCTCGCAGCAGGTGTCCACCAGGAGGCGGGTCACCACGTACGGGTCGACGTTGGCGTTCGGGCGGCGGTCCTCGATGTAGCCCTTGCGGTCCTGCTCGACCTGCCACGGGATGCGGACCGAGGCGCCGCGGTCCGAGACGCCGTAGGAGTACTTGTCCCACGGGGCGGTCTCGTGCAGGCCCGTCAGGCGGTCGTCGATGCCGGCGCCGTAGTTCTTGACGTGGTCGAGCGGCTTCGAGCCCTCGCCGAGGGACTCGCACGCGGTGATGATCGCGTCGTAGCCCTCGCGCATCGCCTTCGTGGAGAAGTTGGTGTGCGCGCCCGCGCCGTTCCAGTCGCCCTTCACCGGCTTCGGGTCCAGCGTCGCCGAGATGTCGAAGTCCTCGGCCGTGCGGTA
This sequence comes from Streptomyces sp. NPDC086147, assembly GCF_040702165.1. Taxonomy (NCBI): domain Bacteria; kingdom Bacillati; phylum Actinomycetota; class Actinomycetes; order Kitasatosporales; family Streptomycetaceae; genus Streptomyces; species Streptomyces sp. NPDC086147. Next base: position 107,093 of record NZ_JBFBJO010000006.1, on the reverse strand, counting down.
CAGCAGCCAGCGGGCGATCCACAGCTGGTCGGAGACCTCGAGCGGCGCCAGCGGACCGACCTGGAACTCCCACTGGCCGGGCATGACCTCGGCGTTGATGCCGGAGATGCCGAGACCGGCCGCCAGGCAGTTCTCCAGGTGCGCCTCGACGACGTCGCGGCCGAAGATCTCGTCCGCGCCGACGCCGCAGTAGTAACCGCCCTGCGCGGCCGGGAAACCGGCCTCGGGGAAGCCCAGCGGACGCGAGCCCTTGAAGAAGGTGTACTCCTGCTCGATGCCGAAGATCGGCTCCTGCGAGGCGTACGTCGCGGCGACCTCGGCGAGCGCGGCGCGCGTGTTGGACGAGTGCGGCGTCATGTCCGTGTTGAGGACCTCGCACAGGACCAGGATGTCGTCGCCGCCGCGGATCGGGTCCGGGCAGACGAAGACCGGCTTGAGGACGCGGTCCGAGGCGTGGCCCTCGGCCTGGTTCGTGCTGGAACCGTCGAAGCCCCAGATCGGCAGCTCGTCGAGCGCCGCGCCCCCGCCCACGACGATCTTCGTCTTGGAACGAAGCTTCGCGGTCGGCTCGGTGCCGTCGATCCAGATGTACTCAGCCTTGAAGGTCACGGGGCTCATCCTTAGGGCGCGTGGCGTGCTGCTGGGGTTTCCCCCGGCGCCCGGAGGCGACGGGAGGGGCTGCCCGCGGCGGCTCGCGGCGCTGCGAGAAGCTGCGGTCTCCGTACGGACCGGCCGGGGCCGGACCGTACGGTTGCTTTCGGACCGCAGCTTCGCAACACGGGATTTCCCGTCGGTTGCCCGTTTGTGAACCCCGTGTTACTCAGCCTTCCCCGCCCTCCCGCAGCTTCCGTGCGACCACGTGGGCGTCCAGGAGCCCGCCGAGCCCCGCCGCCCCGATCCGCCGCACCAGCTCCGGATACGTGGTGCCCAGCGCCTCCGCGGTCCGCCCGAGGTGCCAGTCGTGGTCCGCCAGGCGGTGCAGCAGATATCCCTTCCTGACCTGCTTGTCCGAGAGCCGGAAGGTCTTCAGATAGGCCGTCCGCCCCCGGTGGTCGGTGATCAGCTCCCCGATGTGCTGCTCCCGCCCGTCCCGCCGGAACGGCGGCAGGAACCGGTACAGGTCGAACGACCCCGCCCGGTACACCCGCTCGAAGGAGTACGGCGTCTCCAGCAGGTCCCGCGCCATCAGCCCGTCGTGCGCCGCCGCCCAGGCCCGCTCCTGCCCCAGGGCCGCCGCCCGCAGGTCCGCGAGCGTGCGGATCCCGCCCGCGCCGTCCCGGATCCGCGCCGTGAACTCCGGCACCGGGGCGCCGTAGTGCGCGTACTGGTGGACGAGCTCCCCGTACAGGTCCTCGATCAGCGTCGGGTGCAGGACCCGGTAGTCCTCCGGGTGCGGCACCACGAAGGCCGCTGCCAGCGCGTCGGCCACGTACAGGAGCGTCCCGCACTGCCCCGGGTGCAGCTCGAACACCCGCAGCGCCTCCCCGAGCCCCGGCCCGCCCCACCCGGCGTACGCGGCCTCGGCCCGCGGCGAGAGCCCGCGCCGCACCGCCTCCCGCGACCAGTCGTCCCAGACCACGGACGGCCCGCCGAAGTGCAGCGCGAGATAGCCCTCCAGGGCGAGGTGCAGCGGCAGGAACCGCAGCCGCCGCTCTCCCCGCCGGCGCTTGGCCGGGCGGTGGACGCGGCGCACCGGCACGCACGGCGGCGGCTCCTCGGTCCGGTCGCCGAGCAGCGTCCCGTACACGGCGGACTCGCCGTCCTGCCGGGCGCCGGACCAGTCGGCGACGAAGCCGTGCGGGACGTACGAGGTGTAAGCCGTCCGGCCGCCGAGCTCCACCGAGGCCGTCCCGAACCCCTCGTACACCTCCCGCCGCAGCCGCAGTCCGGCCACCGGCTCGGACCGCACGAGCGGCACGAGCCGCACCCCGCCCCACACCTGCGCGGGCCGCACGTCGAGCCCGCCCAGATCGATCCTGGTCACCCTCCGGCCCCCTTCAGAAACGTCTCCACCCGCCGGTCCAGATAGGCCCGCAGCTCCCCGAACCCCGTCCGGCCCTCCGCGAACTGCGCGATCTCCACCAGGGCCGCCAGGTCCTCCGCGTCCCGGACGCCGGCGGTCGGCACGCCCGGTGCGAGGCGGCGCACGTCGAAGCCCTCGGCGTCGTATACGGGGTTGAGGTGCACGACGCTCGTCCGCCGCTCCGGATCGAGCCGCGTCCGCCACACCCGCAGGACCTCGCCCGCGAGCCCCGGCGGGGCGTTGTCCCAGCCGTCCGAGACGATCACCAGCCGCTCGGGACCGGTCTCCAGGGCGTCCAGGACCCGCAGGCCGAGCGGGGTCGGCCCGTACGGCCGGACGAGCAGCGGATCGTCCCCGCCGGAGGTCCACAGCGGGGCGTACGCGCCCGGCGCCGCGAGGGCCTCCAGGAGGAAGTGGCAGCCCAGGGCCACGGCCAGCGGACGGCGCCGCTTCACCGCCGAACCGGACGACGAGAAGCTGTCGTCGAGCACGGCCGCCACCCGCCCCCAGCTCCCGGCGTGCGGCCCGGCCGCGCGCCGGGCGGCGGCCCGCAACGCGCCGGTCAGCTCGCCCCGCCGGGCGACCCGCTCGGCGAAGGGCAGCGAGAGCACGTACACCGCGAGCCGGGTCAGCGGCATGGCCGACAGGTCCCGCGCGGCCCCCGCCGCGCGCTCGGTCCTGAGCCGTTCGAACCGGGTCATCCGGGGCGCGATCCGCTCCAGGAACAGCGCGCGGGGCACGCCGTGCCGCGCGGCGAACCCCTCGGCGACGGTGAACGGCAGCTCGTACAGCGCGCCCTGTTCGTAGTGCGCCCTGCGGTACGCGTCGAGCAGCGGGCTCCCGTACCGGACGCGGCGCCGGGGCGCGAAGAGGAAGTCGCCCGTCTCCGGGCCGGCCGCCGGTCCGTGGACGTGCCGGAGGGCGGCCTTCAGGCCGGGCCGGTACTTCACGGCGTCGAGCGCCGGATCGGGCCGGGCCGCGATCCACTCGCGCACGATCGCGCGCGTGCGCCGGTTGTTGACCCCGGCGGCGCGCAGCGTCCGGAACAGCCGGTAGACCCGCTGCGGCGGCATCAGGGCGAGCCGGGCGGCGATCAGCCGCCCCTCGCCCGGCCCGGCCTCCGCCGGGGTGCGCAGCAGGTGCTCGACGACGAGGGCCGCGTTGTGGTCGTTGATGTCGAGCGCGAGCGCGGCGGCGTACACGGGGCGGTAGTTGACCCGTACGTACTCGTGGAGGAAGGCGAGCGAGAGCCGCTGCTCGCCGGCGGAGGAGCGGAACTCGCGCTGCCCGGTGGCGGTGACGGCGGCGTTGACGAAGAGGAGCACGTCCTCGGCGGCGACGAGCTCGGACACGGACCTTCCCCCCTCGTTCAGGTGCCGGCCGGGGAATGAGGGCGCGAACAGCGAAGACGTTGCTTCAGAGGCAGGTTCCGGAAGTCGCGCCGGAGTCCCGCGGCCGGCGGGGGAACGCTAACCCGGGAGGGGGAAGGGGAGCCAGGGGGTTTCGGTGCCGCACCCCGTCGCCACCGCCCGGCGGGGCCACCCGGCAGACTGTGACCATGGCGAAGCAGCTCGGGGCGAGGCCCCGCATCGGACTCCTCGGCACCGGCCCCTGGGCCGGGCACACGCACGCGCCCGCACTCGCCGGGCACCCGGACGTCGAGTTCAGCGGGGTGTGGGGCAGGCGCCCGGAGGCGGCGGAGGCGCTGGCCGCCGCGTCGGGCACGCGCGCGTACGACGACGTGGACGCCCTCTTCGCGGCGAGCGACGCGGTGGCCCTCGCCCTCCCGCCGGACGTGCAGGCCCCGCTGGCGGTGCGGGCCGCGGCGGCCGGCTGCCACGTCCTCCTGGACAAGCCGGTCGCCACGACGGTGGCCGGGGCCCGCGAGGTGGCCGACGCCGTCGAGGCGGCGGGCGTCGCCTCGGTGGTCTTCTGCACCCTGCGGTTCGCGGAGCCGACGGCCTCCTGGATCGCCGAGCGGGCGGCGGCGGACGGCTGGTTCCTGGGCGAGGCGCACTGGCTGGGCTCGCTGTACGGCTCCGGCTCCACGAGCGAGTACGCGGCCTCGCCCTGGCGGCGCGAGAAGGGCGGCCTGTGGGACGTGGGCCCGCACGTCCTCTCGGTCTACCTGCCGGTCCTGGGGGACGTCACGGAGATCACGGCCGTGCCGGGCCCGGGCGACACCCACCACCTCGTCCTGCGCCACACGTCGGGGGCGAGCAGCACCGCGACCCTCACGCTCAGCGCCCCGCCGGAGGCGGCGGAGGCGGCCCTCACCCTCTTCGGCACGGAGGGCCGCGCCGAGATGCCCCGCTGGAACGGCGCGGTGGACGCCTTCGGGGCGGCCGTGGACGCCCTGGTCGCGGCGGCCCGCACGGGCACGCCCCACCCCTGCGACGCCCGCTTCGGCCTGCGCCTCACGGAGATCCTGACGGAGGCGGAGCGACTGGCGGCGAGGGCCTGAGGCCCCGGGGCCCCTCGGGGACGGGGCCCGGACCGCCCTCGGCGGCCGGCCGTTATGGACGGGCCCGGGGGCCCGTCAGCGGCGGTCCGTTACAGACGGGCCCGGGCCCCTCAGCGGCGGGACAGCGCGTCCCGCACGGCCTCCTCGGTCCGCCCCACGACGGCGGTCCCGTCCTCGGCGGTGATGATCGGCCGCTGGATGAGCTTCGGGTGCGCGGCGAGGGCCTCGATCCACCGGTCGCGGCCCTCCGCGTCCCGGGGCCACTCCTTCACCCCGAGCTCCTCGGCCTCGGCCTCCTGGGTCCGGGCGATGTCCCACGGTTCGAGCCCGAGCCGCCCGAGCACCTCCCGGATCTCCTCGGCCGAGGGCACGTCCTCCAGGTAGCGCCGGACGGTGTACTCGGCCCCTTCGGCGTCGAGCAGCGTGAGGGCGCTCCGGCACTTGGAACAGGCGGGATTGATCCAGATCTCCATGGCGCACACGGTACCCCCGCGGCCCCTGTCATCACTGCCGAAAACCGGTCCTGGCCAGGGACGATTGTCAGTGGGGGCCGGTAAAATAATGGGTGAAGGTGAGGGTCCCGAGGAGGGCCCGCACCCCGCCGTTCGCCAGGAGGTAGCCCATGGCTCTCGCCGTGATCCGGACGCCGTCCCTCGAACCCTGGAAGCCGCTCCAGAAGCAGCCGCTCCCCGCGGGCCGACCGCGCGAGTGGTACGTCACGCACAACCGGCGCCTGAAGGCCATGCGCCTCGCGATCGCCCTCCTCGACGCCGGCGTCTACGTCCCGTCGAAGGCCACGAACGCGACCATACGCACCACGGCCGAGCAGCTCGGCATCCACCCGCCCTCGGACACCACCTGCCGCATGGTCCGCACCCTGATCCGCTACGGGCGCTGACGGGGCCGCGAGCACGGCGAAGGCCGCCACCCGGAACCTTCCGGGCGGCGGCCTTCACTGCTGAGGCTCCGGCTTAGAGGTCGAAGTAGAGCTCGAACTCGTGCGGGTGCGGGCGCAGCTGGATCGGGGCGATCTCGTTCGTGCGCTTGTAGTCGATCCAGGTCTCGATCAGGTCCGAGGTGAAGACGCCGCCGGCCTGGAGGTACTCGTTGTCCTCCTCCAGGGCGGAGAGGACGGCCTCCAGGTTGGTCGGGACCTGGGGGACGTTGGCGTGCTCCTCCGGAGCCAGCTCGTACAGGTCCTTGTCGATCGGCTCCAGCGGCTCGATCTTGTTCTTGATGCCGTCGAGGCCCGCGAGGAGCAGCGCCGAGAAGGCGAGGTACGGGTTCGAGGACGGGTCCGGCGCGCGGAACTCGACGCGCTTGGCCTTCGGGTTCGCGCCCGTGATCGGGATGCGCATGGCGGCGGAGCGGTTGCGCTGCGAGTACACCATGTTGACCGGGGCCTCGAAGCCCGGGACCAGGCGGTGGTACGAGTTCACCGTCGGGTTGGTGAAGGCGAGCAGCGACGGGGCGTGCTTGAGGATGCCGCCGATGTAGTAGCGGGCGGTGTCCGAGAGGCCCGCGTAGCCCGTCTCGTCGTAGAACAGCGGGTCGCCGTTGGCCCACAGCGACTGGTGGACGTGCATGCCCGAGCCGTTGTCGCCGAAGATCGGCTTCGGCATGAAGGTCGCGGTCTTGCCGTTGCGCCAGGCGACGTTCTTCACGATGTACTTGAAGAGCATCAGGTCGTCGGCCGCGGCGAGCAGCGTGTTGAACTTGTAGTTGATCTCGGCCTGGCCGGCGGTGCCGACCTCGTGGTGCTGGCGCTCGACCTGGAGGCCGACGTTCTCCAGCTCCAGGGAGATCTCGGAGCGCAGGTCGGCGAAGTGGTCGACCGGCGGGGCCGGGAAGTAGCCGCCCTTGTAGCGGACCTTGTAGCCGCGGTTGTTCTCCACCGCACCGGTGTTCCAGGCGCCGGCCTCGGAGTCGATGTGGTAGAAGCCCTGGTTCGCCGAGGTCTCGAAGCGCACCGAGTCGAAGACGTAGAACTCGGCCTCGGGGCCGAAGAAGGCGGTGTCGGCGATGCCGGTGGAGGCGAGGTAGGCCTCGGCCTTCTTCGCGATGTTCCGGGGGTCGCGGCTGTACTGCTCGCCCGTGATCGGGTCGTGGATGAAGAAGTTGATGTTCAGCGTCTTGTCACGGCGGAAGGGGTCCACACGGGCCGTCGACAGGTCGGCGCGCAGCGCCATGTCGGACTCGTGGATCGCCTGGAAGCCGCGGATCGACGAGCCGTCGAAGGCGAGCTCCTCCGACGGGTCGAAGGCCGAGGCGGGGATCGTGAAGTGCTGCATCACACCCGGAAGGTCGCAGAACCGGACGTCGACCATCTTGACGTCGTTGTCCTTGATGAACTTCTGGGCCTCTTCGGCGTTCTGGAACCCGTTCGTCTGGGACATCCCACTCCTCCTACTCCCGGCCCGGGGAGGGGCGGGGTTTGCAGCTCGGTCGTGCGGCCAGTGCGGTGGCACACGCTGGACCCGACCATAGGCAGACGGGATTTCTCAAGCATGACCCAATTGTTTCGTCGAAGTTAACCGGGGTGGGTGCCGGTCGTGCTCCGGACATGGGTCCGTTCCCGCCCGCAGGGGGTCCTCGGACCTCCACCCGCTACCCGGGCCGAAGAGATCGAAAACGGGCACAGTACCGTGGTCGGGTGGACAACAGGCAAGCAATCGGATCGTGGCTCTCCGGCCCCCGCGCGGCGGCCGAGGACGCAGGCGTCGACTTCGGCTACCGCGGTCAGCAGCTCGGGCTGCCCGAGGAGGGACCCGGCTCGATCGCCCGCCCCGGACGGCGCCTCGGCGCCCTCGCCGTCGACTGGGCCCTCTGCATGCTGATCGCATACGGCCTGGTCACCGACGGCTACAACCAGGCCACCGGCAACTGGGCGCTCGTCATCCTGCTCGTCCTGAGCGTCCTGACGGTCGGGACCGTCGGCTTCACGCCCGGCAAGCGGCTCTTCGGCCTGCGGGTCGTCTCCGCGCGCGGCGGCCGCCTCGGCCTCCTCCGCGTGGTGCTCCGCTCCGTCCTCGTCTGCCTGGCGATCCCGGCCCTGATCTGGGACCGCGACGGCCGCGGCCTCCACGACCGCCTCTCCGGCGCGGTCCAGGTCCGCATCTGACGCCCCGGGTACGTGAGAGGGGCTCCGGACTGCACGGTCCGGAGCCCCTCTCACGTACTGGGTCGGGCGCGTCAGCGCGTCTTTCCGCCGCGCGGCATCCGCATGCCCTTCGGCATCGGACCCTTCGGCAGCGGCATGTTGCTCATCAGGTCGCCCATCGCCCGCAGCCGGTCGTTGGCCGCGGTCACCTGCGGGCCGGAGAGCACCCGGGGCAGCTTCAGCATGGTCGTGCGGACCTTCTTCAGCGGCACCTGGCCCTCGCCGTCGCCGACGATGATGTCGTGCACGGGCACGTCCACCACGACGCGGTTCATGCGCTTCTTCTCGGCCGCGAGGAGCGTCTTGACCCGGTTCGGGTTGCCCTCGGCGACCAGGACGATGCCCGCCCGGCCGACCGCGCGGTGCACGACGTCCTGGTTGCGGTTCATCGCGACCGCGGGGGTCGTCGTCCAGCCGCGCCCGACGTTCTGCAGCACCGCCGCCGCCGCGCCCGGCTGGCCCTCCATCTGCCCGAAGGCCGCGGTCTCGGCGCGCCGTCCGAAGACGATGGCCGCCGCCAGGAGGCCCAGGACGACGCCCAGGATGCCCAGGTAGACCGGATGACCGATGAGGAAGCCGATCGCGAGGAGGACACCGAGTACGCCGATGCCCACGCCCGCGACGACGAGACCGACCTTCGGGTCGGCCTTCCGGGTCATCTTGTACGTGAGGGCGATCTGCTTCAGTCGCCCGGGGTTGGCAGCGTCAGCGCTGCTCGTGTTTGCCTTCCTCGCCATGTCCTGAAGTTTACGTGGCCCGGGAAGCCCGGCCCGACGCGACCTCCATCACGCGCTGGGCCTCGACCCGGTCCTTGGCGCGGCGCCGGTCCTCCAGGACGGAGTTCCAGGCGTTGCGCCGGGCGGTGCGCTGGCCCGAGCCCAGGAGCAGCGACTCCACGGCCCTCAGGGCGTCGGTGACGGACGGGATCGCGGTGACGCGGACGTGCGTCGATGCGGCCGGCATGGCGGGGTCCTCCCTCGAAGGCGGGTGAGACGAGGCGGGGGTGCGAGCGACGGTGGCGGTGGGTGAAACCAGGCTCACAGATCGGTGTTACCAGGACGTGACCCGACGGTCAAACACTGATGAAACGTCGGTGCGGCCGGTCGGCCCAGTGCGGAAACGGCGGTGCGGCCCGTACGCCCCCGCTGAGCTGCGGGGTCGTGCGGACCGCACCGGATCCGGCCACTACCGGCCGGTAACTACTTGTGCTCGGATTCACACGCCGGTCGAAGCGGCCTGCGCGGCCTCCCGCTTTTCCCGCGCCTGCTGGTACAGACGCCCCGCGCGGTACGACGAACGGACCAGCGGGCCCGACATCACGCCGGAGAAGCCGATCTCGTCGGCCTCCTCCTTCAGCTCCACGAACTCCTGCGGCTTCACCCAGCGCTCCACCGGGTGGTGGCGGACCGAGGGGCGCAGGTACTGCGTGATCGTGATGAGCTCGCAGCCCGCGTCGTGCAGCTGCTGGAGCGCCTCGCTGACCTCCTCGCGGGTCTCGCCCATGCCGAGGATCAGGTTCGACTTCGTGACCAGACCGTAGTCACGCGCCCGCGTGATGACGTCCAGGGAGCGCTCGTACCGGAAGCCGGGGCGGATGCGCTTGAAGATGCGCGGCACCGTCTCCACGTTGTGCGCGAAGACCTCGGGGCGGGAGTCGAAGACCTGCTCAAGCAGCTCCGGCACCGCGTTGAAGTCGGGGGCGAGCAGCTCGACCTTGGTGCGGCCGGCCTCGCGGCCCGCCGTCTGCTGGTGGATCTGGCGCACGGTCTCGGCGTACAGCCAGGCGCCGCCGTCCTCCAGGTCGTCGCGCGCGACGCCGGTGATCGTGGCGTAGTTCAGGTCCATCGTGACGACCGACTCGCCCACGCGGCGCGGCTCGTCGCGGTCGAGGGCCTCGGGCTTGCCCGTGTCGATCTGGCAGAAGTCGCAGCGCCGGGTGCACTGGTCGCCGCCGATGAGGAAGGTCGCCTCGCGGTCCTCCCAGCACTCGAAGATGTTGGGACAGCCCGCCTCCTGGCAGACCGTGTGCAGGCCCTCGCTCTTCACGAGGCCCTGCATCTTCGTGTACTCGGGCCCCATCTTCGCCCGTGTCTTGATCCACTCGGGCTTGCGCTCGATGGGGGTCTGGGCGTTCCGGACCTCCAGGCGCAGCATCTTGCGTCCGTCGGGTGCGACTGCGGACACATCGGCTCCTGTAGCTTCGATTCTTCGGCGTACACCAGGGTACGCCCGTGGCTTCCATGCCTGCCTACGTCCGGCCAACCTCTGGCCAGTGCCCCGCATTCCTGGGGGCCGTGCGGACGCGGCGGCCCGGGGTCAGGCGGTGGCGGGCTCCACGGCCCGCGGCTTGAGCTCCGCGTGCTCCAGGACCTCCCGCAGGTGCCTCTCGACCACCGGCAGCACCTCCTCGACCGTGACGTCGCGGCCCAGCTCGTTGGCGAACGACGTGACGCCCGCGTCGCGGATGCCGCACGGGATGATCCGGTCGAACCAGACGTTGTCCGGGTTCACGTTGAGCGAGAAGCCGTGCATCGTGACGCCCTTGGCGACCCGGATGCCGATCGCCGCCAGCTTCCGGTCCTCGCGGCGCTGGCCGGCGTTGGAGGGCGCGTACTCCGGCCCGTTCAGGCGCGGGTCGAACTCCTCGTCGGTCAGGCGCGGGTCGAAGTCGAGGGAGAGCCCGCCGAGCGACGGCCGCCGCTCGACCGGGTCCCCGAGGACCCACACCCCGCTGCGGCCCTCGATCCGCGTCGTCTCCAGGCCGAATTCGGCGGCCGTGCGGATCAGGGCCTCCTCCAGGCGCCGTACGTGCGCGACGACGTCCACCGGGCGGGGCAGCTTCATGATCGGATAGCCGACCAGCTGGCCGGGCCCGTGCCAGGTGATCTTCCCGCCGCGGTCCACGTCCACCACCGGCGTCCCGTCCAGGGGGCGCTCGCTCTCCGCCGTGCGCCGGCCGGCCGTGTAGACCGGCGGGTGCTCCAGGAGCAGACAGGTGTCCTCGATCTCGTCGGCGAACCGCGCGGCGTGCACCTCGCGCTGCTTGTCCCAGGCCACCTGGTAGTCGACGGCCTCGTCGCCGAAGCCGAGACGGACGAATCGCAGCTCACTCACGGCCTTGCCTCCTCCTGCGCCGGGATTCCGGGGACCGGGGATCATCCCGGGCCGGCTCGGCACCATGCGTCATTCGCGCCCATGCCACTGTACGGCGGCGCCGGGGCCTCCCCTCCGGCGGGCGGACGGGGCGGACGCGGGCGCCCACGTCAGCGATGCCGCCAATCCTCACACGATCGGATGAATGTGGGGCGAAGGTGGCGGTACGGGCCGTGGAGGCCGCTAAATTCACGCCGTTCCAGGAGGGTCCGAAGGGGTGCCGCCCGGGCCCGGAAAACAGGAGACCGCACAGCTCATGACGGAACGACCCCCGCAGCGCATCCCGAACAGCCGGCTCGCCGCGCTCATCGCCGAAGCAGGGTTCTCCCACGCGGGCCTCGCCAGACGGGTGGACCAGCTGGGCCTGGAACACGGCCTGGACCTGCGGTACGACAAGACCTCCGTGACCCGCTGGCTCCGCGGCCAGCAGCCGCGCGGCACCACCCCCGCCCTCATCGCCGAGGTCTTCACCCGCCGCCTGGGCCGCCGGCTCTCCGCCCAGGACCTCGGCCTCGACGCCTGCGCACCCGTCTACGCGGGCCTGGAGTTCGCCGCCACCCCCGAGGAGGCCGTCGACATCGTCAGCGGCCTGTGGCGCAAGGACTCCGGCAGCCACGCCGAACTCCGCAAGATCGCCTTCACCCCGGCGGGCCTGGTCGTCCCCAGCCGGGACTGGCTGATCGGCCGCGCCGACGAACGGGTGGCGCGCGGCGAGCCCGCCGCCTCCCGCGCCTCCGCCGGAGCGCCCCCGCACGACCCCCGGGTCCCGGCCCAGGGCCGCTTCTCCGTGCCCCGCCAGCGCGGCACGGACCGGGGCCCGGGACAGCGGGTCTCCAGCGGCGACATCGCCGCCCTCCGCTCGGTCGCCGAGCTCTTCCGCACCCTCGACCACGCCTACGGCGGCGGCCACGCCCGCCAGGCCCTCGTCCGCTACCTGGAGCACGAGGCCGAGCCGATGCTGCGCGGCACGTACGGCGAGTCCACCGGCCGCCGCCTCTTCGCCGCCGTCGCCGACCTCACCCGGCTCGCGGGCTGGACCTCGTACGACATCGCCGCCCACGGCCTCGCCCAGCGCTACTTCGTCCAGGCGCTGCGCCTCGCGCAGGCCGCCGGGGACCGGGCGTACGGCTCGTACGTGCTCCTCACCATGAGCTGCCAGGCCGTCTACCTCGGCCACGGGCGGGAGGCCGTGCAGCTCGCCCGGGTCGCCCAGCAGGGCGTCGGGCCCGCCGCGCCGCCCGTCGTCCAGGCGATGCTGCACGCGGTCGAGGCGCGCGGCCACGCCGTCCTGGGGGAGGCGCGGGTGTGCAGCGCCTCCCTCGTCCGGGCCGAACGGGCCCTGGACGCGGCCCGGCCCGGCGACGAGGTGCCGTACTGGGCCCGGACCTTCGACGAGGCGCAGCTCGCCGACGAGCTCGGGCACTGCCACCGCGACCTCCAGCAGTACCGCCCCGCCGCCCAGCACGCCGAGCGCTCCCTCCAGCTCCGCGCCCCCGGCTTCGCCCGCAGCCGCCTCTTCTGCCGGGTCGTCCTCGCCACCTCCCGGCTCGCCCTCGGCGAACTGGAGCAGGCCTGCGCGCTCGGCGCCGAGGCCGCCAGGGAGGCCTCCGAGATGCGCTCGGCCCGCGCCGCCGAGTACGTGCGCGACTTCGAACGCCGCCTGGAGCCCTACCGCGACGCGGCCCCGGCCCGCACCTACCGCGACCGGGTGGCGGCGATCGGCTGATCCGGGGGCCGTCCGGCGGATCGGGGACGCGGCCCGTCCGGCCCTGATCCGCCGTCCGCCGGGCAGTGTCTAGGCGGCCTCCGTCGCCAGGGACTCGGCCGGGAGGCGTACGCCCAGGTCCGTCAGGAGGGCGCGGGCCGCGCGGTGGCCCGAGTCGAGGGCGCCCCGGGGGGTGCTCGTGGCGCGGTGGTCGCCGCAGACGTAGAGGCCCGCGAGCAGCCGGACCGAGCGGTGTCCGTCGTGCGGGGGCGTCATCGCCGGGACCGCGTCCGGGGTGTGCCGGAGCGCCAGCAGCTCCCACTCGTCGGTCGACGTGCCGTACAGCGTGGCGAGGTGCTTGCGGACCCGCCGCTCCGTGTCGTCCGGCGGCGTCCCGAGCACCGTCGAGGTGATCAGGGTCCGGCCCGCCGGGGCGCGGCCCGGGTCGACCGCGCTCATCACCGCCGTGTGGGCCACCGGCCCGCCCGGGTCCGACTCCAGGAGCAGCACCGGATCGCCGGCGGGCGCGACCGGGGCCGTGTGGTGCAGGACCGTGACGGGGTGGAACGCGGGCGTCCGCAGCCCCGGAAGGAGCGCCGCCGCCGTGCGCGCCCCCGTGGCCAGGACCACCGAGCGGCAGCGGAACACCCCGTGCTCCGCCGTCGTGACCCGGGAGACGGACGCCTCCGTGACCCGTACGCCGGTACGGACCGTGCCCGGCGGCAGCCCGGCCGCGAGCAGCTCCGGGAGCGCCGCCGCACCGCCCTCCGGCACCGCGAGCCGCCCCCGGGCGAAGCCGCGCAGCGCCAGGTCCGCCCGCCGGCTCGACGTGCCGAGGTCCGGGTCGGCCAGGAGCGCCGCGAGCAGCGGCCGCAGCACCCCCTGGACGGTCCGGGCGGGCAGCCGCGCGTTCAGGGCCTCGCGCGCGGTCCGTTCGGGCCGGGCGAGGATCCGCTGCGTCGGGGTCGCGGCGAGCCGCACGAGGGACGCGCCGAGCCGCGCCTGGTCGAGCGAGGCCGCCGGATGGCGGGGGGCGCTCGCGAGGGCGCGCGCCACGCTGAACGCTCCCCCCACGCTCCGGCCGCCCGTCGCCCGGGGCGCTCCGGCCGTCCGGCGCGGGTGCGGGGCGCCCCACCGCGCGTACCGGCCGTCGCTGTGCACGAGGACCCCCGGCGCGAAGGGCCGCAGCGCGAGGCCGCCGAGCCCCGGCAGGGTCCGCAGCTCCTCGTGCGACAGGGTGAGCGGCCCGCCCACCCGGTCGAGCAGGAAGCCGTCGACGGACGCGGTCGCCATCCGGCCCCCGATCCACGGCTCCGCCTCCAGGACGGCGACGGAGAGTCCGGCGCGGGTCAGCCGGTGGGCGGCGGCGAGACCCGCCGCCCCGGCCCCCACGACCACGACGTCGACGCTCCCTCCGGTGTCTTCCGTGGTGACTGTGCTGATGGTGTCGTCCGTGCTGCTGACGGTGTTGTCTGCGCTGCTGAGCACGTGCCCCTCCCCAGGTCGGCGCGGCCGGTGGGAGGCCTATGCCCCCAACGGGCCTCCGGAATGCCGGAGTTCCACGGTCCGCGTCGAGCCTAGGCAGCGCTCCCACGGGTGCCAGGAGCGCGCACCGGGGTGCGCGCGGCACGGGGGAGCACGGAGGGGGCCGGTGGGAGGGCCCGGGGAGGGGCGCTTCAGCGGGCGGCGGCCCGGATCGCGTCGTCGATCGTCGGGAACGCGAAGTCGAAGCCGCTCTCCAGCAGGCGCACCGGCAGCACCCGCTGACTGCCCAGCACGTCCTGCGCGAAGTCCCCGAGCGCGATCCGCAGCGCCGGCGCCGGGACCGTGAAGAGGGTCGGCCGGCCCAGCACCCGGCCCATCGCCGCGGTCACCTCGCGGTTGGTGACCGGGTCGGGGGCCGTCAGGTTCACCGGGCCCGACAGGGACGCCGTGTCGACCAGGTGGCGCAGGGCGGCCACCTCGTCGTGCAGGGAGATGAAGGACCAGTACTGGCGGCCGTCGCCCATCCGCCCGCCGAGCCCCGCGCGGAAGACCGGGAAGAGCCGCCCCCACGCCCCGCCCTCACGGGCCACCACCAGGCCGGTGCGGGCGTAGGCGACCCGGATGCCGGCCTCCTCGGCGGGGGCCGCCGCGGCCTCCCACTCCACGCAGACCGAGGGCAGGAAGCCCGTCCCCGCCGGGGCGCCCTCGTCGACCGCGCGGCTGCCGGTGTCCCCGTACCAGCCGAGCGCCGTCCCGCACACCAAAACCTCCGGCGGCTCCGCGAGCGAGGCGAGCGCCTGCGCGATCGCCGTCGTGCCGAGCACCCGGCTGTCCCGGATCTCCTTCTTGTACGCCTCGTTCCAGCGGCGCTCGCCGACCCCGGCGCCCGCCAGGTGCACGACGGCGTCCACGCCGACGAGCCCGGCGGCGTCCACGTACAGCCGCGCGGGATCCCACTCGACCTCGTCGGCGGTACGGGCCGGGCGGCGGACGAGACGGAGGACGTCGTGGCCGTCGGCGCGCAGGGAGCGGACCAGGGCCGAGCCGATGAGACCGGAGGCGCCGGTGACGGCGACGCGCTTGCGGGAGGCGGAACGCTGCATGGGGCCATCCTGCCCCCTTCCGGCCGGGACATGGCACAGTGACGGTCATGACCGAGCCGGAGACGAACGCGCCCGAGACGGACCTGCCGGGGGCGGGCGTGCCCGGGACGGGCCTGTCGGGGGCGAGCGCGTCCGAGGAGAACGCGCCGGAGCCGGGCGCGCCCGAGACGCTGATACGCGTCGCGGTCCACGGCGACGACGCCGGGCTCGGCGTCCTGGACCGGGTCACCTGGTCCACGCTCCACGCGGTGGTGCCCGCGCCGGTCCCGCCGTACGGCCCCTTCTTCGACGAGCGCCACCTCCCCGAGGACTACCTGGTGGCGGTGCGCGGGGGCGCGCTCGTCGGCTACGTCCGGGTCGCGCAGCCCATCCCGCTCGCCTCCCACGCGCACGTGTTCCAGATCCAGGGGCTGGTGGTCGCCGAGTCCGCCCGGGGCGAGGGCGTCGCCCGGGGGCTGCTGCGGGCCGCCATGGACCGGGCGCGGGAGCGGGGCGCCACCCGCCTCACCCTGCGGGTCCTCGGCCACAACGCGCCGGCCCGCGCGCTCTACGCCTCCGAGGGCTTCGCGGTGGAGGGCGTCCTGCCGGGCGAGTTCCTGATCGACGGGCGGTACGTGGACGACGTGTGCATGGGGCGGTCGCTGGTGGGCTGAGGGGCCCCGCCCCTCCGAGGCGGTCCCACCTCTCCAAGAGGCCCGGCCCCGCCCGTCACTCCCTCAGCATCCCGATCCCGCCCGTCAGTTCGCGCAGGCAGTGGACCGCCAGGGCCGCCGGGGAGCCCTCGCCGCGCACCGGCGGCTCGCCCTCCGGCTCCGCCCAGCCCTCCAGGGCGATCCGGATCGCGTCCGTGGCCGCCGCCGCCACGAGCCGTACCTCCAGCGGGTCGGCGTCCGGCCCCGCGAGCCCGGCGAGGACCTCGCGCAGCCGCTCCTCCGACTCCTGGTTGACCCGGTACCAGACGGCCCGCAATGCGGGGTCCCCGGCGGCCGCGCGCAGCAGGCCCCGGGTCCTGCGCAGTTCCTCCTCGGCCTCCGCGTCCGCCGGGGTCAGCGACGCGGTGACGGACCGCTCCAGGGCGTCGGCCAGGGGCGTGCCCGGCGCGGTGGCGGCCAGGTCGGCGCGCCAGCGGTCGGCGCCGCCCGCGAGGAGCGGGGCGACGGCGTCCTGCTTGGAGCGGAAGTAGCGGTAGAAGGTGCGCAGCGCGACCCCGGCCCGCAGGGCGACGTCCTCGGCCGTGGTGTCGTCCGGGCCGCGCTCGGTGAACAGCTCGACGGCCGCGCGGGCGATGTCGAGCTGCGTGGCGGCCTTGCGGCGCTCCGTCAGGGAGGGGGCCCGGGAGGGCGTCTTGTCGCTCACCCACCCAGCGTACGCCCGCGACTGCCAAGCGTGCACGACGTGCAGACATGGCAAAACGTGCCACTTGGGCGTACGGTGACAGCGCTCCACCCGCGAAGCTCGCGAAGTCTGCGAAGCCCGTAAAGCCCGTAAAGCCCGTCATCGAGAGGCCCCCATGAACCACCTCACCCGTTACGAAGGACGCCGCGCGCTCGTCACCGGCGGCGGCTCCGGCATCGGCCAGGCCACCGTCCTGCGCGTGCTCGCCGAGGGCGGCCGGGTCGTCGCCGCCGACATCAGCGAGGACGGCCTCAAGGACACCGCCGACAAGGCCGGCGACGCCGCCGTCCGCCTCGCCACCGTCCTCCTGGACGTCGCCGACGAGGCCTCCGTACGGGCCGGCGTCGCCGCCGCCGTCGAGGCGCTCGGCGGCCTGGACGTCCTGGTCAACGCCGCCGGGATCCTGCGCTCCTCGCACACCCACGAGACCACCCTCGACGCCTTCGAGCAGGTGATCCGGACCAATCTCACCGGCACCTTCCTGGTGATACGCGAGGCGATCCCGGCCCTCCTGGAGGGCGACGGCCCGGCCGTCGTGAACTTCTCCTCCACCTCGGCGGCGTTCGCCCACCCGTACATGTCCGCCTACGCGGCCAGCAAGGGCGGCATCCAGTCCATGACCCACGCGCTCGCCGCCGAGTACGCCGGGCGGGGCATCCGCTTCACCGCCGTCCAGCCGGGCTCCATCTCCTCCGGCATGACCGACGGCACCGGCGCCAGCCGCCGTTCCGTGGGCCCCGGCCTCCCCGCCGACGCCGACATGGCGCTCTTCGTGAAGCTCGCCCCCGCCCTCGGGCAGGGCTTCGCCGGTCCCGAGACCGTCGCGGGCGTCGTCGCGATGCTGGCGAGCGAGGACGGCCGGTTCATCACCGGCACCGAGGTCCGCGTCGACGGCGGCACCCACTTCTGAGCGCGCCCGGGAGCCACCCGGTCACCGCGTCGTCACCGTCACCCCGCCCCGAAGCGCTCCCACAGCCGGGGGAAGCGGACCGCCAGGGCCTCGTCGTCCGCCAGGTCGAGCGGGGTCCCGAGCGGCTCGCCCCCCGGCATCGGAATGCCCAGGTCCGGCGTCTCGGCGCCGGTCAGCGCCTCGTACGCCTCGTCCGCCGCGAAACCGATCTCCTCGCCGTCCCCGTCGATCTCCACGTCGAAGTCGTCGAGCAGCTCCGCGAGCGCGTCCGGGTCGTGCACGGCCCCCTCGTACACCTCCCGGCCCTGGCCGATCAGCCAGCAGCGGAAGGAGTCGAAGACCTCCTCGCCCGCCCCGTCGAACAGCACGGCCGCCGCGCCCCACAGGTCCCAGAGGTACGCGCGGTTGTAGCGGGCCTCGAAGTGGCGCGCGTAGTCGAGCACCGAGTCGGGGTCCAGCCGGGTCAGCCGCTCCACCAGCAGGTCCGCCTGCTCCTCGGCGTCGCCCTCGGCGTCCTCCCGGGCGGCGTCGATGATCTTCCAGAACTCGGTCTCGTCCATCACGGGACCAGCATCCTGCCCCGGCGGGGACGACGCACCCGGAAAGCCGGAAATGAATCCGGACGGAATCCGGACAGAAGATGTCCGGCTTTCCTGCCAGGGTGAGTTCCATGAGCACCGAGACAACCGACAGCAAGCCCCTGCGCGGACGGATCTGCCTGGTCGCCGGGGCCACCCGGGGCGCCGGACGGGCCATCGCCGTCCAGCTCGGCACCGCCGGAGCCACCGTCTACGTCACCGGGCGCACCACCCGCGAGAAGGTCAGCGAGGTCGGCCGGACCACCGAGACCATCGAGGAGACCGCCGAACTGGTGACGGCCGCCGGCGGCGAGGGCGTCGCCGTCCCCACCGATCACCTGGAGCCCGACCAGGTCGCCGCCCTGATCGACCGGATCGACCGCGAGTGGGGCCGCCTCGACGTCCTCGTCAACGATATCTGGGGCGGCGAACACCTGGTCGTCGCCGGCTTCGGCAGGAAGATCTGGGAGGTGGACCTCGCCGACGGCCTGCGCATGCTGGAGCTGGGCGTGAAGAGCCACCTGATCACCAGCGCGGCCGCCGCCCCGCTGCTCACCCGGAACCCCGGCGGCCTCCTCGTCGAGGTCACCGACGGCACCCAGGAGTACAACGCCACCCGCTACCGCGAGAACGTCTACTACGACCTCGCCAAGAACGCCCCGATCCGGATGGCCTTCGGCCTCGCCCGCGAACTGGAGCCGTCCGGCGGCACGGCCGTCGCGCTCACCCCCGGCTGGCTCCGCTCGGAACAGATGCTGGACCACTTCGGCGTGACCGAGGAGAACTGGCGCGACGCCGCCGAGAAGCTTCCCGACTTCGCCGTCGCCGAGTCGCCGGTCTACGTCGGCCGCGCGGTCGCGGCCCTCGCCGCCGACCCCGACCGGGCCCGCTGGAACGGCCGCTCCCTCTCCAGCGGACAGCTCGCGAAGGAGTACGGCTTCACGGACGCGGACGGCTCGCGGCCGGACGCGTGGGGCTTCATCGTCGCCAAGGAGACGGACGAGGACGTGTCGGTGGACGACTACCGGTAGAACCCGGCGGGCTCTATCCGTACAGCCTCCCCAAGCCCCGTGCCGCCTCCGCGAACCGCTCCCGGAGCGCGGCCGGGGCCATGACCTCGGCCTCCGGGCCCAGGCCCAGGAGCTGCGCGAAGGCGACTTCCTCGTTCTCCACGCGCAGGGTCGCCCGGAGGCGGCCGTCGGCCCCGGCGGTGGCCGCCGCGAGCGCCTCCTCGGCCGCCGCCCGGTCCGTCACGTACGGCAGCCGCCGGGCCCCCTCCTCCGTGAGGAGCAGCACGGCCTCGGACCGGAGCAGGGAACGGGTGAACTCCAGGGAGCGGGCGGACCAGAACGCGGGCAGGTCGAAGTCCGGGTCCCGCTCGAAGCGCTCCCCGCCCACCGCCACCGCCGTGAACCGGTCCACCCGGTACGTACGGAACGAGCCGTCCGTCCACGCGCACGCGTACCAGACGCCCGCCTTCAGGACGAGTCCGTACGGCCGCAGCTCCCGCTCCACCTCCGTGCCGTCCCCACGCCGGTAGCGGACCCGGGCGCACCGGTCGTCCCAGACCGCCTCCGCGAGCGCGGGCAGCAGCTCCGGGGTCACCGGCTCCTGGTACCAGCCGGGCGCGTCCAGGTGGAAGCGCTGGGCCGCCGTGCGGGGCGCGTCCCGCAGCGAGGGGAGCAGCGCCGCCGACACCTTCAGGCGGGCCGCCGAGGCCGCGTCCTCCAGGCCCATGTCCCGCAGCGCGCCCGGCAGTCCGGACAGGAACAGCGCCTCCGCCTCGCCCCGGGCGAGCCCGGTCAGGCGGGTGCGGTAGCCGTCGACGAGCCGGTACCCGCCGGCCCTGCCCCGGTCCGCGTACACCGGCACCCCCGCCTCCGAGAGGGCGAGCGCGTCCCGGGCGACCGTCCGCTCCGACACCTCCAGCTCGGCGGCGAGTTCGGCCGCCGTCATCGAGGGACGGGACTGGAGCAGCAGGACCAACTTGATGAGGCGGGCGGCGCGCATGACTCCATCATGCGTGCCGCCCGCCCCGTCGGAACCGCGGGACCCTTACAGGCCGTAGCGCTCGCGCGCCTCCTTCACGGCCGACGCCTGCACCTCGCCGCGCCGCGCGAGCTGCGCGAGCGCCGCGACGACGATCGACTGCGCGTCGACGCCGAAGTGGCGGCGGGCCGCGTCGCGGGTGTCCGAGAGGCCGAAGCCGTCGGCGCCGAGCGAGGACCAGTCCTGCTCGACCCACTGCGCGATCTGGTCCGGGACCTGGCGCATGTAGTCGGAGACCGCGAGCACCGGACCCTCGGCGCCCGCCAGGGCCTCGCGTACGTACGGGATCCGCTCCTCGCCGCGCAGCAGCGCCGCGTCCGCCTCCAGGGCGTCGCGCCGCAGCTCCGTCCAGGAGGTCGCGGACCACACGTCGGCGGCCACGCCCCACTCGGCGGCGAGCAGCTTCTGCGCCTCCAGGGCCCAGTGGATGGCCGTGCCGGAGGAGAGGAGCTGGATCCGCGAGGGGTTCGCGGGCAGGTCGACCCCGGCGGACTCGGCCGTGTTGAAGCGGTACAGGCCCTTGACGATGCCCTCGTCGACCCCGGCCGGCTTGGCGGGCTGCGGCATCGGCTCGTTGTAGACCGTCAGGTAGTAGAAGACGTCCTGGTCCTCGCCCTCGGCGGCCTCGCCGTACATCCGGCGCAGACCCTCCTTGACGATGGCCGCGACCTCGTAGGCGAACGCCGGGTCGTACGTCAGGGCCGCCGGGTTGGTGGCCGCGATCACCGGCGAGTGCCCGTCGGCGTGCTGGAGGCCCTCACCGGTCAGGGTGGTGCGGCCGGCGGTCGCGCCGACGAGGAAGCCGCGGCCGAGCTGGTCGCCGAGCTGCCACATCTGGTCGGCGGTCCGCTGCCAGCCGAACATCGAGTAGAAGATGTAGAACGGGATCATCGCCTCGCCGTGCGTGGAGTACGCGGTGGAAGCGGCGATGAAGTCGGCCATCGAACCGGCCTCGGTGATCCCCTCGTTGAGGATCTGGCCGTTCTTGGCCTCCTTGTAGTACATCAGCTGGTCGCGGTCGACCGGCTCGTACGTCTGGCCCTTCGGCGAGTAGATGCCGAGCGAGGGGAAGAGGCTCTCCATGCCGAAGGTGCGGGCCTCGTCGGGGACGATCGGAACCCAGCGCTTGCCGGTCTCCTTGTCCCGGATCAGGTCCTTGACCAGGCGGACGAAGGCCATCGTGGTCGCCATCGACTGCGTGCCGGAGCCCTTGTCGAAGGCGGCGAACGACTTGTCGGCCGCGGCCGGCAGCGGGGCCAGCGGGTGGACGCGGCGGGCCGGGGCCGGACCGCCGAGGGCCGCGCGGCGCTCCTGGAGGTAGCGGACCTCGGGGGAGTCGGCGCCGGGGTGGCCGTAGGGCACCTGGCCGTCGGTGAACTGCGCGTCCGAGATGGGGAGTCCGAGGAGGTCCCGCATGTTCTTGAACTCGTCGGTGGAGAGCTTCTTCATCTGGTGGTTCGCGTTCTTCGACGCGAAGCCCTCACCGAGGGTGAAGCCCTTGACGGTCTGCGCGAGGATGACCGTCGGCGCGCCCTTGAACTCCAGGGCGGCCTTGTACGCGGCGTACACCTTGCGCGGCTCGTGGCCGCCGCGGGAGAGGTGGAAGCACTCCAGGATCTTGTCGTCGCTCAGCAGCTTCGCCATCTCGGCGAGCGCCGGCTCCTTGCCGAAGAAGTCCTGGCGGATGTAGGCGGCGTCGCGGGTCTGGTACGTCTGGACCTGCGCGTCCGGCACCTCGCGGAGGCGGCGGACCAGGGCGCCGGTGGTGTCGAGCGCGAACAGCTCGTCCCAGGCGTTGCCCCACAGCGACTTCACGACGTTCCAGCCGGCGCCGCGGAACTGGGCCTCCAGCTCCTGCACGATCTTGAAGTTGGCGCGGACCGGGCCGTCGAGGCGCTGGAGGTTGCAGTTGATGACGAAGGTCAGGTTGTCCAGACCCTCGCGGGCCGCGAGCGCGAGGGCCGCAGTCGACTCGGGCTCGTCCATCTCGCCGTCGCCGAGGAACGCCCACACGTGCGAGGCGGAGACGTCCTTGATGGCGCGGTTGGTCAGGTAGCGGTTGAAGCGCGCCTGGTAGATCGCGGAGAGGGGGCCCAGACCCATGGAGACGGTCGGGAACTCCCACAGCCAGGGGAGGCGGCGCGGGTGCGGGTAGGAGGGCAGGCCGTTGCCGCCGGACTCCTGCCGGAAGTTGTCGAGGTGCGCCTCGTTCAGGCGTCCGTCGAGGAAGGCGCGGGCGTAGATGCCGGGGGAGGCGTGGCCCTGGATGTAGAGCTGGTCGCCGGAGCCGGGGGCGTCCTGCGACTCCTTGCCCTTGAAGAAGTGGTTGAAGCCCGTCTCGTACAGCCAGGCCGCGGAGGCGAAGGTGGCGATGTGGCCGCCGACGCCGTACTTGGAGCCGCGGGAGACCATCGCGGCCGCGTTCCAGCGGTTCCACGCGGTGATCTTCCGCTCCATCTCCTCGTCGCCGCCGAACTCGGTGACCGAGGGCTCGGCGGAGGTGGGGATGGTGTTGACGTAGTCCGTCTCCAGCAGCTTGGGGAGGGCGAGGCCCGCGCCCTCGGCGTGCTGGAGCGTGCGGCGCATCAGGTAGGCGGCCCGGTGGGGGCCGGCGGCCTTGGTGACGGCGTCCAGGGAGGCCGCCCACTCGGCGGTCTCCTCGGTGTCACGGTCCGGGAGCTGGTCGAGCTCGCTCGGAATCTTGCCTACGGGATCGGTCATGATCGCCGCCTTCCGGACAGGTGGGGGTGAAGATGGGGCCTTGTCTGGCAGGACAGGGCGGAGGGCCGGGTGTGGCCCGCCGAAGACTGTAAACCGGCGATCGATGATCGATCAAAGGGTTGAAGGCGAAAACCTCTTCGGATCGAGAAAGTCGGCACAGGGTGCCGCGAAAAGGGGCACCCGGTGCCTTGTTTTCGCAGGTAGGGGCGGCTTTCTGAGGGGGTGCGCGCACGGATGAGCGGGCCGCGGGGACGCGGTCGGACGGGCGGGTCCGGGCGACCGGACAGGAAGAGCGTGCGAACAGGTGTGCGGATAGTCGTACGGGCAGGCGTATGGGAAGTCGTACGGGCAGGAGTGCGGGCGGGCGTACGGGCGGGCGTACGGGCACGGAAAAGCGGGCCCCGGAAAGGGACCCGCTCGGAGGGACGGCGGCGGCGTCAGGCGCGCGGCGCGCAGCCCAGGACGTGCGCCTTCACCAGCGCGCCGATGTTCGGGTCGCCCCGCCGGAAGGCCTCCACCAGCTCCTGGTGCTCCTCCGCGTACGACTTCTGGACCGTGCCCAGCCAGCGGATCGAGAGGGCCGTGAAGACCTCGATGCCGAGCGTCTCCCAGGTGTGCAGCAGCACGGCGTTCCCGGCCGCCTTCACCAGCTCCCGGTGGAAGGCCACCGTGTGCCGCACCTGCGCCGTCCCGTCCGAGGCCGCGTCCGCCTCGTACAGGGCCGCCACGTGCGGTTCCAGGGCCGAGCAGTCCGCCGAGAGCCGCCCGGCCGCCAGCTCGGCCGCGATCTGCTCCAGACCGGCGCGTACGGGGTAGCTCTCCTCCAGGTCGGCCGCGGTGAGGTTGCGGACCCGGACGCCCTTGTTGGGCGCCGACTCGATCAGCCGCAGCGACTCCAGCTCGCGCAGCGCCTCGCGGACCGGGGTCTGGCTGACCTCCAGCTCGGTCGCGATCCGGCGCTCCACGATCCGCTCGCCCGGCTTCCAGCGGCCGCTGACGATCCCCTCCACGATGTGCTCGCGGATCTGTTCGCGCAGCGAGTGGACGACGGGGACGGTCATGAAGGGCTCCTCGGGGAGTGTTGACCCTTAGACAATACGGCGGCGCCCCCGTCCGGAAACACTTCCGGACGGGGGCGCCGCAGGTGAGGCTCGTTACGTTGCGGACGGGCCGGAGCCCGCCCGCACGCGACTACAGGCCGAGGTCGCCCTCGAACTCGCCGGCCTCCAGGATCGCCTTGACGGCCGTCAGGTAGCGGGCGGCGTCGGCGCCGTCCACCAGACGGTGGTCGTAGGACAGCGCGACGTACGTCATGTCGCGGATCGCGATCGTCTCGCCCAGGTCCGGGTGGTCGATCACGACGGGACGGCGCACGGTGGCGCCGATGCCCAGGATGGCGACCTGGTTCGGGGGCACGATGATCGTGTCGAACAGCGCGCCGCGCGAACCGGTGTTGGAGATGGTGAAGGTCGCGCCGGCCAGGTCGTCCGGCGTGATCTTGCCGCCGCGCACGGCGCCGGCCAGCTCCGCGGTCTTCTTCGAGATGCCGGCGATGTTGAGGTCGCCCGCGCTCTTGATGACCGGGGTCATCAGACCCTTCTCGGAGTCCACCGCGATACCGATGTTCTCGGTGTCGAAGTAGGTGATCGTGCCCTCGTCCTCGTTGATCCGGGCGTTGATGACCGGGTGGGCCTTCAGCGCCTGGGCCGCCGCCTTCACGAAGAACGGCATCGGGGAGAGCTTGACGCCCTCACGGGCGGCGAAGGCGTCCTTGGCGCGGGCGCGCAGCTTCATCAGCTTGGTGATGTCGACCTCGACGACCGAGGTCAGCTGGGCCTGGCCGTGCAGCGCCTTCATCATGTTGTCGCCGATGACCTTGCGCATGCGGGTCATCTTGACGGTCTGGCCGCGCAGCGGGGAGGTCTCCAGGGACGGAGCCTTCGGGGCGGACGCGGCCGGGGCGGCGGCGGCCGGAGCCGGAGCCTTCTTGGCCTCGGCCGCCGCGAGGACGTCCTGCTTGCGGATGCGGCCGCCGACGCCGGAGCCCTTGACGGACGCCAGGTCGACACCGTTCTCGGTGGCGAGCTTGCGGACCAGCGGGGTCACGTACGCGCCGTCCTCGGCCGGGGCCGGGGCGGACGGGACGGGGGTGACCACGGCCGGGGCGATCGACGGGGCGGCCTGGGCCGGAGCGGCCGGAGCCGGGGCCTGGGCGGCCGGAGCCGGAGCCGGAGCCGGGGCGGCGGGAGCGGCCGGGGCGGGAGCCTCCTGCGCCGGGGCGGCCGGGGCCGCCGGAGCCGCGGGGGCCTCCTCCTGCTTCGGGGCCGGAGCGGCCTCGGGGGCCGGGGCCTCCTGGGCCGGGGCGGCGGCCGGAGCCGAACCCGCGGCGCCGATGACGGCCAGCTTGGCGCCGACCTCGGCGGTCTCGTCCTCGTTGACGACGATCTCCAGGAGGACACCGGAGGCCGGGGCCGGGATCTCGGTGTCGACCTTGTCCGTGGAGACCTCGAGCAGCGGCTCGTCGGCCTCGACGGTCTCGCCGACCGACTTCAGCCAGCGGGTGACGGTGCCCTCGGTGACCGACTCGCCCAGGGCGGGCAGCACGACGTCGGTGCCCTCGGCGGAACCGCCGCCGGAGGTGGCCTCGGCCGTCGGGGCCGGGGCGGGCTGCTCGGTCTCGGTGGACGGCTCGGCCTGCGGGGCCTCCTGAGCCGGGGCCTCCTGAGCCGGGGCCTCCTGCGCCGGAGCGGACTCGGCGGCCGGGGCCTCGGCCCCGGCGGAGTCGCCGGAGCCGTCGTCGATGATGGCCAGCTCGGCGCCGACCTCGACCGTCTCGTCCTCGGCGACCTTGATGGAGGCCAGGATGCCCGAGGCGGGGGCGGGGATCTCGGTGTCGACCTTGTCGGTCGAGACCTCGAGCAGCGGCTCGTCGGCCTCGACGCGCTCGCCCTCGGCCTTGAGCCAGCGGGTGACGGTGCCCTCGGTGACGCTCTCGCCGAGCGCCGGCAGGGTTACGGAAACCGACATGGTTTCAGTTGCTCCTAACGAATTGCGGAAAGTGGTCGTCGCGCCCTGGGATGACGTGAGCGTCAGTCGTGGGAGTGCAGCGGCTTGCCGGCCAGGGCCAGGTGGGCCTCGCCGAGCGCCTCGTTCTGCGTCGGGTGGGCGTGGATGAGCTGCGCGACCTCGGCCGGCAGCGCCTCCCAGTTGTAGATCAGCTGCGCTTCGCCGACCTGCTCGCCCATGCGGTCACCGACCATGTGGACGCCGACCACGGCACCGTCCTTGACCTGGACGAGCTTGATCTCGCCCGCGGTCTTCAGGATCTTGCTCTTGCCGTTGCCCGCGAGGTTGTACTTCAGGGCCACGACCTTGTCCGCGCCGTAGACCTCCTTGGCCTTCGCCTCGGTGATGCCGACGGAGGCGACCTCGGGGTGGCAGTACGTCACCCGCGGCACGCCGTCGTAGTCGATCGGGACGGTCTTCAGACCGGCCAGGCGCTCGGCGACGAGGATGCCCTCGGCGAAGCCGACGTGCGCGAGCTGGAGGGTCGGGACGAGGTCGCCCACGGCCGAGATCGTCGGCACGTTGGTGCGCATGTACTCGTCGACCACGACGTAGCCGCGGTCCATCGCGACGCCCTGCTCCTCGTAGCCGAGGCCGGCGGAGACCGGGCCGCGGCCGATGGCGACCAGGAGGACCTCGGCCTCGAAGGTCTTGCCGTCGGCCAGGGTGACCTTGACGCCGTTGTCGGTGTACTCGGCGGACTGGAAGAAGGTGCCGAGGTTGAACTTGATGCCGCGCTTGCGGAACGCGCGCTCAAGAAGCTTCGAGCTGTTCTCGTCCTCGACCGGCACCAGGTGCTTCATGCCCTCGATGACGGTGACGTCGGTGCCGAAGGACTTCCACGCCGAGGCGAACTCGACGCCGATGACGCCGCCGCCCAGGATGATCGCGGACTCCGGGACCCGGTCCAGGGTCAGCGCGTGGTCCGAGGTGATGATCCGGTTGCCGTCGATCTCCAGACCGGGCAGCGACTTCGGCACGGAACCCGTGGCGAGCAGGACGTGGCGCCCCTGGACGCGGCGGCCGTCCACGTCGACGGAGGTCGGGGAGGAGAGGTGACCCGTGCCCTCGATGTAGGTCACCTTGCGGGAGGCGACGAGACCCTGCAGACCCTTGTAGAGGCCCGCGATCACGTCGTCCTTGTACTTGTGCACGCCCTTGATGTCGATGCCCTCGAAGGAGGCCTTGACACCGAACTGCTCCGCCTCGCGCGCCTGGTCGGCGACCTCGCCGGCGTGGAGCAGGGCCTTCGTCGGGATGCAGCCGTTGTGCAGGCAGGTGCCGCCGAGCTTGTTCTTCTCGATCAGTGCGACGTCCAGGCCCAGCTGCGCTCCGCGCAGCGCCGCGGCGTAACCGCCGCTACCGCCGCCGAGGATCACTAGGTCGAAAACGGTGCTGGCGTCGTTCGCCACGTCACGTCCTCCATGCATGTGCGCTCGTCGCCGGTCGTCCATGACCGGGCGGCGGCTGGTGTTCGGCCGCTATATTTTCGGCCCTGTGATGGGGGCCCTGTCCTGCCGAGAACCCATCTTCGCACTTGTTGACGGATGGCGGGACGCGGGGCCGCCCTCCGAGACGGCCGATCGTCCGTACGGAGGGTCCCGGACGGTGCGCGGGCCCGCGGATTCCGTCGCGGTCGCGTCGGGAGCGAACGGGATCGTACGGACCGGACCGGGGCGAACGGGGTCGTACGGGGGCGAACGGGGACGGCCCCGGGCACGCAGCCCGGGGCCGTCCCCGTCGCACGGGTCACACGGTGCTCAGAGCTCGCCCTCGGCGGCCCGCTCGGCCAGGCGCACCAGGGTGCGGACCGAGGAACCGGTGCCGCCCTTGGGGGTGTAGCCGTACGGGGCGCCCTCGTGGAAGGCCGGGCCCGCGATGTCCAGGTGGGCCCAGGTGATGCCCTCGCCCACGAACTCCTGGAGGAAGAGGCCGGCGACCAGGCCGCCGCCCATCCGCTCGCCCATGTTCGCGATGTCGGCGGTGGGGGAGTCCATGCCCTTGCGCAGGTCCGCCGGGAGCGGCATCGGCCAGGACGCCTCGCCGACCTCCTCCGCGATCTCGTGGATCGTGGAGCGGAACTCGTCGTCGTTGGCCATGATGCCGAAGGTGCGGCTGCCGAGCGCCATCATCATCGCGCCGGTCAGGGTCGCCACGTCGACGATCGCGTCCGGGTGCTCCTCGGAGGCGCGGGTCAGCGCGTCGGCCAGGACCAGGCGGCCCTCGGCGTCGGTGTTCAGGACCTCGACGGTCTTGCCGCTGTACATGCGCAGCACGTCACCCGGGCGGGTGGCGGAGCCGGACGGCATGTTCTCGGCGAGCGCCAGCCAGCCGGTGACGTTGGCCTCCAGGCCGAGGCGGGCCGCGGCGACGACGGTGGAGAACACGGCGGCGGCGCCGCTCATGTCGCACTTCATCGTCTCGTTGTGACCGGCCGGCTTCAGGGAGATGCCGCCCGAGTCGTAGGTGATGCCCTTGCCGACCAGGGCGAGGGTCTTCTCCGCCTTCGGGTGGGTGTAGGCGACGCGGACCAGGCGCGGCGGGTTCTCCGATCCGGCGCCGACGCCGAGGATGCCGCCGTAGCCGCCCTTGGCGAGCGCCTTCTCGTCGAGGACCTGGACCTTGAGGCCGTGCTCCTTGCCGGCGGTCTGCACCGCGGCGGCGAAGGCGGCCGGGGTCAGGTCGTTCGGCGGGGTGTTGATCAGGTCGCGGGCGCGGTTGATCTCCTCCGCGACGGCCTGGGCGCGCTCGGCGGCGGCCTTGTGGGCCTTGTCGCGCGGCTTGGCGCCGAGCAGGGCGACCTCGGCGAGCGGCCGCTTCGCGTCCTTGCCGACCTCCTGGTACGCGGTGAAGGCGTACGCGCCGAGCAGGGCGCCCTCCGCGACGGCGGAGACGGCGTCGGCGTCGGCGACCGGCAGGGCGAACGCGGCCTTCTTCGAGCCGAAGAGCGCGCGGGCGGCGGTGCCGGCGGCGCGGCGCAGGGTCTCCGTGCCGAACGCCTCGCCGTCCTCGGGCGCACCGCCCAGGCCGACGGCCAGGACGACGGGGGTCTTGAGGCCGGCGGGGGCGGGCAGCTTCGTCGCCTCACCCTCGGCACCCGAGGCGCCCAGGGTCTCCAGGACGGCGGCGAGCCGGCCCTCGAAGGCCTTGTCGACGGCCTCGGCGCCCGGGGCGACGATCAGCTCCTTCCCGGACTTGGCGACGCCGACGACCAGGGCGTCGGCGCGCAGCGTCGCCGCGCCGGCAGTGCTGAGAGTGAGAGCAGTCACGGTGGTGAATTCTCGCTTCCATTGAGTTCTGTGGCGGTCGAGGGATGGGCCGACCGTGCCCGCCGCATCGTATTTCGGCCCGGAGAGCGCCGGGAACGAGCCTACGCTCGCTCACCCGGTTCGCTCACGGCGACGTTGATTCACTCATCCGTGGTGTCTCTTTCATGTTTACCGGCCAAAGTCGAAGAGCTCCCTCCACACTCGCCTCAATCACGCAAGGGCGACGCCCTCGCCTTCGCGCCATCTGCGACATCTTCACAGGCCCGCCCGGTCCCGTCCCGGCCCGGCACGGTCCTGCAGAGGGGGGAAACCACCGATGGAATCCGGCCGAATCCGTATGCCCGGAAACACGTCCCGCACCGCCCCGGACGACCGCGCCCCGTCCCGCGGCGCGTCCCGCATAGCCCGCACGGCGGCCCTCGCCGCCGCCGCGCTCGTCGCCACCGTCGTGCCCTCCGCGCAGGCCGCCACCGCCCCGGCGCCCCGCGTCGACCTCACCGTCCTCGTCGTCGACGACGGCGGCAGCGCGGTCGGGGCGATCACCGCCGAGCTGAAGGGCTCCGGCGTCCCGTACCGCAGGATCGACCTCAACGACCCGAACCGGCCGGTCGTGAACCAGGCCTTCCTCAGCGAACCCTCCGACAGCGCGACCGGGCGGCCCCGCGCCAAGTACCAGGGCGTCGTCCTGCCCCACGAGACCGCCTTCGGCCCCGACTCCGCCGAGCAGACCGCGCTCCGGGCGTACGAGCGGACCTTCGGGATCCCGCAGGTCGACGCCTACACCTGGTCGCACCCGGGCGTCGGCCTCGACTACACCAGTGAGGGCGGCACGTCCGGCGTCCTCGACGGGATCACCACCTCCGTCACCGCCGCCGGCAAGGCGGGCCCCTTCCGCTACCTCGCCGGCTCGCTCACCTTCGAGGACAACGACCCGACGGTCGCCGAGAGCTACGGCTACGCGGGCCGCCCCCGCGCCGGCTACACCAGCTACCTCGACGTCCCCGTCGACGGCGGCGGCCGGGCCAGCCTCGTCGGCGAGTACACCGCCGACGGGCGCCGCGAACTCGTCGTCACCTTCGCCTACAACCAGTACCAGCGGCAGTTCCGGGCCCTCGCCCGCGGCATCGTCGAATGGCTCACCCAGGGCATCCACCTCGGGCAGAGCCGCAACTACCTCTCGGTCCACGTCGACGACGTCTTCGCCCCCGACGCCCGCTGGGACTCCGTGCGCGACTGCACCCCGGGCGACTTCGACTGCGTCGGCGACGACGGCGAGGGCGCGGACCCGATCCGCATGACCGCCGCGGACGCCCAGTACGCCGCCGCCTGGCAGAAGGCCTCCGGCTTCACCCTCGACATGGTCTACAACGGCGGCCAGGGCGAGCAGTGGAAGACCGAGCACGGCGGCTCCGACCCGCTCGCCGACCGGCTCGTCGCCGACCGCGCCCAGTACCGGTGGATCAACCACACCTACACCCACCCCTTCCTCGGCTGCGTCCAGGACACCACCGTCGTGCCCTGGCGGTGCGCCGCCGACGCCAGGGGCAACACCCTCTGGGTGAGCCGCGCCGAACTGTCCGCGCAGATCCGCGACAACCACGACTGGGCCGTCCGCAAGGGCATCTCCGTCGACCGCTCCGAACTCGTCACCGGCGAGCACTCCGGCCTGAGGACCCTGCCCCAGCAGCCCGTCGACAACCCCCACCTCGCCGGCGCGCTCGCCGACAACGGCGTGAAGTGGATCGCGAGCGACAACTCCCGCGAGCCGCAGCAGCGCACGGTCGGCACCTCCTCCGGCGCCGCGAGGACCGTGCCCCGCCACCCCATGAACGTGTACTACAACGTGGGCACCGCCGCCGAGATGGCCGACGAGTACAACTGGGTCTACACCTCCCGCGCCGACGGCGGCAGCGGCATCTGCGAGTCCAACCCGGCCTCCACCTGCCTGCCCGCCCCGCTGCCCGTCGCCACCGGCTACGCCGACCACATCGTCCCGCAGGAGGCGCGCATCGCGCTCTCCCACGTCCTCGGCAACGACCCGCGCCCGCACTACGTGCACCAGTCCAACCTGGCCGAGGAGCGACTCCTCTACCCCGTCCTCGACCGCGTACTGGCCGACTACCAGGGCCTGTTCGCGCCCTCCGCGCCCCTGGTCAACCCGGCCCAGCGGGACGTCGGCACCGAACTGACCCGCCGCGCCGCCTGGGACCAGGCCCTCGCCGCCGGGAAGGTCACCGCCTACCGGATCGGCACCACCGTCACCGTCAAGGCGCCCTCCGGCGTCACCGCGCCCGTGACCGCCCCCGAGGGCACCCGCAAGAAGCTGCTCCTCGGCACCAGCGCCTTCGGCACGGCCTACGCCGGCACCCGCTCCGCCTGGACCTCGCCCGAACTGCTCCAGAGCGCCGTCACCCTCACGATCCCGACCACCTGACCCAGCACGTTCCGGGGGGAACCGAACATGCCGAGCAGTGGCCGCCACGTCACCATGCTCACCGAAGGCACCTATCCGCACGTCCACGGCGGGGTCAGCACCTGGTGCGACCAGCTCGTCCGGGGCATGCCCGAGGTGGACTTCGACATCCTGGCCCTCACCGGCAGCGGACGGGAGCCCGTCACCTGGGACCTGCCGTCCAACGTCGTCCGGCACACCGCGTTCCCCCTCTGGGGCCCCTCCCGGGGCCCGGCCGCGCCCGTCCGCGCGCGCCGGGCCCCGCGGGGGCGGGACCGCCGCCGCTTCCTCGACACCTACGAACGCCTCCTGCTCTCCCTGCTCGACCCGGGGACCGGCTACGACTTCGGCACGAGCCTGTACGAGTTGGCGGCCCTCGCCCGGCGGGGACGGCTCACCGCCGCCCTCCGCTCCGAGGCCGCCCTGCGCTCCCTGATGTGGACGTGGGCCATGCCGCACCTGCCGACGCGCGCGGCCCGGCCCACCGTCCACGACGCCCTCACCGCCACCGACCTGCTCGAACACGCCCTGCGCCCGCTCGCCGCCCGGATATCCCCCGGCGGTGTGGCGCACGCCGTCTCCAGCGGCCTCGCCACCCTGCCGGCCCTCGCCGCGCAGCACTTCGAAGGGGTCCCCTTCCTGCTGACCGAACACGGCATCTACCTGCGCGAGCGGTACCTCGGCTACCGCACCGAGACGCAGCCCTGGCCCGTCAAGGCCCTGATGCTCGCCTTCTACCGCGAGCTCAACTCCCTCGGCTACCGCAAGGCCGACCTCATCACCCCCTGCAACCAGTACAACCGGCGCTGGGAGGAGCGCGGCGGCGCCCCCGCCGACCGCATCCGCACCGTCTACAACGGCGTCGACCCGGCCCTCTTCCCCGAGGCCGGCCCCGAGCCCGAGATCCCCACCCTCAGCTGGTGCGGGCGCGTCGACCCCATCAAGGACCTGGAGACCCTGATCCGGGCGTACGCGATCTGCCGCGCCGAACTCCCCGCGCTGCGGCTGCGGTTGTTCGGCCCGGTGCCCGCCGGGAACGAGGACTACCGGACCCGCCTGGAGAAGCTCGCCGCCGAACTGGGCGTCACCGACGGCGTCGCCTTCGAGGGCCGCGTCTCCGACGTGCCCTCGGCCTACGCGGCCGGCAGCGTGGTCGTGCTCTCCTCCATCAGCGAGGGCTTCCCCTTCTCCCTCATCGAGGCCATGTCCTGCGGCCGCGCGACCGTCTCCACGGACGTCGGAGGGGTGCGGGAGGCCGTCGGCGACACCGGGATCGTCGTCCCGCCCCGCGAACCCGCCGTCATGGCCGCCGCCCTCTCGGCGCTCCTGGCCGACGGCGCCCGCCGCGCCGAACTGGGCCGCCTGGCCCGGCAGCGGGTCGTCGACCGCTTCACCCTGAACCGCTCGGTGGACGGCTTCCGCCGCATCTACCGCGAACTGGCGGGCGCGGGCCCGTCCCCCCGCCCCGACCGGCCCGCCCCGGAGCTCCGGACGGTCCGGGTCCCCGCCGTCCGCCGCACCCCGGCGGCCCTCGTGGCGGGAGGCACCCCGGCATGAGCGGCTCCCTCTGGCTGAAGCCCCCGAGGGAGGGGGGCACCCTCCCGGCGATCCCGAGACCCCGCCGGGAGGAGACGCCGAGGACCCGGGAGGCGGGGAGGGCCCCGGACCCGGGCCTCGCCCCCGACCCCCTCGACGAACTCGCCGAGCGGCTCGACGGGTTCGTCGCCGCCGCCGTGCACCCCGACGAGGTGGCCGCGCTCCTGGAGTCCGACGGCATGACCGACGACCACATCCGGCTCACCTACGGCCGCGCCGACTCCTTCGCCCTCGCCGAGGACCTCTACGCGCGCGTGGAGCGGCGCCACCCCGCACCGCAGGCGCCGCCCGCCGGGCCCCGGCTCGGGGGGCTCGCGGACTGCCTCCTGCGCGGGCTCGTCTTCGCGCTGCCCGGCCTCGCGTACGTCCTGGCCGCCCCGCTGCTCGCGGGGGAGCACGGCCGGTTCGGGCTCCCCGGCGGAACGGTTCCGCTGCTCGCCGGGGCCGTCACCGGCTGGGTCTGGAACCAGGCCCTGTCCCACCGCGCGTACACCTGGCTCGGACTCGGCGACCGGCCCGCCGCCGCCCGCGCCCTGCTCATCGGCGCGCCCCCGGGCGCCCTCGCCGGGACGGGCGTCGCCCTCGCCGTCGCCGCGCCCGGCGAGACCCCGGCCGCCGTCTTCGCCGCCGGACAGGCGCTCTACCTCGCCGCCGCGACCGCCCTCCTGGTCCTCGGCCGCGAACGGGCCCTGCTCGGCGCCCTGGTGCCGCTCGCCGGGGCCGTCCCCGCCTTCCGCTGGGACCTGCCCGACCCCCTGCGGGCCGGACTCCTCCTCGCCTCCCTCGCCGCCACGACCGCCCTCGCCGCGCTCGCGCTCCGGCCGGGCCTGCGGCGGGCGGCGGCGGGACGCGGCGGGCCCCCGCGCGCGGCCTCGCTCCCGTACGGGCTCTTCGGCCTCGGCAGCGGCCTGCTCGTCCTGCACGCGGGCGTCGGCTCCACCCCGGTGGGCGGCGCGGGGGCCGTCGTCGCGCTCACCCTCTCCATGGGACCCGCCGAATGGCTGCTGCACCGCTTCCGGGGCGAGAGCCTGACCCGGCTGCGGATCCTCACCACCGCCCGCGAGTTCCGGCGGGCGGCCACCGGCACCCTCGTCCTCTGCCTCGGGAGCTACCTCACCGTCCTCACCGCCCTCGCCCTCGCCGTGACCCTGCTCTGGCCGGGGGCGCCCCGGCCGGCCCTCCCGCACCTGCTCGCCCTGCTCCTCGTCGGGACCGCGCTCTGGCTCGGGCTGCTGCTCCAGGCCTTCGGCGCGGTGCTCGGCGCCGCCACCGTCTGCCTGCTGGCGGCGGCCGCGCAGACCGCGCTGCCCGCGGCGGGCCCGGCGGCGACCGGGGGAGCGGCGGCCGTGCTCGCCGTCCTCACCTGTGTTCTGCTGGTACGACCGACCGCCCACCGCTAGGGAACGCGATGACGACCCCGTCCCTCCTGGTGCCGTTCTACGAGCACCCGGCCGAACGCCCCGAGGCCTGGGCGGCGCTCGTCGGCGCGGCACCCTCCCTGTACGGCGTCGTCCTCAACCCGGCGAGCGGCGCGGGCCCGGCGCCCGACCCGGCGTTCGCCGGGGCCGCCGGGCGGCTGCGGGAGGCCGGTGTCCGGGTCCTCGGCTACGCGGACACGGCCTACGGGCGCCGCCCGCAGGCCGAGGTCGTCGCCGAACTGCTGCGCCACCGCGACTGGTACGGCGCCGACGGCGCCTTCCTGGACCAGGTGGCGACCGTGCCCGGGGCCCTCGCCCACTACCGCCGGATCGCGGTCGCCGCCCGGGCCGCCGGGGCCGCGACCCTGGTCTTCAACCACGGGGCCCACCCGGACCCCGGCTACGAGGCCCAGGCCGACCTGCTCGTCACCTTCGAGGGCCCCTGGGACACCTACCGCACCCTCGACCTGCCGGTCGCCGCCCACTACTGCCACCTGGTCTACGCCGCCCCCGCCGGGTTCCGCCCCGCCACCCCGGTGCACTGCGCGGTACCCGGCGCGGGCGCGCACCCCTGGGGGACCCTCCCGCACCTCCCGGAGCCCGCCCGATGAGACGCCCGCTCGCCCTGCTCGCGGGGCTGCTGCTCCTCGCCACCGCCTGCACGGCGGCCCCCGACCCCGCCCCCGACGCCAAGCGGGCGGAGGAGCGCTGGCGGCCGAAGCCCGGCCTCGCCTGGCAGTGGCAGCTCAGCGGCCGGCTCGACCCGACGGTCGACGTCCCCGTGTACGACATCGACGGCTTCGACCACCCGGCGTCCGCCGTGAAGGACCTGCACGCCCGGGGCCGCAAGGTGATCTGCTACCTCTCCACCGGTGCCTGGGAGGACTTCCGTCCGGACGCCGGCCGCTTCCCGAAGGCCGTGCTCGGCGGGGGCAACGGCTGGAAGGGCGAGCGCTGGCTCGACATCCGCCGCACCGACGTCCTCGGCCCCCTGATGGCCGAACGCCTCGACATGTGCCGCGACAAGGGCTTCGACGCCGTCGAGCCCGACAACATGGACGGCTACAAGAACCGCACCGGCTTCCCGCTCACCGCCGCCGACCAGCTCCGCTACAACCGCCTGATCGCCCGTC
The DNA here is from genome assembly GCF_040702165.1 of Streptomyces sp. NPDC086147. Taxonomy (NCBI): domain Bacteria; kingdom Bacillati; phylum Actinomycetota; class Actinomycetes; order Kitasatosporales; family Streptomycetaceae; genus Streptomyces; species Streptomyces sp. NPDC086147. The sequence goes on along the minus strand of NZ_JBFBJO010000006.1, from coordinate 71,413 downwards.
TGGCCCACGAGCGCGGACTCGCGGTCGGCCTCAAGAACGACCTCGACCAGATCCCGGAACTCCTCCCGGACTTCGACTTCGCGGTCAACGAGCAGTGCGCCCAGTACGAGGAGTGCGACCGGCTCACCCCGTTCGTGAAGGCGGGCAAGGCCGTCTTCCACGTCGAGTACGAGCTGACGACCGCGCGGTTCTGCCCGCAGTCCCGGCGCCTCGGCCTCGACTCCATGCTCAAGAAGTACGAGCTCGGGGTCTGGCGCAGGCCCTGCTGAGGCCGGTCAGCCCAGCGTCAGCGCCATCAGGGCCGCCGTCGCCGCCGTCTCCTCCACCGCGCCGAACACGTCGCCCGTGACCCCGCCGAACCGGCGCACGCACCGGCGGAGCAGCAGCGCCGCCGCGCCCAGGGCGGCGCCGGCCGCCAGGACGTTGCGGACCGCGTCGTACGGGGAGAGCAGCAGGCCCGCCCCGGCGGCCAGGACCAGGAAGGCGCCGGTCACCAGGGTCGCGGAGCGCACCGGGACCGTCGCGGCGACGATCGCGCCGAGCCCCTCGGGCCGGGCCGCCGGGACGCCGTGGCGGGAGGCGTGGGTGAGGGCGAGGCGGGCGACGGTGGAGGCGAGGACGGCGGCGGTGACGCCGTGCGCCCAGCCCTCCTCGTACAGGTGGGAGAGCGCGGCGACCTGGGCGAACAGGACGAGGACCACGGCGATCACGCCGAACGGGCCGATGTCCGACTGCTTCATGATGCGCAGCGCGTCCTCGGCCGGCTTGGCGCTGCCGAGGCCGTCGGCGGTGTCGGCGAGGCCGTCGAGGTGGAGGCCCCGGGTGAGGACGGCGGGCACGGCGGCGGTGACGACGGCCGCGAGCAGCGGGCCCGAGCCGAGCAGCAGGAACGCTCCGCCGAGCGCGGCCGAGGCCAGGCCGACGGTCACCCCGGCGAGCGGGGCGCAGAGCATGCCGGCGCGCGCCGCGTCCCGGTCCCAGCGGGTGATGCGGGCGGGAAGCACCGTGAGGGTGCCGAAGGCGAAACGCAGGCCGTCCATCCGGGCAGGGTAATCGCCGGTTCCGGACGGTAGATTGCGCATACCGTACATTTCGGAAGGGGGTGGCATGGGTCACTGGTTCTCGCGGAACATCCTCGAACCGGGGAAGCTCCCGCTGCTCCTCGCCCTGACCTCATTTGTCGTGACGTTCCTGGTCACACGGACCATCACCCGTCTCATCCGGGCGGGAAAGGGCCCCTTCGGGAACGTCTCCTCGGGCGGGCTCCACATCCATCATGTCGTGCCCGGCGTCGTCCTCTCCGTCATCGGCGGCTTCGGCGCGGTGGGCAGCGGACGGCACGGCGTCGGCGCCGCCGTCTTCGCCGTCGTCTTCGGGATCGGCGCGGGACTCGTTCTGGACGAGTTCGCGCTGATCCTCCACCTCGACGACGTGTACTGGAGCGAGGACGGCCGCAAGAGCGTTGAGGTGGTCGTGCTCACCGCGGCCCTGGTCATGCTCACCCTGAGCGGCTTCTCGCCGCTCGGCGTCAACGACGTGACCGAGGAGGAGCGCCAGGACCGGGCCGCCTTCATCGCCACGATCGTGCTCAACTTCCTCTTCATCCTGGTCAGTCTGGTGAAGGGGAAGTTCCGGATAGCCGTGATGGGGGTCTTCGTCCCCTTCGTGGCGCTCGTCGGCGCCGTCCGGCTGGCCCGCCCCGGCTCCTGGTGGTCCAAGCGCTTCTACCGCCGCCGCCACCGGGCCAGGGCCCGTTCCCGGATCCGCACGTACCGCCACGACCGGCGCTGGACCAAGGTGCGCCGCCGCTTTCAGGACCTGATCGGCGGCTTCCAGGAGCGGGTCTCGGGACCCGGCTCGACCCCGCCCTGACGCCGTTCGCGCCGGGAGACGACCGCGATCAGGACGAGGGCGGCGGCGATGGCCGCCAGGTGCTCCTTGCCCGCCAGGTTCGGCTTCACGACCACCTCCACGACCATCGCGAGGACGACGAGACCGCCGGTCCAGCGGGCGCGGTGGCGCCAACAGACGTAGACGGCGAGGCCCACGACGGCCGCCGACGGGCCGGTGTCGACCACCAGGGCGTCGGAGGCCGGCAGGCCGAACGGGCTGTCCGGGCCGATCGCGATGCCCACGCGCGCGTAGAGGGTGCCGGCCAGCGTCGACAGATAGGCGACGGCGAGCGTCCGCCGGCGCCCGAGACAGATCTCGGCGATCCCGAACACCAGCAGCACCTGTGCGAGGGCGCCCCAGACGGGCAGGTCGAGCGCGGGCACGAAGAGCGAGAGGGGGGTGCGGAGCAGCGCGAGCCAGAGCGGGTCCTCGGCCCGTACGAAACCGATGTCGTGGACCGGTCCGTAGCCCCAGTCCTGGTTCTGCACCACCTGGAACAGGGACGTGAGGCAGACCGCCGCCAGCGTCATGGGTATCGCCCGCCACCGCTTCGTGACGAGCGCCGTCCGCACGGCGGTGAACAGCGGGCCCCACTCGCGGCGGGCGAACCCCCGGACGCCACCGGCCCGCGATGCCCCTCCCCGGGAGGTCCCGCCCCGGGAGGTCCCGCTCAACGCCCGCCCTCCAGGTGTCTGCGGTGCAGCCACTTCGGCAGCCCCGGGGCCTCCAGGAACCCTTCGGCCCGTCCGGCGGCCAGGCCGATGCGCAACAGGTCGGCGCTCTTCTCGAAGAGCATGAATCGGGGCTCCCAGATCGGTCGGTACTTGGCGTTGGCGCGGTACAGCGACTCGATCTGCCACCACCGGGAGAAGAAGCTGAGCAGCGAACGCCACATCCGCAGCACCGGCCCCGCCCCGAGCTTCGAGCCGCGTTCGAAGACGGAGCGGAACATCGCGAAGTTCAGCGAGACCTGAGTGATCCCGATCTCCTCGGCGCGCTGGAGGAGTTCGATGACCATGAACTCCATCAGGCCGTTCTCGGACTCCCGGTCGCGGCGCATCAGGTCGAGCGAGAGCCCCTTCGGCCCCCACGGCACGAACGACAGCAGGGCTCGCAGCTCGCCCTCGGCGTCGGTGCACTCCAGCATCACGCAGCGCCCGTCCCCCGGGTCGCCGAGCCGGCCGAGCGCCATCGAGAAGCCGCGCTCGGTCGCCCCGTCCCGCCAGTCGTCCGCCTTGCGCACCAGCGCGGCCATCTCCTCGGCGGGGATGTCCTCGTGGCGCCGGATCCGGACCTCGTACCCGGCCCGCTTGACCCGGTTGAAGGCCTGCCGGACCGTCCGCATGGCCCGTCCGTCGAGCGTGAACTCGTCGGTCTCCACGATGGCCTCGTCGCCCAGCTCCAGGGCGTCCAGGCCGTGCCGGGCGTAGATCGTCCCGGCCTCCTCGCCCGCGCCCATCACCGCCGGGATCCAGCCGTGCTCGCGCGCCTCGGCCAGCCAGGGCTCGATGGCGCCCGGCCAGGCCTCGGGGTCCCCGATCGGATCGCCGGAGGCCAGCGAGACCCCGCCGACCACCCGGTAGACGACGGCCGCCTTCTCGCTCGGCGACCACACCACGCTCTTCTCGCGGCGCAGCGCGAAGTAGCCCAGCGAGTCGCGGTCCCCGTGCCGGTCGAGCAGGGCCCGCAGCCGCTCCTCGTCCTTCCGGGTCAGCGGGTCGACGGCCCGGCGGGAGCGGAAGGCGGCGAAGAGCACCGCGCACAGCAGCAGCGTGGACAGGACGTTGATGGTGACGTCGACCCAGCCGGGGGGCGCGATCCCGGGGAACCGCGAGTCGTCGGAGGCGAGCGTGACGAGCCGCATCAGGCCGTAGCGCCAGCGGTCCGGGAAGGTGGAGTGCGCCGACGACGAGGGGGCGGTGTTGGTGACGGTCACCAGGAGGGCGGCGAGCAGCGAGGTGACGAGCAGTCCGCCGACCGCCACGACCGCGGCGAGCAGCGGGTTGGAGCGGTCGCCCTTCGCGTAGAACTCCTTGCGGCCGAGCAGCAGCGCGAGGACGAAGGCGGCGGTCAGGACCAGCGAGACCCAGTTCTGGGCGTGTCCCCGGACCTCGGGGAAGAGCATCACCAGGGCGAAGAGCAGCAGGAAGAGGCCGCCGAGCACCAGGTTGAGGATCCACGCGGCCCGTTTGCGGCGGCGCATGGTGATCGCCAGGAAGAGCGTGAAGAGCCCCGAGGCGAAACCGGCCGTGAGCAGGTACGGCGTGAAGTAGTCGTCCTCGTTGTGCCGGCGCAGGTCCTGGCCGAACGAGACCCAGACGGCGCTCAGGAAGTTGATGAACGTGACGACGCGCAGGTACCAGACGGCGAACGCGGCGCCGCGCCGTGAACGGGCGGTGGTGCCCCGGGGCGTGCCTTCGGCGGACAAACGGACCTCTCCCATGAAAAGCGATCATATGGGGCACCGTCGGTCGTGCGGCGACGCCGGAGGCGGCCGCACGCGCGTCGCGTGCGGCCGCCCCGGAGACGATGTGAGTCCGTCGCGCTCCCCGTCAGGCCACGGGGACACCCGGGGTGTCGCCGCCGTCGTCCGGAGTGGTCGGGTCCGGACGCTCGGGCAGCTCCGCGGCGAGCGCCGCCGCGGCCTGGACCAGGGGGAGCGCGAGCAGTGCCCCGGTTCCCTCACCCACATGGACGCCGTGGTCGAGCAGCGGGTTGAGCGCCATCCGGTCCAGCGCCTTCGACTGCGCCGGCTCGCCGCTCACCTGGCCCGCCAGCCACCAGTCCGGCGCCCGGAACGCCGCCCGCTGCGCCACGAGCGCGCAGGCCGCCCCGACCACGCCGTCCAGGATCACCGGCATCCGCCGCACCGACGCCTGGAGCAGGAAGCCGGTCATCGCCGCCAGGTCCGCGCCGCCGATCGCCGTGAGCAGCGCCGCCTGGTCGCCGAGGACCGGCCGGGCCCGCCGCAGCGAGTCCCGGATCGCCGCGCACTTGCGCATCCACGCCAGGTCGTCGATCCCGGCGCCGCCCCGGCCGGTCACCACCGAGGCGTCCGTCCCGCACAGGGCCGCGATCAGGGTGGACGCCGGGGTCGTGCCGCCGACGCTCAGGTCCCCGAGCACCACCAGGTCGGTGCCCGAGTCCGCCTCCTCGTCCGCGATCGCCACGCCGAGCCGGAGCGCGGCCGTCGTCTCCTCGGACGTCAGCGCGTTCTCCACGTCGATCCGGCCGCTGCCGCGCCGGATCCGGTGCCGCACGACCTCGGCGGGCAGCAGCTCCGGGTCGCAGTCCAGACCGGCGTCCACGATCCGTACCGGCACGTTCGCCGCGCGGGCGAGCACGGCCACCGGGCTCGCCCCGTCCAGGACCGCCCGCACCAGCTCGTGCGCGGTGCCGGCCGGACGCCCCGACACGTCGAGCGAGGCCACCCCGTGGTCGCCCGCGAACAGGACGACCTTCGGCTGCGCGATCGCCCGCACCTTCACCGAGGCCTGCGCGGCGGACAGCCACTCGCCCAGTTCGTCCAGCCGCCCGAGCGCCCCCGGCGGCACCGCGAGCCGCTCCCGGCGCTCCTCGGCGTCACGCCGTATCCCCCCGTCGGGGCGCTCGATCAGATCGGAGAAGTCGTCCAGGTTCACGGTTCCGCCTTGAGACACATCAGCCAGGGCCATCGGTGATCGCACCCTACCCGCGCAGCACCAGCGCCTGCCCCGCGACCACGAGCACCACCTGCTCGCACTCCTCCGCGAAGGCCGCGTTCAGCCGGCCCAGCTCGTCCCGGAACCGGCGCCCCGCCGCCGTCGCGGGCACCACGCCCGAGCCGACCTCGTTCGTCACCGCCACCACCGTGCGGCGCGTCGCCCGCACCGCCGCCACCAGCTCCGCCGTCCGCTCCCGCAGCGCCTTCTCCCCGCCGTCCGCCCAGACCTCGTCGTCCCAGGCGCCCACCTCGTCCATGGCGTGCGTCAACCACAGCGACAGGCAGTCGACCAGGAGCGCGGGCCCGTCCTCCGCGAGCAGCGGTACGAGGTCGCAGGTCTCGGAGGTACGCCACGAGGCCGGCCGCCGCTCCCGGTGCAGCCCGACCCGCTGCGCCCACTCCGGGTCGCCCTCCCGGGTCCCGCCGGTCGCCACGTACAGCACCTCGGGGAAGGTCTCCAGACGCCGTTCGGCCTCCACCGACTTCCCCGACCTGGCCCCGCCGGTCACCAGGGTCCGCCGGGGCGCGTCCGCCGCCTCGTGGTACTCGCCCGCGTACAGCGTCGTCCCGTCCGGCACCGCCCGCGCCCCGGCCGCCGCGAGCCGCCGGTCCAGCTCGGCGCCCGCCGGCGCGTCGTGGTCCAGGTGCGCCGCGATCACGTCCGTGGCCGGTCCGACGGCCCCGGTCGCCCGCAGCCGGGCCAGGGCGTCCGGACGGCCCGTCACATCGGCCACCACCACGTCGTACGGCGCGAGGCGCTCCTCGCCGAGGCCCGCCGGGGCGCCGCCCGGCGGCAGGTAGAGCAGCCGCTCGCCGTCCGCCGAGGTCACCTCGTAGCCGGTGCCGGGGGAGTCCATCGCCACCGCCCGCACCCGGTGCCCGCTGATGAGCGTCAACTCGCGTCCGTCCGGCACCCGCCCGGCGGTCGGCAGTCCGGCCGGCAGCTCCACGGCCGGTCCGTCGTGCGGATGCGTGAGCAGCACCTGCCGCACGCCCACGAGCGAGTGCCCCGACCGGGCCGCCGCGAGGGCGGCCCCCGGGGTCAGATCGAGCAGCAGGGCCCCGTCCACGAGCAGCGCGGTCGCGGTACGCGCGCGTGGCCCCCGGGAGAGCGCGCACACGGCGCAGGGGCAGTCGGGACGGGGGAGGCCGAGCGGGGCGCCGGTGCCGAGCAGAGTCAGTTCCACCCTCAGATCCTCCCGCGTGGCCGCGAGGCGTGCGCGCCCGGCTACGCTGCGGGCAGGAAACCGATCATCCGGTGAGCGCCAGGAGGCGGACATGGCATGGACGTGGCGGTTCGAGAAGTCCGACGGCACCGAGGTCGAGCCGGTGGTGACCCCCGAGGAGTTCACCACCCAGGGCGACGCGGAGAGCTGGATCGGAGAACACTGGCGTGACCTCCTGGGCGGCGGCGCCGACCAGGTCACCCTCTCGGAGGACGGCACGAAGATCTACGGCCCGATGCCCCTGAACGCGGAGGGCTAGGGCGCCCGGCGGCCGTGGGGGTGCGGGACCGATGGGGTCCCGCACCCTTTCGGGGCCGGGGCCGGGTCCGGGCGGGGGCCCGAGGCTGGGGGTCGGGGCCGGGGTCCCGTACCCCCTCCGGTCCCGGGAGTCGACGGGCCCTCGCCCCCTCCCCGCCGGCTACATCTCGCCCAGCATGACCTCCGTCTTCGCCGTCTCCGTGCCCCGCACGTACGTCACCTGCACCTTCTCGCCCGGCTTGCGCGAGGCCAGTGCCTCCGACAGCGAGGTGATCGTGGTGATGTCGGTGTCGCCGATCCGGGTGATCACGTCGCCCGGCTTCAGACCCGCCCTGCCCGCAGCGCCGTTCGCGGGCGCCTCGACCACCGCGACGCCCGCCGGCTCGTAGTCGTCGTTCAGGACCGTGCGCCCGGTGATGTTCAGGGCCGCCCGGCCCGAATCCGTCACCTTGCCGTCCTTGACGATCTGGTCCGCGACCGTCCGCACCATCGACGCCGGGATGGCGAAGCCGATGCCGGGCGCCGAGCCGCCGCCCAGCTCCGGGTCGGACGCCGCGAGCGTCGGGATGCCGACGACCTCGCTGTCGAGGTTCACCAGCGCGCCCCCGCTGTTCCCCGGGTTGATCGCGGCCGACGTCTGCACCATGTTCCCGATGGTCGCGCCCGTGCCGCCGCCGGCCCGCCCCTCGCTGACCGTCCGGCCGGTCGCCGAGACGATGCCCTGGGTCACGCTGCCGGAGAGACCGAGCGGGGAGCCCATCGCGAGCACGATCTGCCCCATGTCGACGGTCGACGAGTCCCCGAACCTCGCCGCCTTCAGCCCCTGCGGCACGTTCTCCAGCCGGATCACGGCGAGGTCCTGCTCGGGGTACGAGGCGACGAGCCGCGCCGTCACCGGCTGCCCCCCGGTCGCCGCCGTGACCTTGAACGTCTTCTCCTGGCCGACCACGTGCGCGTTGGTGACCACATGGCCCTTGTCGTCGTAGACGACGCCCGAGCCGAGGCTGTTCGCCGCGTCGATCTGCACGACCGACGGCAGGACGTCCTTGATGACGGCCCGGTAGTCCTCTTCCAGCTCGTTGGCCGAGCGAGGCGCCGCCGCCTGGGTCGACCGCTCGGGCCCGGCCGTGTCCCCGGCGGAGGAGCAGCCCCCGACGAGCGCGGCGGCACAGGCCCCGGCGGCCAGGGGGAGGAGAAGACGGCGGGTACGGGCGTGGGCACGGGATACGTCCATGTCCGGAGTATCCGTTCGGTCCCCGCCCCGGGCCCGGCGAGCGCATCCGATCAGGGGGCCACCGCGGCCCCACCGCGCCGGACCCCGCCGCTCACGGCCCCGCCACCCGCGCACTCCGCACAGGTACGGCCGCTGTCCGGGCACCCCGTACAGATACGGCCGCTATCCGCGTACTCAGTACAGGTACAGCCGCTGTCCGGGCACCCCGTACAGATACAGCCGCTACCCGCGCACTCCGCACAGGTGCAGCAGCGCCGCTATCCGCCGGTACGGGTCCGTGCGTCCCGCCCGCTCCTCGGCGGCGAACAGCCGGTCCAGCTCGTCGGCGGCCGGCAGGCCCACCTCGGCCGGGACGCCGTCCGTGAAGACCCGCACCCCGTACCAGGCGTGCAGCGGCGCCGCGATCCCCGCGAGCGTCGACGTGAGCGCGTCGAGCCGGTCGGCCCGCACCTTCACCCCGCCGTCGTCGCTGTAGACGTCCGAGTCGAAGCCCGCGAGCGCCCCCGCCCAGTCCCCGGCGAGCCCCGGCCGCATGGCCAGGGCGTCGGCGTTCCGCACCACCAGGGAGAGCAGGCCGCCCGGGGCCAGCATCCGGGCCAGGCCCGCGAGCAGCGCGTCCGGCTCGTCCGCGTACATGAGCACGCCGTGGCAGAGGACCACGTCGAAGCTGCCGGGCAGGAAGTGCACCCCGGTCTCGCGCCCGTCGCCCTCGACCAGCCGGACCCGCTCGCGGATCCCGGCCGGCTCCGTCGCCAGCGACTCGCGGGCCGCCTTCAGGAGGTCGGGGTCGTCTTCGAGGCCGGTCACGGTGTGACCGGCCCTGGCCAGGCGCAGGGCCTGCGTGCCCTGCCCCATGCCCGCGTCGAGGATCCGCAGCCGCTGCCCCACGGGGTACCGGCCGGTTATCTGCTCGTCGAGCTGGCGGGCGACGATCTCGTGGCGGATGGTGTCGCGCAGCCCGCCGGAACCGGCGGGCCAGTGCGTGACGACGGGCAGCACGGGGCCGGCCGCCTCCGAAGCGGACCCGTCGAACACGGGCCCGCCCCACTCCGAGCGGTCGGCGCTCAGGGCCGCTCTCCGCGCTTGACCTGCGGCTTCGGCAGTCGCAGTCGGCGCATCTGGAGCGTACGCATCAGACCGTAGGCGACGGCTCCTCGCTTCGGCTCGTTCGGGAAGCGGGCGTGGAGCTGCTTCCGGAGCCGGATCCAGAGGCCGATCGAGTCGATGACGATCAGGACGATCACGCCGAGCCACAGGAGCAGCGAGATGTTCTGCAACGACCGGTTGGCGTTGCCGAACAGCGACAGCACGAGGATCACCACGGCCATCGGCAGGAAGAACTCGGCGATCGCGAACCGGGAGTCCACGAAGTCGCGGACGAAGCGGCGCACCTGGCCCTTGTCGCGGACGGGCAGGTAACGCTCGTCGCCGCTGGCCAGGGCCTCGCGCTGACGGGCCAGGTCCGAGCGGCGTGCCTCGCGCTGGCGCTTGGCGGCCTCCTTGCGGTCGAGCGGCACCGTCGAGGCGCGACGGCGCTGGGTCTGCGCCTCGCTCCGCTTCGGCGTCGGGCGGCCCTTGGGGGCCTCGGGGTCGCGGGGCTGCTTGGTGGAGAGGTCCGCCGTCACCTTGTCGGTGGGGGCCTTCTCGTCCTTCGAACGGCTACGGAACACAAAACCCAAGGGTACGGGGTGGGGCGCATGAACCCCATGCCGGGCGGGAACGATCCGCTAACGGACTGCGTCTTGGGCGGTACGTACGGGGGAAGGCCACGGGTTCACCCCTACTCCGTCTACTCCCTGCGCGGGAGGGGACGCCGCACGCAGTCGTCCTTGGGGAGGAGCGCATCCCGCTCCGAACAGTGCGGTAATGGAGTCGGGGCCCGTACTGTGGACCTTGTCGAAGAGCTGGAGCCGAGTCCGTCAGAAGGGGGCGCGCGAAGCCCATGAGCGGTGTCATGAAGCGTATGGGGATGATCTTCCGCGCGAAGGCGAACAAGGCCCTTGACCGGGCCGAGGATCCGCGCGAGACGCTCGACTACTCCTACCAGAAGCAGCTGGAGCTGCTGCAGAAGGTGCGACGGGGCGTCGCCGACGTCGCCACCTCCCGCAAGCGGCTCGAACTCCAGCTGAACCAGCTGCAGGGCCAGTCCTCCAAACTGGAGGACCAGGGCCGCAAGGCGCTGGCGCTCGGCCGCGAGGACCTGGCCCGCGAGGCGCTGTCCCGGCGGGCCGCGCTCCAGCAGCAGGTCAGCGACCTGGAGGTGCAGCACCAGACGCTCCAGGGCGAGGAGGAGAAGCTCACCCTCGCCGCCCAGCGTCTCCAGGCCAAGGTCGACGCCTTCCGCACCAAGAAGGAGACGATCAAGGCGACCTACACGGCGGCCCAGGCTCAGACCCGGATCGCGGAGTCCTTCTCCGGCATCTCGGAGGAGATGAGCGACGTCGGCCTGGCGATCCAGCGGGCCGAGGACAAGACCGCCCAGCTCCAGGCGCGCGCCGGCGCGATCGACGAACTGCTCGCCTCGGGCGCTCTGGACGACCAGTCCGGCCTCGCGAAGGACGACATCCAGGCGGAGCTGGACCGGCTCTCCGGCGGCACGGACGTCGAGCTGGAGCTCCAGCGGATGAAGGCCGAGCTGGCCGGCGGCCCGTCGGCGCAGCAGGCGATCGAGGGCGGCAACGGCACGGCGGCGCCGCAGCAGCAGAACCAGCAGCAGTCCCACCCGCGCTTCGAGAAGTAGCCCCGCCCCTCCGGAGAACCGGAAGAACAGGACGCGTCATGATCGTACGGATCATGGGGGAGGGCCAGCGGAAGCTGGCCGACGGTCACTTCGCCGAGCTGAACCGGCTCGACGACGAACTGCTCGCGGAGATGGAGACCGGTGACGCGGACGGCTTCCGCCGGACGCTCGGCGCCCTCCTCGACGCCGTCCGCCACCTCGGCGAGCCGCTCCCGGACGACGTCCTGGAGCCGTCGGAGCTGATCCTCCCGGCCCCGGACGCGAGCCTGGACGAGGTCAGGAAGATGCTCTCCGACGACGGCCTCATCCCGGGCTGACCCCGCCACCGCACACCCGCCACGAAGGTCCCGACCCCCTCGGGGGCACCGGGACCTTCGCGCCGCCGGGCCCGCACACGCGCTCCGGGCCCCGGGACGCCCACACGTCGCCGTCCGGCCGCCCCCGCCCCGTACCGTTGCCTCCCGTGACTCCCACCGGATCCGCCGCCGGCGCGCTCTCCGCCCGGCGGCTCGTCGACTGGGCGCGGGCGCATCCGCTCGCCCTCGACGCGGCCCTCGCGTTCGGCGTGCTCGTCTGCATGGTCGCCGGGTCGTTCACCGACCCGCACGGCAGCCCCGACGGGCCCACCTTCGGCGACCGCGCGCCCGACGCGTACAGCGTGCTGCTCATGGTCGCCGGGGCCGTCGCCCTGGTGTGGCGCCGCCGCAACCCCTTCGTCGTGCTCGGGCTCACCGTGGCGTTCACCCTCGTCGAGCTGGTCGACGACAGCAGGCCCGCGCCCATCGCCATGAGCGCCGTCGTCGCGCTCTGCACCGTCGCCGCCCGCACCGACCGGCCCACCACCTGGCGGGTCGGCCTCGCCACCATGACGGTCCTCACCGCCGCGGCCATGGTCTTCGGCCCGACGCCCTGGTACGCGCAGGAGAACCTCGGCATCTTCGCCTGGACCGGCATGGCGGCCGCCGCCGGGGACGCCGTCCGCAGCCGGCGGGCCTTCGTGGACGCGATCCGGGAGCGCGCCGAGCGGGCCGAGCGCACCCGCGAGGAGGAGGCCGGGCGCCGGGTCGCGGAGGAGCGGCTGCGGATCGCCCGCGACCTCCACGACGTCGTCGCCCACCACATCGCCCTGGTGAACGTCCAGGCCGGAGTCGCCGCCCACCTCATGGAGAAGCGCCCCGACCAGGCCAAGGAGGCCCTCGCGCACGTCCGCGAGGCCAGCCGCTCCGCCCTGGACGAGCTGCGCGCCACCGTCGGCCTGCTGCGCCAGTCCGGCGACCCGGAGGCCCCCACCGAGCCCGCCCCCGGCCTCGCCGTTCTCGACGGGCTGCTCGACAGCTTCCGCAAGGCCGGCCTCCCGGTCGCCCTGGCCCGCGCCGACGGCGAGAAGCCGCTGCCCGCCGCCGTCGACCTGGCCGCGTACAGGATCGTGCAGGAGGCCCTGACCAACGTGCGCAAGCACGCCGGACCGGACGCCGCGGCCGAGGTCAGCGTCGTGCGGGTGGGCCGTACGGTCGAGATCACCGTCCTCGACGACGGCCCGCCCGCCGCCGTCCCCGCCCCGGCCCCGGCCGGCGGCCACGGGCTGCTCGGCATGCGCGAGCGGGTCGGCGCGCTCGGCGGCACCCTGACCGCCGCACCCCGCTACGGCGGCGGATTTCGTGTACAGGCGATACTGCCCGTGGCCCCCCGCACGGGAGAGGGCGAGGGGGAGGACACATGACGATCCGGGTGCTGCTCGCCGACGACCAGGCCCTGCTGCGCAGCGCCTTCCGGATCCTGGTCGACTCCGAGCCCGACATGGAGGTCGTCGGCGAGGCGCCCGACGGCGCCCGGGCCGTCGAGCTGGCCCGCGCCGAGCGGCCCGACGTCGTCCTGATGGACATCCGCATGCCGGGCACGGACGGCCTCGCCGCCACCCGCGCGATCACCGCCGACCCCGGCCTCTCCGGCGTACGGATCGTCATGCTGACCACCTTCGAGGTCGACGAGTACGTCGTGCAGTCGCTGCGCGCCGGTGCCTCCGGCTTCCTCGGCAAGGGCGCCGAACCGGAGGAGCTGCTCGGCGCGATCCGGGTCGCCCACGCCGGCGAGGCACTGCTCTCCCCGGCCGCCACCAAGGGCCTGATCGCCAGCTTCCTCGCCCAGGGCCCCCGGGACGCCGGCGCGGACGCCACCGGCGAGGACGCCCGGACGGCCCGCTCCGAACGCCTCGCCGCGCTCACCGCCCGCGAGCGCGAGGTCCTCGTCCTGGTCGCGGGCGGCCTGTCCAACGACGAGATCGCCCGGCGGCTCGACGTCAGCCCGCTCACCGTGAAGACCCACGTCAACCGGACCATGGCCAAGCTCGGCGCCCGCGACCGGGCCCAGCTGGTGGTGACGGCCTACGAGTCGGGACTGGTACGCCCGAGGGTGGAGTGACCCGGGGCGCGGGCGTACTCCAGACGCGGTATGCGTGGCGTAAAGAAGTGCGCCCGGGGGCCGAGGACTTCCGGCGGCGGATGGCCGATCGTAGGGGCGGGGGCGTCGCGGGCCGGTCGAAGGCCGGGTTTCCGGCCGTTCCCGACCGCCGACGCGTACGCCACGGAAGAGAGACCCCATCCCATGTCCTGGCTGTCCAGATTCAGCCTCGCGCAACGGGCCCTGATCGGGCTGACGTCGCTCGTCGCGATCGTGTTCGGGGCGATCGCGATCCCGCAGCTCAAGCAGCAGCTGTTCCCCTCGATCGAGCTGCCCGTGGTCTCGGTCCTCGCCCCGTACCAGGGCGCCTCTCCCGACGTGGTCGAGAAGCAGGTCGTCGAGCCGCTGGAGAACAGCCTGAAGGCCGTCGACGGCCTCACGTCGGTCACCTCCACCGCATCCGAGGGCATGGCCCTCGTCATGGCCTCCTTCGACTACGGCGACGAGTCGACCAAGCAGCTCGTCGCCGACGTCCAGCAGGCCGTGAACCGCGCCCGCGCCCAGCTCCCCGACACGGTCGACCCGCAGGTCGTGGCCGGCTCGACGGACGACATCCCGACCGTCGTCCTCGCCGCCTCCTCCGACAAGGACCCGCAGGCCCTCGCGGCCCTCCTCGACCGGACCGTCGTCCCCGCCCTCCAGGACATCGAGGGCGTCGGCCAGGTCTCCGTCAGCGGCGTCCAGGATCTCCAGGTCTCCGTCGTCCCCGACGAGCGCGCGCTCGCCGCGGCCGGCCTCAACACGATGAGGCTCACCGAGGCCCTGCGCGCCGGCGGCGGCACGATGCCCGCCGGCTCCTTCGCCGAGGACGGCAAGAGCCGCACGATCCAGGTCGGCGGCGGCTACACCTCCCTGAAGCAGATCGAGGACCTGCGCATCCCGGCGGCCGTCCCCGGCAAGGGGAAGGCGGTCCGCCTCGGCGACGTGGCCGCCGTCCGCCAGGAGGAGTCCCCGCGCACCTCCCTGACCCGCACCAACGGCAGGCCCAGCCTCGCCGTCATGGCCACCATGGACAAGGACGGCAGCGCCGTCGCGATCTCCGACGCCGTCGCGGAGAAGCTGCCCGAGCTGCGCCGCGACCTCGGCGCCGGCGCCGGGCTGACCGTCGTCTCCGACCAGGGCCCGGCCGTCGCCAAGGCCGTCTCCGGCCTCACCACCGAGGGCGCGCTCGGCCTCGTCATGGCCGTCCTGGTGATCCTGGTCTTCCTCACGTCGATCCGCTCGACCCTGGTGACCGCGGTCTCCATCCCGCTCTCGGTCGTCCTCGCCCTCATCGTGCTGTGGACCCGCGACCTCTCGCTCAACATGCTGACGCTCGGCGCGCTCACCATCGCCATCGGCCGGGTCGTCGACGACTCGATCGTGGTCCTGGAGAACATCAAGCGCCACCTCGGCTACGGCGAGGAGCGCCAGGCCGCGATCCTCACCGCGGTCCGCGAGGTGGCGGGCGCCGTCACCTCCTCCACCCTCACCACCGTCGCCGTCTTCCTGCCGATCGGCCTGACCGGCGGCATGATCGGCGAGCTGTTCGGCTCGTTCTCGCTGACGGTCACGGCGGCCCTGCTCGCCTCGCTGCTCGTCTCCCTGACCGTCGTCCCGGTCCTCTCGTACTGGTTCCTGCGCGCCCCCGGCGGCACGCCGGAGGACCTGGCCGAGGCCCGCAGGCTCGCCGAGGAGCGGGAGGAGAGGAGCCGCCTCCAGCGCCTGTACGTGCCGGTCCTGCGGTTCGCGACCCGGCGCCGGCTCATGAGCCTGGGCATCGCGGCGGTCGTCCTGGTGGGCACCTTCGGCATGGCCCCGCTCCTGAAGACCAACTTCTTCGACCAGGGCGAGCAGGAGGTCCTCAGCATCAAGCAGGAGCTGCCGCCCGGCACCTCCCTGGACGCCACCGACGCGGCCGCGAAGAAGGTCGAGAAGGTCCTCGCGGAGACCGAGGGCGTCAAGGACTACCAGGTCAACGTCGGCTCGTCCGGCTTCATGGCGGCCTTCGGCGGCGGCACCGGCGCGAACCAGGCCTCGTACCAGGTCAGCCTGGAGGGGTCCGCCTCGTACGAGAGGACGCGGGACGCCATCGAGAAGGGGCTCGCCGGGCTCGACGGGATAGGCGACACCACCCTGGCGGCCGGCGACGGCTTCGCCAGCCAGAACCTGAGCGTGGTCGTGAAGGCCGCCGACGCCGAGGTCCTGAGGAAGGCCTCCGAGCAGGTCCGCACCGCGATCGCCGGGATGAAGGACGTCACCGACGTCCAGAGCGACCTGTCGCAGTCCGTCCCGCGCGTCTCCGTCACGCCGAAGCCCGCCGCGGCCGACGCCGGCTTCGACGCCGCCTCGCTCGGCATGGGCGTCGCCCAGGCCGTCCGGGGCACCCCGGCCGCCAGGGCGACCCTCGACGACAGCGAGCGGGACGTCCTCGTCACCTCGGCGAAGCCCGCCACCACCCTGGCGGAGCTGAGGGCGCTGCCCCTCGGCCCGGTGCGGCTCGGTGACGTCGCCACCGTCGAGCTGGTCCCCGGCCCGGTCTCCATGACCCGGATCGACGGCGCCCGCGCCGCGACGATCACGGCCGAGCCGGTCGGCGACAACACCGGCGCCGTCAGCGCCTCCCTCCAGTCGAAGATCGACGCGCTCGACCTGCCGGCGGGCGCCACCGCCACCATCGGCGGCGTCTCCGAGGACCAGAACGAGGCCTTCCTCAACCTGTTCCTCGCGATGCTCGCGGCCGTCGCGATCGTCTTCATGCTGCTCGTCGCGACCTTCCGGTCACTGGTCCAGCCGCTGATCCTGCTGGTCTCGATCCCGTTCGCGGCGACCGGAGCGATCGGTCTGCTCGTGGTCACCGACACCGCGATGGGCGTCCCGGCGATGATCGGCATGCTGATGCTCATCGGCATCGTCGTCACCAACGCGATCGTCCTGATCGACCTGATCAACCAGTACCGGGAGCGGGGCCTCGGCGTCGTCGAAGCGGTGGTCGAGGGCGGCCGGCACCGGCTCCGCCCGATCCTGATGACCGCCCTGGCGACGATCTTCGCCCTGCTGCCGATGGCCCTCGGCATCACCGGCGAGGGCGGCTTCATCGCCCAGCCGCTGGCCGTGGTGGTGATCGGCGGTCTGGTCACCTCGACGCTGCTGACCCTGCTCCTCGTCCCGACCCTCTACGCGATGGTGGAGCTCCGCAAGGAGCGCCGTGCGAAGAAGAAGGCCGAGAAGAAGGCCGCGAAGAAGAAGAAGAAGAAGGAGAAGGACGGCGACACGACGCACAACGCGGAGCAGCCGGACGTCTCGCCGCTGGACGCGACCCTGCTGAACCTCCTGGACTGAGCCCGGCACGTACGAAGGGCGCCCCGCGACACGCGCGGGGCGCCCTTCGGCGTACGTACGGGAGTACGGGGAGGTGAATCGTTACGGCAGCGCCAGCATCCGTTCGAGCGCCAGCTTCGCGAAGCTCTCCGTCTCCTTGTCGACCTCGATCCGGTTGATCAGCTTGCCCTCGGCCAGGGACTCCAGGGCCCACACCAGGTGCGGCAGGTCGATGCGGTTCATGGTCGAGCAGAAGCAGACCGTCTTGTCGAGGAAGACGATCTCCTTGCCCTGGTCGGCGTACCGGTTCGCCAGGCGCCGGACGAGGTTCAGCTCCGTGCCGATCGCCCACTTCGAGCCGGCCGGGGCCGCCTCCAGGGTGTTGATGATGTACTCGGTCGAGCCCACATAGTCGGCGGCGGCGACGACCTCGTGCCGGCACTCGGGGTGGACGAGCACGTTCACCCCGGGGATGCGGGCCCGCACGTCCTCGACCGACTCCAGCGAGAACCGGCCGTGCACCGAGCAGTGGCCTCGCCACAGGATCATCTTGGCGGCGCGCAGCTGCTCGACGGTCAGCCCGCCGTTCGGCTTGTGCGGGTTGTACAGGACGCAGTCGTCCAGGGACATGCCCATGTCGCGGACGGCGGTGTTGCGGCCCAGGTGCTGGTCCGGCAGGAAGAGCACCTTCTCGCCCTGCTCGAAGGCCCAGTTCAGGGCCCGCTCGGCGTTGGACGAGGTGCAGATCGTGCCCCCGTGCTTGCCGGTGAAGGCCTTGATGTCGGCCGAGGAGTTCATGTACGAGACGGGCACGACCTGCTCGGCGATCCCGGCCTCGGTCAGCACGTCCCAGCACTCGGCGACCTGCTCCGCGGTGGCCATGTCGGCCATCGAACAGCCGGCCGCGAGGTCGGGCAGGACGACCTTCTGGTCGTCGCCGGTGAGGATGTCGGCCGACTCCGCCATGAAGTGCACGCCGCAGAAGACGATGTACTCCGCCTCCGGCTTGGCGGCCGCGTCGCGCGCGAGCTTGAAGGAGTCGCCGGTGACGTCGGCGAACTGGATGACCTCGTCGCGCTGGTAGTGGTGGCCGAGCACGAAGACCTTGTCCCCGAGCTTCTCCTTGGCCGCGCGGGCGCGTTCCACGAGGTCGGGGTCGGAGGGCGACGGCAGATCGCCGGGGCACTCCACGCCGCGCTCGCTCTTCGGATCCGCCTCGCGGCCGAGCAGGAGGAGGGCGAGCGGCGTCGGCTGGACGTCGAGCTCATGACGGGTTTGGGCCGTGGTCACGTCACGCACCCTTTCTTCGGGGAACCTTTTCGTCTAAATGACGCTATCTATCATAACCCCTTCACGTCACGTTGACGATGTCCATAGTGTCGATGTGACGAATTCGCCTTCCACGTATCTGGACAGGGTGTGCGAGCATGAAAGGAGGAAGAACCCACTCGGCCCGGAATGAATCCGGGGCACCGTCGGTTTCCACCGTCGGCAAGCAGTCTCCGTACACACCGGGAGAGAAGCAGATGTCCGTATCGGACGAGAAGACCACTGTCAGCGACGGCATCCTCCTGTCCGACGCCGCCGCGGCCAAGGTCAAGGCCCTCCTCGACCAGGAAGGCCGCGAAGACCTGGCCCTGCGCGTCGCCGTTCAGCCCGGCGGCTGCTCCGGCCTGCGTTACCAGCTCTTCTTCGACGAGCGCTCGCTCGACGGCGACGTCGTGAAGGACTTCGACGGCGTCAAGGTCGTCACCGACCGCATGAGCGCCCCGTACCTCGGCGGTGCCTCGATCGACTTCGTCGACACCATCGAGAAGCAGGGCTTCACCATCGACAACCCGAACGCCACGGGCTCCTGCGCCTGCGGTGACTCGTTCAGCTAAGTCGTACGCGTGAGTGAGGGCGGGCCCCGGAAGGAATTCCGGGGCCCGCCCTCACGCGTGTGCGGGGGACGTCAGCGGCGCGGCACCGTCTCGCCGCTCGCCGCGTCCACCACCGGCCGCGAGCCGAGCGGGGCGTCCAGGGTCACCGTCTTCACGATCTCCACCGCCATGGCGACGCACATCCGGCCCGGTTCGGACGGGGTCTCCTCGATCCGGAGGGCGACCCGCTCCGGGGTCTGCTCGGCCGTCACCCCGTACGTGCTGCACACCCCGCCCCAGAAGGCGACCGTCAGCTTCCGGCCGTCGTCCGCGGTCTTGTACGACTGGACCTGCCGGGCTGGCGCCGTGCCCTCGTCGGGCGCCGGCGGGGTCTTCACCGGCGGCGCCGGATAGCGGTCCTCGACCGCCGTGCGCACCACCGTGTACGGCGCCGCGTCGGCCGGGTCCGCCGTGAACAGCCACGCCGGTACGAGCAGCCGCTCGCCGTCCACGTCCTGCGCGGCGAGCCCGAAGACCGCGCCCGTCACCGGCACCTCGACCGGCGGGCCCTGGTCGGCGGACGACTGACAGGGCGGAACCGGCTCAACCGTGGGCTTCCCGGCGCTCGGGACCTCCTCGGCCGTCCCGGGCCTCCCGGCGCTCGGGACCTCCGCCGTCCCCGGCTTCCCGGCCCCCGGGGCCTCGTCCGTCCCCGGCTTCCCGGCCCCCGGGGCCTCCGGCAGCCCGGCGTTCGGCTCCTCCCCGTTCGGGACGGGCGTGGCGCAGCCGCCGATGCCGATCGGGCCCGTGCCCTTCGCGTCCTCGTTCAGCTCCTGGAGGGCCTTCGCCGCCCCCACCACGGGGTACGCGGCGCCCTCGGCCGGCACCTTGAGCATCCCGCTCCCGCCGGACACCCGGCCGTCCGGCTCGACGTGCAGCCCCGTCGACCAGCCGTAGGTCGGGAGACCGCCCACCACCGGCTCGGCGTTGACCACCCGTACGGACCCGTTCATCACCTGTCCGGCGGTCACCTTCGCGCCGTCCTGGCCGATCGCCTTCAGGACCGGGGCCGCCGCGGCCTTCGCCGCCGCCTCGCTCACCGGCGAGCCGCCGCGCGAGGGCTTCGTCTCCCCCGGCGGCGGGCACGCCTTGCCCTTGAGACAGGTGTCGCCGACCGGACCGCCGTCGTACCAGGAGTACGTCCAGTTCCCCGGCGCCTTCCGCGCCACGTCGAGGCGCGGCCCCGAGCCGTCCTTCTCCGGCGCGATCGACCAGACGTCGCCCGCCAGGACCGGGCGCCCGGAGACCCCGAGCGCATCGGCCAGCCTGGTCACCTCCGCCGAGGTGACCAGGCCCTCGGGCCGGTGGACCGCGGCCGAGGAGGGCCCTTGGGGGAGTGGGCCCTTGGCTTTGTAGACGGTCCCGCGCGGACCGCCGCCGGGGTCGGGCTCGCCGGGCGCGATCCCCGGGCCCCCGTCCGTACCGCCGTCGCCGGCCCCCAGGCGCAGCGGCGGCGGGGGCGCGGCCGCGTCGGCGGACCGGCTCGCGCCGTCCGTACCGCCGTCGCCGGACGCCGCGGTGGCGAGGTAGACCCCGCCGCCCCCGGCGAGCAGCACGCCCGCCGCCACCGAGGCGGTGAGCAGCGTCCGCCGCCTCCGACCGTTCTCCGTACCGCTCACGGCTCAGCTCCTTCGTCCCTCGGTCATCTCCGTGGAAGACACCGGTGGGACGGAGCGGGAGCCCGGACGGTTCCGTCAGCCGCCGTACTCGACGGTGGCGTCGATCAGCCGGGCCGAGGCGGCCGGCACGACGACCCCGTTGATCAGGGCGGGGGAGACCGGGGCGGACTCCGGCTCCACCGGCGCCACCCAGTGCGGGGCCATGCGGGCGCCGTCGCCGCGCAGCTGCGCCAGGCTCAACTCGGACTCGTGTCGCTCTCGAGGAGCGGAGTAGAGACTCATGGGCGCACCGTACGCACCGCCGGCCCGCGCAGAAAAGGCCTACTCTGGGGTAGTTTCCACTGTTCGGCAGGGCGGGCCCCAGCGGGTAGCGTGAACTGTCATTACCGCCTTCCCGCAGGAGCGCCCGCCGTGCGTATCGCAGTCACCGGCTCCATCGCCACCGACCACCTCATGACCTTCCCCGGAAGGTTCGCCGACCAGCTCGTGGCCGACCAGCTCCACACGGTGTCCCTCTCCTTCCTCGTGGACAACCTGGACGTGCGCCGGGGCGGCGTCGCCGCCAACATCTGCTTCGGCATGGGGCAGCTGGGCAGCAGCCCGGTCCTGGTCGGTGCCGCCGGCTTCGACTTCGACGAGTACCGGGCCTGGCTCGACCGGCACGGCGTCGACACCGAATCGGTCCGCATCTCCGAGGTCCTGCACACCGCCCGCTTCGTCTGCACCACCGACCGGGACCACAACCAGATCGGCTCCTTCTACACGGGCGCGATGAGCGAGGCCCGGCTGATCGAGCTCAAGGCCGTCGCCGACCGCGTGGGCGGCCTCGACCTGGTCCTGATCGGTGCCGACGACCCCGAGGCGATGCTCCGCCACACCGAGGAGTGCCGCACCCGCTCCCTCCCCTTCGCCGCGGACTTCTCGCAGCAGATCGCGCGCATGGACGGCGAGGAGATCCGCACCCTCCTCGACGGCGCCACCTACCTCTTCTCCAACGAGTACGAGAAGGGCCTCATCGAGTCGAAGACCGGCTGGACCGAGGCGGAGATCCTCTCCCGCGTCGGCCACCGCGTCACCACGCTCGGCTCGCGCGGCGTGCGCATCGAGCGGGTCGGCGAGGACCCGATCGAGGTCGGCTGCCCCGAGGAGACGGCCAAGGTCGACCCGACCGGCGTCGGCGACGCCTTCCGGGCCGGCTTCCTCACCGGTCTCATCTGGGGCGTCGGCCACGAGCGCGCCGCCCAGGTGGGCTGCATGCTGGCCACCCTCGTCATCGAGACCCTGGGCACCCAGGAGTACACCCTGGGCCGCGCCAACTTCATGGAGCGCTTCACCAAGGCGTACGGCGACGAGGCTGCCGCCGAGGTCCACGCGCACCTCGTCTGACAACCGCCCCCGCCGGGCCCGGGACCTCCCGGGCCCGAGCGGGCCGCCGCGCCGGACGCATCCCGGCCCGCGCGGTCAGGCCGTGCGCCGCACCAGGTACGCGACGCCGCCCCGCGCGGACGGCTCCTCGCCCAGGTACTCCTGGCCCCGCATCTCGCACCACGCCGGGATGTCCAGGCGCGCCGCCTCGTCGTCCGCGAGGACCCGCACCGTGCCGCCCACCGGGACGTCACCGATCACCTTGGCCAGCTCGATCACCGGGATCGGGCAGCGCCGCCCCAGCGCGTCCACGACCAGCGCGTCCCCGGCCGGGACGTCCTCGGCCACCGCGCCGGAAGCGGCCACCGCGCCGGAACCGGCCACCGCGCCGGAACCGGTCGCCGAGGCCGCCGCGCCCGGGACGCCGAGCCGCTCCCGCACCCCCGCCACCACCCCCGGCAGCACGTCGAGGAAGCGGTCCACGTCCTCCGCCGACGTGCCGGCCGGCAGGGAGATCCGGACGTTCCCCTCGCTCAGCACCCCCATCGCGCGCAGCACATGGCTGGGCGTCAGTGTCGAACTCGTACACGACGAACCGGACGAAACGGAGAAACCCTCCCGGTCCAGCTCGTGCAGCAGCGTCTCCCCGTCGACATAGAGACAGGAGAAGGTGACGAGGTGGGGGAGCCGGCGCACCGGGTCGCCCACCACCTCCACGTCCGGCACCAGCTCCGGCACCCGCGCCCGGATCCGGTCCACCAGCTCCCGGAGCCGCGCCCCCTCGGCCTCCGCCTCCGCCCGGACCGCCCGCAGCGAGGCCGCCGCCGCCACGATCGCCGGCAGGTTCTCGAAGCCCGGCGCCCGGCCCGACTCCCGCTCGTCCGACGGCCCTTGCGGGGCGAACCGCACCCCCTTCCGCACGGCGAGCAGCCCCACCCCCGCCGGACCGCCCCACTTGTGCGCGCTGGCCGCGAGCAGCGACCAGCCGCCCTCCACCGGGCCCCAGCCGAGCGACTGGGCCGCGTCCACCAGCAGCGGCACGCCCACCCCCCGGCAGGCCTCGGCCACCTCGGCCACCGGCTGCGCGGTCCCCACCTCGTGGTTGGCCGACTGGAGGCAGGCCAGGGCCGTGCCCTCCCCGAGGGCCGCCGCGAAGGTCCCGGCGTCCACCGCCCCCGACCGGTCCACCGGCACCTCGGCCACCGTCCCGCCCGCCGCCGCGTGGACCTCGGTCGCGTGCAGGACGGAGGAGTGCTCGACCGCCGACACCACGAGCCGGTTCCCGGCGCGCCGCCGTCCCGCGAGCGCGCCGGAGACCCCCGCGTGAACCGCGCGCGTACCCGAAGGAGTGAACACGAGCTCGTCGGCGCGGCAGCCCACCGCCTCCGCCGCGGCCTCCCGCGCCGCGTCGAGCAGCAGCCGGGCCCGCCGCCCCTCCCGGTACAGCCGGGCCGGATCGGCCCAGCCCTCGTCGAGGGAGGCGAGCAGCGCCTGGCGGGCGACGGGGTGCAGCGGGGCGGCGGACGCGGCGTCGAAGTACGGCATCCGTCCACGGTAGAACGTGCGCGGGTCCGGCCCCCGGCACACCCCTCCGCAGGCCCGCCGCCCCGGCTCCCGGGCGTCCCCCACCACAGACCCCCGCCCCGGCTCCCGGGCGCACCCCACCGCGCAGGACCTCCCCCCGTCCCCGGCGCACCGCCTCCGCCCCGGCGCGTCGCCCGGCCCCGCCCGGTGAGCCCTCGTCAGAACAGCCGCCCGGCCCGTCCCCGAACCCCCGGACGGGTGCGCCGGACCCCCCTCCGGAACCCCCGGCTCCACCCCTTCGGGGAGTCGGACGGCGCGTTGGGCACCCTCCCCGCGCGACCCCAAATAGCGTCCAGTAGGGTTTGGTCCGCATAAACATCCAAACCCCTGCCCGCGGCCGGGGCGGCGACCGACCAGCGAGACGGACGGCCGTGGCCGACCAACGCGGGCCGAGACTCTCGGGAAGGCGCTACGTGAGTCCCAACGGCTCCGACCTCCCCCGCAGCCAAGGCGCGGGCGGTACCCCCACGTCTCGGCGCCCGATGCGGCGGAAGCTGCCGCAGGTGCTGACTGCGGGCCTGATCCTGGCGACAGCCACCGGCTGCTCGTACAACTGGGAAGACTTCCCCCGCCTCGGCATGCCCACCCCCGTCACGGAGGAGGCTCCCCGGATCCTCTCCCTCTGGCAGGGCTCGTGGGCGGCCGCCCTCGTCACCGGTGTGCTGGTGTGGGGCCTGATCCTGTGGTCCGTCGTCTTCCACCGGCGCACCCGGACCAAGGTCGAGGTACCTCCGCAGACCCGTTACAACATGCCCATCGAGGCGCTGTACACGGTCACGCCCCTCATCATCGTCTCGGTGCTCTTCTACTTCACCGCGCGCGACGAGTCGAAGCTCCTGGAGCTCTCCGACAAGCCCGCCCACACCGTCAACGTGGTCGGCTACCAGTGGAGCTGGGGCTTCAACTACGTCGAGGACGTGCCCGGTGTGAAGGGCGACGCCAAGACGGACAAGAACCTCGCCTCGATTCCGGACAAGTTCATCGACGACTTCCCGGCGAACGCCGGCGGAGTCTACGACGCCGGCATCCCCGGCGACCGGAACCCGCAGACCGGCAACCCGGGCCCGACCCTGTGGCTGCCCCTGGGCGAGAAGGTCCGGTTCGTCCTGACCTCGCGTGACGTCATCCACTCCTTCTGGGTGGTCCCCTTCCTCATGAAGCAGGACGTCATCCCGGGTCACACCAACTCCTTCGAGGTCACCCCGACGCGTGAGGGCACCTTCCTCGGCAAGTGCGCCGAGCTGTGCGGTGTCGACCACTCCCGGATGCTCTTCAACGTCAAGGTGGTCTCCCCGGAGCGCTACCAGCAGCACCTGAAGGAGCTGGCCGAGAAGGGGCAGACCGGCTACATCCCGTCCGGCATCGAGCAGACGGACCCGGCCAGGAATGCGGAGAAGAACCAACTGTGAGCATCCCCAACGAAACCCAGGGTGCCGCCGCAGCTGAGGGCTCGTACGAGAACGAGCTGCCCGTACGGCGCAAGCAGCCCGGCAATGTCGTGGTGAAGTGGCTGACCACCACCGACCACAAGACGATCGGGACGATGTACCTGGTCACGTCGTTCGTCTTCTTCTGCATCGGCGGACTCATGGCGCTCTTCATGCGCGCCGAGCTGGCCCGTCCGGGTACGCAGATCATGTCGAACGAGCAGTTCAACCAGGCGTTCACGATGCACGGCACGATCATGCTGCTGATGTTCGCGACGCCGCTGTTCGCCGGATTCGCGAACTGGATCATGCCGCTGCAGATCGGCGCGCCCGACGTGGCGTTCCCGCGGCTGAACATGTTCGCCTACTGGCTCTACCTCTTCGGCTCGATCATCGCGGTGGCAGGCTTCCTCACCCCGCAGGGTGCGGCCGACTTCGGCTGGTTCGCCTACTCCCCGCTGTCGGACGCCGTCCGCTCGCCGGGCGTCGGCGCCGACATGTGGATCATGGGTCTGGCCTTCTCCGGCTTCGGCACGATCCTCGGTTCGGTCAACTTCATCACCACGATCATCTGCATGCGCGCTCCGGGCATGACGATGTTCCGCATGCCGATCTTCACCTGGAACGTGCTGCTGACCGGTGTCCTGGTCCTGCTCGCCTTCCCGGTCCTGGCGGCCGCGCTGTTCGCCCTGGAGGCGGACCGCAAGTTCGGTGCCCACGTCTTCGACGCGGCCAACGGCGGTGCCCTGCTCTGGCAACACCTCTTCTGGTTCTTCGGACACCCAGAGGTGTACATCATCGCCCTGCCGTTCTTCGGCATCGTCTCCGAGATCATCCCGGTCTTCAGCCGCAAGCCGATGTTCGGCTACATCGGCCTGGTGGCCGCGACGATCGCGATCGCCGGTCTGTCCGTGACCGTGTGGGCTCACCACATGTACGTCACAGGCGGCGTGCTCCTCCCGTTCTTCTCCTTCATGACGTTCCTCATCGCCGTACCGACCGGCGTGAAGTTCTTCAACTGGATCGGAACGATGTGGAAGGGCTCGTTGTCCTTCGAGACACCGATGCTCTGGACGATCGGCTTCCTGATCACCTTCACCTTCGGTGGTCTGACCGGTGTCATCCTGGCCTCGCCCCCGATGGACTTCCACGTCTCCGACTCGTACTTCGTCGTGGCGCACTTCCACTACGTCGTCTTCGGCACCGTCGTCTTCGCGATGTTCGCCGGCTTCCACTTCTGGTGGCCGAAGTTCACCGGCAAGATGCTGGACGAGCGCCTCGGCAAGATGACGTTCTGGACGCTGTTCATCGGCTTCCACGGCACCTTCCTGGTGCAGCACTGGCTCGGTGCCGAGGGCATGCCGCGCCGTTACGCGGACTACCTGAACGCCGACGGCTTCACCGCCCTAAACACGATCTCGACGATCTCCTCCTTCCTGCTCGGCCTGTCGATCCTGCCGTTCTTCTACAACGTCTGGAAGACCGCCAAGTACGGCAAGAAGATCGAGGTCGACGACCCGTGGGGCTACGGCCGTTCGCTCGAATGGGCGACGTCCTGCCCGCCGCCGCGGCACAACTTCCTCACGCTGCCGCGCATCCGCTCGGAATCCCCGGCGTTCGACCTGCACCACCCTGAGATCGCCGCCCTCGACCAGCTCGAGAACAAGCCGCACGAGGCCGAGGCCCTCACGGGCAGCAAGGAGGCCGGCAAGTGAAGATCCAGGGCAAGATGTTCATCTGGCTGAGCGTCTTCATCCTTGCCATGGCGATCCTGTACGGCGTCTGGTCCAAGGAGCCGGTCGGCACGACGGCGCTCTTCCTGGCCTTCGGCCTGGCCATCATGATCGGCTACTACCTGGCCTTCACGGCCAAGCGTGTCGACGCGATGGCGCAGGACGACAAGGAGGCCGACGTCGCGGACGAGGCCGGTGAGCTGGGCTTCTTCGCCCCGCACAGCTGGCAGCCGCTCTCGCTCGCCATCGGCGGCGCGCTCGCCTTCCTCGCCGTCGCGATGGGCTGGTGGATCCTGTACTTCTCCGCCCCGCTGATCCTCGTCGGCCTGTTCGGCTGGGTCTTCGAGTTCTACCGCGGCGAGAACCAGAACCAGTAGAAGTACCCCGCTCCGCACCGGAGCACACCGAGGGGCCCGGACGCTTCGTCACCGAAGTGTCCGGGCCCCTCTTTTGCCGCACTCGGCGCGCCTCCTCCGAGGGTTGTTCTTACGGTGAGGTCATGAACGACACGCCGCGCATTCGGACTGTTCTGAGCTGCACCCTGTTGGCCGTGACCGTCACCGCGGGCACCACCGCGTGCTCCGGATCGGACGACCACCCGCTGACGGTGAAGGCGTACGACGCGGCGGACCAGCTCGCCGTCAGCGCCCCCGCCGACGGAGCCAAGGCGGACCCCGAGAAGCCCCTGGAGATCACCGCCAAGGGCGACGAGGGCCGGATCACCGACGTCACCGCCGTCGACGCCTCCGGACGCCACCTGGCGGGCGAGCTCACGGCGGACGGGCGGCGCTGGCGTTCCACGGCCACCCTGGCGGCCGGTGCCCGCTACACGGTCCGGGTGGCCACGGAGGACGGGGACGGCGCCCCCGGCGCCCGTACGTTCACGTTCGAGACGTCCCCGGCGAAGCGGGCCCTGACCGCGTCCTTCGGGCCCGAGGCGGGCACGTACGGCGTCGGACAGCCGATCACCGCCGAACTCAGCCTCCCCGTCAAGGACCGGGCCTCCCGCGCGGTCGTCGAACGCGCCCTCAAGGTCCGCTCCACCCCCTCCGTCGAGGGCTCCTGGTACTGGGTGGACGACAAGAAGCTGCACTTCCGCCCGAAGGAGTACTGGCCCGCCGGCGCGACCGTCACGGTCAGCGGCAACCTGGACGGCCTCAAGGTCGGCGACAAGCTCTACGGCGGCGAGTCCAAGCCGCTGAAGCTCACCATCGGCGACCGGCTCGAGGCCATCGCGGACGCCGGGACCCACCACATGACGGTGAAGCGCAACGGGGAAGTGATCAACACCATTCCGGTGACCACCGGCAAGCCCGGCTTCGACACCCGCAACGGCGTCAAGGTGGTGCTCGGCAAGGAGTACTACGTCCGGATGCGGGGCACCACCGTCGGCATCGCGGAGGGCAGCTCCGAGTCGTACGACCTGCCGGTGTACTACGCCACCCGGGTGACCTGGAGCGGCGAGTACGTGCACGCCGCGCCCTGGTCGGTCGGCTCGCAGGGCGTGGCGAACGTCAGCCACGGCTGCGTGGGCATGTCGACCGGGAACGCGGCCTGGTTCTTCGAGACCGTGCGCCCCGGCGACATCGTGAAGACCGTCAACAGCTCCGGGGACACGATGGAGGGGTTCGGCAACGGCTTCGGCGACTGGAACCTGTCCTGGGACAAGTGGCGCGAGGGCAGCGCCCTGGTGGAGACCGCCGGCGAGCCGGTGGTCTCCACCGAGCAGGCCCGCCTGCGGCCCTCGCTCTGACCGGCCCGACCGGCTCAGGCGTCGAGCGAGAGGCGGGAGCGCAGCAGGGACGCCAGGGACGCCGCGAACTCGACCGGTTCCACCGGAAGGGTGACCGCGGCGTCCGCCCGGCTCCAGGTGGCCAGCCAGGCGTCCTGCGGGCGCCCGATGAGCAGCAGCACCGGCGGGCAGCGGAAGACCTCGTCCTTGATCTGCCGGCAGACCCCCATGCCGCCCGCCGGCGCGGCCTCGCCGTCCAGGACGCAGACGTCGATCCCGCCCTCGTCCAGGCGCTTCAGGACCGCCGGCAGTGTGGCGCACTCCACGAACTCGACCGGGGGAACGTCGGCCGCGGGCCTGCGCCCGGCCGCGAGCCGCACCTGCGCGCGCGTGTTCGCGTCGTCGCTGTAGACCAGGACCGTGGCACTCGACTGCATCGTTCCTCCGTGGGGAAGTCCGTGGGAAGGTCGTCGTCCGACGCGCCGGATGCTACTCCGGTCCACTGCCCGTCAACACCCGTTCAACACCTGTTCGAAGGGCGTCCCGGAGGCCCCGCACTGGGCCGTTCGGGCTGGACACACCCCCCTGACACTCCGAACGGCACCCCCCGGAGTGAGGGCGGGATAAGCGACCGACATAATGTCGGTCGTGGCGACAGTAACGACAGTAGAAACAGGGCACGCACACCCGTCGGTCAATCGACCGAACCTCACCAGCGTCGGAACCATCATCTGGTTGAGCTCCGAGCTGATGTTCTTCGCGGCCCTCTTCGCGATGTACTTCACCCTGCGATCGGTGACGGGAGCCGACTTCTGGACGGAAAAGGCAGACGCCTTGAACTTCCCGTTCTCGGCGACCAACACCACGATCCTGGTGCTCTCCTCCCTCACCTGCCAGCTCGGCGTCTTCGCCGCCGAGCGGGGCGACGTGAAGAAGCTCAGGACGTGGTTCATCATCACGTTCGTGATGGGTTCGATCTTCATCGGCGGCCAGGTCTTCGAGTACACCGAGCTGGTGAAGCACGAGGGGCTCTCCCTCTCGTCGGACCCGTACGGCTCCGTGTTCTACCTGACCACCGGCTTCCACGGCCTGCACGTGACGGGCGGACTCATCGCCTTCCTGCTGGTCCTGGGCCGGACGTACGCCGCCAAGAGGTTCACTCACGAGCAGGCAACCGCCGCCATCGTCGTGTCCTACTACTGGCACTTCGTCGATGTCGTCTGGATCGGCCTCTTCGCCACGATCTACATGATCAAGTAATCGGTCCCGCCGACACGGCGGACCGAGACATCCAGCAAGCATCGACGCAGAAGATCCTGACACCGGGGTAATCCGTGAAAAAGCTCTCCGCACGACGACGCCATCCGCTGGCGGCGGTCGTCGTCCTACTTCTCGCGCTGGCGGCCACGGGGGGGCTGTACGCCGCGTTCGCGCCCGCGGGCACGGCGAAGGCCGATGAAACCGCCCAGTCCCTCGCCATCGAGGAGGGCAAGAAGCTCTACTCCGTCGGCTGCGCCAGCTGCCACGGAACCGGCGGTCAGGGCACCACTGACGGCCCCTCCCTCGTAGGCGTCGGTTCGGCCTCCGTGGACTTCCAGGTCGGCACGGGCCGCATGCCGGCCCAGCAGCCGGGCGCCCAGGTCCCGAAGAAGAAGGTCATCTACTCGCAGGCCGAGATCGACCAGCTCGCGGCGTACATCGCCTCCCTCGGCGCCGGTCCGATCACGCCGACCGGGAAGCAGTACGACCCCGCGGGCGCCGACGCCGCCAAGGGCGGCGAGCTGTTCCGCACCAACTGTGCCCAGTGCCACAACTTCACCGGTGAGGGCGGCGCGCTGACGCACGGCAAGTACGCCCCGAGCCTCGAAGGCGTGAGCCCGAAGCACCTCTACGAGGCCATGCAGACCGGCCCGCAGAACATGCCCTCCTTCCCGGACACGACCATGCCGGAGCAGCAGAAGAAGGACATCATCGCGTACGTCCAGGCCGTCAACGGCGAGAAGGCCGACAGCCCGGGCGGTCTCTCGCTCGGTGGCCTCGGCCCCGTCTCGGAAGGTCTCTTCGGCTGGATCTTCGGCCTGGGTACGCTGATCGCAGTCGCCGTCTGGGTCGCGGCCCACACCGCTAAGGCCAAGAAGTCATGAGTAGCCAAGAGATTTCAGAAGAGAACCTGCCGGCAGGGCAGGACACCGCGCACGGCGCGGTGAAGGTCGCCGACGACCCGTTCGCCGACCCGGGCCTCCCGCCCCACAAGCCCCGCATCCAGGACATCGACGAGCGGGCCGCCCGTCGGTCCGAGCGCGCGGTCGCCTTCATGTTCACGCTGTCGATGCTGGCCACCGTCGGCTTCATCGCCTCGTACGTGATCTTCCCGGTCGACAAGATCGTGTACATCTGGCCCTTCGGCCGGGTGTCCGCGCTCAACTTCGCGCTCGGCTGGACCCTCGGTCTCGCCCTCTTCTTCATCGGCGCGGGCGCGGTCCACTGGGCCCGCACCCTGATGTCCGACGTCGAGGTCGCCGACGAGCGTCACCCGATCGCGGCGTCGCCCGAGGTCAAGGCGCAGGTCATGGCGGACTTCGCGGCCGGTGCCGCCGAGTCCGGCATGGGCCGCCGCAAGCTCATCCGCAACACGATGTTCGGCGCGCTGTCGCTCGTACCGCTCTCCGGCATCGTCCTGCTGCGCGACATGGGCCCGCTGCCCGAGAAGAAGCTCCGGACCACCCTGTGGGCCAAGGGCAAGCAGCTCATCAACATGAACACCCACGAGCCGCTGCGTCCCGAGGACGTCGCGGTCGGTTCGCTGACCTTCGCGATGCCCGAGGGCCTCTCGGAGCACGACCACCACTTCCAGACCGAGATCGCCAAGGCCGCCCTGATGATCGTCCGGATCCAGCCGGACGACATCAAGGACAAGCGCGAGCTCGAGTGGTCGCACGAGGGCATCGTCGCGTTCTCGAAGATCTGCACCCACGTGGGCTGCCCGATCTCCCTGTACGAGCAGCAGACGCACCACGTCCTCTGCCCGTGCCACCAGTCCACCTTCGACCTCTCCGACGGCGCCCGCGTCATCTTCGGCCCGGCCGGTCACCCCCTTCCGCAGCTGCGGATCGGCGTGAACGACAAGGGCTTCCTGGAGGCGCTCGGCGACTTCGACGAGCCCGTCGGTCCTGCCTTCTGGGAGCGCGGATGAGCACCGTGACGGATACGACCAAGAAGGCGCCCGCCGGTGAGCGGGTCGCCGACTGGGCCGACGGCCGCCTGGGGATCTACACGCTGGCCAAGGCCAACATGCGGAAGATCTTCCCGGACCACTGGTCCTTCATGCTGGGCGAGATCTGCCTCTACAGCTTCCTCATCATCATCCTGACGGGCGTCTACCTGACGATGTTCTTCCACCCGTCGATGAACGAGGTGGAGTACGCGGGCCCGTACGTCCCGCTCCAGGGACAGCTGATGTCCGAGGCGTTCAACTCGACCATGCACATCTCGTTCGAGGTGCGCGGCGGTCTGCTCGTCCGGCAGATCCACCACTGGGCGGCGCTGGTCTTCCTCGCCGGCATGTTCGTGCACATGATGCGCGTCTTCTTCACCGGCGCGTTCCGCAAGCCGCGTGAGATCAACTGGCTGTTCGGCTTCCTGCTGTTCTTCCTGGGCATGTTCACCGGCTTCACCGGTTACTCGCTCCCGGACGACCTGCTCTCCGGCACCGGTGTCCGCTTCATGCAGGGCGCGATCCTGTCCGTGCCGATCGTCGGCACGTACCTCTCGATGTTCCTGTTCGGCGGGGAGTTCCCCGGCGGCGACTTCGTCGCCCGGTTCTACTCGGCGCACGTGCTGCTGCTGCCCGGCATCATGCTGGGCCTGGTGGTCGCCCACCTCATCCTGGTGATCGTCCACAAGCACACGCACTTCGAGGGCCCCGGCCGTACGAACAACAACGTCGTCGGCATGCCGCTGCTGCCCGTGTACATGGCGAAGGCCGGAGGCTTCTTCTTCCTGGTCTTCGGCGTCATCGCGGTCATCTCGGCGATCGCCTCGATCAACCCGATCTGGGCGCTCGGCCCGTACCGCCCGGACCAGGTGTCCACCGGCGCCCAGCCCGACTGGTACATGGGCTTCGCCGAGGGTCTGATCCGCGTCATGCCCGGCTGGGAGATCAACCTCTGGGGCCACACGCTCGTCCTGGGCGTGATGATCCCGCTGGTGCTCTTCCCGGCGGTGCTCGCCGCGATCGGGGTCTACCCGTTCATCGAGTCCTGGATCACCGGCGACAAGCGCGAGCACCACATCGCGCAGCGCCCGCGCAACGCTCCGACGCGCACCGCCTTCGGCGTCGCCTGGATCACCGCGTACATGGTCATGCTCGTGGGTGGTGGAAACGACCTCTGGGCGACCCACTTCCACCTGTCGATCAACTCGATCACCTGGTTCGTGCGGATCTTCTTCTTCCTCGGCCCGGTCATCGCGTTCATCGTCACCAAGCGGATCTGCCTCGGCCTCCAGCGCCGCGACAAGGAGAAGGTGCTGCACGGCCGCGAGTCGGGCATCATCAAGCGCCTGCCGCACGGTGAGTTCGTCGAGGTCCACGAGCCGCTCAGCCAGGGCGAGCTGCACCGCCTCACGGCGCACGAGCAGTACGCGCCCGCCGAGCTGCCGCCGGCCGTCGACGAGAACGGCGTCGAGCGGAAGACCGGCCGCCTGGAGAAGCTGCGGGTCAAGCTCAACAAGGGCTACTACGGCGAGGACAGCCAGATCGCCAAGCCCACCGTCGAGGAGTACAAGGAGATCCAGAGCGGCCACGGCCACCACTGATCGCCTCGATCCCCGACTTCCCCGTAAGTCGCCACGGCGAGAGCCCCGTCCATTCGATGGACGGGGCTCTTTGCCGTCCCCGGGGGTCGATAGGGTGGGGCCGTATCCACAAGCGATGACGATCAGGAGCCGCCATGAGCGCCGCGACCCCCGCTGGAGGACCTACCACGGCGGGCCGCTCCTGGCCCGTCGTCCTGGACGGTCTGCTGACCGGCCGCGACCAGAGCGCCGAGGACACCGCCTGGGCCATGGACCGCATCCTGCGCGGCGAGGCCACCGACGCGCAGATCGCCGGCTTCGCGGTCGCCCTGCGCGCCAAGGGCGAGACCGTCGAGGAGATCTCCGGACTCGTCCGGACGATGTACGAGCACGCCCACACGATCGAGGTCCCCGGCCCCTCCGTCGACATCGTCGGCACCGGCGGCGACGGCGCCAAGACCGTCAACATCTCCACCATGTCCGCGATCGTGGTCGCCGGCACCGGCGCCAAGGTCGTCAAGCACGGCAACCGGGCGGCCTCCTCCGCCTCCGGCGCCTCCGACGTCCTGGAGAAGCTCGGCGTCAACCTGGAGCTGACCCCGCGCCGGGTCGCCGAGGTCGCCGGGGAGGCGGGCATCACCTTCTGCTTCGCGGTGAAGTTCCACCCGGCGCTGCGGCACGTCGCCGCCGCCCGCAAGGAGCTCGGCATCCGGACCACCTTCAACTTCCTCGGTCCGCTCACCAACCCGGCCCGCGTCCGGGCCCAGGCGACCGGCGTCGCCGACGCCCGGATGGCCCCGATCATGGCCGGGGTGCTCGCCGAGCGCGGCTCCTCCGCCCTGGTCTTCCGCGGCGACGACGGGCTCGACGAGCTGACCACCACGGCCACCTCGCGGGTCTGGGTGGTCCGGGGCGGCTCGGTGCGCGAGGAGGCCTTCGACCCCCGGGACGCCGGCATCGACCTGGTGCCCGTGGAGGCGCTGCGCGGCGCGGACGCCTCGTACAACGCCGACGTGGCCCGCCGGCTGCTCGCGGGGGAGACCGGTCCGGTGCGGGACGCGGTGCTGCTCAACTCGGCGGCGGCGCTCACGGCCCTCGAACCGGGGGACGGCACCCTGGTGGAGCAGATCCGCGCCGGCATCGCGAAGGCCGCCGAGGCGATCGACTCCGGCGCCGCCCGCCGGGCCCTGGAGCGCTGGATCGCCGTCAGCAACGCGTAGCCCTCGGGCCGTTCGCCACGAGACCCCGGTCCAGCATGCGGACCGGGGTCTTGCGCATCGGCGCTCCTGTGGCAAGATTCTCCTCAGGTCACGAGTGACAGCGTTTTGGCCCCGGCTTGCTGTCCGGCAACCCTCCGTCCGTGGCGGGGTGCCCCGGGTGATGACCAGGCCGTAGGCAGCGAGGTCTACGGCAAGCGCGGACCCCTCGAACACCAGGGGTCCTGGTCTGTCGAGGAGCTTTTTCCGTGAGCAAGCGAATGCGATAGGGCGACTCCGCCCCTTCTTCACCCTCGGATCAGGGTCCCTTCCGCGTACCCCCATGTCTTCCGAGGCCTCACCCGTGCCCCGCCGTGTCCGGCCGCGCACGGGATCCACCGAAGCCATTCCGCACCGCCCGCCGGGAGATACCGCCATGTCCGCACGCCCTGACGCCGTCGCCACCGTCGCTGCCGCCACCGCCGTCGAGCCCGCCGCCGTCACCGTCGTCGAGACCGTCGAGTCCGCCGCCACCGAGTCCGCCGACCCCTGCTGCGCCGCCCCGCTGCCCGTCCTCGGCCGGGACGTGACCGTCCCGCTCGTCACCGGCGGCGAGGTGACCTACGCGGCGCTCGACTACGCGGCCAGCGCCCCGGCCCTCCAGCGGGTGTGGGACGACGTCGCCGCGTACGCCCCGTACTACGGCAGCGTCCACCGCGGCGCCGGGTACCTCTCCCAGCTCTCCACCGACCTCTTCGAGAACAGCCGCGCCACCGTCGCCGAGTTCCTCGGCTGCCGCCCCGGCGACCAGGTCGTCTTCACCCGCTCCACCACCGACTCGCTCAACCTGCTCGCCGCCGCGGTCCCGGCCGGCTGCGAGGTCTTCGTCTTCGAGACGGAGCACCACGCCTCGCTGCTGCCGTGGCGGGACGCCCGGGTCACCTACCTCGACGCGCCCCGGACCCCGGCCCGGGCCGTCGAGATCCTGGAGCGCGCCCTCGCGGACCGCGACCCCTACGGCCCCGCCCTGGTCTGCGTCACCGGCGCCTCCAACGTCACCGGCGAGCTGTGGCCGGTCAAGGAGCTGGCCGCCGCCGCGCACGCCCACGGCGCCCGGATCGTGCTCGACGCCGCCCAGCTCGCGCCCCACCACCCGGTCTCCGTGGCCGAACTCGACGTGGACTGGGTCGCCTTCTCCGGACACAAGCTGTACGCGCCCTTCGGCTCCGGCGTCCTCGCGGGCCGCGCCGACTGGCTCCAGGATTCCCAGCCCTACCTCGCGGGCGGCGGCGCCTCCCGCAAGGTGGCGCGTCGGGCCGACGGTGGTGTGGACGTGGAGTGGCACACCACCGCGGCCCGGCACGAGGCCGGTTCCCCGAACGTCATCGGGGTCTACTCGATCGCCTCGGCCTGCAAGGCCCTCACCGAGGCCGGCTTCGACGCCCTCGTCGCCCGCGAGAACCACCTGATCGCCACGGTCCGCGCGGGCCTGGCCGAGGTCCCCGAGGTCCGGGTGCTCTCGCTCTTCGGCGACGACGCCCCCCGCGTCGGCGTCATCTCCTTCGTCGTGGAGGGCTGGAACAGCTCCCACTTCGCCGCCGCGCTCTCCGCCGAGTACGGCATCGGCGTCCGCGACGGCCTCTTCTGCGCCCACCCGCTGGTCCGCACCCTGCTCGGCGGCGACCCGCAGGACCCGGGCGAGTGCGGTGCCCCCGAGGCCGCGCCGGGCGAGCGGTCCCTCAACGCCATCCGGGTGAGCTTCGGCGCCGGCACGCCCGACGAGCACGTGGAGCGGTTCGTCGGCGCCGTGAAGGAGCTCGTCCGGGACGGCGCCCGGTGGAAGTACCGCACCGAGGACGGCCGCTGCGTCCCCGACCGCGGCTGATCACTCACTCGTACGGGTGAAGGGGCCTCCCGACCGGGAGGCCCCTTCACCGTTTCCGTGCGCGCGGAGCCTCAGGACTCCAGACCGATGGCGAAGGCCGCCTCCAGGTCGTGCTGCGAGTACGTGCGGAACGCGACGTGCGTGTCCGTGGCCTCGACGCCCGGGATCTTGCTGATGCTGCCGGGGATCACGTCCGCGAGGTCGTCGTGGCGCGGCACCCGGACCATGGCGATCAGGTCGTACGTACCGGTCACCGAGAAGACCTCGCTGACGCTGTCGAGCGCCGCGATCGACTCGGCGATCTCGGGGATGCGGTCCACGCTGGTCTTGATGAGCACGATCGCGGTGATCACGGCTGGCTTTCTCCCTCGGTCGCCGCGGCTGGGGCCTTCACTCTATCCCCACCCCGGTAGCGCACCCAGGCGTAGAGGAAGCCGAGGGCGAAGCCCACCACGTGGGCCAGATAGGCGACGCCGGGCCCCGCGCCCGCCGCCCGCGCGGCCATCCACTGGAGCGTGAACCAGAAGACGAGCACGATCCAGGCGGGGAAGCGCAGCGGCAGGAAGAAGAGGAAGGGGAAGAGGCTGGTGACCCGGGAGCGCGGGAAGAGGAAGAGGAAGGCCCCGAGCACCCCGGAGATCGCCCCCGACGCCCCGACGAGGGTCTGCTCGCTGTGGGCGTGCGCCGCCGCGTACCCGGCGAGGGCAAGGTAGCCGGTGCCCAGGTAGAAGAGGGCGAAGCCGATCCGCCCCATCCGCTCCTCGGCCATCGCGCCGAAGACGTACAGGAAGAGCATGTTCCCCAGGAGGTGGAGCCAGCTCCCGTGGACGAAGAGCGCGGTGAACGGGGTGAGCAGGGCGCGCGGCTCACCGCCCATCAGCTCGGCGGGGACGACCCCCCAGCGGCGGAAGTACGAGCCCTGGGCCGCCAGGAGCGCGTCCCCCGTGCCGTACACCGGGTTCAGCCCGGAGACCGGGCCGAAGAGGAAGAGGAGGCAGCAGGCGGCGATGAGCGCGTACGTCACCGAGGGGCCGCCGCGGGCGCCCCGCCAGGCGCCGGTCGCCGCGTTTCGCCAATCGATCATGGACAGATCATGGCGTACCGGTGGCGAACTGGACAGAGCGCCTCGCCGTGCCCCCGCCGGGCCGTGAGGCCGTAGGGTTGCGGGCAGTACGACCGCAGTTCGACGGCGCACCGCGGCTCCCGCACCTGAGTACCACGCAACAGGAAGAAGGACGGCTCGATGACGACGGTTCCCCTGCCGACCGCCGAGACCCGCTGGCGCTGCACGCTCTGCGGCAACCTCACCCGCTTCGACGTGACCCGCTCGTCCAAGGTCGTCGAGTACGTCCATCTGGACCTCGCCGGAGAGCCGACGGTCGAGGAGCGGCAGGTGGTCAGTGAGACCATCGAGTCGGTCCGCTGCCGCTGGTGCAACGCGGTGGACCAGATCGAGCTGGTGGACAGGCCGGGCGCCGCCTCCTGAGGGACGGCGCGGACGACATAGGGGTGACGGATCGTGGAGCAGCCCGCGCACGGTGGAGAGCCGGCCGGCGCGGCAGGTGACGCTGCCGAGACGCTCGACCACCCACTGCCGGAAGGCGTACGGCGGCGGGTCGTCGCGCTGGTCGCCGACGCCTTCGGCGGGCTGACCGTCGCGGAGCTGCCCGCGCCCCTGCGGCAGTACGCCCGTTTCACCCCGAGCCGGCGGGCCAAGTTCGCCGGCAACGCGATGGCGGCCGCCCTGGAGGGCGATCCGCTCTTCCGGCAGCGGATCGGCGAGCGGTTCAAGCAGGGCCAGCCCGAGCTGGCCGGAGCCGTGGAGGGCGGCACCCCGCCCGCGGCCGCCGACCCCGTCGACGTGGCGGCGGCCGCCTACGTGCTGCGCCCGCCCGGCTGGGTCAAGCTGGTCGCCGCCGCGGGCGAGGAGGCCCTGCGGGTCGACGCCGAGCGGGCCGACGAGGCCGGCCGGCGCGAGGTGGAGCGGCTGCGCGAGGAGCTCGCCGCCGCCCGGGACCGCTCCCGGGGCGAGACCGAGCAGCTGCGGCACGACCTCGACGCGGCCCGCAAGGAGACCGAGTCGCTCCACCGCAAGCTGCGCAGCGCGCAGAGCGACGTGAAGCGGGGCGAGGCCGCGCTGCGCAAGGCGCGGGGCGAGATCGAGGCCGTACGGGCTGAGTCGGCGGCCCAGGTGTCGGCCGCCGAGAGCGAGGGCCGGCGGCTCAAGGCCCGGCTCGGTGAGGTCGAGGCGGCCCTGGAGGCCAGCCGCAGGACCGCCCGCGAGGGGCGCTCGGTGGAGGACATGCGGCTGCGGCTGCTGCTCGACACGGTCCTCGACGCGGCCCAGGGGCTGCGCCGCGAACTCGCGCTGCCGCCCGTCTCGACACATCCGGCGGACACCGTGGACGCGGTGGAGCCGGGGCGGATGTCCCCGAAGGACATCGCGACCCGGGCGCTCTCCGAGACCGACCCGGCGCTGCTCGACCAGCTCCTGTCGCTGCCGCAGACGCATCTGGTCGTCGACGGCTACAACGTCACCAAGACCGGCTATCCGACGATGCCCCTGGAGAAGCAGCGGCTGCGGCTGCTCGGCAGCCTGTCGGCCCTCGCGGCCCGTTCGGGCGCCGAGGTCACCTGTGTCTTCGACGGGGCGGAGCTGGCGGCCCCGGTGCTGCTCGCGCCGCCGCGCGGGGTGCGGGTGCTGTTCTCCAAGCCCGGCGTCACGGCCGACGAGTTGATCCGGCAGCTGGTGCGGGCCGAGCCGCCGGGGCGGCCGGTCGTGGTGGTCTCCACGGACCGCGAGGTGGCCGACGGGGTCGCGAAGGCGGGGGCGCGTCCGGTCACGTCCGCCTTGTTGCTGAAGCGGCTTTCGCGGCTCTCGTAACCACTCGTAACTCCTGGGCCTTATGCCCGGATTCTGGACGGCGGACCGTCAAATGCCCATCACAGCCCGTGCGATGTATGTAAATAATGTGGTGCGTGAGCGAGATTTTCTCCGGTGGGATTTGAATGATCACAACTCGGTCACTAGGGTCAGGCCTCGAACCTTCGCGCGGTCGATCACCCATCCGGGGTGACGGCGGAGGAACCGCCTGCCCTGACCGGCCGGGCGGCTCGAGGAAGAAGGAGACCGCCTTCGTGGCGTCCCACCGTCGACCCAAGCAGCCGAGCCGCGCCCGTGTGACCGTGCTCACCGTGACCGCGGCCGCGGCCGTCGCCCTCACCGCCCAGTCCGGCGCCCAGGCGGCCCCCGCCAAGCCCAAGATCGACGAGGTCAAGACGAAGGTCGACGAACTGCACCACGAGGCCGAGGAGGCCACGGAGCAGTTCAACCAGGCCGACGAGCGCCGGGGCAAGCTGCAGAAGGAGATCGGCGAGCTCCAGGACAAGGTGGCCCGCGGTCAGCAGGAGCTCAACACCCTGCGCGACCAGATCGGTTCGGTCGCCAGCGCCCAGTACCGCTCCGGCGGCATCGACCCGGCGCTCCAGCTCTTCCTCTCCGGCGACCCGGACACCTACCTCGACAAGGCGTCCGCGATCGACCAGCTGAGCGCCCAGCAGGCCGATGTCCTCACCCGGATCCAGGCCAAGCAGCGCACCCTCGCCCAGCAGCGCGCCGAGGCCACCGCGAAGCTCGCCGACCTCGAAGGCGTCCGCAAGTCCCTCGGCGAGAAGAAGCAGAAGTACCAGGGCAAGCTGGCCGAGGCCCAGAAGCTCCTCAACACCCTCACGGCCGCCGAGAAGGCCAAGATCGAGCAGGAGGAGCGCGCGAAGGAGCAGCGCGCCAGCCGCGCCGCCGGTGAGCGGGTCGACCTGGGCAACGAGGTCCCCGCGAGCGGCCTCGGCGCCGCCGCGCTCAGCGCCGCCGCCACCCAGATCGGCAAGCCGTACGTCTCCGGCGAAGAGGGCCCCAACGCGTACGACTGCTCCGGCCTGACCCAGTGGGCCTACGGGAAGGCCGGCGCCCGGCTCAGCCGCGTCACCTACACCCAGCAGAACGACGGCACGAAGATCGGCCGCAGCCAGCTCCGGCCGGGCGACCTGGTGTTCTTCAACAGCCTGTCGCACGTGGGCCTCTACGCGG
This sequence comes from Streptomyces sp. NPDC086147, assembly GCF_040702165.1. NCBI lineage: Bacteria > Bacillati > Actinomycetota > Actinomycetes > Kitasatosporales > Streptomycetaceae > Streptomyces > Streptomyces sp. NPDC086147. Next base: position 31,261 of record NZ_JBFBJO010000006.1, on the reverse strand, counting down.
GCAACAACACGATCCTGCACGCCCCCAAGCCGGGCACCAACGTCCGCTACGAGTCCATGGACTACATGGGCACGTTCCAGTTCGGCGTCCGCATCGGCGGCTGACCCCCGCGACCCGCCGCGGCATGCCGCCCGAACGGGTGGTTCGCCGCGACGCACCCTGACGCGACGCCCCGCCGGTGACCTGTGGTCTCCGGCGGGGCGTCACTTTGTGTGCCCGGCGCCTTCGTTGGACGGAGAGTGATCAGCGGCTACTGTCTGCCGCGCCAGTCTGCGTCGAGCCGAACGGAGCGCGATCCGTGGCGTCCCACCGCCGACCCGCCCGGGTCACCGTCCTCACCGTCGCCGCCGCGGCCACCGCGGCGGCGTCCCTCGGGGCCGTCCCCGCGAACGCCGACCCCGGGGCCGGTGCCGAGGCCGCCCGGACCAGGGTCGACCGCCTCTTCGAGGAGGCCGAGCGGGCCACCGAGGGCTACAACGAGGCCGACGAGAAGGCGGACGCGCTGCGCCGCACGGTCGCCCGGGCCCGGGACGGCCTGGCCCGCGGCCAGGAGCGCGTCAACCGCATGCGGGGCGTCCTCGGTTCGGTCGCCGGCGCCCAGTACCGCTCCGGCGGCATCGACCCCTCGCTCGCCCTGCTGCTCTCCTCCGACCCCGACAGCTACCTCGAACGCGCCTCCGCCCTCGACCGGCTCACCGCCCACCAGAGCGCCGCCCTCGGTGAACTCCTGCGGGAGCAGCGCCGGTTGGGCCAGAAGCGGAGCGAGGCCCGCTCGGCCCTGGCCGAACTGGAGCGCAGCCGGACCGAGGTCGCCCGCCACAAGCGCACCGTCGAGCGGAAGCTCGCCGAGGCCCGCCGGCTGCTCGCCTCCCTCACCGCCGAGGAGCGCGCCGACTTCGACCGCGCCTCGCGCACCGGCGGCCGCGAGGACGCCCGTACCGGCGCCGCCGGCATCGCGGGGGAGGCCGGGGAGGTGACGGCCGCCGACTCCGGACCGGTCTCCTCGCGGGTCGCCGCGGCGGTGGCCGCCGCCCGCGGCGCGGTCGGCAGGCCGTACGTGTGGGGCGCGACCGGGCCCTCCGCCTTCGACTGCTCGGGGCTGATGGTCTGGTCCTACCGCCAGGCCGGGATCGGCCTGCCGCGCACCTCCGCCGCCCAGCGGCACGCGGGCCGGCAGGTGCCGCTCTCGCAGGCGCGGCCCGGGGACCTGGTCACCTACCGGAGCGACGCCAGCCACGTGGCGATCTACGTCGGGAACGGGCAGGTCATCCACGCCCCCTACCCGGGCGCCCGGGTCCGCTACGACCCGGTGAACATGATGTCGCACGTGACGGTGACCCGGGTCTGAGCCGGAGGGCGGGGGCCGGGGGCCCGGTCCGTACGGTCCGGGAGCCCGGTCCGCCCAGGCCACGCACGCTCCGGGAGCCCGGCCCGCCCGGGTCCCGGCCGCCCCGGGAGCCGCGTCCCCCGTTCGGATCGTACGATCGGAGGCGTGGCGGGTCAGGGGTACGGAGCGCGACGGCCGGCGGTCTTCTGCCTGCTGGCCCTGCTGCTCGCCCTGACGGGCCTCGTCGGCTGCGCGGAGACCGGGCCCGCCGCCCGCACCGCCTCCCGGGAGATCCAGGCGCTCCTCGACGAGCACGCCAGGGCCCTCCTCGCCCGCGACGAGCCCGGCTACCGGGCCGCCCTCGACCCCGCCTACGCGCCGGCCGCCCTCACCCTCTACCGACGGCTCGCGGCGGTGCCGCTCGACGGCTGGTCGTACCGGGTCACCGGCGTCGACCGGACCGCCCCCGACCGGGTCACCGCCCGCGCCGAGCTCGGCCACCGGCTCAAGGGCCAGGACCGGCGGCCCGTCACCACCACCCGCGTCCTGGACCTCACCGAGCGCGGCGGACGCTGGTACGTGACCGGTGAGCGGCCCGCGGAGGGCGCGCCCCGGCAGCTCTGGGAGCAGGGGGACGTCGCGGCCGTCCACGGCGCCCGCTCGCTGGTCCTCGGCACCGGCCCGGACCGGGCGCGGCTCCGGGAGATCGCGGCGGCGGCCGACCGGGCCGTCCCCGCCGTCACCGGCGCCTGGCCCGAGGACTGGGCCCGCCGGGTGGTCGTCCTCGTCCCCGGCTCCCTGGACGCCATGGGGGAGCTCCTGGGGGAGCCGGGGGACTCCTACCGGGGGATAGCGGCCGTCACCACGGGCGAGACCAGGGGCGGACCGGACGGGCCCGCCGACCGGGTGATCGTCAACCCCGACGCGTACGGGGTCCTCGGCGACTTCGGCCGCCAGCTCGTCCTCACCCACGAGACCGTCCACGTCGCCACCCGCGCCCACACCACCCCCTCGACCCCGGTCTGGCTCTCCGAGGGCTTCGCGGACTGGGTCGCCTACCGGGACGCCGACCGCACGCCCGCGGAGGCCGCCCCCGAGCTGCGCCGCGCGGTCCGGGGCGGCGAACCGCCCGTCCGGCTCCCGGAGGACGCCGACTTCTCCTTCGGCGGGGACGCGGGGACCCTGGCACGGGCCTACGAGGGCGGCTGGCTGGCCTGCGGGCTGATCGCGGAGCGCTGGGGCGAGAAGGAGCTGACCGCGTTCTACCGGGCGGTGGGCGCGCACCCGGGCCGGGAGGGCGCGGTGGAGAACGCGCTCCACGACGTCCTGGACACCACCCCGGAGGAGTTCACCGAGGCCTGGCGGGCGTACGTGGCGGAGAAGCTCGGGTAGGGGCTGTCCGGCGGATCAGGGCCGGGGCCCGCCTCGGCGCCCCGAGCCGGACAGGGCCCCCTCGCGCTCCGTACGCGAGGCCTGCGCGGGGACGGCCGCGGCGAGGCGCGGCTCCGTGACCGTCTGCCGCCACAGGATCCGGCAGGCCAGGACGGCGGCGGCGACCAGCAGCCCGTTCCGCGTGAACAGCACCGCCATGCCCAGCGCGTCGCTCCGCGTCACGTGCCAGAACCACACCGGGAACTCGAACTGCGTCACCGCCGTCGCCCAGACCACCAGGTGCGCGGGCCGCTCCATCCGGCTCGACCGGAAGGCCAGGCACACCGCCGCCAGACCGATCAGCCACAGCATGTACTGCGGGGAGAGCACCCGGCTCGTCAGCGTGAAGAGCAGCACCGCCACGAAGGCCGCGTCCGCCACCGTCGACGAGACGAACCGGCGCGCCCTGATCCGCCAGAGCAGCAGCCAGCCGAAGACGGCGACCGTGACCGCCATCGCGGCCGTCGACACCGCGGACACGTACGGGCCGAGGAACTCCATCGAGCCGTAGTTCATCCGCACCTCGCCCTCCCAGCCGAAGTGCCGCAGGACGTGGAAGACCGTCGCGCCCAGGGACTCCACCTCGGTGCCCCGGTCCCGCTGGAAGGACAGGAAGGACAGCGCCCCCGGCTTCCACAGCACGCAGAGCAGCAGCACCCCGGCCGCCGCGCCCGCCGCCGCCGACCAGGAGCGGAACGTCGCCCGTCCCTTCGGGGTGCCCGCGAGCACCAGCGCCGGCCACACCTTCAGGACCGCCCCGAGACCGGCGAGCGCGCCGAGCACCCGGGGGTCGCGGCCGGCCGCGAGGAGCCCCGCCACCGCGACGGCGGTCACCATCACGTCGTACCGGGCGTACGCGGTCGGGCCGAGCAGCGCGACGCCCGCCAGCCAGATCCAGGCGCCCCGGGACGTCCGGCCCGCCCGGCGGCCCGTGTACAGGAGCAGCCCGAAGACCAGCGCGTCGCAGAGCAGGGCGAGGACGAAGAAGGCGGACGCGTAGCCGAGGAACGGCAGCAGACCAGGGGCGAGCATCACGAGCGCCGCCGCCGGCGGGTACTGCCAGGTGATGTCGTCCAGCGGGTACGTGCCGTCCCGCAGCACCTCGTACCAGCCCCGGTAGATGTTCTCGACGTCGTACGCGATGTCCGGTCCCGGGACCTCCACGACGTCGAACACGCACAGCAGGAGGAGGACCCGGGTGAGCCCCCAGAGGCCGACGGGAAGCCACAGACCCGCGCGCGATCCCTTCCCCACGGTGCCCGTCGTCACTGACTCGTCCTCGTCGGGTCGGCCCGCTCGCGCGGGGGAGTGGTGGTGCCGGGCGGTGGATGCGATCGCGTACTGTCGGCCACGATGCACAAGACCCTGATCGTAACCAACGACTTCCCGCCGCGTCCCGGGGGAATCCAGGCCTTCCTGCACAACATGGCCCTGCGCCTGGACCCCCAGCAGGTCGTGGTCTACGCCTCCACCTGGAAGCGCGGCCGTGAAGGCGCCGAGGCGACGGCGGCGTTCGACGCCGAACAGCCCTTCACCGTCGTCCGGGACCGCACCACCATGCTGCTGCCCACCCCCCGGGTCACCGCCCGCGCCACCGCGCTGCTGCGCGAACACGGCTGCGAGTCCGTGTGGTTCGGCGCCGCGGCCCCGCTCGGCCTGATGGCCCCCGCCCTGCGCCGGGCCGGCGCCCGGCGCCTGGTCGCCACCACCCACGGCCACGAGGCGGGCTGGGCCCAACTGCCCGCCGCCCGGCAGCTGCTGCGCCGCATCGGCGAGGGCACCGACACGATCACCTACCTCGGCGAGTACACCCGCTCCCGGATCGCCTCGGCCCTCACGCCCGCCGCCGCCGGCCGGATGGTCCAGCTCCCGCCCGGCGTCGACGAGAAGACCTTCCACCCCGGCTCCGGCGGCGACGAGGTCCGCGCCCGCCTCGGGCTCAGCGACCGGCCCGTCGTCGTCTGCGTCTCCCGGCTCGTCCCGCGCAAGGGCCAGGACACCCTGATCAGGGCCCTGCCGGGCATCCTGCGCCGGGTCCCCGACGCCGTCCTCCTGATCGTCGGCGGCGGCCCGTACGAGAAGGACCTGCGCCGTCTCGTCGACGAGACGGGCGTGGCCGGATCCGTACGCTTCACCGGCGCCGTCCCCTGGGCCGAACTGCCCGCCCACTACGGGGCCGGCGACGTCTTCGCCATGCCCTGTCGCACCCGGCGCGGCGGCCTCGACGTCGAGGGCCTCGGCATCGTCTACCTGGAGGCCTCCGCCACCGGCCTGCCGGTCGTCGCCGGCGACTCCGGCGGCGCCCCCGACGCCGTCCTCGACGGCGAGACGGGCTGGGTCGTGCGCGGCGACTCCCCGGAGGAGACCGCCGACCGCGTCACCACCCTCCTCCTCGACCCCGAACTCCGCGCCCGCATGGGCGAACGGGGCCGGGCCTGGGTGGAGGAGAAGTGGCGCTGGGACCTCCTCGCGGAACGGCTGCGTGAGCTGCTCTGAGCGGGACGGAACACGCGGAGGGGCCCGGGGCGACAGCGCCCCGGGCCCCTCCGCACGTCCGGGCTCAGCCCTGGTAGATCGCCTCGATCTCGTCCGCGAAGTCCTTCGCCACCACGTTCCGCTTCAGCTTCAGGGACGGGGTGATGTGCCCCGCCTCCTCCGTGAACTGGGCGGGCAGCACACGGAACTTGCGGACCGACTCCGCCTTGGAGACCGCCGCGTTGCCGTCGTCGATCGCCCGCTGGACCTCCGCCAGGAGCTCCGGGTCGTCGCGCAGCGCCGCCGCCGTCGCACCGGCCGGCTTGCCGTGCTCGGACGCCCAGCGGCCGAGGAACTCCTCGTCCAGGGTGACGAGCGCGCCCACGAACGGGCGCCCGTCGCCGACCACCATGCACTCCGCGACCAGCGCGTGCGCCCGGATCCGGTCCTCGATGACCGCCGGGGCGACGTTCTTGCCGCCCGCCGTCACCAGGATCTCCTTCTTCCGGCCGGTGATCGCCAGGTAGCCGTCCTCGTCGAGCGTGCCGATGTCGCCCGTGTGGAACCAGCCGTCCGCGAGGGCCTCGGCCGTCGCCGCCTCGTTGTTCCAGTACCCCGAGAAGATGTGCTCGCCGTGCAGCAGCACCTCGCCGTCGTCGGCGATCCGCACCACCGAGCCCGGCAGCGGCTGGCCGACCGTGCCGATCTTCTGCCGGTCCCACGGGTTGAACGCGGTCGCCGCGCACGACTCCGTCAGGCCGTAGCCCTCCAGGACGGTGAAGCCGATGCCCCGGAAGAAGTGGCCGAGCCGCTCGCCCAGCGGCGCGCCGCCCGAGATGGCGTGCTCGCCGCGCCCGCCGAGCACCGCCCGCAGCTTGCTGAAGACCAGCTTGTCGAAGACCTTGTGCTTCAGCTTCAGGCCGAAGGACGGGCCCTGCGGGGTGCCGAGCGCCCGGCTGTACGCGATGGCCGTCTGCGCGGCCTTGTCGAAGATCTTGCCCTTGCCGTCGGCCTGGGCCTTCGCCCGCGCCGAGTTGTAGACCTTCTCGAAGACCCGGGGCACGCCCAGGATCAGCGTCGGCCGGAACGAGGCCAGCTCGTCCGTGAGGTTCTTGATGTCCGGGACGCAGCCCAGCCGGATCGGCGCCATCACGGACGCCACCTCGACGAGCCGCCCGAAGACGTGCGCGGCGGGCAGGAAGAGCAGGACCGAGCACTCGCCCGTGCGGAAGAGGGGCTTCAGCCGCTCCACCACGTTGCCGCACTCGGCGAAGAAGGCCCGGTGGGTCAGGACGCAGCCCTTGGGGCGGCCTGTGGTGCCCGAGGTGTAGACGATCGTCGCCGGGTCGTCCGCGTTCGCCGCCGACATGCGCGCGTCGAGCAGCTCGTCGGAGACTCCGGCCCCGTCGGCGGTGAGGCGGGCGACGGCGTCGTCCTCGATCCGCCACACGTTCTTCAGCTCCGGCAGGTCCGCCCGGACCGAGGCCACCGACTCCTCGTGCGCCGCGCTCTCCACCAGGACGGCGGTCGCGCCCGAGTCGCCCAGGATCCACTGGATCTGCTCCGGCGAGCTGGTCTCGTACACCGGCACGGTCACGCCGCCCGCGCTCCAGATCGCGAAGTCGAGGAGCACCCACTCGTAGCGCGTGCGGGAGAGCAGCGCGATCCGGTCGCCCGGCTCCACCCCGGCGGCGATCAGACCCTTGGCGGCCCCGCGGACCTCGGCGAGGAACTCGGTGGCGGTGACGTCCGTCCAGACTCCGTCGACCTTGCGTCCCATGACGGCGACGTCTGGGTGCTGGGAGGCGTTGCGGCGGATGAGATCCGTCAGGTTGCCGTCCGTGGGGACCTCGTACAGGGCCGGAAGGCTGAACTCGCGCAAGACTGCTGCTCCTCATCGGGCGCCGGCGCCACGGCTCTGTGTGATGCACCGGTCAGTCCATATTCGGTCAGGTGCTCAGTGGGGGTGAGCACGACTGGACTGCCCGGACGTTACCCATCAGTACGTGGTTCCCGATAGGGGGTTCCGGCCAGATGTTCCGTGCGTCACACACGCATGACGGTGCTCCGTGAACAGTAGTCCACCTGTTTCCCGACTCGGAAGTAACCGCAGGTAGGGCGGCCGGGAGGCGGTCCGCGGCCGGTTTCCCGGACCGGCCGTCGGGGCGCCCCCTAAGGTGGCTCCATGCGAGTCCATGTGGTCAGTGACGTGCACGGCAACGCCGGCGACCTCGCCCGTGCGGGGGAGGGCGCCGACGCCCTGATATGCCTCGGGGACCTGGTCCTCTTCCTCGACTACGCCGACCACGCCCGGGGCATCTTCCCCGACCTCTTCGGCGTCGAGAACGCCGACCGGCTCGTCGAGCTGCGCACCGCCCGCCGCTTCGACGAGGCCCGTGACCTGGGCCGCCGCCTCTGGGCCGAGCTCGACATCGACCGCACCACCGCCATCGAGGCCGCCGTGCGCCGCCAGTACGCCGAACTCTTCGCCGCCTTCCCCACCCCCACGTACGCCACCTACGGGAACGTGGACATCCCCCGGTTCTGGCCCGAATTCGCCCGGCCGGGGACGACCGTCCTCGACGGGGAGCGGATCGAGCTCGGCGGCCTCGTCGTCGGCTTCGTCGGCGGCGGCCTGCGCACCCCGATGCGCACGCCGTACGAGATCTCCGACGAGGAGTACGCGGCGAAGGTCGAGGCGCTCGGCGAGGTCGACGTCCTCTGCTCCCACATCCCGCCCGAGGTGCCGGAGCTGACGTACGACACGGTGGCCCGCCGCTTCGAGCGCGGCAGCCGGGCCCTGCTCGACGCGATCCGGCGCACCCGGCCGCGCTACTCCCTCTTCGGCCACGTCCACCAGCCGCTGGCCCGGCGGATGCGGGTCGGCGCGACCGAGTGCGTCAACGTGGGGCACTTCGCCTCGACGGGCAGGCCCTTCGCCCTGGAGTGGTGATCTCCCGGCCGTTCCCGCCCCCCCTGCGGCCTTCCCGTGGCGGGGCCGGGCCCGGGGCGCGATAGCCTGCCGTCGGCACGCCCGTGCCCCCTTGACTTCCGCCGGACCGCACAGTGGAGGAGCCACCGCGATGGCCGAACACACCAGCTCGAGCATCACCGTCGAGGCGGCGCCGGCCGACGTCATGGGCGTGATCGCCGACTTCGCCCGCTACCCCGAGTGGACGGGCGAGGTGAAGGAGGCCGAGGTCCTGGAGAAGGACGCCGCCGGCCGCGCGGCGAAGGTCCGGCTGCTCCTCGACGCGGGCGCCATCAAGGACGACCACACCCTGGCGTACACCTGGACCGGCGCCGACGAGGTCAGCTGGACCCTGGTCAAGTCCCAGATGCTCCGCTCCCTCGACGGCTCCTACCGCCTGACCCCGCTCGACGGCGGCAAGCGCACCGAGGTCACCTACCAGCTCACCGTCGACGTCAAGATCCCCATGCTCGGCATGATCAAGCGCAAGGCCGAGAAGGTCATCATCGACCGCGCTCTGGCGGGCCTGAAGAAGCGCGTGGAATCCGGCGCGTAGACGCCGCGCGGCGGGCCGGGGTACGGCTCCGGGCCCGGCCCGACGGCTCCGTGGCGGGTACCTCCGCCGCCCGGGGCGGGTCCTGCGGCGGGCGCGCCGCCCCCACCGCCGGACCCTCGTCCCCGCCCGGCGGCCGGGCCGGGCCGAGCCGTTCCGCTCCGGGGCGGGAGCCGGCCCCGGTCGGCCGGGCCCCGTCCGGTGGACAGGCGCCGGCCCCGGTCACGGTCGGTCGGCGAGGCCCCGTCCCGGGGAGGCGCCAGCCCCCGGTCACGGACGGCCGCCAGGCCCCCGCCTCGGCCCCCCGGACCCCCGCCGCCGGAGGCGGGTAGCGTCCTCCGCATGCGGATCATCCTTGTCACCGGACTCGGCGGCGCCGGGCGCACCACCGTCGCCGCCGCGACCGCCCTCGCCGAGGCGCGGGCCGGGCGGCGGACGCTGCTCGTCTCCGAGGACGCCGGGCGGCTGCCGGACGACGGGAACCTGCGGGTGCTGCGGCCCGAGCCCGCCGCCGACTTCCGCCGCGAGTTCCTCGCCCTCCAGGCCCGCTCCGGCGTCGCCCTCGACCTGCTCGGCGCCGCGCCCTTCGAGGACGCCGAGCTGACCGAACTGCCCGGCAGCCGCCCCTTCGCCCTGCTGCGGGCCCTGCGCGAGGCCGCCGCGGGCGACCACGAGCTCGCCGTCGTCGACCTGCCGCCGCTCCCCGAGGCCCTCGCCCTCCTCGCCCTGCCCGAGCAGCTCCGCCGCTATCTGGGCCGGCTCCTGCCCCAGGAGCGGCAGGCCGCCCGCGCCCTGCGCCCGATGCTCGCCCAGCTCGCCGGGGTCCCCATGCCCGCGCAGTGGCTGTACGAGACCACCGCCCGCTGGGAGGCCGAACTCGCCGCCGTCCAGGCCGTCGTCGAGGCCCCCGGCACCACCGTCCGGCTCGTCCTCGAACCGGGACCCGCCGCCGTCCGCGCCCTGCGCACCGCCCGCCTCGGCCTCGCCCTCCACCGCCTCTCCCTCGACTCCGTCGTCGCCAACCGGCTGCTGCCCGCGGGCTCCGAGGACCCCTGGCTCGCCGGCCTGACCGCCGAGCAGCACCGGCACCTCGCGGAACTCCGTACCGCCGGCGGAGTGCTCCACGAGCTCCCGCACCTCGGCCGCGCCCCGCGCGGCGCCGACGACCTCGCCCTCCTCGCCCCCGCCCGGACCGACGCCGTGCCCGCGCCCGCGTGGACCGTCGAGGACCGGCGGGAGGAGGACGGCGTCCTCGTCTGGCACGTCCCTCTGCCCGGCGCCGCCAAGGAGGAGCTCTCCCTCGTCCGGCGCGGCGACGAGCTGCTCCTGGCCGCCGGACCGTTCCGCCGCAACCTCCCCCTCCCCGGCGCCCTGCGCCGCTGCACCGTCACCGGCGCGGGCCTCGTCGACGGCGACCTCCGCGTCCGCTTCACCCCCGACCCCGGACTCTGGCCCCGCACCCCCTGACGCCCGTGTACCGTCGAAGTACCAGCCGACTGAGGAGTGCGCCATGAGCGATTCGGACGCCTGGGCCAAGGCGTGCGCCGAGGACCTGGAGGCGGAGAGGGTCCGCCGCCGGGCCGAGCGCGGGGCCGGGCCGGGAACGGCCGCCGAGGAGTTCCGCAAGCTCTTCGACGCCGTCGCGGGCAAGGTCTCCGAGGGCTTCGGGAACCCGCTGCTCGCAGGCCAGGCCGCGCGGACCGTCCAGCAGTTCGTCGACCAGGCGAAGGCAGCCGTCGAACCCGTCGTCGAGCGCAACCCGCAGGTCTTCGACCACCTCGCCGCCGCCGGCAGCGAACTCCTCGCCGCCTACCGCTCCGCCGTCGAGGGCCACGAGGCCCGCTGGACCCGGGGGGAGACCCCCTCGGAAGAGCCTCCGAAGGCGCCCCGCGAGGACGGCGAAGGGCCCGGAACCGGCCAGCACATCGACCTGGATTGATCAGGACGCGCCTCCCCCTCGGGTACGGTGGGCCCTAGCGGGGCTCGACCGAAAACTGAGGGACACATGGGACTCACCATCGGCGTCGACATCGGCGGCACGAAGATCGCGGCCGGCGTGGTCGACGAGGAGGGCAACATCCTCGACACGCACAAGGTGCCCACCCCGCCGACCCCCGAGGGCATCGTCGACGCGATCAGCACGGCGGTCTCCGAGGCCGGCAAGGGCCACGCGATCGAGGCCGTGGGCATCGGCGCCGCCGGCTACGTCGACGACAAGCGCGCCACCGTCCTCTTCGCGCCGAACATCGACTGGCGGCACGAGCCGCTCAAGGACAAGGTCGAGCAGCGCGTCGGCCTGCCCGTCGTCGTCGAGAACGACGCCAACGCCGCGGCCTGGGGCGAGTACCGCTTCGGCGCCGGCCAGGGCCACGAGGACGTCATCTGCATCACCCTCGGCACCGGCCTCGGCGGCGGCATCATCATCGGCAACAAGCTGCGCCGCGGCCGCTTCGGTGTGGCCGCCGAATTCGGCCACATCCGGGTCGTCCCCGACGGCCTGCTCTGCGGCTGCGGCAGCCAGGGCTGCTGGGAGCAGTACGCCTCCGGTCGCGCCCTCGTCCGGTACGCCCGGCAGCGCGCCGCCGCCACCCCGGAGAACGCCGAGGTCCTGCTGAGCCTCGGCGACGGCAGCCCCGAGGGCATCGAGGGCCGCCACGTCAGCCAGGCCGCCCGCGCCGGCGACCCGGTCGCCGTCGACTCCTTCCGGGAGCTGGCCCGCTGGGCCGGTGCCGGCCTCGCCGACCTGGCCTCGCTCTTCGACCCCTCGGCGTTCATCGTCGGCGGCGGCGTCTCGGACGAGGGCGAGCTCGTCCTCGGCCCGATCCGCAAGTCGTTCCGGCGCTGGCTGATCGGCGGCCAGTGGCGCCCGCACGCCCAGGTCCTCGCCGCCCAGCTCGGCAACAAGGCCGGCCTGGTCGGCGCCGCGGACCTGGCCCGCCAGGGCTGACCTCCGCACGGGGGCGCCCGCACGGAGGCCCCGCGCGACCGCACCCGTACGGGGACACCCGTACGGAGGCGGATGAACACCTTGCGACGACCGCCCGCCGCGTCCTCTCGGACCCGGCGGGCGGTCGTCGTATGTTGGCCCGCATGGCGATCACCGAACTGCCCAACTCCCGCACAGACGAGGACGGTTCGGCCGTCCTCCGGGTCCTGAGCTACAACGTCCGCTCGATGCGCGACGACGAGGACGCCCTCGCCCGGGTCATCCGGGCCTGCGCCCCCGACGTCGTCTTCGTCCAGGAGGCCCCGCGCTTCTTCCGCTGGCGCAAGCACGCCGCCCGGCTCGCCGCCAAGAGCGAGCTCGTCGTCCTGAGCGGCGGTGCCACCGCGGCGGGCCCGCTGCTGCTCTGCTCCCTGCGGGCCACCGTGGAACGCACCGAGGACGTGCTCCTCCCGCTCACCCCCGGCCTGCACCGCCGGGGCCTGGCGACGGCGGTCGTCCGCTTCGGCGGGGCCCGGATCGGACTGATCAGCTGCCACCTGAGCCTGCGCGAAGACGAGCGGTACGCCCAGGCCGGCATGGTCCTCGACCGGGTCGCCGCCCTCGGCACCCCGCACGTCCTCGTCGCCGGCGACCTCAACGAACGGCCCGGCGGCCCCGCCTTCACCCGGCTGACCGGGGAGCTGCGGGACGGCTGGGCCGTCAGCCCGTGGGGCGGCGAGCACACCTCGATCCCCGAGGACCCGCACCAGCGTATCGACGCCGTCCTGGCCACCCCCGGCGTCGAGTTCCTCGGCTGCGGGGTCCCGGTGGACCTGGACCCCGCCGACCTGAGGGCCGCCACGGACCACCTGCCGGTGCTCGCGGCGGTCCGGGTGCCCGCCGCGTAGGAGCCGGAGCCTCGGGGCCCGTCCGGCCCCTGTCCGCCGGACGGGGCCCTACACGACCGCCCCGCGCCCCGGGTCGTCGAAGCCGTCGTCGTCGTCGTCCGGCTTCATGCGCGCGACCAGGGTCGCGAAGCCGCCCAGGAAGCCGCCCACGCAGAGCGTCGTCAGCCACCAGGTCATGTCCCACTGGAGGAGGACGGCCACGAGCAGCAGCACCGGGCCGCCGATCACACCGAGCCAGGCGAACTTGGCCGTCGCGTCCGCCTCCGGCAGCGGGGGCGGCTCCGGCGGCACGAAGTGGCCCTCGTCCGAGCCCTCCGGGCCGTCCTCCGGCTCGGCGGGGGAGTAGTCCCGGGGGCCGGCGGGCCGCACCCCGGGCGCGAACACGATCGAGCCGCCGAGCACCGGCTTCTCCGGACCGGCCCCGTCCGCCCCCGCCTCCGTCCCCGTCTTCGGCTCCTCGCCGTCCTCGGGCTCCTTCTCCGCACCGGAAGACCCGGCAGCCCCAGAAGCCCCGGAAACGCCGGAAGCCCCGGAGTCCCCGGAAGCCTTGGACTCCCCGGAGGTACCGGAAACGCCCGGCCCGCCGTCCGTCTTCGGCTTCCAGACCAGGTCCGGCTTCCCGGCCGCCTCCGGCGCGTCCCCGGTCTTCCTCTTCCGGAACCCGTCGTCCTCGTCCCCGTCGAGGTCCTCCGGCTCCGGCAGCGACAGGTTCTCGATCGGCCGGTACGGCCTCGTCCCCGGCGGGTCCGCGGGCTCCTCGCCGTACCCCGCGACGATCGCGGCCCAGGCCGCCTCCTCGTCGATGGGCTGCGGATCCCGGTCTCCGCCGTCCTGCTGCTCAGCCACCGCTCCTGCTCCCCTTCCCGCCGACCGGTTCCGGCGCGAGACGCTCGACGAAGGCCCAGCTCTCGTCGAAGATCCGCTCCGCGTCATGGTCCAACGTCGCCACGTGGTAGCTCTGTTCCAGCAGGACCTCGCGGACGTCCGTCGAGGAGACCCGGCTCAGGATCCTGGCCGAGTCGGCCGGCGGCACCACGTGGTCCTGCGGACTGTGCAGCAGCACCAGCGGCTGCGTGACCTGCGGCAGCTCCCCGTCCACCGTACGGAAGAACCGGCGCAGCGAGTACGCCGAGTGCAGCGGCACCCGGTCGTAGCCCACCTCCGTCACGCCCTCCTTGGCGATGTCGTTGGCGACGCCCCTCGTGGTGGGGACCAGGTACCGGACGACCGGCAGCGCGTGCGCGGCCACGCCGTGCACCTTGTTGCCCGGATTGACCAGGACGAGCCCCCGCACCGCGTCCCCGTGCCGGGCCGCGAGGCGCAGCGCGAGCGCCCCGCCCATGGAGAGGCCGAAGACGAAGACGGTCCCGCACCGCTCACGGAGCTCGCGCAGCGCCCGGTCCACCTCGGCGTACCAGTCGTGCCAGGTGGTGATCCGCATGTCCTCCCAGCGGGTGCCGTGCCCCGGCAGGAGCGGCACCGACACCGACAGGCCGCGCTCGGCCAGGTACTCGGCCCACGGACGCATCGACTGGGGGGAACCGGTGAATCCGTGACAGAGAAGGACGCCGACCTCTCCGCCCTCATGGCGGTACGGCTCGGCTCCGGGAAGGACCGGCACCGGGGTCTCCTGTTCGCTCGGCTTCGCGTTCGCCACCGGACGCGTCCCCGGATGCGCCCTGGGTGCGCCTCCGGTGCGCCGAAGCGACGGAAAATGGGGAAGGGCCTTCACCGTACGCGACCGGACCGACACCGACCAGGGCCGTAGCGGGGGGCGTACGCCGGTACGGGATAAAGTCGGGGCCCGACAGCACACGGAAGGCATGGCGAGTTGATCTACGGCGCGATGAAGTTCTCCCTCGGCGGGTCCCTGAAGCTCGCCTTCCGACCCTGGGTGGAGGGTCTGGAGAACGTTCCCGCCGACGGCCCCGCCATCCTGGCGAGCAACCACCTGTCCTTCTCGGACTCCTTCTTCCTGCCGGCCGTGCTCGACCGCAAGGTCACCTTCATCGCCAAGGCCGAGTACTTCACCAGCCCCGGTGTGAAGGGGAAGCTCACCGCCGCCTTCTTCAAGGGCGTCGGCCAGCTCCCGGTGGACCGTTCGGGCGCCCGGGGCGCCGGCGAGGCCGCCATCAGGGCGGGCATCGAGGTCATCGAGGGCGGCGGCCTCTTCGGCATCTACCCCGAGGGCACCCGCTCGCCGGACGGACGCCTCTACCGGGGCAAGCCCGGCGGCCTGGCCCGGGTCGCCCTGGCCACCGGCGCGCCCGTGATCCCGGTCGCCATGATCGACACCGAGAAGATCCAGCCGCCCGGCAAGCTCGTCCCCAAGCTGATGCGCCCGGGGATCCGCATCGGCAAGCCGCTGGACTTCACCCGCTACCAGGGCATGGAGGGGGACCGCTTCATCCTCCGCTCGGTGACCGACGAGGTCATGTACGAGATCATGAAGCTGTCCGGCCAGGAGTACGTCGACATCTACGCCACCGCCGCCAAGCGGCAGATCGCGGAGGCGGAGAAGGCGGCCAAGGAGGCCGTGAAGGCCGAGATCGCCGCCCGCGAGGAGTCCGGGGCGTAAGGCACGGTCCCGGGCACGGGAACGCACGAGGGAGAACCGCCCCGCGAGGGGCGTCGGGGGGTGGGGGAGATGGCCGGGCGCGAGCGCGTCGTGCGGATGTCGGTCGAGCAGCCGCTGTGGCGGGCGCTGACCGGCTACCGCGTCCTGACCATGGGCTACGCGGTCCTGGTCTTCGTCTTCGGCCGTGACCGGTACGAGCGGCCCTGGATCGGCGTCGTCTACCTGGCGGTGCTGTGCGTCTGGACCCTCGCCACCCTCCCCAAGGTGGCGAACGCGGCCGGCTGCACCAAGCGCTTCCTCGGTGCCGACCTCGCCCTCGCCCTCACCGGCATCCTCCTCACCCCGCTCGCCGACGCCCACGCCCAGTCGGTCGACGGCCCCACCCTGCCCTCCATATGGACGGCCGGCTCCGTCCTCGCGTTCGCCATCAAGGGCGGCTGGCGCTGGGCCGGCGTCGCCTCCTCCCTCGTCGCCGTCGCCAACATCGTCGAGCGCGGCCACCCCAGCCAGGACACCGTCCACAACGTGATCCTGGTCTGGGTCGCCTCCATCGCCATCGGGTACGTCGTGGAGGTCGCCCGCGCCTCCGAGCGCACCCTCGCCCGCGCCCTGGAGATCGAGGCCGCCACCCGGGAGCGGGAGCGGCTCGCCCGCGACATCCACGACAGCGTCCTCCAGGTCCTCGCGATGGTGCAGCGGCGCGGCACCGCGCTCGGCGGCGAGGCCGCGGAGCTGGGCAGGATGGCCGGCGAGCAGGAGGTGGCCCTGCGCACCCTGGTGGCGGGCGGGCTCGCCCGGCCCAGCCTGGTCTCCGAGGACGAGTCCGAGGGGGCCGTGGTCCGGGTCGTGGAGGTGGACGACGAGGTGGACGACTCCGCCCCCGTCGACCTGCGCGTCCTGATCGCCCCGCGCGCCGGTTCCCGGGTCACCCTCTCCGAGCCGGGCGCGCCGGTCCTGCTGCCGCCGCCCGCCGCCCGCGAGCTGGCCGCGGCCGTC
Source organism: Streptomyces sp. NPDC086147 (assembly GCF_040702165.1). Taxonomy (NCBI): domain Bacteria; kingdom Bacillati; phylum Actinomycetota; class Actinomycetes; order Kitasatosporales; family Streptomycetaceae; genus Streptomyces; species Streptomyces sp. NPDC086147. The sequence continues at coordinate 15,096 of NZ_JBFBJO010000006.1, read as the reverse complement.
GGCGCCGCCCTGGACAATGTGCGGGTGCACGCGGGCGAGGACGCCCATGCCTGGATCCTGATCGAGGACTGGACCGACGAGGTGATCGTCACCGTCCGGGACGACGGACCGGGCATCCCGGAGGGCCGCCTCGCGCAGGCGGAGGGCGAGGGCCGGATGGGCGTCGCCCTCTCCATCCGGGGGAGACTGCGGGACCTGGGCGGCGGCGCCGAGGTCGTCTCGGTCCCGGGTCAGGGCACGGAGGTCGAGTTGAAGGTCCCACGGGGGAAGGCGGAGAAGCAGTGAGCGAGCGGCGGATCAGAGTGATGGTCGTGGACGACCACCCGATGTGGCGGGACGCGGTCGCCCGCGACCTCGCCGAGGCGGGCTTCGACGTGGTCGCCACCGCCGGCGACGGCGAGCAGGCCGTGCGGCGCGCGGCGGCGGCCGTCCCCGACGTCCTCGTCCTGGACCTGAACCTGCCGGTCAAGCCCGGCGTCCAGGTCTGCAAGGAGCTGGTCGGCGCCCGGCCGGAGCTGAGGGTCCTCGTCCTCTCGGCGAGCGGCGAACACGCCGACGTCCTGGAGGCGGTCAAGTCCGGCGCCACCGGCTACCTCCTCAAGTCCGCCAGTACGGAGGAGCTGACCGACGCGGTGCGGCGCACGGCCGCCGGCGACCCCGTCTTCACCCCCGGCCTGGCCGGCCTGGTCCTCGGGGAGTACCGCCGGCTGGCCTCCGAGCCCGCCCCGGTCTCCGGCGGCGACGAGCCGAAGGCCCCCCGGCTGACCGAGCGCGAGACCGAGGTCCTGCGGCTCGTCGCCAAGGGCCTCAGCTACAAGCAGATCGCCGAGCGCCTGGTCATCTCGCACCGCACGGTGCAGAACCACGTCCAGAACACCCTCGGCAAGCTCCAGCTCCACAACCGGGTCGAGCTCGTCCGGTACGCCATCGAGCGCGGTCTCGACGACGCGTAGACCCGTCCGACGGGCCGGGTCCGGGCGGGGGCCGTATATTCGCGCTGACAGGACACAGGCGCCGGTACCCGGCCCGTCACCGCACCGAGGGGCATGCGTGGAAATCCTGGCATTCGGCGTGCAGGCGGACGAGAAGCCCCTCATCGAGCGGGCCTTCGAGGGGTACCACGACGTCCACTGCCTGGACGTCTTCCTCACCGAGGACACCGCCCGCATCGCGGCCGGCTACGAGATCGTCTCCACCAGCGTCAACGCCGTCCTGGACCACCGCGTCCTGCAGATCCTCGCCGCCGGCGGCACCCAGATGATCGCCCAGCGCTCCACGGGCTTCAACAACATCGACCTGGAGGTCGCCGAGCGCCTCGGCCTCACCGTCGCCCGGGTGTCGTACTACTCGCCGTACTCGGTCGCGGAGTTCGCCTGGACCCTCGCCATGGCCGTCAACCGGCGGATCGTCCGCGCCTCCAACCGCACCCGCGACTTCGACTTCCGTCTCGACGGTCTGATGGGCCGGGACCTGCGGGGGCGCACCGTCGGCGTCCTCGGCACCGGCAAGATCGGGGAGGCCTTCACCCGGATCGCCCACGGCTTCGGGATGAAGCTCCTCGGCTGGGACGTTGCCGAGAACCCGGCCTGCGTCGACCTCGGCATGCGGTACGTGGAGAAGGAGCGGCTCTTCGCGGAGTCGGACCTCGTCAGCCTCCACGTGCCGCTGCTCCCCGCCACCCGGCACGTCGTCGACGCCGCCGCGCTCAAGGCCATGAAGGACGACGCCATCCTGGTGAACTCCAGCCGCGGCGGGCTCGTCGACACCGAGGCCCTGGTCGCCGAGCTCCGCGCCGGCCGCTTCACCGGCGTCGGCCTGGACGTGTACGAGGCGGAGGCCGGGCTCTTCTTCCTCGACAAGTCCCTGGAGGTCGTCGAGGACGACACCCTGGCCCGCCTGGTCACCTTCCCGAACGTGGTGGTCACCTCCCACCAGGCGTACTACACGGCGGACGCCGTCGGCCAGATCGTCGATACCACCCTCCGCAACGTCCTCGACCACATCGCCGGCCGGCGCAGCGAGAACGTCCTGGTCCCCCGGGCCGGGTGACCCCGGCCCGGGGACTTCCGCACCTTCAGACCAGCACGCCCGCGAGGAGCGAGGCCGTGAGCGCCGCGCCCTCCGTCGTCAGGACCGACTCGGGGTGGAACTGCACCCCGGCGAAGCCGGGCCCGCGCAGGGCGTGCACCTCGCCCGTCCCCGGGTCGCGGCTGACCTCGATCCGGTGCAGCGCCAGCTCCTCGGCCGCCCGGTCGTCGCAGCGGGCGGTGAAGCTGTTGTAGAAGCCGACCGTCCGCTCCTGCCCGAAGAGGTCGATCCGCACCTGGGCGCCCTGGAACGGCACCCGCTTGCGGACGATCTCCAGACCCAGCTCGGCGGCGATCAGCTCGTGGCCCAGGCACACACCGAGCAGACCGTGCCGGTGGTCCCGGACCAGGTCGGCCGTCAGACCGCGCAGGAACCGCATCTTCGGATCGGCCGCGTCCGAGGGGTCCCCGGGCCCGGGGCCGAGCACCACCGGCCCCTCGTGCGCGAGCGCCAGCTCCCGCAGCCCCGGCTCGTCGTACCGGAGCACCGAGACCTCCAGGCCGGAGGAGCGCAGCACGTGCGCCAGCATCGCGGTGAAGGTGTCCTCGGCGTCCACCACGAGCGCGTGCCCGGACAGCTCGGCCGAGCGGACCTGCATCCTCAGCCAGAACGGCGCCAGGTCCGCCCGGCGCGCGTCGAGCGCGGCCCGCACGCGGGGATCGTCGGCGAGCCGGGGGGAGGCGGGCGCCTCCGCCGCCGGCCGGCCCGCCCGCACGCCCAGCGCGGCGAGGATCCCGGCCGCCTTGGCGTGGGTCTCGGCCACCTCGCCCGCCGGGTCCGAGTGCCGCACCAGGGTCGCGCCGACCGGCACCCGCAGCCGCCCGTCGGCGGCGATGTCGGCCGTACGGATCAGGATGGGGGAGTCCAGCGTCTGCGCGCCGGACCCGTCCGTGCCGAGGAGGGCGACCGCCCCCGCGTAGTAGCCGCGGCCCCCGGCCTCGTGGCGCTCGATCACCCGGCAGGCGTTCTGCACCGGCGACCCGGTCACGGTCGCCGCGAACATCGTCTCCCGCAGCACCTCCCGCACGTCGAGCGACGACCGGCCGCGCAGCTCGTACTCGGTGTGCGCGAGGTGCGCCATCTCCTTGAGGCGCGGGCCGATCACCACCCCGCCCCGGTCGCCCACCGTGCACATCATCTTCAGCTCCTCGTCCACCACCATGGACAGCTCCTCGGTCTCCTTGCGGTCGCCGAGGAAAGCGAGCAGGTCCTCCGGGGTGGGGGCCGCTCCGGCCGGGTAGCGGTACGTGCCGCTGATCGGGTTCATCACGACCGTCCCGCCCGTCATCCGGACGTGCACCTCGGGGCTCGCCCCGACCAGCGTCCGCTCCCCGGTGTGCACGACGAAGGTCCAGTACGCGCCCCGCTCGCCCGCGAGCAGCCGCCGGAACAGGGCGAGCGCGTCGGCGCGCCCGAAGCCGGGGACCTCCCCGGTGTAGGTGCGCCGGATCACGAAGTTCGCGCCCTCGCCGGAGCCGATCTCCTCGTCGATCACCCGCCGCACGGTCTCCGCGTACTCCTCGTCGGAGACGTCGAACCCGCCCCCCTCGACCCGCACGTCGTGTACCGGGAGCTGCTCCAGGGCCTCGGCGAGCGGCAGCTCGTGCACCTCCTCGGCGACGAGCACGGAGAGCGGGGTGCCGTCGTCGCGCACGTCGAAGCCGCGCTCCCGGATCTGCCGGAAGGGCACGAGCGCGAGCGTCGGCAGCGGGCCCACGGGCAGCTCCGCGAGGCGCTCGGCCTCGTGGACCCGGCCGATCAGCACCTCGATGGTGTCGTGGTCGCGGCCCGGGGTGCGCCTGCGCAGCAGGGCGAAGGGAGGGCAGGAGTCGTCGAGCAGACGGGAGAGGTCCATGGGGTCCGTCGTTCCTTCCATCGGTGTGCGGAGAGGAACGGCCCCGGGTACGGGAAAGGCCGCCCCTCGGGCGGCCTTCGCGTGTGTTTCGGTGTACGCGCAGTCAGTGGGCCGCCGGAAGAGCGGTCCACCACCAGTTCGTGTTCAGGGGCGCGTACATGCGAGCACTGTAACCCAGCCGGGGCCCGGTGCGGCGGCATGAAGCTCAGCGACCGACATTCCGGGCACTCGTCTCAGCCACTGGTCGGTGGGACAGGACCGGACGAAGAACCCCGTAATGTTGTCCGTGTGACCGTGAACGCTGATTCCCACGCCGTCGCCGAGGCGACCTGGCGAGACCTGCCCGCGGCGCAGCAGCCCGAGTACCCCGATGCCGAGGCTCTGCGCGATGTGATCGCGGACCTCGAGTCGTATCCTCCGCTCGTCTTCGCCGGCGAGTGCGACCAGCTGCGTGCCCGGATGGGAGCCGTCGCCCGTGGCGAGGCGTTCCTGCTCCAGGGCGGCGACTGCGCCGAGGCCTTCGACGCCGTGTCCGCCGACCACATCAGGGCCAAGCTCAAGACGCTGCTCCAGATGAGCGCCGTCCTCACCTACGCGGCCTCCGTGCCCGTGGTGAAGGTCGGCCGCATCGCCGGGCAGTACTCCAAGCCCCGCTCCAAGGGGACCGAGACCCGCGACGGCGTGACCCTGCCGACGTACCGCGGCGACTCCGTCAACGGCTTCGACTTCAACGAGGGCGCCCGCATCCCGGACCCCGAGCGCCTGAAGCGGATGTACAACGCCTCCGCCTCCACGCTCAACCTGGTGCGCGCCTTCACCACCGGCGGCTACGCCGACCTGCGCCAGGTCCACGCCTGGAACCAGGACTTCGTGAAGTCGTCCCCCTCGGGCCAGCGCTACGAGGCGCTCGCCCGCGAGATCGACAACGCCCTGAACTTCATGAAGGCCTGCGGGACCGACCCGGCCGAGTTCAAGGCCGTCGAGTTCTACGCCTCCCACGAGGCGCTGCTGCTCGACTACGAGGGCGCCCTGACCCGTACGGACTCGCGCACCGGCAAGCTGTACGACACCTCCGGCCACATGGTCTGGATCGGCGAGCGCACCCGCCAGCTCGACCACGCCCACATCGAGTTCGCCTCGCGGATCGCGAACCCGATCGGCATCAAGCTGGGCCCGACGACCACGTCGGAGGAGGCACTCACCTACATCGACCGCCTCGACCCGGACCGCGAGGCGGGCCGGCTGACCTTCATCGTCCGCATGGGCGCCGACAAGGTCCGCGACAAGCTCCCCGAGCTGGTCGAGAAGGTCACCGCCTCCGGCGCGGTCGTTGCCTGGGTCACCGACCCGATGCACGGCAACACCTTCGAGGCCGCCTCCGGCCACAAGACGCGCCGCTTCGACGACGTCCTGGACGAGGTCAAGGGCTTCTTCGAGGTCCACAAGGAGCTGGGCACCCACCCCGGCGGCATCCACGTCGAGCTCACCGGCGACGACGTCACCGAGTGCGTGGGCGGCGGCGACGAGATCTTCGTCGACGACCTGCACCAGCGCTACGAGACGGCCTGCGACCCGCGCCTGAACCGCAGCCAGTCGCTCGACCTGGCCTTCCTGGTGGCGGAGATGTACCGCGATCAGTAAGTGGTTTCCTACGACGACGGGGCGCGGATCCTTGTGATCCGCGCCCCATCGTCGTTTTCAGGTCTTTTACGGCCCCGACCCACCGGGTAAGGTTAGGGTAACCTAAACGATCTCGGCGGGAGGTGAGCCGCGTGTACGTCTGCTCATGCTTCGGTGTCACGGAGAAGCAGGTCAAGGAGCACGTCGACGCGGGCGCTCACACGCCCCGCCAGATCGCCTCCGCCTGCAAGGCCGGAACGGACTGCGGGTCCTGCGTCCGTCGCATTCAGGCCATTCTCGGGCGCGGCAACTGCCCCCGGCGCGAACTCGTCGACCGGGGCGTCCCCGCCCTGGCGGCCGAGACCGCCGTCGCTCCCGCCACCGTCCTCGGGGAAGCCGCCTGACCTCGGGAGATCAGCTCGGCTGCTCGATGAGCGTCGAGATGTACAGCGCCTCGCCCAGGGACTCGATCAGCTCCAGCTGGGTGTCCAGGTAGTCGATGTGGTGCTCCTCGTCCGCGAGGATCTCCTCGAAGAGGTTGGCGGACGTGATGTCCCCCTTGGCGCGCATGACCTCGATGCCGCGCTTGAGGCGGTCGATCGCCTCCACCTCGACCTGGCGGTCCGCCTGGAACATCTCGGTGACGGTCTGGCCGACGCGCACGTGGAAGAGCCGCTGGTAGTTGGGCAGGCCGTCGAGCATCAGGATGCGCTCGGTCAGCTTGTCCGCGTGCTTCATCTCGTCGATGGACTCTTCACGGGTGTACTTGGCGAGCTTCGTCCACCCCTTGTTGTCCTGGATGCGGTAGTGCAGCCAGTACTGGTTGATGGCGGTCAGCTCGCCGGTCAACTGCTCGTTCAGAAACTCGAGGACCTCGGGGTCGCCCTGCATCGCACAGGCTCCTTCCACTTCACGCGGTGTGTCTACGCCATAACTGGGCAGGATGGCGGCATCCTCGCACCCCGAATGGGGGGCGTCCAGTAAGTGCAGGCTTAGTGGGAGTTGCCCCAATGGCGTCGTCGGAGTGGTCTCCTGGTCATGACCACCCCTTGCGGTCTGTCACCATGGATGACATGGGTCAGCCGGAGAGCGGAGTACACCGGGAAGCGGATCAGCCGGATCGTTCACCGGGCCTTCCGGCGGATCTCCCGCCGGGACAGCGCATCCAGCGCGGCTGGCCGGTCACCCACTACGGTCCCGTGCCCAAGTTCAAGCCGGACCGCTGGGAGTTCCGCGTCTTCGGCGCGACGGCCGACGGCGACAAGCGCTGCTGGAACCACGAGGAGTTCTCGGCCCTCCCCTTCTCCACGGTCGTGGCCGATCTGCACTGCGTCACGAAATTCAGCATGCTCGGGTCCGAATGGGGTGGCGTCCCCGCCCGCACGGTCCTGGAGCTCGCCCCGCCCGCGCCCCAGGTCACCCATGTGATGGTCTGGGCCGAGTACGGCTACAGCGCCAACATGCGGCTCGCCGACTTCGCCTCGGACCGCACGATCTTCGCCACCCACATGGACGGGGAGCTGCTCACCGCCGAGCACGGCTTCCCGCTGCGGCTCGTCGTCCCCCACCTGTACGCCTGGAAGGGCCCGAAGTGGGTCCGGGGCGTGGAGTACATGGCCGCCGACCGGCGGGGCTTCTGGGAGGAGCGCGGCTACCACAACCTCGGCGACCCGTGGCGGGAGCAGCGCTACTCGTACCAGGAGGAGCCGGGCGACGGCCCCGAGCTCTGACCCCGGCGGCTCCGGCCTCAGTGGTGGTACCGGTGGACCACCGCGTGGCCCTTGCCCCGGCCGATCAGCCACTTGTTGACCGGTGTGGTGATCACGAAGGCGGCGGCGAGGGCGATGACGAGCACGGTCCAGAAGAGCGGATCGGACAGGTGCGCGTCCATGGCGCCGGGCCAGAGGGCGATGACGCCGTTGTCGATGATCTCCATGACCGCGATGGAGAGCGTGTCGGCGGCCAGGGCGACCTTGACGGCCGTCCGGAGGCCGACGCCCGAGGTCAGGATGCCGCGCAGGGTGAGCGCGTAGCCGAAGAAGAAGGCCAGGACGATGGCGAGGACCATCGTCGGCACGTTGCCCCAGCCGAGCGCGGTGCCGATCACCATGCCGAGCACCTCGCCGATGGCGCAGCCGGTGAGGCAGTGCAGCGTGGCCCTGGCGGCCGTGGACCAGGAGGCCCCGGCGGGGGAGTGGTGCGGCCCGTTCCCGTGGTCGTGCCCGTGCTCATGGCCGTGCCCGGTGTGGTCGTGTGCGTGGCCGGCGTGTGCTTCGTGTCGCATGAGGGCCCCCGATGTCAGGTAGCGGTTCCTGTCGACACCGGAACCGTATACCCCCTAGGGGTATTCCTCAAGGGCGCAGCTTCTTCAGCAGGTCCACGTCCGCCCGGTGCCCCTCCTTGCCGCCCGGCGTCTCGATGACCAGCGGCACCCCCTCCGTCGCCGGATGGCGCAGCAGCTCCCGGAAGGCGTCCTCGCCGATGTGACCGGCCCCGATGTTCGCGTGCCGGTCCTTGTGGGCGCCCACGACGTCCTTGGAGTCGTTGGCGTGGATCAGCTTCAGCCGTCCCTCGCCGACGGTCTCCATCAGCAGGTCGAGCGTCTGCGCCGCCCCGGACGGGCCCGTCAGGTCGTGCCCGGCGGCGAACACGTGGCACGTGTCCAGGCAGACGCCCAGCTTGGGATGGCGGTCGAGGGCGTCGAAGTACGGGCCGAAGTCCCAGGTCCGCGAGCAGAGCGAGGAGCCCTGTCCGGCCGTCGACTCCAGGAGCAGGTCCGGGTCGTCCGGGTGCGTCAGCTCGTCGAGCAGCGGCAGCAGCCGCTCCCGCACCTGGGCGAGCGCCACCTCGCGCGGCCGGCCGCCGGTCGCCGAGCCGGTGTGCACCACCACGCCCTTCGCGCCGATCTCCCGGCCCCGGCGCAGCGAGTGCCGCAGCGACTCCACCGACCTCTCCGCGGTGGCCTCGGTGTGCGAGCCGAAGTTGATCAGGTACGGGGCGTGGACCCAGGCCGAGAGCGACAGCTCCGCGCACTCGGCGCGGAACCGCTCGTCCTGGGCCGGGTTCCCGGCCGGGGTGGCCCAGCCGCGCGGGTTGGCGACGAAGACCTGCACGGTTTCGGCGCCCAGCTCGCGGGCGTAGCCGAGGCCGACCGTGGCGAGACCGCCGGCCACGGGGACGTGGCCGCCGACGGGGTTGCGCATGGGTGTCTACAGTCCCTTGATCGTGAGGGTGATCGCTGAGCCCTCGGGGGCGGTGGAGCCGCCCTCCACGGACTGGCCCGCGACGGTGTCGCCGAGGTACGGGAAGGTCTTCCTGAGCTTCACCTCGAAGCCCGCCCCCTCCAGGGCCGCGCGCGCGTCCTCGGTGGTCTCGCCGGTGACGTCGGGGACCTCGACCAGCGCGGGCCCCTTGGAGACGGTCAGGGTGATCGTGTCGCCCGCGGCGGCCCGGCTGCCCTCCGCGAGGGACTGGGCGGCGACCGCGCCGGCCTCCTCGGGGGAGTGGACCCGCTCGGGGGCGACCCGGACGGTGAGCCCGGACTTCTGGAGCTCGGCCGTGGCGGTGGCGACGGCCTCGCCGGTGACGTCGGGCACGTCGATCGGGGAGCCCTTGCTGACGACCAGGGCGATCGCCGAGTCGGGAGCGCGGTCGGTGCCGGGCTCGGGGTCGGAGCCGACCACGGCGCCCCGGGCGACGGAGTCGCTGAACTCGTGGGTGACCACCCCCGCGACCAGGCCCTCCTTCTCCAGGGCCCGCTTCGCCTCCGCGAGCGGCTTGCCCCTGAGGTTCGGCACCTTCACGGTCTCCGGGCCCCGGGAGAGGGTGAGGACGACCGTGCCGTTGCCCCGCAGGCGCTCGCCGGGAGCAGGGTCGACGGCCATGACGGTGCCGCGCTCGTACACGTCGCTGAAGGCGCGCCGCGTGCTGCCGACGTCCAGGCCGGCGTCGGTGATCCGCCGCGTGGCGGCGTCCTCGGTCTGGCCGAGGACGGCGGGGACGCGGGTGAACTGGCCGGAGTTGATGTACCAGACCCCGGCGCCCAGGCCGAGGACGAGCAGGACGGCGGCGACCACGAGCAGCGGGCCGCGCGGGGGCAGCCGGCGGCCGGCGGGGGCCGCGGGCGGCTCGGGCGCCGGCATCCGGCCGGTGTGCCGCACCTCGCGGACGTCGGCCTCCGCCGGCAGCGGGAGGTCGATCACGCTGGTGCGCTCCTCGGCCGGCACGGCGCGGGCGATCACGCTCGTCCGGTCGTCGGCGGTGTCCCGGGCGTCGGACCGGGCCTGCGGCGGCACCGCGTCGAGCTGCGCGTCGGTGAGCGCGGCACGGGCCTCCAGGACCAGGCCGAGCAGGGCGACGGCGTCGTGCGGGCGGGCCTCGGGGGCGCGGGCCGCGGCCGCCGCCACCAGCCCGTCGAGCTCCGGGGCCAGGCCCGGCACGGCGGCGGAGGGCGCGGGCACGTCGGTGTTCAGGTGCAGGTAGAGCACCTGGGCGGGCGTGTCGCCCGCGTGCGGCTTGGCGCCGGTCAGCATCTCGTACAGGACGACGCCGCAGGCGTACACGTCGGCGCGGGTGTCGGCGGTGCCGTGCTCGATCTGCTCCGGCGCCAGGTACGAGACCGTGCCGAGGACCGAGCCGGTGGTGGCGGTCGCCGAGCCCACGGCCCGGACGAGACCGAAGTCCGCGACCTTCACCCGGCCGTCGTCCCCTATCAGGACGTTCTCCGGCTTCATGTCCCGGTGCACGAACCCGGCCCGGTGCGCGGCGCCGAGCGCGGCGAGCACCGGCTCCAGGATGTCGAGCGCGGCCCGGGGCGCGAGGGCGCCCCGCTCGCGCAGCACGTCGCGGAGGGTGCAGCCGGGCACGTACTCCATCGCCAGGTAGACGTACGCGCCCTCGGCGCCCTGGTCGAAGACGCCGACGACGTTGGGGTGGGCGAGCCGGGCGACCGACTTCGCCTCGCGGATGAACCGCTCGACGAAGACGGCGTCGGCCGCGAGCTGCGGGTGCATCACCTTGAGCGCGAGGACGCGGTCGAGACGGGTGTCGACGGCCCGGTAGACCGTGGCCATCCCGCCGACGGCGATGCGCGCGTCGACGCGGTAGCGGCCGTCGAGCAGCCGCCCGACGAGGGGGTCCTGAAGGGTCGTGTCCACGGCGACGAGTCTACGAGCCGCGCCCACGCGTCCGGCGCGCGTGCCCCGGACCGCAGCACACCTGTGACGAGCCCCGCGGGGCCCCCGGGCCTCAGAAGGCCGGGCGCTCCGGGTCCAGGTGGGCCAGGCCCTCCACCGGGGAGGACGCCTCCGCGAAGTGGCGGCGCGGGATGCGGCCGGCCCGGTGGGCGAGCCGGCCCGCCTCGACCGCGTGCCGCATCGCCGAGGCCATCAGGACCGGTTCCTGCGCCCGGGTGACGGCCGACGCCAGCATCACCGCCGCGCACCCCAGCTCCATCGCGAGCGCCGCGTCCGACGCCGTGCCGGCCCCCGCGTCCAGGATCACCGGCACCCCGGCCCGCTCCGTGATCAGCCGGAAGTTGTGCGGGTTGCGGATGCCGAGCCCGGAGCCGATGGGGGAGCCGAGCGGCATGATCGCCGCGCACCCGACGTCCTCCAGCTTCCGGGCGAGGACCGGGTCGTCGTTGGTGTACGGCAGGACGGTGAAGCCGTCGTCGACCAGGGTCTCCGCCGAGTTCAGGAGCTCCTCCCCGTCCGGCAGCAGGGTCCGCTCGTCGGCGACGACCTCCAGCTTGATCCAGTCGGTGCCGAGCGCCTCCCGGGCGAGCCGGGCGGTCAGGACCGCCTCGCCGGCCGTGAAGCAGCCCGCCGTGTTGGGCAGGACCCGGATGCCGAGCCGGTCCAGGACGGAGAGGACCGAGCCCCGCACGGTCGGGTCCAGGCGCCGCATGGCGACCGTGGTCAGCTCCGTGCCGCTGGCGACCAGGGAGCGCTCCAGGACGTCGAGGCTGGGCGCGCCGCCGGTGCCCATGATCAGGCGGGAGGAGAACTCCGTACCGCCGAGGACGAACACGTCGTCGGACATCGCGCTCAGCCCCCCTGCACCGCGGTGAGGACCTCGACCCGGTCCCCGTCGCCGAGCCGCGTCGACGCCCACTCGCCGCGCGGCACCACCGTCTCGTTGACGGCGGCGGCCACCCCGGAGGGGGCCGCGGTCAGGGTCGCCACGAGGGCGTCGAGGGAGACGGGGCCGGAGAGTTCGCGCGCCTCCCCGTTCACGGACACGGTCACGGTCGTGGTCGCGTCGTCGGCGGGCGGGTTCGCGCTCATGCGGGCTGCTCCTGACGTGCGGGAGGGGCGGGGGAGAAACGGCGGGGCGTGAAGGGGCGGGCCTCGTCGGGCAGGGCGCCCGTGGTGAGCACCTCGGCCATGACGTCGCCGGTGACGGGGGTCAGCAGCACCCCGTTGCGGTAGTGGCCGGTGGCCAGGTGCAGGCCGGGCAGGGAGGTGGGGCCGAGCAGCGGCGCGTTGTCCGGCGAGGCGGGGCGCAGCCCGGCCAGGGTCTCGGTGAGCGGCAGCTCGGTGAGGCCGGGCACCAGCTCGTGGGCGTCGCGCAGCAGCTCGTACACCCCGCCCGCCGTCACCGTGGTGTCCCAGCCCAGCTCCTCGCTGGTGGCGCCGACGACCAGCTCGCCGTTCTCACGGGGCACCAGGTAGACGTGGCTGCCGCGGACGACGGCCCGGACGGTCCGGGAGAGGAAGGGGGCGTACGCGGGCGGCACCCGCAGGCGCAGGACCTGGCCCTTCACCGGGCGGACCGGCGGAAGCACCTCGTCCGGCACCCCCGCGAGCCGCCCGCTCAGGCTGCCCGCCGCGAGCACGGTCTGCCCGGCCGCCAGCTCCCCGCCCCCGGCCAGGACCGCGCCGCGCGCCCGGTCCCGCACCACGCTCAGGCGCTCCGCGAGGGCCCGGTGGAAGACCACCCCGGCCCGCTCGCAGGCGACGACGAGCGCGGCGGCGAGCCGGCGCGGGTCCACCTGGTGGTCGCCGTCGACCCGCAGGCCGCCGCGCACCCCCGGCGCCAGCATCGGCTCCAGACGGCGGCACTCGCGGCCGCTCAGCCACTCCGAGGCGAGCCCGCAGCGGGTCTGCAGGGCGTGCAGCTCGCGCAGGTGGGCCCGGTCGTCGGCGTCCAGGGCGACGGCGAGGGTGCCGCAGGCGCGGTAGCCGACGTCGAGCCCGGTGGCCTCCTCCAGCTCGGCGACGAAGGCCGGATAGCGGGCGGCGGAGGCGAGGTTGAGCCCGAGCAGGGTCTCCTCGCCGTAGTGCAGCTCGGTGACGGCGGCGAGCATCCCGGCCGCGACCCGCGCGGCCCCGCCGCCCGGCTCCGGGTCGACGACGGCGGTGCTCAGCCCGCGCCGCGCGGCCCGCCAGGCCGTGACCAGGCCGATGATCCCGCCCCCGACCACGAGGACGTCGAAGGCCCTTCGGCCGTCGGAGGCTCCCCGTGCGCCGGAAGCCCCTCCCGCGCCGGAGGATCCCTGTGCATCGTCGGAAGAACGCATGGGCGTCCAGCCCCTCCCTTCGCCGGCATGACCCGGATCAGGTTCGTACGGTCGGAGGCCGGCCAGCCTCCCTCTCAGCCCGGTGCGTCCGGGCTCCCGCGAGTGCTTTACGCCCGCCAGACTAGCTTCCGCCCCGCGTCCGTCACGAGGGGGCCGCGACCCCCACCCCACCTGACGGGCCGTCAGTTACGTAAGGTGGCCGTGTGAGCGAGCAGAAGCAGACCCAGCGGCGCGTCGTGGTCGTCGGCGCCGGAATGGCGGGCGTCCAGACCGCCGTCGCCCTCCGCGAGCAGGGCTTCACCGGCCCCGTGACCCTCCTCGGGGCCGAACCCCACCAGCCCTACGACCGGCCCCCGCTCTCCAAGGCGGTCCTCCTCGGGAAGGCCGAGGACTCCGCCTTCGAGGTCGACTTCGAGGAGCTCGGCGTCGAACTCCGGCTCGGCGTGGACGTCACCGGACTGCGCGCCGCCGACCACGAGGTCGACACCGAGGCCGGACCCGTCCCGTACGACACGCTGGTGATCGCCACCGGCGCCCACCCGGTCACCCTGCCCGGCTCCGAGGGCGTCCCCGGCGTCCACCTGCTCCGCACCCTCGACGACGCCGTGCGCCTCGGGCCCGTCCTGGAGCGCCGCCACACCGTCGTGGTCGTCGGCGCCGGCTGGATCGGCGCCGAGTTCGCCACCGCCGCGCTCGCGGCCGGCTGCGCCGTCACCGTCGTCGAGGCCGCGGACCTCCCGCTCGCCGGCACCCTGCCCGCCGAGGTCGCCGCCCCCATGGCCGAGTGGTACGGGGCGAACGGCGCCGAACTCCTCACCCACGCGCGCGTGGACACCGTCGAACCCGGCCGGGTCCTCCTCGCCGACGGCCGCGAACTGCCCGCCGAGGCCGTCGTCGTCGGCATCGGCGCCCGCCCCGCCACCGGCTGGCTCGCCGGCTCGGGCATCGCCCTCGACCCGAGCGGCGCCGTCACCGCCGACGACCGGCTGCGCACCTCCCTGCCCGACGTGTACGCGGTCGGGGACTGCGCCTCCTTCCCCTCCGCCCGCTACGGCGAGCGCCTCCTCGTCCACCACTGGGACAACGCCCTCCAGGGCCCGCGCGCGGTCGCCGCCGCGATCACGGGCGCCGGCACCGGGCCGTACGACCCCGTGCCGTACTTCTGGTCCGAGCAGTTCGGGCGCTTCGTCCAGTACGCGGGGCACCACGCGGGCGCGGACGAGCTGCTGTGGCGCGGCGACCCGGCGGACGAGGCCTGGTCGGTGCTCTGGCTGCGCGCCGGGGTGCCGGTCGCCCTCCTCGCCGTCGGCCGTCCCCGCGACCTGGCCCAGGGACGGAGGCTGATCGAGGCCGCGGTCCCGGTCGACCCGGCCCGCGCGGCGGACCCCTCCGTACCCCTGAAGGCGGCGGTCCGTTAGGGGTGCTTCGTCCGATCGGCGTGATACCTCCCGGGCCCGACTACCGGCTGTCGGTCCGGGATGGCAGGCTTGTCCCGTGACCGAGATTGACGCAAAGATCGATGCTCTCGTCCCCGCCTGGCTCTACCTGCCCGACATCGCGGAGATGCTCGATGTCGAGGTGACGCGCGTGCGGCAGCTGGTCAAGGAGGGCCAGCTCATCGCCGTGCGCCGCGGAGAGAACAACGCACTCCAGGTGCCCGCCGCTTTCATCCAGGGCGACAAGGTCGTCAAGGGCCTCGCCGGCACCCTGACCCTGCTGCGGGACGACGGCTTCACCGACGAGGAGATGCTGGAGTGGCTCTTCACTCCGGACGAGAGCCTGCCGGGCACGCCCGCGCAGGCGCTCGGCGAGAACCGCGGCACGGAGGTGAAGCGCCGGGCCCAGGCGCTCGCCGTCTGACGCGCGCCGCCTGACGCGCGCGCCGCCCGACGCGCACGGCCCGACGGACGCCTCCCGTCGCCCGGGGGCCGCCGCACGTCCGACGGCGCGCGCACCGAAGACACCACCAGCCGGTGTCGCGGCGGCCGGTCCCCGGGGACCGGCCGCCGCG